>JBBKWB010000049.1:0-24951 GCA_037968755.1 Woeseia sp.
TCTCACCGATCATTCCCTTACTTTCGTCGTTGCGGGAGAATTGGGGTGGACGATGGGACTCGAACCCACGACGACCGGGATCACAACCCGGGGCTCTACCAACTGAGCTACGCCCACCATTGTATTTGTTCTGGTGCGCCCGGCAGGACTTGAACCTGCAACCCTCGGCTTAGAAGGCCGATGCTCTATCCGGTTGAGCTACGGGCGCGGAGTTCCTGCGGCATACCTGCGGACGAATGGTCGGGGCAGAGAGATTCGAACTCCCGACCCTCTGCTCCCAAAGCAGATGCGCTACCAGGCTGCGCTATGCCCCGCCAATTTCCGCACCCGTGGGGCTCTGCACAGCTGGCCAGGCCCGACGGGGGGCAGATGATACGACCGCCTCCCGGGGAGGTCAATGAATCTAGCCCGCTATGGGACCAAGCTTCGCTTCTGCCCATCGCGTTGCTTTGGTATCGTCGCTGACCTGAGATCAGTCTGGAACTCGCATCATGAAAAACTGCCTACTGGCAATACTGCTTGCCATAGCTTTGCCTGCAGCCGCTGACGACGAAGTGCCCGCACATCCGCAAGTGCTGCTTGAAACAACCGAAGGCAATATTCTGCTGGAACTGGATGGGCGCAAAGCGCCGCTGACGGTAGCGCATTTTCTGAAGCTGGTGGACGATGGCTACTACGATGGGACTATTTTTCATCGCGTGATTCCCGAGTTCATGATCCAGGGCGGCGGCTACGATCGCGATATGAAGTTACGAGAAGATGACGGCGGCATTCCTAATGAGTCCGGCAACGGTTTGCCGAACCTTCGAGGAACGATAGCCATGGCCAGAGAGGAAGCGCCGCATTCTGCCATGGCACAATTCTTCATTAATGTGGCCGACAACAAGAGCCTGAATCCGCGCTCGAATCGCTGGGGCTATGCCGTTTTTGGTTACGTTATCGAAGGCATGGATGTTGTCGACAAGATTGTTGCGATGCCTAGCGGCCCGGCCGGGCCGTTTGACCAGGATGTGCCGGTAGCACCTGTAATCATCAGCAAAGTCTCCAGACCGTAACCGGTCAAGGATGTCGTTTCAGTGACAACGCTGTTTATTTCCGACCTGCATCTCGATGCATCACGCCCTGAGATCGCATTGCAGTTCGAGCGCTTCCTGAAATCGGAAGCCCGAAGTGCGGATGCGCTTTACATACTTGGCGACCTGTTCGAGTCGTGGGTGGGAGACGATGATCCAAATCCACACTACGCGAGTACGCGCCGCAATTTGCGCGAACTCAGCGACAACGGCGTGCCCGTATTTTTCATGCACGGGAATCGCGATTTCATGGTCGGCCAGAAATTCGCCGAGGATACCGGCATTAGCTTGCTAACAGACCCAATGGTTTGCGAGGTTCACGGAACTCGCGTGCTGCTAAGCCATGGCGACGCCTGGTGCACTGACGACCACGAGTACCAGGCTGTCCGCGCTATGACCCGAGACCCGGATTGGCAAAACATGATGCTGGCCAAGCCACTTGACGAACGCCTGGCCTACGCCGCGAATGCGCGAGCCCAAAGCGCCGCACGCGGTGCCACGATTGATGACATGCTTATGGATGTGAATCCGGAAGCCATACGCGATGCAATTCGGGTACATGACGTGACGCTGATGTTGCACGGCCACACTCACCGACCTGCAGTACATGAAATTGAGCTCGATGGCGAGACGGCTACGCGCATTGTTCTGGGTGACTGGTTTGATCATGGCAGCGTGGTTCGCTGGGACGAACATGGGCCAACACTTTGCGCGTTGGCCCGTTCCGATTCCGACTGATTGGTCAGGCTGCCGCAGGCACTCCGCTGTGAAAACGAAACACCGGATCCGCCTCGCTGACGATTCGATTTTCCAGCGTGCGCAGCACTGAGATGCGCGCAGCCAGCCCGGCCTCGCTGACATCACACTCATCGCGTGCAAAGCCGAGGTATTGTTCGAAATGCCTCGCCTCGGATGCCAGCAAACCGCGATAAAAGCGGCCAAGCTCGTCCGGCAGTCTCGGCGCCAGTGCCGCAAACCGTTCGCAAGAACGAGCTTCGATGAGCGCCCCTACGATTAGCGTATCAAGCAGGCGCTGCGGCTCATTGCGGCGCACGGCTTCGTGCAGGCTGCTTGCATAACGCGATGCCGATAAACGCGCATACGGAATCGCGTGCGCCCTCATCAATTGCCGAACTTGCTCAAAGTGCCGCAACTCCTCTCGCGCCAGGCGTGACATGCGCCAGACAAGATTGTCTCGTTCCGGGTAGCGATAGATTATTCCAAGAGCACTTGATGCCGCTTTGAGTTCGCAGTTTGCATGGTCCAGCAACAATTCGGGAAGTCGGTTTGCCGCAGCGGCCAGCCAGGCTTCCGGCGTGGCAACCTGCAGGAAATCTTCAATGGCAGTTGGAATGCCGCTTTTCACAACCATTTTTCGAAATCCGTCGCTGACTGCAAGCGATCGTCCCGCTTCTTCGCCATTAACAAGTTAAGTACGGCCTGGTATTTAGCTAGTCGGGGCGGAAGCAACGGTATGGGCGCTTCCGAATGCTTGAAAATAATACCCATCGCATTCGCTGCGCGGTATGGCTTTGTGCCCGTCAACATCTCGTAGAAAATAACGCCGAGGCTGTAAATATCACTACGATGGTCCACTTCATTACCGCGACCCTGTTCGGGGCTCATGTAATACGGCGTTCCAAAAATTTCGCCGCTGTCGGTAATTTCCTGCTGCAGGCGCATGTGCTTGGCGAGGCCGAAATCAATCAAGGCAAGGCTTTTGTCTGCGCGCAACATAATGTTGCCGGGTTTCAGGTCGCGATGCAGAATCCCAATCTCGTGAATCTGCGCGAGCGCACTGGCAATCTGCCGCGCATAATCAACCGACAACTCAACGGACATGCCTTTCGCCATGCGCGCCTTGAGATCGCCGCCCGCAAGGTACTCCATCGCGATATGCGCGTGGTCGTCACTCACCCCGAGATCGAAAATTCGCACGATATTGGGATGCTGCATGTCGGCAATCAGCTCATATTCCTGCAGGAACCGATCAAATGCGCCGAGCCCATCTTCCCGCTCCGGGTCGTGCCGGAGGACCTTCAGCACAACCTGGTCTTGTGAATTGTCTTTTTTCGCCAGATAAACCCCGGAATGCTCGCTGGCCGAGAGTCGACGTTGTAACTGATAGCCTTTTATTAACGGGCTGATACCGGTGCGCAGATCACCAATGAACAGTGACGAAGTCGACGCGACGCCTTGCTGCGAACGCAACAGGTCACTCATCACTACAATCAATGAGTCGTGTCGAACCTTATTTCGGTCCATAACCCGGCTCGCGCCAGCCTGCAGTGCCAGCGCCCGCACGCCCTTGACGTCATTCGCAAAATAAACTCGGGGTGGAAACGCGCTGCTCTTACCGAACTGTCGCAACAACTCAAGCCCATCCCGGTCGCCGAGCGAGTCACCGAGCAGTACCAGATCGTTGCCCGCACCGGAAAAGGTATCGGGTAAATGGCCGTTTGCTATCGGATCGAACTCTGTAATGATCGCATGCGGCCAATGCGTGCTGACATGATGCATCAGCAATGTTCGGAACGCTGCGTGACCATCAATGATCATGACCCGGATACTCATGCCTGCCGATTATCCACGATTCTGACTCGATACGAAGCGTTGCCGCGGCATGACGCAACCGTTTGAAACTGCTTCCGGATTCATTGCGAGTGTTTGCCAGGGCCGCTCGCGCGTTTGCGCAGGCGCTCTTACATACCTACTGCGGTAGGTGAATTGGCGGGTCCGGCGTCAACTGAATCCGCCTGCCCATCATCACTGCTGCTGACGGCTAGCGTACGAGACGATTTCGATTTCGCCTTGTCACTGCGTCGTTGTTCCAGCGCCCGCAGGTACTCTGCGCTGACGTCGCCCGTCACGTATTCACCCGAGAAACAGGATGCGTCGAATTCGGTTATTGCCGAGTTGTCGTGCCGCACGGAGCGGATCAGGCCATGCAGATCCTGATAGATCAGGCGATCCGCGCCGATCAGTTCGCAGATTTCATTAACAGTACGGCCGTTAGCTATCAGCTCACTGGCGGCCGGCATGTCGATGCCGTAGACGTTCGGAAACCGTACCGGTGGCGCCGCCGAAGCAAAATAGACTTTTCGTGCCCCTGCGTCTCGCGCCATACGGATAATTTGCCGCGAGGTGGTACCGCGAACAATAGAGTCATCAACCAGCAGCACGTTCTTGCCACGAAACTCGAGGTCGATAGCATTCAGTTTGCGGCGCACGGACTGAGCACGCTCGGCCTGACCGGGCATGATGAACGTACGACCAACATAGCGATTCTTGATAAAGCCTTCGCGATATTTCGCGCCAAGGTGATGCGCAACCTGGACGGCCGCCGTGCGGCTGGTATCCGGAATAGGAATTACGACATCAATGTCGTGGTCCGGCCACTCGCGGACAATTTGACCGGCCAGTTGCTCACCCATTCGCAAGCGTGCTTTGTAGACAGATAACTCGTCGATAATTGAATCCGGCCGAGCGAAGTACACGAATTCAAAAATACACGGCGTGTGATGCGTTTCACCTGAGTAGTCGCGGCTGTGTAGTACGCCGCTTTGTTCAATGTAGATGGCTTCGCCGGGTCGCACATCGCGCACGCGCTCGAATGACAGAATATCGAACGCAACGCTTTCCGACGCGACCATATACTCAACGCCCCGTTCGGTTTCGCGCTTGCCGATGACCAGCGGTCGAATCCCATGCGGATCGCGAAACGCCACGATGCCATGTCCGATGATCATTGCGACTACGGCGTACCCGCCGGAGCAACGCCTGTGGACGGCCTCTACCGCATCAAAAATTTGCGCAGGTTGTGCTCGCCCTTCGGTGCAGCTTTGTAACTCATGCGCAAATACATTGAGCAGCACTTCCGAGTCGGAACCGGTATTGAGATGCCGCCGGTCCTCGCGGCTCAGCAAGTCCGCCAATTCTTCGTAGTTGGTCAGATTGCCGTTATGCGCAAGGCAGATGCCGTAGGGAGAATTGACGTAGAACGGCTGCGCTTCAGCAGTTTGCGAGCCACCTGCCGTCGGATAGCGAACATGACCCATACCCATGTTGCCAGTCAGATTAAGCATATGTCGCTGGTGAAATACATCGCGCACGAGCCCGTTGCTCTTGCGCACCCGCAGGCCATCAGGCCCGCTGGTCGCAATTCCGGCTGCATCCTGCCCGCGATGCTGCAATACGGTCAGCGCATCGTAAATACTTTGATTTACCGGCCGCTGTGCGACCATTCCAACTATTCCGCACATACCGGCTACTCAGGCCTCTTCATTCAATATTCGTGACACATCGACAGGCAAGTTCACCGGATTCTCCGGCGGTTGCAGCATTTCCATACCTTTTGGCGCCATCACTCGCAGCCAATCGGCAACCTGGCTGGCGTAAGGTATAAGGCGTGAATCTCGCCACCAGTTGTCCTGGTCGAAGCTGAGGTACTGCCCGCCAATCACAAAGACGCCAATCAGGACGACGCCTCGACAAAAACCGAATCCCATACCCAGCATGCGATCCATTCCGCTCAGAACCGACAGGCGCACCAGTTTCGCTATGCCCCAGCCCACTAGTCCGCCCACTGCCAGCACGGTCAGGAATACCAGGCCGCGACCAAACCACAGCTGCATTGCCGACGAGCTGAACCATTCTGCACTGATAGACGCCGCATGCGGGCCAATATTGAATGCCGCCCAGATTGCGAGCAGCAGCGACGCCACTGAAACGGCTTCCTTTACGAATCCACGGGCAAGGCCAACGATGATGGAAACAACAACCGCGACGGCAATAACGATATCGGCAATAGGCATCAGATCAGAGCACTTCGGGCGATTCTCGGCACGGTCAAGAGCAAACTGGCGACGATTCTAGCAGATGGATTCCCACTGGCGACCACCGATTTGGCCTGCTTCAGGGATGCGGTACGACCTGGCCCTTCTCACCCTCTGCGGCGAGACGTTTGGCAACGGCTTCCGCGCTGGCGCGGTCTTTTTGCGGGCCGATTCGAACGCGATGTAGTTGGCCATTTGCGGTGCTGAACTGACTGATAAACGCCGCGTAGCCCTTGCTGCGCAAACCGGCCGCCAGGCGCTCAGCGTTGGTCTTATTGGAATAACTTCCAAGCTGCACCGCCCACATACCGGTTGTGGACTGCACCGCGGTTGAGGCTATCTGCGCCTCTGGCTCGGGCTCCGGGTCCGTGGTCGGTGTTTCCTCCAGAACGACGGCAGTTGGCGGTGGCGCGGCGACGATAGCCTCGTCCTGCTTTGGCTCAGGCGGCGGCGCTACCACGGGTGCAGACTCACGACGGCTTTCGGCCTGCGCCGGCACGGGCACTGGCTCACTCCTGTCGCGTTCAAGCACGATGGTTTGGCGTTTGCTCTCCTGGCCGTTTTGACCGGGTAAGCTGACGGCTTCGGTGACCACCGTAGCGTCGCTTACCGGACCATCCAGAAATACCGGTACTACCAATACGATGAATACCACCAGCACAATCGCGCCGACTATTCGTTCTTTAAGTGCTCGATCCATAGGTCTCGATAAAGCCCAATGCGCCAAGGCCGCGAGTATAGCGTAGTGCGGCAAAGTATAAATTCAAACAGCATGCCGCAGTGCAGAGGCCAGGCGTTGGTTGCCGGCGGCCAACTACGGCGCACACGCGCGGTTACTTCCGACCACAGCGCAATGGGTACACATGCACTACGTTGCTGCTTTGCTCTTCGCAAAAGGCCAATCAGACGACGCGCCTAGCACTTCGTGACCGGCGCCAGAATGTCCAAAGCCGGCCCCACGGTGAAGAACGATCCGGTAACCACTATCAGGTCCGCCTCCGAGCTGATCGCTATCGCTTGTGCCAGGCCATCCACTACGGAATCCGCAATGCGACAGGGTTTGTCGCCGAGATTTGCAATCTGTGCCGCAAGCATGTGAGCCGGAAGCGCCCGTGGACTGGCAGCCGGCACGGCAATCCAACGGCTAACCAGTGGCAGCAATGGCTGCAGGATGCCACTAACGTCCTTGTCAGCGAGGATTCCTGCAACCATGATGAGACGCACGCGAGCGAAGTCCTGGCGCAGCGTTTCAGCCAGCACCGCAGCGGCATGCGGGTTATGGGCAACATCAAGTAGCCAGCGGCGTTCGTCATCGATGCGTTGCAGACGCCCCAAAACGCTGACGCCCGAAAACGCTGAATTGACCCATGCGGCGTTGAGGCCCGGGTCGGACTCAAGTGCGCAGTACATGGCAAGTGCGGCCGCCGCATTATCGAACTGGAATGAACCGCGCATCGGGAGCGGCTGCAAGCCTGCCAGGTGGACGGTACCGGCCGTGAACTCCCAGCGATCAGCCTCTCGGTCTACAACGAAATCGCGGCCCGCCAGCCGCAAATCGCTGCCCAGCGATTCGGCAACCTCCAGGATGGCTGCGGGCACCGCTGTTGATGCGTACACGAGCGGAATTCCGCTGCGCATCACGCCGGCTTTCTCACGCGCGATTGATTCGATATCAGGACCCAACCAGTCGCAGTGATCCAGTGCAATATTGGTGATTACGGCGCCATCCGGATCCAGCGCGTTGACAGCATCCAGGCGCCCCCCAAGACCAATTTCCAGGATAAGTACATCTGCGGAACAGGCCGCAAAAGCAACCAGCGCAGCGAGCGTACCAAACTCGAAATACGTAAGCGGTATACCGTCGCGAACGGCCTCGACCGCGCGCAAGCTGGCCACGATCTCGCGGTCACTCATGGGTTTACCACCGACCCGCATACGTTCGTTGTATGTCTGCACGTGCGGCGATGTATAACTCGCCACCGTTTCGCCGCGGCTTCGGTACAGCGCTTCCAGAAAGCCGACTGTAGAACCCTTGCCGTTGGTACCTGCGACATGAATGATTCGCCGCGGTCGCGGCAGGGCAAGTCGTTCGAGCACAGCCTGTACCCGCTCCAGGCCGAGATCTATCTCGCGCGGCGACAGCGTTTCCAGCCAGCGCAGCCAGTCAGCCAGTTCGTCAGAGTCGGGGGCGAGTGTCGCGATCATGTTGGACTTTCAGGATGGCCTGCATTGCCACACGACTATGGCCGCGATGAAGCGGGTCAGTTGGCCGGGTTCGGCCGCTGCTGAAATTTGGCCAGCAAATCGGCGATCTGTTCGCGCATCTGGCGACGATCAACAATCATGTCGATTGCACCGTGATCGAGAAGAAACTCGCTGCGCTGAAAGCCTTCCGGGAGTTTCTGGCGCACGGTTTGTTCTATCACCCGCGCTCCAGCGAAGCCGATCAGTGCCTTGGGCTCCGCAATATTGACATCACCAAGCATGGCCAGGCTCGCCGATACTCCGCCCGTGGTCGGGTCAGTCAGTACCGAGATAAATGGCACGCCCTTTTCGCCCAGTGTGGATATAGCGGCGGCGGTCTTGGCCATCTGAAACAGCGAGAACAACGCCTCCTGCATACGCGCACCGCCGCTGGCAGAAAAGCAAACCAGTGGTGCATTACTCTCGGCAGCGACTTTGGCCGCCCGCGCGAAACGTTCGCCAACGACGGAACCCATCGAGCCGCCCATGAAAGCAAACTCGAATGCACAGGCGACTACCGGCTGTCCGAAGAGCGTACCGCTGGCAGCAATCAGCGCGTCTTTCTCGCCGGTTTTTTTCTGCGCCTGGTTGAGGCGATCACGGTATTTCTTACTGTCACGAAACTTTAATGGATCCAGCGGCTCGAGATTGCCACCGATTTCGTTTTGCGAATCCGGGTCGAGAAAATATTCCAGCCGGGCCCGAGCGCCAATACGCATGTGGTATTCGCACTTCGGACACACTTTCAGATTGCGTTCGAGCTCCGTGCGATACAACTGCGCATCGCATTTCGGACATTTTATCCAGACACCCTGAGGCACCGAGCGCGTACGCTTCTCGGTACTGATCCGGGACGGCATTAATTTTTCAAACCAGCTCATGGTTTCGCATCATAAACGAATTAGCGCGCAAGAGAGAATTCCAGTCGAGGATTCAGCCGCTTACCCCGAGCCCGGGAACAGCTGCAACGTTGTCATCGCGGGCACCTCGAATGCCGCGGGATAATCGACACCGACCAGGGTCAGTCCATGCGCCGGGGCGGCAACCGCGGCACGTGTGCGGTCGCGGCCAGACAGTACTTCAGCAGCCCATTCGGGCGACCGCTCACCAGCACCGATGGTCACCAGTAAACCGCTGATATTCCTAACCATGTGCTGCAGAAACGCGTTCGCGGAAATATCGATGGCCAGCCAGTCAGCAGACCGCGTTACCTGTAGTCGGCTTACCTTCCGTCGGGCCGTTCGCGCCTGGCAGCCTGCCGCCCGAAACGCCGAAAAATCATGCTCTCCAAGCAGGCAATCGGCGGCCTGCTGCATCAGGGCAACGTCAATCGGCTGATAAAACCACCACGCGCGATGGCGGAACAACGATGAGCGCACCAGCCGATTCAAGATGAGGTAGCGATAGTGTCGCGCGGTCGCGCTGTAGCGGGCGTGGAAATCATCCGCTACTGGCTGCACCCAGGTAACGTTTACGTCGTCCGGCAAATTACTGTTCAGCCCCAGCAGCCAGCCACGCCTGGAGCGTTCTGCGGCCGTGTCAAAATGCACGACCTGTGCACTCGCGTGTACGCCGGTGTCAGTTCGGCCCGCGCAAAAACATTCAACTTGCTCATTGGCGACACGTCGGAGCGCCTTTTCAAGCAGCTCCTGCACACCAAGCCCGGTCAGCTGGCGTTGCCAGCCGTTGTAAGCCGTGCCGTCATATTCAATACCAAGAGCAATACGCACGATGAGTCAATCCGCTGCAAAAATCGGCGCAGTATCAGCCGCCCTAAACGAAAAAAGCGCCAGGAATGCCAATGGGCAAACCTGGCGCCGGGTTATCAGGTCAGCGATCAGCCTGGCAGGGAATCCAGCAACTGCTGCGCCTGCTGGCGTTGAGACTCGTCGCCCTCTTCCAGAACCTCATCCAGAATGTTGCGCGCGCCACCGGGATCACCCATATCAACGTACGCACGAGCGAGGTCAAGCTTGGTGCCAACCTCGGTCATCGTGCGGGCTTCCTGGAGATCGTCAGAGACGTCATCAGGACTGAGCTGCTGTGTTGGGTCGTCGGTGCCGAGACCCAGATCAAAGTCCAGGTCATCGTCGTCATTGCCGCTGATGCGGGGTTGCTCAACCGTGGCATCGTCGCGGAATTGCTCAATGGTGTCGCCCGCTTCACTCAACTTAAGTGCCGCGGTCAGATCGTCAAGATCCAGGTCCATATCGGTGCTGCCGGCGAGGCCGGGTGATTCGGCCGTTGCGTCAAGCGAATCATCACCGAATGAATCAGCTGGCAACGCTTCGGTTTTTGCAAAGTCGAAATCCGGATCGTCAGCAGTAGTGAGACCCGGTGCCAGCATGGTTGCGTCGTCATCATCGAGTTGCGCTGCAATATTGGTTGACGTCTCGATCGCAAAATCATCGGGAAGAACCTGGGTCTGGCCGGTTGCATCCAGGAGATTGTTTTCGACAGAAACATCTACACCCGTTGTGCTGCCGAAAGAGTCTTCGAGCTTTTCGTTTCGTCCGGTCTCAGCAGTGCTGGAGTCGTCGTCATCGTCATCGGCAAAATCGTTGGCAAGACCATCGAGATCCAAGCCCAGGTCATCAAGGTCGATCTCGGCCGTTGCATCACCGGACTGGCCGTCTTCCAGTCCACTCAGGCGGGCATCGAGCTCGTCCATGTCCGCCATCGACGGCAATTCAGATGTGCTGTCCAGCGAATCGTTGCGTTGCTCAAGGGTCCGCGCATTAGTAGTGTCGTCCAGCGCTTCGTTCTGAATCGTCGGTGATTCGACCGTCGCATCGTCGTCAACTTTGCCGGGCATTGCCTGGGTGATCGATGCACCAGTGTCGACCTCGTCGTCAAAACTGAAGTCCAGCGCGTCATCGCCGCCAAGATCAGAGTCGGCGTCGTCGGCGTCGCCAAGATCCATGACGTCGCTAAATGCGCCATCCGGGCCAGCTGTGGCAAAATCAATATCCAGTGCTGCGTCGTCGCCACTTGATTCAAAATCAAGATCCACCGCATGCGTCGCACCGGCTGCGCTGGCTTTGGAGAAGAGTTCGTGATCGCCGGCAATTTGCTGACCCATGATGACGATCTTGTCCCAATCGCCACGGTCGCCATCGCCCAACGCATTATTTAGTCGGGTTGCAGCGTCGACGAAGCCATCCCGGTTACCCCAGACGAAGTAGATCTCGCTCAACTTCGCCATCAGATCAGTGCGGTTCGGCTCTATCGCCAGGGCGCCATTTATCAAATCGGCGGCTTGGTCGTACAAGCCATAGGCCATGTGGAAATCTGCCTCGGCAACCGGATCGGATTGATCGAGATTGATCGCCGTTTCACTGGAGAACGTATCTTCCAGTGATACCGGTGCTGCCGCTTCCGGCTGACCGATATTAGCGGGTGCCGAAAGATCACCCGGGCCCATCCCGGGCGTTTCGATGGTGTCGCCAATCCCGGCTTCGCCGGAAATCGTGTCGCCACCCGCCTGCTCGACCACCACGATTGTTGACTCATCGTCACGGGCCATTGCACGCAAGCGTTCTGTTGAGGCGAGTGACTCCTTGTCGACTTCGTCTGCATCCAGTGCATCCCAGACGCCGGTTGAATCAGAATCATCGCTGCCGCCGCTGGCACGTCGTGCAAACCAGATAAGCACGCCGAGAACAATCAGAAGCGCTGCACCAATCAAACCCCAGATGCCCGTGAGCGCACCGATGATGGTGTCCACCAGGCTCGGCTCCTGGCGCGGTGTCGACACTACGCGTGGCGCAGGGGCCGTGGTGTCTGCTACCGGCGGTTCGTCGCTGGCCTGTGCTGCGTCATCCGCTGCTGCATCGTCAGTCGAGCTGTCATCGACGAAAATCTCATTGCCTGCGTCGTCAACCGTCCTGTCATCGACAGTTTGCGACGGGTCGTCAGCCGCGCCTTCAGTGCCACCGGCAGCGCGCGCTTCGCGCATGCGTGTGAGTTCAGAACGCAATTGCGCCAATTCGTTATCGCGAATTTCCAGCAGCGATTCCTGCTCGGCGATCTGATTTTCGAGATCTCTTACCCGTTGTTGTGCAGCCGAATTACTAACGAGGGCACCGGAGTCGTTGCTGCGTGCGCCACTCTGGTAAGCGGGTTGATCATTGTCGGGCGGCACCAAGGTGAGGGTCGTTGCCGGTTGTGCGGCAGGACTGTTGCTACCCCAAGCTTGGTTCTGACGACGGATTTCGTTCAATGCGTTACCGCGAGTGATCGAAAAGATCTCGTCTGCGCTGGGTACTCGCAAGCGTGCATTCGCCCGCAACAAATTAATGTTGCCGGCAAAGGCGTCAGGATTCGCCTGATAGATAGCGAGCATGGTCTGGTTCATCGACAGACGATTGTCCGGGCGCACTCGTTCGGCGATTCGCCACAACGTGTCACCGCGCTGGACCTGGTAGTCGTCGCCCGATGTCGTTGTGAAATCAGGGCTGCCTTGTTGTGCAGCGGGTCGGCTCGAACTCGGTGCCGGACGTGCTGATGAAGGGCGTTCTATCTGGCCGCGATCGGATTGCGTCGTTTGCCGGGGTGCTGCGACCGATTCAGTACTCGAACGCGTCGGCGGCGGTGCAAACGTCGGCGGATCCAGCAGGACCGTGTACTCACGTAGCAAACGTCCACTGGACCAGACCGCTTCAACCAGCACCGTGACGAATGGCTCGGTCATCGGTTCGGTTGAGGTAACCCGAATAACATTGCCTTGCACGCGGAATACTATGCGAGTCAGATACAGCGGCCGATCGATGCCGTAGCGTTCGAATGTTTCTGCCGAGGCCAGGTTGATTTTCAGATTCGCCAATTCGTCCGGCGTAGCCGATAACAGATCAATCTCTGCCCGCAATGGTTCGTTAAGCGCTGAATTTAATCGTATGTCACCCAGGCCAAGGGCCCAGACCTCGCTTGCGAAAAGACACACAAGCAAGATCCATGAACGATTAAGTCGTCGTGACATAATTAATTTCTCCGGCTCCCTGAAATTTGCCCGAATTGCATGTTCGGGAGCCTCGTTTTTAGATTTACGGCTGCCCACCCCAATTTGCTGGTGAACTATAGCTTATAAATACTTTTTCGCCAATATTTCAGCTATTTGGACACTATTTAGAGCCGCGCCCTTACGAATGTTGTCTGCCACCACCCAGAGGTTGATTCCGCGCGGGTGACTGATGTCTTCCCGAACCCGACCTACGTATACCGGATCATGGCCCGAACTTTCTGTGACGGCAGTCGGATATGCACCCAATTCACGCCCATTGAGCAGCTCAACACCAGGCGCCTTGTGCAGTAGTTCACATACTTTCGCTGCCGATATCTTTTTTTCGGTCTCGAAGTGGATCGCTTCGGAATGGCCATAAAAAACGGGGATCCGAACTGCGGTCGGGTTGACGACGATGCTATCGTCTTCAAGAATTTTTTGCGTTTCCCAGACCATCTTCATCTCTTCGCGGGTGTAGCCGTTGTCCTGAAACTCATCGATGTGCGGTATCGCGTTGAATGCGATCTGCTTGGCTTTGCCTTTTATTTCCAGCGGGCGACCATTCAGCATCATCGCGGTTTGCCGCGCCAGCTCCTCAACGCCGCTACGCCCAGCTCCTGACACTGCCTGGTAGGTCGCCACGTTGATCCGTTTGATGCGCGCCGCGTCATGGATCGGCTTCAGGGCCACCAGCATCTGGATGGTCGAGCAATTCGGGTTGGCAATAATGCCGCGGTTCTTGTAATCCGCAATCCGCGCCTCGTTGACCTCCGGCACGACCAGAGGAATATCGGCATCACGGCGAAAATGCGACGTGTTGTCCACCACGATGCAGCCTGCCGCAGCCGCCTTGGGCGCGAATTCAGCTGACACCGCTCCACCGGCTGAAAACAGCGCAATCCGGACTGTGGAAAAATCGAACTCGGCGAGATCCCCTACCTTGAGCGTGCGATTGCCGAACGAAACCTCTTTGCCAACCGAGCGGGCGCTGGCCAGCGCATGAATTTTGCGGGCCGCAAACTTGCGCTGCGACAATATCTGCAGCATGGCTTCGCCAACTACGCCGGTTGCACCAACTACTGCGATATCGAATGCCTCTGACATGGGTGTTTCTATTCCTTTATATGCGGAGCAAGTGAGAAATTGATGCTTGCCAGTACTCAGCGAGCCTTAGCCGGGATAATCGGGGTAGCGGCAACGACGTCGGCATTTTGTGCACGGTGACGCAAGTAGTGATCCATCAGAACCAGCGCTACCATTGCTTCTGCAATAGGCGTCGCGCGCAGCCCAACGCAAGGATCATGGCGCCCTTTAGTGACAATCTCGGCGGCCTGCCCCTGCTTGTTAACGGTTTGACCTGCAACTGAAATACTGGAGGTTGGCTTCAGCGCTATGCTGGCAAGAATGTCCTGTCCGGACGATATGCCGCCAAGCGTACCGCCCGCGTCATTCTTTTTGAACCCGTCCGGCCCCATTTCATCGCGATGCTGACTGCCTTTCTGGCTGACGGCAGCGAAGCCGGCGCCCAATTCCACGCCTTTTACCGCGTTGATACTCATCAGTCCGTGCGCCAGATCGGCTTCCAGCTTGTCGAAAACGGGCTCGCCGAGGCCAACCGGGACCGCTTCGGCCAACACGCTGATCTTGGCGCCGATGGAGTCACCCGCTTCGCGTAGTTCGTCCATATAGGCCTCAAGTTCCGCGATCTTGTCGACATCCGCGCAGAAAAATGGATTTGTATCGACCGCATCAAGGTCCGTGGCGGCCAGCTGGATGGGGCCCAGCTGCGACAAATAGCCGCGAATCCGAACGCCCAAGCGTTCATGCAGATACTTGCGTGCAATCGCACCGGCGGCTACCCGCATCGTGGTTTCTCGGGCTGAGGAACGACCGCCGCCGCGATAATCACGAATGCCGTACTTCTGCTGATACGTGTAGTCGGCATGACCCGGCCGGAACTTGTCCTTGATATCACCGTAGTCGTGCGAGCGCTGGTCTGTGTTCTCGATAAGCAAACCAATTGGCGTGCCGGTGGTGACGCCTTCGAAAACGCCGGAGAGAATCTTTACCTTGTCGGCTTCGCGGCGCTGTGTCGTGTGCCGGGATTTTCCCGGCCGGCGTCGCTCCAGATCGCCCTGGATATCCTCCTCACTAAGCGCCATTCCAGGCGGGCAGCCGTCAACGACGCAACCCAGCGCAGGGCCGTGACTTTCACCAAACGTTGTCACGGTAAACATTCGACCAAAAGTATTTCCGGGCATCGCTACACTTCCTCGGCGGCCATTCTGAATAATTCGGCATGCAAGATCAGCTCCTGTTGGCTCAACAGGAAGACGCCTTGCCCACCGAAAGCAAATTCGAGCCATACGAACGGTACTTCAGGAAAGCGCCGATCGAGTGCCTCCTGGCTGTTGCCCACCTCGACAACCAGCACCCCGCCCTCGGCCAGGAAGCGGCAGGCATCATGCAGTATCACAATCACCGAATCCAGACCGTCAGCGCCAGCACTCAAGCCAAGTTCCGGCTCGTGAGCGAACTCGGGCGCCAGGGAATGCATGTCCTCGGCATCAACGTAAGGCGGATTACTGACAATCAGCTCGTAGCGACCATCCAGTTCGTCAAAGAAAGACGACTTCACCAGCCGCACGCGATCCTGAAGCCCGTGCCGCTCAATATTGATCGCAGCTACCTCGAGTGCATCTGGGGAAATATCGACCGCATCGACCCGAGCGTCTGGAAACTCGTGCGCCAAAGCAATCGCAATGCAGCCGCTGCCGGTGCCGAGGTCCAGCGCACGTTGCAGGATGTGCGCATCGAGCCACGGTTCAAAGCGTGAGTCGATCAGTTCGGCCAACGGCGAGCGCGGCACGAGTACGCGCTCGTCAACAAAATATTCGCGCCCGGCGAACCATGCACTGCCCAGAAGATAAGCCAACGGTTTCCGCGTACTAATCCGGCGTTCCGCCAATTCTTCAATTTGTTTCGATTCATTGCTGCTGAGCTCGCGGTCGTAGTGCTGCAGAGCATCGGCAAAATCAAGATTGAGCCCGGCGAAGACCAGCCATGCCGCCTCGTCAGACGGATTGTCAGTACCATGGCCGTAGGTCAACCCGGCGGCAGAAAATTGTCCGGCGATCTGCTCTATCGCCATTGCGACAGTTTGGGCTGGTGTACCGCTTCGAACTTGCTTGCTGGACATGAGTGAGTGCTGCATTGGCTTTGGCTGCCGCTAATCGGGCAATTTACCATGCGCATTGGCCGCTTGCAGATTGCGCTCAACAGATCGTAAGGATTGCGCTGCAGTATGCCCGTATATCCTTTAGAATCAGCCACCCCGATTGGCAGAAAACTACCGGAATAACATGACATCCGCACGCCACTTGCTCGCAGGATTCCTGGTCTTGCTTGGCCTGGCAGGCGCCGCCTGGTTTTTTTCGCAGGCGGTGCAGCCGAAACCTCTGAGCCAGGCAACGCTACTGCCCGAGAGCCGGCCTCTAGTCGATTTCGAATTGCTCGATGAGCAAGGATCGCCGTTTCGCAAGCCTGCTTTACTGGGCAACTGGCACCTGCTTTTTTTCGGCTTCACGCATTGCCCGGATATTTGCCCGGCGACTTTGCAGCAGCTCGCGATTGCACGTCAACGCCTCGAGACACAAGGGAGCGCGTTGCCAGACATAATTTTGGTCAGTGTCGATCCCGACCGAGATTCCCCGGCCGTTCTCGCCAGCTATACAAAGCGCTTCGGCGATGGGATCCGCGGCGTAACCGGCAGCCTGCCAGAATTGCGAAAACTCGCTGGTTCTTTCGGCGTATATTTTGAGAAAGCGCCGGGTATTGACGATAACTACTCGGTGAATCACTCAGCAGTTGTGCTGCTGATTAATCCGCAAGCCGAATTTCATGCATTGTTTTCCGCACCACAGAACATTGATAACCTGGTTAATGATTTGCCGTTGTTGATGCGCCAGTAATGCGAATCCTGCCACTACTACTTTGCAGCTTGGCTGCCCTTGGCGCGTGTACACAGGATAAATCAGGGGAGCTGCGCATCGTGGACGCGTTCGCCTATGCACCGATCACCGAAAATTCACCCGCTGTTGCTTATTTTACGTTACACAACGACAGCAATGCTGACATAACCATTCACGCATTCAAGAGTCGCCTTTTTGCTCGTGCCGAAATGCATGAAACGCTTATCGAGAACGGGCAGTCCTCGATGAGTCCGGTTACAGAACTGCGTATCGAAGCAGGCAAGACACTGCATTTGCAGCCGGGCGGTATGCACCTGATGCTGATGCAAGCGCACCTGTCAGTTTCTGCCGGCAATCCCGATACGCTGACAATTGCGTACAACACCAATCAAACCGTGGTCGCGGAAGTAACCTTGCGCGACAGGCTCGCGGATCCAGCATCAGTGGGAGAGCGGTAATGGACGGGTTGCGAGCTAAACTATTTTTGTGGTTACAGTATCTACTCCCGCGTTACGGTTTGACGGCACTCGTATACCGGCTCACCCGAATTCGCCAGGTGACGATCAAGAACTCGCTGATTCGGGGCTTCGTACGACTATTTAGAGTGGACCTTAGTGAACTCGATGTTCGCGTCCCCGACGGATTTGCAAGTTTCAATGACTTCTTCATCCGCGAACTCGAAGCCGGCGCGCGACCGATAGCTGATGGCGCTAACGCATTGATCTCACCGGTAGACGGCACCATCAGCGAGGCCGGCGAAATTACCAGTGGCCGCTTGCTACAAGCTAAAGGGCGCTACTACAGTTTGCGCGACCTGCTGGCCACGGATGTCGCCGATGCAGCGGATTACGACGGTGGCCGCTTTGCGACTATTTACCTTGCGCCTTACAACTATCACCGCGTGCATGCGCCGCTCGACGGACATTTGCGCGCCGCCCGCTATGTTCCGGGCGATTTATTCAGTGTGAACAGCGCGACGGCAGCGCAAGTACCAAACTTGTTTGCGCGCAACGAACGTCTGATCTGTCATTTTCACTCCGACATCGGGCCGTTTGTCGTGGTATTTGTCGGCGCGCTGAACGTCGGCTCAATCAGCACGCCCTGGAGCGGCGAAATTCGCCCGCGCAAAACCGGGGTCGTCGAAGAAATCGACTTGGGCCAGCACGGTGCAGATACCTCGGTCCGAAAAGGCGATCTGCTCGGCTGGTTCAACATGGGTTCGACTGTTATTTTGTTATTGCCACGTGCAAGCTGTAATTTCCGCACGGATCTCAACGCTGGCATGACTGTGAAAATGGGCGAAATTCTCGCGACGGTTAATACCTTGGCACCATGAGCCAGGAAACCGCGCCATCCGTTGAATGGCAACCTGATTCACCTTTGCCGATTGCGCGTATGCGCGCGCGAATGTTGGCTAGCGCGCGTAGCTTTTTCGAGGAACATGATGTCCTGGAAGTCGAAACGCCGCAGCTATCTACTGCAGCCGCCAGTGACCCACATCTCGAAAGTCTCGCTGTCAGCCTGCAGATTCGTCCCGATCGCCCCGGCTACCTGCATACGTCGCCCGAATTCGCGATGAAACGTTTGCTGTGCGCAGGCTGGCCTGACATTTTTCAGGTCTGCAAGGTATTCCGCGACGGCGAAATCGGCCCGCGCCACCAGCCGGAATTTACTATGGTCGAATGGTATCGGCGCGACCTGTCACTGCAAGCAATGATGCAGCACACTTGCACATTTATTTTGCGGCTGTTGGACGAACAGAATCCTGATGCAGACAGTCAATTCATTTCCTATGCTGACGCATTCCAACGTTTTGCCGATATCGATCCGATCAGCGCATCACTTGCAGAGATCAAGGCAGTTGCCGCTGCTGATTCTGATCTGATTGACGCGCTGGCTGACGATCGCAACGGCTGGCTTGACCTGCTATTAACTCAACGTGTCGCCCCGTGCTTTGCGAATGACGCATTGACCGTGTTGCACCATTACCCAGCAGAGCAAGCGGCGCTTGCCCGGCTGTGCCCTGATAATGCGGCGGTCGCGGATCGCTTCGAAGTGTTCCTGGGCGTTACAGAATTGGCCAATGGCTATTTCGAGTTGCGGGATGCTGACGAACAACTGGCGCGCTGCGAACAGGACCAGGAATACCGCAGCAAAAATGGCCGTGTGCAACGCCCGCTGGACCAGCAGTTTCTTGCAGCAATGCGCTCCGGCCTGCCCGCATGCTGCGGCGTCGCGGTTGGCCTCGACAGGCTGGTAATGCTGAATTCGGGCAGTACTGAGCTGCGCCAGGTACAAACGTTTGCAACCTTACGTTAGAACACTTTGCAAAGAGGGTGAACTGTAAAATGAAGGACGCCAAACCAGACTATTCCATGCTGGCAGCGCAGCTCAAAGCGCTAACAGCGGGCGAGACTGACCCACTCGCCAATACCGCTAATTTTGTCGCATTACTTTGGGATGCGCTTGCCAATATCAACTGGCTGGGCGTCTACGTGTGCCGGGACAATGACCTCGTTCTCGGCCCGTTCCAGGGCAAACCCGCCTGCGTGCGAATTCCGCTAGGCCGCGGCGTCTGCGGTACGTCAGCCTCTGAAAGGCGCAGCCTGCGAGTGGACGATGTTGATGCGTTCCCGGGACATATCGCTTGCGACGCCGCATCGCGATCAGAGCTCGTAGTGCCGCTCATCGCGGGCAAAGATCTTTTGGGAGTGCTGGATATTGACAGTCCCGATCACGGTCGTTTTAGCGCGGATGATCAGCTCGGCATCGAACGCTTGTGCGAAATATTTGTAGCGCAGCTCGATCACCAGCGTTTTATTTGACGCGCGATACGTACTCGCCGGAACGAGTGTCAACGCGGATGACTTCGCCCTGTTCGACAAACAACGGTACCCGAACTACAGCACCTGTAGACAGGCTCGCAGGCTTGATACCACCGCTGGCCGTGTCGCCGCGCACACCCGGATCTGTTTCAACGATTTCCAGTTCGACGAAATTAGGCGGCAGTACTATCAACGGCACGTTATTCCAGAGCGTAATCTGGCACATGTCCTGTTCTTTAAGCCAGTTTTTTGCATCGGCAACGGCATTCTCGTCTGCAGCGTGCTGCTCGAATGTATCCGGCACCATGAAGTGCCAGAACTCGCCGTCGGTGTAGAGATACTGCATCTGGGTGTCGACAACGTCAGCGGCTTCAACACTTTCCCCCGACTTGAACGTCTTGTCGACGGTCTTGCTCGTTTTCAGGTTTTTAATACGGACGCGACTGAATGCCTGTCCCTTGCCTGGTTTGACGAATTCGTTCTCGACAATGATGTAGGGATCGTTGTCGATAATAATTCGCAAGCCGGAGCGAAACTCACTGGTGTTGTAACTTGCCATTAGCCTGTTCACCGCCCGCGTACGGGGTCGGCGCCTTGAATCGTAGAAAATGAGGCCGCGATCACATTGTCGCGGCCGCCGGTATGATACCCCTTCCCACAAGGCGACGAAACACGGCCGTCCCCGGCCTGTTGCCCGTGAAATCCAACCGGATAAGCGACTGTTTCACAATGATGTTCGTGACCCAGGTCGCAGAATATGATGGCCATCACGGAATCGACGGTACCGCCAGGGCTACTCTAGTCACACGGGCTCGGAGGAGCCTCCGCATTTGAATTAATCTGGTCGGTTAAGGCCGCCTGGTCACCGACGGGTACCCATAATTGAACGAACAACACGGCATATCTGTTGCGGTCCTTAGCCGCAGCCAGGAGGACGTTGAAAGCGTCAATGTGACCCTGCGCAGTTCCGGCCATGCCGCTCACTGTCACTGGGTAGCGGACCCGGCTCAATTTGATGAACTCCTTAGCGCTGACAGTATCGAGCTGATAATTCTCTATAAAGACAACTATGCCGACGAAGTGCGCCAGGTTGTTCGCCAAAAAAACGCCTATCAGCCCGAACTTCCGGTAATTGTTGTGCAGCCTGAAATTGACGAAGCGGCGATCCAGGCTGCAATGAAAGAAGGAGCCCGCGACCTGGTCTCGTCCAACCGTCGATCGCGCTGGCTTGCCGTAATGGAACGCGAACTGCGTGCACTACGACTTGAGCGGGCATTGAATTCTACGGTCAATGCCGCCAACGAGTATAAGCGCCAGCTACACGACTACATGGAGCGCTCAGAGAGCGCCATCGCGTACACGCAGGAGGGCATTGTCACCAGCGCTAACAGTGCGTGGGTCGAACTGTTCCAGCGTGCCAGCGAAGATGAAGTTGCCGGCTTGCCGCTGATGGACAGCTTCGAAACTGAAAGTCATGCGGCGATCAAAGGCGCGCTGATTGCGACAACCAAGGGCAAATGGCAAAGCGGTGACAAACTGGACGCAAAGGCGCGTACATCGCTCGGCGAATCCAGCAAACTTGAACTGTGCTTCCAGCAGGTCGAATTTGAAGACGGCCCGCACGTGCAAATTGAGATCGCTCTACGCGCGGCAGTGGTCGAAGAACCGACCAAACTGGTGCACGACGCGCTAAAACGCGACCCGACCACCCTTTTCTATCATCGCCAACAATTCCTCGAGCGTATGCAAAAGCGCGCCAGTAAGAAACTGGCGTCGGGCATGTACATTCTGGCCTGCATTCAACCCGATCATTTCTCAACCGTACAGCAAGACGTTGGCATTCTCGCCTCCGAAGACATCCTCGCCCAACTGGCCGAACAAGTGCGAAGCAGGCTGCATCCGCGCGACTTCGCGGGTCGCTTTGAAGGCACTACGTTGATGGTGTTGCTGGAACGCGGCAATGAGAATGACGCCGAAGTCTGGGGTCAACAACTGATCGATAGCATTCGTGAGTATGCGTTCAAGATAGACAAGCAGACCGTACACCTTACTTGCACTATCGGCATATGCGCCGTCAGTGGAGTATTCAACAGCCTTGAAGAACTGATTGCAGCCGTCGTTGCTGCCAAACAGGAAGGCCGCACCGCCGGCGGCAATACTGTCTATCTAAACGATACCGACAATGCCGATACACGCTTGCGGCGCTTTGATGCGATTTGGGTCAAACATATCCGTTCCGCATTGATGGATAATCGCTTCCGGCTTGCCCACCTCCCGATAGCTGGCTTGCGCAGCGAAGCCGGCGCAATGTTTGACATGCTGGTACGAATGCTTGATGAACAGGGCAACAGCGTCTTGCCATCGGAATTCCTGCCCGCTGCTGAACGCAATAACCTGATGAAGACTATTGATCGCTGGATCATTACGGCGTCCATAGATTTCTGCCTGGAGGAGAAAGCGGACCGGGTTTTTGTACGCCTTTCCCGGCAGTCGCTGAAAGACGCCTCACTGGCTGAATGGGTCAAGCAGGAAGTTGCCCGGCGTGGCATCTCGGCGAGCAGCATCTGCCTGCAGATTGCCGAGCGCGACGCCGCCAAGCACATCAAACTGGCGCAATCCCTTGCTGAGGATATGCGTAAAGCCGGAATTGGCTTCGCAATTACTCATTACGGCGTAGACAAGAGTCGCTTGCAGATTCTCGACATGCTAAAGCCGGACTACATCAAGATTGACGGCGAGCTCATGCATTCCCTGACCAGCGATACGGATCTGCAAGAGAATGTACGAGCGTTGGCCGCCGCTGCCGAAAAGCGTGGCATCCTCACCATCGCGGAGCGGGTTGAAAACGCCAATGCAATGGCCGTGCTGTTCCAGCTCGGTGTGCATTTCATGCAAGGGCACTATGTGCACGAGCCAGAAGTGGTGCTTGCCGAACCTCCGAGTGTAGCGACCAACAGCTATGACTCCGTCGTCAGCAACTGAACACTGGCGCGACCATTGAAAAAGTGTGACCTGGTTCACACTGCGCGCACTGTTCGAGTATTTCCGCTGCTTCCGAATCGGCAAAATTTGACTCGGTCGATATAAGCAATAAGGGTACTTCGCTACACTTCCCGTACTTAATGGAGCGATTCGCTATGCTGGCTGGCAGCGGATGGATGACACTGGATGTCGGAGTGATCTCGTGAACGAAGCACAAGCCCTCAGAAAAACAACAAAAACCAAGTCCCACGGTATCGCTGGTCGGGCAGCTCTTGCCGCCGGCAGTGTCTGCATTCTTCTCGCCAGCCCAACAATGGCTGTCGAACTCAGCGATATCCGCGTTGACTCAAAACTGGGCCAGCCATTACGTGCCAGCATTGCCTATGCGCTCGGGCCTAACGAGCAAATCGCGGAACACTGTGTGTACCTCCGGGCAGGACTACCCAACGCGGCGATTCCGACCATTAGCCGAGCCACTGCCACCTTGCGCGGTAACCAGATCATCCTGCGTGGCAATACGCCGCTGCGGGAACCGATGTTGGGCTTGCAGCTCGCCATCGATTGCCCGTACACGGCAAAATTGCAACGCGACTACATGTTGCTCCTTGATCTACCGGGCACAGTTGAAACCACTGCAGCACCAGTCAATGAAACCCAGGCTGCACCAACGGCGAGTGCCAATAGACCAGTCAACACTGAAGTTACGGCGCGCCGCACCACAGTACGCAACTCCGCGACCCGGACTGCAACCCGCAGCGTGCCTACGACAGTTGTCGAAGGCGACCGCTATCAGGTCATGCCGGGCGATACGTTGTCCGAAATCGTTTCGCGAATCGAGAATCGCCAACTCAACCTTTGGAATTCGGTTGACGCAATTTATTCCGCCAATCCGCACGCATTCACCGATCAGAACATGGATCGCCTGATTGCCGGTTCAACTTTGATCATTCCGCAGCAAGTCACCGGTGCTGCCAGAACAACTTCCGAATCAGTTGCCAGCCGCCCGGTAAATGACGCTGCCAGCACCAGCCGAAGCTACGCAGGTGCTAATGATGGCACGAGCGCGGCTCCCGTCCGCGAACAGGCCCCTCGGCCAGCAGTGCAGGTTCGTTCTCCGGTATCTGCAGCGAAAAACGTGCCGGTCGACGTGGCACAACTAACCGATGCGAGTCGTACGCTCCCGACGCCTGCTGCAACCGTTGTTGTCGAAGAAGCTCCGGCAGCCGCCCCGGTTGTAAGTATCCCGGAAACCCGAATTGTGCAACGTCAGCCTCAACCTGTACCGGTTGTAGAAACCGAAAGCAACGAGTCCGCTCGGAGTTGGTTGGTGTGGCTAGGCGGTGCAGGCGTAGCCATTTTCCTCGGCTTGCTGTTATTCGGCAGACGCTTTCGTGATCGCGTTGCCGCGTCGTACGGTCTGGACGAGACACAGATTAATGAAGATCTGCATCGCCGTAGTAGCGATCGCGGCGAGACCATCGAAACCGACGAGCTGGGCTTGAGTGAGATTGGCACGCCGACGGACTCGCTGGGTCTGGACGGCGATCTCGGCGACGGCAGTGGCTTTGAAGGCAGCGACGATATTGACGTTGCGCTTGACTACGGCTTTTCGTCGTCCGGCAACTACGGCGACGAAATTAATGCCGGAAAATTGCAGCAAGCTGCGGCAGAAGGCAAAACGAAAATCATGCCACCACGCCAAATGACCGTGCAGCCTGCCGAAGAGGAGCATACCGGCTACGACATGTCGATGGTTGTTGATGTCACCAAGCAAAACTTTGGCAGCGCAGCGACAACCCGCGACCTGCAGGCCATCCAGGTAGAGCCATTAGAATCCTCGGTCAAGTCCAGCAACTCGCTTGACCTTACGACTGAATTTGACCATCGCGTTCTCGAGCAGGACTATCAGGACGAATTCTCGGCGACTCAGATTCAGAACATGGAAATCGAAGAAGCCGCGCGCGAGCTGCAGGCGCGACTCGGTCAGATAGACACGGATCCCAGCGAAATATCGATGGCTGG
>JBBKWB010000050.1:0-47626 GCA_037968755.1 Woeseia sp.
CTCCATTCCGTCGATACCTTCTCGGAAACCGCTTTGCCGCGTATTGAAATGCCTGCCGCGTGCACTGATTCCGGATCACCTGTCAGCAAGGGGTGCCAGGCGGGCAGATCCTTGCCCTCGGCAAGCCGCCGATAGGCACAGCTTCCCGGTAACCAGCGGAACTGCTCCGGCCGGTCAGCGCTGAGCGTAAGACAGCTTGAAACACGCGCCGCGCGATTCGCATAGTCGCCGCATCGACAGGCTTCCATGTCGAGGAGGCGGCAGGCGATGTCAGTGTAGTAGATCTCGCCGGTGTCCTCGTCTTCCAGCTTTTGCAGGCAGCACAAGGCGCAACCGTCGCACAATGATTCCCACTCGGGCTGCGACATCTCGGCCAATGACTTGAGTTTCCAGAACGCTTCGCTCATTGTTTCCCGCTTGCTAACACGGCTTAGGATACCCCAGACACCCATGAATGCTGCGTTTCTCGATTTCGCAACCGTCGGTGCGGCGGAAATGGACCGCTCACCGCTGCTCTCTGTCCTGCCCGACCTCCGATTCTACGAGACGACTACGCCCGAACAGGTTGTCGAACGAATTCGCGATGCCGAAGTCGTGCTCGCAAACAAAGTGCAGCTGACCAGCTCGGTCCTGGAACAAGCACCGAATTTGCGCTGCATCGGCCTGACGGCCACCGGCGTCGACAACGTTGACCTGGTGGCAGCCCGTGAGCGAGGAATTGCGGTTTGTAACGTGACGGCCTATTGCACGCAATCTGTGGTTGAGCACGTGTTCGCATGCCTGCTCACGCTCACGCACAGCCTGAACCAGTTCAATCAGGCGGTACGGGACGGCGCCTGGCAGGCGTCGCAAGAGTTTTGCATGCTTGATTATCCGCTCCGGGAACTTTCGGCCATGACCATGGGTGTAGTCGGCAGCGGTAATCTTGGATCTGCCGTGATGCGGACAGCGGAGTTTTTCGGCATGCAGGTGTTGGTCGCCCGCCGCGCCGGTGCGCCGCCGGAGGAAGGGGATGGCCGGGTCGACCTTGACGAACTGCTGGCACTTGCGGATGTTGTCTCATTGCATTGCCCGCTAAATGAACATACGGCGGGCCTGATCGGTACACGCGAACTGTCGCTGATGAAGAACGACGCGATACTCATCAATACGGCGCGTGGTGGGCTCGTAGATTCTGCGGCACTGGTTAGTGCCCTCGATAGCGGCCAGATCGGCGGTGCCGCGATTGATGTACTTGCGGTGGAGCCGCCCGTCGATGGCGACCCGTTGCTCGACTATTCCAGTCCGCGTTTGTATATGACGCCGCATATCGCCTGGGCTACTCGCGAAGCGCGCCAGAACTCCCTCAATCAACTCGCGGCAAATATCGCCGCTTTCCTGCGCGGCGAGCGCCAGAACAGGGTCGATTAGCAAACAATCAAATTCATAGATCAATCAAGGCCGGCGGCGACTTTTGCACGAGTCGGAAACGTTGGATTCCACGCAAGCGTGATGCCAATGCGGACTTCGTAATCAGGCGCCGACGATTTGCCGCGCCCAGACGACAATGCTGCGCACGCGCGGTGATGACAGGTCGTATGCCTCGTCAAAACTCAACCAGCGATACTCATGGTGTTCCGGGCGACCGGTTTCCGGCGATATGCCCATCACAACCTGCTCTTCTGTAGTGCGCGCCAGGTAATAGCGCGCTGTCTTGCCGCGGTTATAGGGTCCGGTATCGACCGCGGCCTCGCCCCAGGCGAAATCCAGCTCGCTGATCCCGGTTTCTTCAGCGACTTCACGGTGTGCTGTTTGCAGCGACGTTTCCCCAGCCTCGCACATGCCCTTCGGAAAATCCCAGTTGCTGAATGCGCGCAACATGAGTGTCAGCCAACCCGTGTCAGCGCGACGTGCCAGCACAATGCCGCAAGACAGGCGTTCTCCGATTTCCATTAGTACATGACCTGCTCAGGCTCCGCGCAGTACGTCGATGGGTGGTGCGTTAATTGCAGAACGCGCGGCGAGGTAGCCGCTGATGCATACGAGCAGAACGCCGCCCAGCAAACCCGAAACCCACAAACCCGGATTGAAGCTGAATCCCAGGTCGAACAACCGCACTGAGATGATTGCGGCGAGTACCGATGCACCTGCGGCTGCCAACAGGCCCGCCGCGAATCCGAGTGCAGCAAACTCTGTCAGCACGCCCGCGAGAACCGTGCGTCGGCGAACGCCCAGCGCGCGCAACATGGCACTCTCGAAACGGCGCTCGTCGATTGTCGACTGCACGGCGGCGAACAGCACCGCAATACCTGCAAACAGGGTGAATACAAACACCGCCTGAACCGCGAGGCTGGCCTTGTCGATGATGCCTTTAATCTGCTCAAGAATGGCATCGAGATCAATAACGGATACGGTCGGGTGCGCCCGGACCAGCTCCAGCAGCGCGCCGCTTTGCGACTCGTCTACTTGTAAGCTGGCGACAAACGTCGTGGGATAATTGTCGAGAGCGCCCGGTGACAACACCATGAAAAAGTTCGGCTGGAAAGAGTCCCAGTTGACCCGACGCGTACTCGCAACCGTTACTACGATTTCGCGTCCGGCAACCTGGAAGGCGAAGCGATCACCGAGTGCAACGCCCATTTCACGCGCCGCTTCTTCCTCAACAGACACCAGCGGCGCTCCGGAGTAACCGGGCTCCCACCAGTCGCCCGCAACGAGCTCATTGCTGCTACTCAGATTCTCGGCCCACGTGAGATTCGCCTCGCGGTTGGCCTGCCAGCGACCGTCCTCGGTCGGGTAGTCGCGGGTTTTGACATCCTCACCATTGATCGTCGTCATGCGTGCACGCACCAGGGGCACGAACTCCGGCGCAGCGATGTTATTGGCCTGAAAGATAGCGGCAATATCGGCACGCTCGGTGGGCTGGATGTTGATCAGGAAATGGTTTGGTGCATCTTCGTCGAGCGTCTGTTGCCAACCCGCAAGCAAGTCGGTTCGCACAAAAGTAAGCAACAACAGTACGGTGAGGCCCAAACCGAATGCGACAACCTGAACAGTACTGTCGCGGCCGCGACGCGCCACGTTGGCGAGACCGTAGCGCCAGGCGATGCCGACACCGCCGCGCGAACGGCCCATCAATGCAACCAGCCCACGACCTGCTGCGTACAGCGCGGCGGACACCAGCAACATGCCTCCCAGCACAATCAACAGCATCAGGGCATCGCCGATAGCCCAGTACAACAACAGCGCCACCGCCAGCAACGAGGTTCCGGCAACGAACAACCGTGATGGTGCCGGCGGCATCGCGTCGTGTCGCAATACCCGTAGCGGTGGCGTGTTGCGCAGCTGGATCAGGGATGGCAACGCGAAACCAATCAGCAGGACGAGCGCGGCGCCTGAGCCAAGAAAAATCGGTTTCATCCCCGGTTGCGGCAGGTCCGAGGCGAACAGGTCCGCGAGCATGCCGGTGATGATCCATTCAACAGCAAAGCCCATCGCGCTGCCCGCCAGCACGCCGAGAAACCCGAGCAGAACCAATTGCACGGACGCAGCGGTGATCACAAAGCGCTGCTTCGCGCCAAGGCTCTTCATCAGTGCCACGGTATCCATGCGGCGATGCGCGAAGCGCCGCGCAGACATGGCAATTGCGACAGCGCTCAGCAGCAGGCTGATGATCGCGGTCAGTGACAGAAAGCGCTGCGCACGATCAGCGGCGTTGCCGGCACGCTCACTCGAGTCCTCGCGGTTGCGAACGCGTACAGACTCCGGGAGCTCATCCTCAATGGCCTCGTAGAATTCATCCACGCGCTCTTGCTCGCCTGCGACCAGCAAAGCATAGCCAACCCGACTGCCCTCGCTGATCAGCCCCGTCGCCGGCAGATCGCTCAGGTTGACGAGCAAGGATGGCGCCAACGATGCAAAACCGATTGACTGGTCCGGGCGATAGGTCAGTACCGCAGCGACCCGTAGTTGCGCCTCGCCGACGGCGACGTCGTCGCCAACCTCGATGCCCAAGCGAGCAAGGATACTGGCGTCAGCCCACACGGAACCCGGCGCTGGAATGCCATCAACCTCATGCTGCTCGCCAAACAGACGATCGGCAATGCGCACTTTGCCGCGCAGCGGGTAGTCGGGACTGACTGCTTTAATCGTGGACAGAACACTTTCATCGCCAGCGAACACAACGCTCGGAAACGTCTGGGTCTCCGCCGTCTGCAAGTTGAAATCGGCCGCCATGTCACGCCACAGCGCCGGCACCGGTTCGGGTGAGCGCAGACGCAAATCCGCTGCGAGCACTTCATTGGCCTGGCGTGCTACAGCTTTGCCAATACGGTCGGTAAGAAAACCAACGGCGGTCAGTGCAGCAACGGCAAGTGCGACAGCCGCCAGCAGCACCAGTACTTCGCCGGAACGCAATTCCCGGGGGAAGCTGCGCAGCGCGTAGGACAATGCCTTCACGCAGCCGTCCTGCGGTCGTCGATGAGCCTGCCAGCGTCGAGACTGATCTCGCGTTCGCAACGAGCCGCGAGCGAGCTGTCGTGGGTAACCAGCACCAGGGTCGTGGAGGAATTGCTGTTGAGGTCGAACATCAGGTTCATGATGTGATCGCCGGTTCGCGCATCGAGATTGCCGGTGGGCTCATCGGCAAACAGCACAGCGGGTTCGGTGGCGAACGCCCGGGCAATGGCGACCCGTTGTTTCTCGCCGCCCGAAAGCTGTGACGGATAATGCGTCCGCCGATCTGCAAGCCCCACTTCGGCGAGAATACCCTCTGCTGCGGCACGTGGATTCGCCTGTCCGGCCAACTCCAGCGGCAGCATTACGTTCTCAAGCGCATTCAGGGACGGCACAAGGTGGAACGACTGGAATACGAAGCCCACGTGGGCGGCACGAATCTCGGCGCGACCGTCTTCATCCAGCGCCGTCATATTTGCGCCGTTCAGCCAGATCTCTCCTGAGGTAGGCAAATCGAGTCCGGCGAGCAGGCCGAGCAGTGTGGACTTGCCTGCCCCTGAGGCGCCGACGATGGCGACGGACTGGCCCTTGTCTATATTGAAACTGACTTCGGACAAAATGGTCAGATCACCTTCCGGGCTGGTAACCTGCTTGCTGACGTTTTTTGCCGCCAGCACAATGCCTGCGGTAGTTTCAAGGTTCGACATGCGAAAAATACTGTCCCTGTGGTTATTGCTGGCTGGCGCGAATGCGTCGTTCGCTGACGCACCCGTCATTCTTGTGTACGGCGACAGCCTGAGTGCAGGTTATGGCATAGACGTTGACCAGTCCTGGCCCGCTTTGTTGCAAGCGCGGCTTCAGGTCCAAGGTTACGAACATCGCGTCGTGAACGCCAGCATCTCTGGCGAGACCACCGAGGGCGGCGCTGGCCGAATCAAGAATGCGTTACACGAATTCGCACCAGCAGTCGTGATCGTCGAGCTTGGTGGCAACGACGGCCTGCGCGGCTTCCCTACGCAGCGACTGCGCAGCAACCTCGAGACGATCGTAAACACCAGCCGCTCAGCCGGCGCTGAGGTTGTCTTGCTGGGAATTCGTATCCCAAGTAACTACGGGCCACGTTATACTGCCGCCTTCGAACAAGTCTATCGTGACCTGGCGGCGGCGTACGCCCTGCCTTGGATCGATTTTTTCATGGACGGGATCGCGCTGGATGCATCGTTGATGCAGGACGACGGCATCCACCCGAACGCGGCAGCACAACCCATACTGCTCGAGAATGCGTGGCCAGTAATTGCGCAGGCCCTGGAGGCAGGGTAGCTCAATCGCTGAACCTTGCCTCAGGCACGGCGTACCGCGGCGACGTCACGGCGCAATGCTGGGTCAGCGCATGCCCAACAGATAACAAGAGGATAATCTTCACGTGGATAAGCCCTGGTTGAGTTCGTACCCGGCCGGTGTGCCGGCAGAATTACCGCAGCCGCCGTATACCTCTGTGCTGGACATGATTAATGACTGTCTGCAGCGTTATGCCGAGCGGCCGGCGTATACCAATATGGGTACGACGCTTAGCTATCGGGATCTCGACCGGAGCTCAAACGAATTCGCCGCGTACCTGCAAAAGACTCTTGGCATGATGAAAGGACAGCGCGTTGCCATCATGCTGCCCAATGTCCTGCAGTATCCCGTCGCGCTATTCGGTATTTTTCGTGCGGGTCTGGTCGCGGTCAACGTTAACCCGCTATACACCGCGCGCGAGCTGAAACACCAGCTTAAAGATTCTGGCGCCACGGCCATCGTTATTCTTGAAAATTTCGCACATGTGCTGGGCGAGGTAATCAATGATACGAATGTTGAACATGTCGTAACCACATCGGTTGGCGACCTCTTGTCGTTTCCAAAGGGGGCAGTCGTTAACTTCGCGTTGAAATACGTTAAGCGCGCAATACCGGACTACTCATTGCCGAAAGCCGTGCATTTCAAGAAAGCCCTCGCTGCCGGGCGTGAACAACAGTTAACGCCAATGCAACTGGGCTACGCGGACATTGCGTTTCTGCAATATACGGGTGGCACTACCGGCGTTTCCAAAGGCGCGATGCTAAGTCATCGCAACATGGTCTATAACGTCCACCAATCGAAGGCCTGGCAAGGCGTAGTGTTCAAAGACGTCGAGCGCATTGTCGCGATTACGGCATTGCCGCTTTATCACATCTTTTCGCTCGAGGCGAACTGCCTCGGCATGATGCTGGACGGCGGCGAGAATATTCTTATTACCAACCCGCGCGACATGCCCGGCTTTGTGAAGGAGATGGGCAAACACCCGTTCGTTTACATCACCGGAGTGAACACGCTGTTCGCAGGGCTCGTGAATACGCCGGGCTTCGCCGAACTTGATTTTAGTCACCTGGTGCTTTGCGTAGGCGGTGGTATGGCAGTGCAGGAGGCCGTTGCGAAAGAGTGGAAAGCGGCTACCGGTAAAACCATCGTGCAGGCATATGGCCTCACCGAAACGTCGCCGGCTGCCATCATCAATCCACTGGGTATAAATGAATTCTTCCCGTCTCTCGGCCTGCCAATTTCATCCACCGACGTCTGCATATGTGACGACGATGGCAAGAAGCTGGCAACCAACGAGATTGGCGAGATCTGCATACGCGGACCGCAGGTAATGGAAGGCTACTGGAACCGCCCGGAGGAAACCGCCAAGGTCATGTTTGATGGTGGCTGGTTGCGTACCGGCGATATCGGTCGCATGGATGAACGCGGCTTCGTATTCATAGAAGATCGCAAGAAAGACATGATTTTGGTGTCCGGCTTCAACGTGTATCCGAACGAGATCGAGGGTGTCGTTGTAGAGATGCCCGGTGTTCTGGAAGCTGCTGCGGTGGGCGCGCCGCACAAGAAATCGGGGGAGATCGTGCGGCTGTTCGTAGTGCGCAAAGATCCGGCACTAACCGCAGAAGAAATCATTGCTTATTGCCGGGAGAACCTGACCGGCTACAAGTGTCCAAAAGAGGTCGTGTTTCGCGATGAGCTGCCGAAAACCAACGTCGGCAAGATCCTGCGCCGCGAGCTGCGCGACGAAGCCTGATCACAACGGGCGAATTACGCTTTGTGGTAGGCCGGACTTAACTCATGCACAGCATCGACGAGCGCGCCAAGGTGCTCAGGATCCACATCGGGTGTAATGCCATGACCGAGGTTGAATACATGGCCCGGTCCGTCACCGTAGCTTGCGAGTACTGCAGCCACTGATTCGCGAATGGTCGCGGGCGACTCTTTCAGCAAGGCCGGATCCATATTGCCCTGCAACGCGACCTTACCGCCAGTAAAGGCACGTGCGTCGAACAATGACGTATTCCAGTCTACGCCGAGGGCATCGCAGCCGCTATCCGCCATCGCCGCGAGACGTGGACCGGCACCTTTGGTGAACAGAATCAGCGGCACCTTGTTGCCATCGTGCTCGCGCTTCAGACCGTCAATTATTCTCAGCATCGGCTCAAGTGAGTAGCGAAGATACTGTTCGCCCTGCAACACGCCGCCCCAGGTGTCGAATATTTGAATCGCCTGCGCACCCGACTCGATCTGCGCATTGAGGTAGTCCGTCGTCTTGGTCGCGATGGTTTGCAGTAATTCATCGAGCAACTTCGGTTCTTCGCGCGCCAGGCCCAGAGTGCGCGGAAAATCCCGACTGGAACCACCTTCCACCATGTAGGTAGCGACGGTCCACGGACTTCCGGCAAAACCAATCAATGGCACGCTGCCGGCGAGTTGCTTGCGGATCAACGCAACCGCGTTGAAGACGTATTGCAGGCGCTGCTCAATATCTATTGGTGCGAGGGCGTGAATATCGCGAGCAGAGCGCACCGGCTTTTTGAATTTGGGCCCCTCACCGGGCTCGAAATAAAGGCCGAGGCCCAGGGCATCAGGAATCGTCAATATGTCCGAGAACAGAATGGCGGCATCCAGGCGAAAACGTCGCAGTGGCTGCAACGTGACTTCGCAAGCAAGCTCCGGGTTGCTGCACAGGCTCATGAAATCGCCGGCCTGTTCACGTACCGCGCGATACTCCGGCAGGTAGCGACCCGCCTGGCGCATTATCCACACGGGCGTACGCTCCACCGGCTGGCGATTAAGCGCGCGCAGTAGTAAATCGTTCTTTAATGGCTCTGCCATCAGCCTCTTCCGAACACGGTGGCAATTGTGTTCTGGATTGCCTCAGCCGCTGCACGCGGACTGGCGGCATCACGAATCGGGCGGCCAATGACAATGTGGTCCGCGCCGTTGCCAAATGCCTGCTCGACAGTGACGACGCGTTTCTGGTCGCCATCCGGCTTGTTAGACACGGGTCGGATGCCCGGAGTAATCACTAACAATTTGGAATCGATGCTTTCACGCAGTTTTAGCGCTTCCAGCCCGGACGAAATCACGCCGTCGCAACCGGCTTCCAGCGCGCGGCGGGCTCGCGATAACACCAGCTCTTCGATGTCGCATTTAAAACCGAGGTCGTCGAGGTCGCCGCGATCAAGGCTCGTTAGCACGGTCACGGCGAGCACCTTCAGGTGCTCGCCCTTGTTTTCGGCAGCGGCTTCCATAATGGACTGGTTGCCATGCACTGTGACAAAGCTTGCACCGCGGTCTTTCAGCGAACGCACGGCGGAACCCACGGTGGCCGGGATATCGAAGAATTTGAGGTCCGCGAAAACCTTCTTGTCACGCTCCAGGAGCCAGTCCATCAATTCGAAATAGCCGCCGCTCATCATCAGCTCAAGGCCGATCTTGTAGAAACTGACGGAGTCGCCGAGATCTTCCGCGAGGCGCATCGCTGTGTCGCAGTCGGGCACGTCGAGGGCGAAGATCAATCGGTCTTGCGGGTTGATGTCTTTGGCGATCACGATCTGGGAGCTCCGGGGGCGGGTAACTGGCGGCGCATTGTAGCGAAAATTGGCGCAACGGAGGGAGCGATCGGCAATCTCAGACGTTTCATGTCCTGAGCTATTGCAGGCGCTCGTACTCGGCAATCGCGTAACGGTCGGTCATTCCGGCGATGTAGTCAGCAACCACCCGTGCCTTGCTTTGCGGGTCACCCTCGCGAGCGGGGCGGGCGAATTCATCCGGCATTGCGCCAGGGTCGTCCTGGTAACGCGCAAACAGGACTTCAATCATTTTCTGCGCTTTGCCTGTCATCATGAGGACCCGCTCATGCTGATAGAGATTTTTAAACAGATAGCGCTTCAGTTCCTGGTGCTCTTGCATGATCTCTTCGCTAAATCCAACCAGCGGCGCCGGCTGCAGACGCACTTCTTCCAGGGAGCTGACGTTGGCAGCGGCCAGGTTGGCACGTGTCGTTTCTATGAGGTCACTGACGACGCGGTCGATCATCCGGCGAATAATCTCGTAAATGAAACGGCGGTCTTCAAGTTCAGGGTACTTGTTGATGACGGCATCGTAGCCACGGGCGAACAGCGCTTGTTCACGCAGGTCGTTGATACTGATGAGTTGTGCTCGGTAGCCATCGTCCACATCGTGATTGTTGTAGGCAATGGCGTCCGCAATGTTTGCGATTTGTGCTTCGAGTGAGGGCTGATGACGATTAAGAAAGCGCTCACCCACGTCACCCAGTTCGCGAGCGTTGCGAGCCGAGCAATGCTTGAGTATGCCCTCGCGCGTCTCGAACATCAGGTTCAGACCCGCGAACTCTGCGTACTTGGCTTCGAGTTCATCCACCACACGTAAGGACTGCAAGTTGTGTTCGAAGCCGCCGAAATTCCGCATGCACGCATTCAATGTGTCTTGCCCCGCATGCCCGAATGGCGTGTGACCAAGATCGTGGGCAAGACTGATTGCCTCGACCAGGGCTTCGTTCAGGTGCAGCGCCCGCGCCACCGTACGTGCGATCTGCGCGACTTCCAGCGAATGAGTCAGGCGCGTGCGATAGAGGTCGCCCTCGTGATTAACAAACACCTGGGTCTTGTAAACGAGCCGACGAAAACCAGTGGAATGAATGATGCGGTCACGATCGCGCTGGTACTCACCGCGGTAGCTTGCCGCAGGCTCGGGGTAACGGCGGCCGCGGCTGTCTTTCTCGTGTGCGGCATAGTTTGCCAGCGGCAGGTCGTTCCGTTCGCTCACGGCTCAGCCCGGGCCAACACCTCAGCAAGGCGGCCGTCACTAACGTTGGCGTCGAGGAAGGCGTCGCCCAGCGCACGCAGCAGCACAAATCGCAGGCGGCTTTCCTTAACCTTCTTGTCCATACCCATGGCTTTGCGCAATGTTGCAGCGCCTAGCGCCGGTGGGGAGACTGGCAAGCCTGCGGCCGCGATCAAGGCGGCAAGCCGTTGCTGCTCGCCGGTATCGATGCCACTGAGCTCAGCGGCCATGACCATGCCTGCGGCCACTGCCTCACCGTGCAGCCACTCGCCGTAGCCAAGGCTGTTCTCGATCGCATGGCCAAAGGTGTGGCCAAAGTTAAGCAGCGCCCGGCGGCCTTGTTCGCGCTCGTCTTCCGCCACGACGGCCGCCTTGATTTCACAGCAGCGGCGGATGGCATACGCAAGCGCGTCAGGATCACGGCCGACGAGTTTCGCCATGTTGGTTTCGAGCCAGCAGAAAAACTCGAGATCGCAGATAGCGCCATGCTTGATAACCTCGGCAAGTCCGGCGCTGAGCTCGCGATCAGGCAAACTTGCCAGGGTATCGGTATCGATCAACACCAGCTGTGGTTGATGGAATGCGCCTATGAGGTTCTTGCCGCGCTCATGATTAACGCCGGTCTTGCCGCCAACCGACGAATCCACTTGCGAGAGCAAGGTCGTGGGCACCTGGATAAACGGCACGCCGCGCATGTAACAGGCTGCGGCAAAACCGGCGATGTCGCCGACCACTCCGCCGCCCAACGCGATCACGGTAGTGTCTCTGCCAGCGCCGGAATTGGCCAGCTCGTCCAGGATGCTGCTGATCGCCTGCAGGTTTTTGTAGGCCTCGCCGTCGCGCAGCCTGAGTTCGCGAACGTTGCGCTCTGTAAGTCCTGCCAGCAGCTTGTCGATATACAGCGGCGCTACGGTGTCGTTACTGACCACCAGAACCTGCGGGCCGCGAACAAACGGCGAGAGCGCAAACTCAGAGAGGAGTCCGCGACCGATGTAGATAGGGTAGCTGCGCTCAGCGAGCGCAACCGTCAGTGCCGGGCTTGCCGTCAAGGCATTGTCCTGTAAGGAAAGGTCGCGAACAGTGTACTGAAAGGCGCTGGAGCGGAACAGGGCGATGCGCGCCCGTGGCGGCAACGCTCAGAGTGCGGTGTGAATTTCTTTGGCGACGGTTTGCACGCGGCGACCGTCAGTGCTGACCACCAGGTCGGCAATCTCGCGATAAAGTGGATCGCGCACGGCCATCAGCTCCTCGAGTATCTCCTGCGGATCACCCTTTTCAAGGAGCGGCCGTTCCCGGCCACGCTGGGTGCGTTCGCGTTGCTGATCAACGCTGGTGTACAGGTAAACGACGAAACCACGCGCGCCAAGACAATTTCGGCTCTGCGTATCGACAATCGCGCCACCGCCTGTCGCCAGCACGATGCCTTCACGTTGCGACAGGTCATCGATAACTTTCGCTTCGCGCTTGCGGAATCCTTCCTCACCTTCTTTTTCAAAAATGAAAGGAATATCCACGCCAGTCCGTTCCTCGATCTCGTCATCGCTGTCAACGAATTCAAGGTGCAGGAGCTTCGCCAACTGGCGGCCTACGGCGGATTTGCCCGCACCCATAGGGCCGACAAGAAACAGGTTGTTCGGTTTCTTCATTTCAATACTGGATTGGAGAAAGCCAGCCCGAAGGCTGGCTTTCTGGTTTCAGGCTTAAAGCGTATCAGCGCAGCTAGTGCTGGTGCCAAACGGACTCGGATTACCCGGCGGGGATGTTGCTGCATCATTAATGTCATCTGCGGCGATTGGCAACAAGAACTTACTCGATTCGGCAAACTCCGTACCTTGAACAGAAGTGGTTGCGGTTAAGGTGACATTCACCCAGTTTGCAAACTCCTGCGGGTAAAACACATCAACAATGCCGAAGCCGCCGGAGTCCGTGGTGAAATTGCCGCCACTTCCCGTTTGCGCAACGACGGAGGCAATATTACCTGCCTCTATTCGACCGCTGCCATTGAAGTCTTCACCAGGATCCAGAACACCATTGCGGTTGACGTCTTCGTCCGCACAAGGGCCCGCACTCTGTTGGGCTACCCAGACTGGGTCGATAAACGAGTAAGTTCCTTTGAAGTAAGCGTCAGACAGAACCCCTACCTGCACTGCGACGCCCGCCACTCCGTTACCCTGCGAGTCACTGACCTGCACAACGTATTCCTTGCGGTACTGCGCACTGTTCGGCTCGAAGATCGTGTTACCGGTACCCAGCGCGATAAACAGTTCTCGCTGCGCAACTGTGATATCAACGAAGTCTGTAATACCCGGGTTGGATTGTACCGTTGCGGTAATACGCACGCCGTTGTTGGCGGATGTTGTGGAACTCGATGTATAGAACGTCGATGCGCGCCCCTGACTATTTGTCTGCGCCGAACCAACCGAAAGCTGACCGCCCGTTACGTCGGCCAGTTCAAATACTACTGTCGCACCGGTCACATGGTTATTCGTGGCATCCCGAACAATCGCCGTAATCGCCGACTGCTCATTTGGCCCAATTGTAAATGGTGCCGCCTGAACGTCGATGCTATTTGGTGTGGTGGCAATAAACTGCACCGTCACCTGTGTGCTGGTACCGGTTGAATTGGTCGCTTCAATTACCGCACCGCCGGCATTTGACGAGGAAATGGTGACCGTTGCGTCGCCTGCAGCATTCGTTGTAGCTGACGGGGAGCTCAAGGTACCGCGGGTCGAGCTGAAACTAATGACCTCGCCAGCCTGAGCGGTGCCGCCAATAGACCAGTTCAGGGTCACCGTGGTCGGCGTATTCAAATTGATCTGGGCACCAGCGGCCGGAGCCGTGAACATGAAGCTGTCATCTGAGACCGTCACGTTGCGCGTCGCCTGAAGACCCAGTGCACCGGCTGTCAGCGTGTCGTCGCCGGGTACCGATGCGGTCATCTGGAACTGAGCCTGGCCGCTGCCGTCCGTGGTCAATGATGTGGACGACAGGGCGTTACCGCTGTTTGATGTGATCGTAATTGTTTCGCCCAATATGCCGCTGCCCGAAGCATCGGTGAGCACAACGGTATAAGTAGCAGTATCGGTTTGCGCCAGTGCGGCCGGACCGGTCATCTCGAGATCAGTGCCGACCACATTGACAGTAACACTGCCAACAACACCGCGCGCGTCAGCTGAAACAGTGATAGGACGGTTGGTCGGATCACCACCGTTATTCAGCGTTGCTGTCGCGATGCCGCTCGGATCGGTTACCGCATTGTCAATTGTCAGGAAGCCGGAGTCCGTCGACATGACGACCGTTACGCCGTCCATGGCAACGTTGTTGGCGTCCCGTACGATAACGCTAATCGTCAGCGACTGCGTGTTGTCCGACTGCATTGTCGGGCTACTGGACAATACCGTCACAGCGGAAACCTCAGCCGGCGGCGGATTGTTCGGGTCGGTTGGGTTAGCGTTTGGATCGATTGCGAAACCACTGCCGCTACCGCCACAAGCCACGAGTACCAGCGTCAATGCCAGTGATGTGAGTCTCTTGAATATGCTCATCGTTTCCAATTCCTTAAAAGCTCCAGGCCTGTACGGAGTGCGTCCGTGGCTAGTAAATGCTTGATCCTTCGGTGAGGATTCGTGGCGTAACAAAAATCAACAATTCTGCTTTGTTCGATACGTTCTGCTTCGAACGGAACAGGTAGCCAAAGCCCGGGATATCACCCAGCAGCGGCACCTTGTTGATCGTTTCGCGGCGTTCTGTCTCGTATATGCCGCCCAGAACCACGGTCTGGCCATCGCGTACCAGCACCTGGGTCTCTACGGAACGGGTATCGATACTCGGCACAAAGCCGCCGGTGGCGCTGGCGACAAGCTCACCGACGTTATCTTTGCTCACGATCAGGTCCATGATGATGTTGTCATCCGGCGTGATCTGCGGCGTAACGGTCAGGCTCAGTACTGCCTTCTTGAACTGCGTGGTAGTCGCACCGGAAGATGACGATTCCTGGAAAGGAACTTCAACACCCTGTTCGATACGCGCTTCTTTCTGGTTAGCGGTAATGATGCGCGGGGTTGAAATGATCTCGCCGCGACCTTCCGCTTCCAGCGCCGTCAGCTCGAGATCAACTATGTAGTCTGAATCGAGAACCGCGAGCGCCAGACGACCTGCTGCATTGTCGATTGGCACGTTAACCGCGTAACGATTATTCAGTGCCGGAGCGGCTACCGGGAATGCCCTGCCAGTGTTAGCCAGGTTGTCGATCGCCGAATCTACAATCGTGCCACTGCCATCGCCTGAACCGGTAACGGAGATGAGACCGTCGCTGGTGTTCGAGCGAACGCCGGTAAAGCCCATGCGCACGCCGAGGTCACGGCTGAAGTCGTCGTTGACGACTACGATGCGTGATTCGATCAGCACCTGGCGTATCGGTATATCGAGCGTACGCACAAGACGACGAATGTCCTGCAAGCGTTGCGCGGTGTCGTAAATCAACAGCGTGTTGGTGCGCTCGTCGATAGCCACCGTACCGCGCGCCGACAACAACGTGTTCTCGCCGCCGCCGGTGCCGATCAATGTCGCAAGGTCTCCAGCTTTCGCATAGTTAACCTGTAGGAATTCTGAATACAACGGTTCCAGCTCAGTGATCGCAGCGCGTGCTTCGAGGTCTGCCGTTTCGCGCGCAGCAATTTCCTCGGACGGCGCAACAATGATCACATTGCCGTTCTCGCGCATGTCCAGACCCTTGGTGGTCATGACGATGTCGAGTGCCTGGTCCCAGGGAACATTACGCAAGCGCAACGTTACATTGCCCTGCACAGTATCGGAGACAACGATGTTACGACCGGACGTTTCGGCCAGCAGCTGCAATACAGCGCGGGTTTCGATGTCCTGGAAGTTCAGGGTCAGACGTTGGCCCGAATATTCTTTTTCCTCGGAGAACAGGCTGCCGGCATCCGCTTGTTCTGGCGCCGGGTTGATCTCGATCGCGAATTCATTATCAGATTGGTAAGCCAGCTGCTCGTATTTGCCGTTGGCTGAGATGATGATCCGCGTGTCATTGCCCGTGCGCAGAGCATCAACAGTCGTTACCGGGGTTGCGAAGTCCATTACATCAAGACGACGCATCAGGTCATCCGGCAGTGCGGTATCTTTAAATACGGCAACCACCCGGCCACCTTCCTGGCGAATATCAACAGGCGTTGACGGGTCGGAGAGGTTAATCATTACGCGGCCACCGCCACCACTGTTGCGGCGGAAGTCGACTGCATCAATGCGGCGTGATCCGCCGGCTGCATACGAGCGCGGCGCGGCACTGGATGATGCTTCCTGGTTGCCCGCGAATCGCGTGGTCATCGAAGCATCGCCGGCATCGGCACCCAGCGTTATGAAAATTGTGTTGCCACTGCGGCGGGTTTCGTAGGCGACCATCTCGTCAAGATTGAGCACCACACGCGTACGTCCACCCGCTTCTGCGGTCAGTACGGTGTCGAGCGGGCCCATATTGACATCGCGACGTCGCGAGGTCAGACCAAGCGACGTTTCCGGCAGATCGAGCGCGATTCGCGCCGGGTCTTCGATCGTAAAGGCCAGCGGTTCAGGAGCCGGGCCACTCAGAATCAGGCGCAATTCTACGCGCTGTCCCGGCAGACTCTGCACCTGAATGTCTTGCAGGCGATTGCCGTCTTCCTGCGCGTTCGCAGAAAGGCCAACAAAAAGCAGCAATGCAGCCTGAAGCGCTACGGTGAGTTGCGTCACCGAACGACGGAATATGTTGCCGTTGGTCGGCTTGTTTTTGAACGTCATTCCCAATACTCCCAGTTTCATTCAGGCGCTAGTTCGTCAGAACTACAGCCGCTTCCCGCTCGAGGTAGCCGCCGATGCCATCAGAAATAATCTCTACCAATTCGATTTCAGATTCCGTCACGCTGACAATTCGACCGTCGTTCTGACCGATGTAATTGCCAGGCACCACACGCTCAATAATTCCTTCCGGCGTAATCACCAGGCCGAAATTCACACCACCAAGTTCCATCGTTCCAACCATGCGCAGCGCATCGAGAGGATAATCCTCAAGGTACTCACGACTGCGATCGCGATCCGGACGCGTATTGTTCGCCGCGTTGCCTGAATTCGCCTGAGGCGAGTCCGGAACGAACGGCGAACGCATACCTTCCGCATCGGCGACATACGTAAATACTTCGTAGGGCTTGATCTCGGGCAATGGATCGATACGGCCGCCCGGGCGCGCTTTGGTGTCATTAATATAGCGATCAAGGTCGTCCATGCTGCCGCCGCAGGCGGTGACAACAGAAGCAAGGATGAGCGCCAGTGCGCTTTTAAGAAGAGACGTTTTCATTATTATTGTGCCTCCTCTTCAAGGTAACGATAGGTCTTGGCGGTCACTTCCATAGTCAGACCGTCAAAGGTATTGGCGTTATCCTGCGTGATAACAATGTCATGCAAGGTCACGATTCGCGGCAAAGCAGCGACACCGCTGACAAAATTGGCAATCTCGTGATAACCGCCGGAAAGGCTGATCTTGATCGGCTTCTCGGCGTAAAAATCCTTGGGCATTTCAGGTTGTGGCTGAAACAGCTTTTCCTGAAGGCCAGCGGCCAGTCCGGTTTGCGAAATATCGACAATCAGGCTGGGAATCTCGGTCTCGCCAGGCAACTGCCGCAACATGGTGCCGAATGACTGCTCCATCTGGGTCAACTGCGCGCGGTATGCATCGTAGTTCGCAGCCTTGCGTTGCTTGTTTTCAAAGGTAACCCGCAGGTTTTGCTCATCGGTTTCAGCGCGCTGCAGCCGCGGCGCCATGTCCTGCATGACTTTGAAATACCAGCCAAGTCCGACTACCGCCACGAAGGCGATAATAATTACCGCAACCCGGAAAGGGAGCGGCCAACGCCCAACGTCATTGACGTCAAGGCTCTTGAGTTCCTCTACGACATTCATCCGGCGTCCTCCATGTCGTCGTCTATTCGCACGACCTGTTTCAGAGTGACAACGAACTCAGCCCTGCGGCCCGGCCCGGCTTCGGTTGTCTCAACTCGAACGACGCTCGGGTCGGTCAGCCATTCGGATGCGTCAATGCGGCGCATCAGTGCGGAGACCCGGGTGGAAGACTGCGCAATGCCGCGGAGCTCTACTTCCGCGCCTATCTGCTTCATTCCGGTCAGGTAAACGCCTTCCGGTAACTGGCGGGTGATCTCGTCAAACAAATGCACGATCTCCGGACGGCTACCCTGCAAACGCTCGATGATCTCCATGCGCGCCAGCAGTCGTTCTTTCTGCCGCTCAAGGCCGTCAATTTCGGTAATGCTTTTCTCCAGCTCAACAATCTCGGCTTCGAGACGCGCGTTGCGCTCAAGCTGGTGATCAATACGCTGGCTGTATACAAATAAGAGTAGGCCGACAACAACAGCGCCGACACCCAGCGCCGCGCCAACGGAGATCAGAAAATCACGTTGTCGCCGCTTGCGTTCCGCTTCGCGCCAGGGGAGGAGGTTAATGCGTGGCATGTTAGTCGAAGCTCCTCAGTGCAAGGCCACAAGCCGTCAGTAGCGCGGTAGCGTCCTTGTGCACTCCCTGGGACTTGGCTTTTGAACTTATTTTCATCTGGCCGAGCGGGTCACCAATCTCCGTTGGAATTCCCACCCTGCTTGAAATCACATCGGCAATGCCCGGAATGTTGGCGCAACCGCCACACACCAGGATCATGTCAGGTTGTTCGCGACCGCCGCCGGAGGCGAGGTAGAACTGCAGCGAGCGGCTAACCTGCTGGGTCATGTCATCAACAAACGGTTCCAGCACTTCCGGCTGGTAATTGCTGGGCAGGCCGCCTTGTTTCTTGGCGCGACCGGCATCTTCCATCGACAGACCGTAAGTACGCATGATTTCCTCGGTCAGCTGCTGGCCACCGAAGGAAAAGTCACGCGTATAGATGACTTTGAGGTCGTGCAGTACGCTGAACGTAGTGCTGCTCGCGCCAATATCGACAATTGCGACCGACTGGCCCATGCCGTTGTCTGGCATCTGGTGAGCGAGGAGCGCACAAGCATTTTCCAGCGCAAAGGCTTCAACATCAACGATTTGTGCATGCAGGCCGGCTGCCTGCACCGCATTTTGCCGTTGTTCAACGTTCTCGGTCCGGGTAGCAACCAGTAGTACGTCCATCAACTCCGGATCGTTTTCGTTGGCGCCGACCACTTCAAAGTCAAAACTGACCTCGTCCATGGGAAACGGTATGTACTGGTCAGCCTGGATTTCCACCTGCCCTTCGAGATCGCGCTCGGAGAGGCTGGATGGCATCTGGATGACCTTGGTAATGGCCGCGTCACCGCTAATCGCGATAGCGGCATCGGTTGCGCGGGCGCCGGCGCGTTTGACAGCGCGGCGAATCGCTTCTCCGACCGCTTTGGCATCGACGATGGCTTTTTCATTAACCGAGCTCGGTGGCGTCGGTTCGGCCGAATAAGACTCGACGCGAAAGCGCTTTCCGCTTTGGGATAGCTCAATAAGCTTCACCGACGAAGTCGTGATATCCAGGCCCAGCAATGGTTGGGATTTCTTCCGGAAGAGCACCTTATTTTTCCTTCTAAGTCGGTAAGTTGCGGCCCAAAATTAGGTTGGGCTTGAGCAAAACGATTTAACTATATATCAACAAAATGTTAAATAAAACGTGACTTTGTTCACGAACCACAGATGAGCAATCCTACTGCCCCGTGCGAGGTCAATTCCGTGAACCAGTTAGTGACTCGGCATTCCCCTCGCCAGAGCATTACTGCTCGGCTGGCGCAACCCGGACCCGCCAGCGACAGCCAGTTGCCTACGGAAGGTGTGCGGCACCGGTCCGGACGGCCATTGCAGCTACCTTGCATTGCTGGCTATTATTCGGCGCTGGTCGCCCCCGATATTATTCCTGTCATTCCGACACAGCCGCCAGATGCGCAATTATACGGTCGTCCGGCGGCCCTTACGCCCTCTTTTTTAACGATTCCGTGTCATTACGGTCGAATTTATGCACAACAACGAAACTCCACAAACCGTTGCTAAACGCCGCCCGCGCTTGCGGCGCTGGCTCGCCCTGGCTGCCGGGCTCGCACTTTGCAGCGCTATGGGCATCACGGCTGGTGTCATAGGCGCCTGGCATTACGTGGCCCCCGGATTGCCGGCAGCGGAGACCATTCGCGACATTCCGCTACAGATTCCATTGCGCATTTTCAGTCGTGATGGCCGGCTGATCGAGGAAGTCGGCGAGCGCCGGCGCATTATTATCGATTTCGACGAATTACAGCCCCATGTGGTCAACGCATTCGTCGCTGCGGAAGACAGTCGCTTCTTCAGTCATCCGGGCGTCGACCCGATCGGCATCATGCGGGCACTCGTTAATTACCTGCGTTCCGGCTCTCGCGGCCAGGGCGGCAGCACCATCACCCAGCAACTCGCGCGCGATTACTTCCTGACCCGTGAGCGCCTGTTCAGCCGCAAACTTCGCGAGGCTTTCCTGGCCTGGAAGATCGAGCAGGAATTCAGCAAGCAGGAAATTATGTCGCTGTTCCTGAACAAGATGTTCTTCGGCCAGCGTGCATACGGCGTTGCCGCTGCAGCACAAGTCTATTTCGGCAAGCCGCTCAGCAATATAAGTGTCAGCGAGGCCGCCATTCTCGCCGGCGTGCTGCCGGCACCGTCGTTTTACAACCCGGTGCGCAGTCCGGCGAATGCGCGCATGCGCCGCGATTACGTGCTGGGCCGTATGCGTGATCTGGACTACATAGACAGCACCACCTTCGACCTGGCCGTAGCCGAACCCGTGATGTCGAGGCTGCACGGCACGGCTACGGAATTGTCGGCCGCCTATATCGCCGAGATGGTCCGTCGCGAAATGCTCGAACGCTTCGGGGAAGCGACTTACTCGGCCGGCTACAAGGTCGTCACAACGCTCGATTCCAGCATGCAGCGCGGCGCAAATTACGCATTAAAGAACGGTTTGCTGGAGTTCTCACGGCGGCGCGGTTTCCAGGGCCCGATAGCCCACGTCGATCTGGCCCCGGAGCTGTTAAGCCTGCCGTTTACTGAATGGCCGGAGGAAACACAGGCAATGCTGGATGGCTACAGCAATCCCGGCGGCCTGCAGGTTGCATTAGTGGTCGGCCTGAACGACGACAACAGTGCGAACATTCTGTTGCACGACGGCGCCCGTGAATCTTTGCCCTGGTACGGCATTTCCTGGGCACGGCCGTACATTGATGCGGAAACCCGCGGCCCCGCACCAACAGGCGTTGCGGACGTACTGGCCGTGGGCGATGTTATTTACATCATGCCTATCCAGGCTGGCGGTTACGCGCTGGCCCAGGCTCCGCGCGCGCAGGGCGCTGTCGTTTCGCTGGATCCGAATGACGGCGCAATTACGAGCCTCACCGGTGGCTTCGATTTTTCCATCAGCAAGTACAACCGTGTAACCCAGGCATCGCGCCAGCCCGGCTCCTCCTTCAAGCCGTTTATCTACTCCGCCGCCCTGGAGCACGGCAGCACGGCAGCCACCTTGTTGCTGGATGCGCCGGTCGTTATCACCTCCTCGGAACTTGAAGCGGTCTGGCGACCCGTCAACTACACCGGCCGCTTTTACGGCGAACAACGCATGCGCGAGGCCCTCGTGCGCTCGATGAACCTCGCCTCTGTGCGCTTGCTGCTGAACAACACGGGTATCGGCAACACCGTTCGCCACCTCGAACCTTTCGGCTTTGGTCCTGCCACGCTAATACGCAACGGCTCGCTCGCGCTGGGTGGTGGTAACGCCACACCGCTCGACATGGCGCAGGCCTTCGCAACCTTTGCCAACGGCGGCTATGCCGTGAAACCGTACGTCATCGATTCCATCTTCGGACCAGACAATGAAGTGCTGTACCGAGCAGAACCGGAGATTGTTTGTCCGCGTTGTGAACCGGCACAGATCATTGACAGCGACCTCGATGCTGACCCGGAAAGCGAAGCCATTGCAGCCCTGGATCCAAAGCCCGCGGCACCAATAGAGCGCTCTACGACAGATGAAGCGACATTGCTGCGCATGGCGGATATCGCAGAGACCTATCAGCCGGACGCGACGGAAGCACCCGAACTGTTCGCCCATGTGAAACTCGCACCGCGCATTATCAGCGCACAAAATGCATACATTATTGCCGACATGATGCGTGACGTTATTCAGCGCGGCACCGGGCGACGGGCACGCGTGCTGGGGCGCAACGACCTGTCGGGCAAGACAGGCACCTCCAATGATCGCCGCGACGCCTGGTTTGCCGGCTTCAACGGCGACATGGCCTCGATCGTCTGGATCGGCTACGACAACTACGATCCGCTGGGACCGGGCGAAGAGGGCTCGCGTACCGCGTTGCCGGTCTGGGTGGAGTTCGCCCGGATCGCCCTCGCCGGCGCTCCTGAGCATCGACAGCCGACGCCGGAGGGGATAGTCACCGTGCGCATATCAAAGCTAACCGGCTGTCCGGCCGACTTCCGCACGCCCCCTGAAGAGCTGATGTTCGAACTGTTCCGGGTCGGTCATATACCGGAGTGTGAACAGGCGATTGCGCCCGACGATCCATTCAACCAGGACGACGCTTACGAATTCGAAGAAGAGGAACCGCCCGCTGGCGAGGTTATTTTTTAATCGGCGAGTGCCTGTCGAAAACACCTGCGGAACCCGGCCTTGGCGCGGCCATGCAGAACACTGGCTCCCGGTACTGGCTCGTAATACACTGCGCACGTTGTCTCAGGTTCAGGGAAGCGCTCTTTTAACATGAGCAGACGAGGCGTCATCGGTAGCGATCGCGCGCGCCAGGTGCTTGCGCAGGAGGCGGCCCGCATTATTTGCGAGCAGGGCATCCAGGACTATCGCCTGGCAAAAATAAAGGCTGCCGAACGGCTGGGAATGAGCGAGCTTGGCTCGCTGCCACGCAATTCGGAAATCGAACAAGCCGTCAGCGAGCATCTCGCACTGTTCGGCCGCGAATCACACAGCAATTTTCTGCAGGCGTTGCGTAATGCCGCTCTTTCCGCGATGGAGATGCTGGCCGACTACTCACCCAGACTCGTAGGGCCGGTGCTGAGTGGCACTGCCGGTGAAACCTCGGCGATTAACCTGCATGTATTTACCGATACGCCGGAAAAAATTGCTTATGTACTCGACCGCGGTCTGATTCCATACAAGCCGTTCGAACGGCGCCTGAAGAGCCGGCGCAACCAAGCGGAACGTTTCGCGGCGTTTCGTTTTGACCACCTGGACGCGTCAATCGAAGCGACGGTGTTCCCGTTCGACGGCATACGCCAGGCGCCGATCAGCCCGATAGATGGCAAACCCATGCGCCGCGCCGATGCGAGCGCCGTCCGCCAGCTACTCGGCGAGCGCGCGCTCTAAACGGATGCGGCCAAAGTCAGTCCAAAAAAAACCCGCCGGAAGCGGGTTTTTTTTTGGCTTGTCGATTGCCTTCAGCGCTGATCGATCGCGACATAGTCGCGGGTCGGTGCGCCCGTATACAGCTGGCGTGGGCGACTGATACGACCGTTCGGGTCTGTGATCATCTCCCGCCAGTGCGCGGTCCAGCCAACCGTTCTGCCAATTGCGAACATTACGGTAAACATCGAGGCCGGAATACCGAGAGCGCGATAGATAATGCCGGAATAGAAATCGACGTTCGGATACAGGTTTTTCTCAACGAAGTATTCGTCCTTGAGCGCAAACTGTTCGAGCTCGAGCGCAAGGTCGAACAGAGGCGTATTGGTGCGGCCCATCTGCTTCAGCACCTTATGGCACATCTCGCGAATGATCGTCGCCCTGGGGTCGAAATTCTTGTACACGCGATGGCCGAAACCCATCAGCCGGAACGGATCGTTCTTGTCCTTGGCTTTCGCGACGTACTTCGGAATGTTTTTCGCATCGCCGATCGCTTCCAGCATTTTCAGGACCGCCTCGTTAGCACCGCCATGCGCCGGTCCCCACAAGGCTGAAATGCCCGCAGCGATCGCTGAATACGGATTCGCGCCAGAACTACCGGCCATGCGCACGGTAGAGGTGGAACAATTCTGTTCGTGGTCTGCGTGCAGGATGAAAAGCAGATCCAGTGCTTCGGCAGCGATCGGATCAATCTCGTAAGGCTCCGCCGGCACAGCGAAGAACATCTGCAACATGTTTTCGCAGTAACCGAGATCGTTGCGCGGGTAAACGAATGGCTGGCCGCAAGTGTGCTTGTAGGCCGCCGCTGCGATCGTGGGCATTTTCGCCAGTATGCGATGGGCGAATACTTCGCGGGCGTCCGGGTTATTAACGTCCATGGTGTCGTGATAGTAGGCGGACATTGAGCCGACTACTGCAGACAGCATTGCCATCGGGTGCGCGTCGTAACGGAAACCAGTGAAGAAGCGCAGCATGCCCTCGTTGAGCATCGTATGGGTGCGTATGGAGTGGTCGAATTTCCCCAGCTCTTCTGTATTCGGCAACTCCCCGTACAGCAGCAGGTAGGCGATCTCCATGAAATTCGATTTGGCCGCCAGCTGCTCGACCGGGTAACCGCGGTACAGGAGTATGCCCTTCTGGCCATCGATAAACGTGATCTGGCTTTCACAGGAGCCGGTCGCGCCGAAGCCAGGATCATAGGTAAAAACGCCTTCCTGCTGATGCAAGCGGGTGATGTCGATGACATCCGGGCCCATGGTTCCCTTGTGCACCGGCAGCTCGGTGCCCGCAGTGCCTTTTGGGCCGGTCAGCGTGTAAGCGTCTTTACTCATAATTGTCCTTTGGTCAGGAATGGCGCCTCATAGCACCAGACAAGTATACGTCGCGACGGAAAAAACTACCGACGCAAGAAAATACAGTGGCATCGCCACGACCGTATTATGGGTCAAGCGGGGTTCGCCGGGCTATCGCGGAACAACGGCCACTCCCATTTGCGCGACAATCCATCCTGCTGCGGATCGTCAGCGCGCGAACAAAGGCCTGCAGCTCCTTCACAGGAGCCGCTATCCGTTCTCACGCCCTGCCTGCCAAGGGGCAGCGGGGTGGCTGGTGCACGTCATGGGCAAGCCTCCGCGTTGTGCGGAAGGCGCGCGGCTTACTCGGCGGCGGAAGGCTTCGAGTTGATGCCGTATTTCTTGCGGAATTTATCGACGCGGCCGCCAGTATCGAGAATTTTCTGCTTGCCGGTGTAGAACGGGTGACAGGCAGAGCAAACTTCGATTGCCAGATCCTCGCCGAGGGTCGAACGGGTCAGGAACTCGTTGCCACAGCTGCAAGTAACCTTGGTCTCGCTGTAGTTCGGGTGAATCTTGGCTTTCATTGAAGTGTCTCCGGCGTAAGCACGGCACAAAAAGGGCGCGTAGCATAATGCGAAGTGCGGCCAGCTGCAAGCCCCGAAAAGCGCTCCGTCGTTATCCACAAAACCTGTGGATAAGGTTGTGGAAGAAAATTGAGTGGATGCGCTAAGTCGGCATTTTTAAAGCCCCAGTATTAAAATGTCTACTTTGTGTCCAATTTGTTAAACCTTTGCAAAACAATGGTTTATCACTCTTTCCGCAGAGCGCCGCTGAGCAACGGTCATTATTATGCTAAGAATGCAGCGTAAGCCCCGGCTTGTGTATAAAGGCCTTCGCGTGGAACATTTTGGATGCTTCATGGGCGGCTCACGGTGGAGTCATCTGGTGGCAAAAAATGCGCCTGCAGCTCATTCAGGAAGCGTAAACCCAGCTCGCTCGGCCGCCAGCCACGCTGTTCCGCCGGCTCCAGCAGGCCGCGCCCGGCCAATTCAGCCACTTTGCCGCTTGCCGCTGCGAACGACAGACCGGTACGTTCCTCAAAATCCTGCTCCTGGAAACCCTCTGGCAACCGCAATGCGTTGAGCATGAACTCGAATACGAGATCAGGCGCCGTCAGCGGCTGCGGCATGTGCTGGTCCAGATCGCCGCGTTCTGCACACTCCATCCAGGTTTGCGGATGTGCGGGCTTCCTGTAGCGGAGTACTTGCCCGGCATTCGTGGTCAGCTTGCCATGCGCGCCCGCTCCGACAGCAAGGTAATCACCGAACTGCCAGTAATTGCGGTTGTGCTGGCAAGCCAGGCCATCCCGGGAGAAGGCTGAAATTTCGTAACGTCGGTAGCCGGCCTCGACCAGATACCCGAATGCCGCTTCCTGCATATCCCAGCTCAGCTCGTCATCCGGCAGGTCCGCTGGCGGTTTCTGGTGGAATACCGTGTTGGGCTCGAGAGTCAGCTGGTACAGCGACAGATGCTCAGGCTGCAGCGCAACGGCACTGGCGAGATCACTGGCCGCCATCTCCAGGGACTGCCCCGGCAAGGCGAACATCAGGTCCAGATTAATATTGGTGAAACCTGCATCGCGGGCATCATTGAACGCAAAACCGATATCGTCGGGACCGTGAATGCGCCCCAGGCGCTGCAGGCAGCCGGCATCGAAACTCTGCGCGCCAAGTGACAAACGATTAACGCCAGCCTGACGGTAGCCACCAAGATTGTGCCGCTCGACGGTACCGGGGTTTGCCTCCATCGTGATTTCGATGTTCGGCGCCAGATCGAAGTGCGCGCGAACAGCCGTCAGGATCTGGCCTATTTCCTCACCGCTAAACAAGCTGGGCGTTCCGCCACCGATAAAAATACTGGTGAGCGGCCGCCCGCCCGCGCGTGCCGCCTCGTAGGCGAGGTCCTGAGCCAGCGCGCTGATATAGCGTTCCCGCGGCGGATTGTCGCCGGCGCGGTGGGAGTTGAAGTCACAGTAGGGGCACTTTTTTACGCACCAGGGGAGGTGCAGGTACAACGCCAGTGGCAGTTTCACGCCCATCGCTCTGCAAGCTCCGCGGAGAGCGCCCGGAAAGCGATGCCGCGATGACTGCGGGCATTCTTCTGCTGAGCGGTCAGCTCGGCCGAGCTGCAACCGGCCGTCGGATCGAAGAACACCGGATCGTAGCCGAAGCCGCCACTACCACTGCGCGCCTCGAGAATACGCCCGCGCCAGATGCCCTCTTCAATCAGCGGTGCCGGGTCGTCAGCACTGCCGACGAACACGGCCGCACAGTGGAATCCCGCGGCGCGCCCCTCGCCCCGCACCTCGGTCAGCGCAGCCAGCAGTTTGTCGATGTTGTCCTCGTCGCTGGCGCCGGCGCCAGCGTATCGCGATGAGAGCACGCCCGGCGCACCGTGCAATGCGTCCACCGCCAGCCCCGAATCGTCAGCAATGGCTGGCAGGCCCGACAGTTTCGCCGCGTGGCGTGCCTTGATCAGGGCGTTGGCGACAAAACTGTTGCCGTCTTCGACCGCGTCTGGCACGGCAAACGCAGATTGAGGCAGCACTTCGATACCCAGCGGTTGCAGCAGAACTTCAAGCTCGCTTAGCTTGCCGCGGTTGCTCGTGGCCAGGACAATGCGCCGCTCGGTCACGTTCCGCCTCCGCTCAGATGGATGCCAGTGCAGCCGTTTGCACCGCCATGATTTCGTTCACGCCGGCCGCGGCCAGATCGAGCAAGCTGTTTAACTCATCGCGAGCAAATGCGTGGCCCTCGGCCGTCCCCTGAACTTCAATGAATCGTCCGGCTTCGTTCATCACAATATTCATATCGGTTTCCGCGTTGGAATCCTCGGCATAGTCCAGATCGAGTACGGGAGCGCCGTTGAATATTCCGACTGACACCGCCGCGATCTGGCCGTGCAGCGGGTTGCGCTTTAGCTCACCGGCCTTGCACAGCCGGCTCATCGCCATGCTGAGTGCAACATAGGCACCACTGATTGCCGCTGTGCGCGTGCCACCGTCAGCCTGCAACACATCGCAGTCGAGGGTGACGGTGCGCTCGCCCAGGCCCTTGAGATCCATCGCTGCCCGCAGCGAGCGGCCAATCAGCCGCTGAATCTCCTGGGTTCGACCGCTTTGTTTGCCGCGCGCCGCCTCACGACCCGAGCGGGAATGGGTTGCACGAGGCAACATGCCGTATTCGCCGGTGACCCAGCCACCGCCCTGGCCGCGCATCCACGGGGGTACCCGGCGCTCGACGCTGGCTGTGCACAACACCCGGGTGTCGCCGAATTCGGCAAGCACGCTGCCCTCGGCATGGATGGTGAAATCGGGCACGAAACGGACAGTTCGCAGATCGTTAGCGGCGCGGCCACTGGGTCGCATTGCAAGCTCCTGAATTGGGGGAATGACCGCACACGCCAGCAAGCAGGCGAGCGGGGACTAAAGAGCGGGGTAGTTTACTGAATTTCGCCTGCCGGGCGGGCAGTTTCAACGACGCGAACGCGATCTGGCGATTTTCAGTTGCTGAGAAAACGCAGCATTGTGCCGGTCGTGTTGTCGCTGTACGGCGCATTGGTGGTTAGCGCCTTCACACTCAGGGTTTTCAGGTTTTCGCTGACCGTCTTGTCTTTACGGCCCGCTACCAGCGAGATTTCTTCATCACTAAGACCTGACCAAAGGCCATCGCTGCAAGCCAGCAGCACGTCGCCCGGCTGCATTGGCAGTTTGCGGGTAATGCTCATATCCGGCACTGGCGCATCGCCGCCAAGACAGCATTCGACGAAATTGCGCATCGGATGACTCAGTGCTTCTGTTTCAGTAATTGCACCTTCGCGTATCAGTACTTCTACATGGCTATGATCGCGCGAGCGGCCGACCAGTCGGCCGTTGCGCATTTGGTAGATGCGGCTGTCACCGACGTGGCACCAGTAGGTACCGGATTCCTGCACCAGGCATACCGCGCTGGTTGCGCGCGGTCGAAAATCAACAGCGAGGTCGACGCCGAGAGCGACAACCTCGTCGTGCGCACGGGCCATGGCCGCATACAGGAATCCCTGCGGATCAAAGATCGGTAAACGCATCTTGGTGAACATGTCCTGGACAACCCTGATCCCGGTTTCCGCGGCACGCGCGCCATCTGAATGGCCGCCCATGCCGTCGAACACGAGCATCAGGACCGCCTGGTCCGCGACCACGATGGCACCCCGATCCTGGTTGTCCTGGCGATCACCGAGCGCCGATATTTTGCTGTATTCGATCTGCATGCTGTTCTGGATTGGTCACTGTTACGGCCAGCTAGGCGCCGGCAGGACCGCGGGTTCCCAATCTCCTGCTGTATTGCTAACACTTCTCTCTTGGCGAAGAATTCACCGACGATATCGCTCCGGCCTGTGCAAAAACTTCTGTGCGCGGCGGCGTTCCATTAGTATGTCGGCCGCCCCGTGTCGCCTCGGTGTCACTATGGCGTACCCCGCTCTCGCGAGTCTGTGACCCGCACAACAGTTTAGACAGCGCATCAATTTATCAGGGATTTCTTAATGTTGCATAGTATGACCGGCTTTGCCCGGCAGATTGCGGAAACGCCACTTGGCACCCTGACGTGCGAGCTGCGGGCGGTGAACCATCGCTACCTGGACGTCAGCTTTCGTCTGCCGGACGAGTTGCGGGCAAAAGAAACCGCGCTGCGAGCGCAAGTGGGCGCCGTATTGCAGCGCGGCAAAGTAGATTGTCACCTGCATTTTCGGCGTGCAGCGAGCGCAGAACGCAGTCTGCCGCTCAATCGTGAGCTGGTCGCACGACTGGCCGAACGCGCTGCGGAACTCGGGTCGATCTTGCCGGAAACCCGCGCACTGGACCCACTCGATGTACTGCGCTGGCCGGGTGTTCTGGAAGAGCCGCCTGTCGACGTAGAACCGCTCTTCACCGCTGCCAGCGCCGTTCTCGATGAGACCTTAAGCGCGCTGAACGCCATGCGTGCCAGCGAGGGCAGTCGCATCGACGAGATGCTGAGCTCTCGTTGCAACGATATTCTTGGCATTGCCGCCAGCGTGCGTGAGCGGATGCCGGAGGTACTGAGACACGTTCGGGAAAAACAGCAAGAGCGAATAGCGCGGCTGGATGTCGTTGCCGATCCGGCCCGTCTTGAGGTCGAACTCGCGTTGCTCAGCCAGAAGCTTGATGTCGATGAAGAGCTGGATCGCCTGGAAAGTCATATCAGCGAGATTCGCCAGAACCTGCAGGGCGCTGAGCCGGTTGGGCGCCGACTGGACTTCCTGATGCAGGAGCTGAATCGCTAGGCCAATACCCTGGGATCAAAGTCATCCGACACGGAAACGACCCGGGCCGCCGTCGACCTGAAAGTTCTGATCGAGCAAATGCGCGAGCAAATTCAGAATATCGAATAGTGCCAGCGGGACATGGCGCACGTCAGGCTGCGCACTCAGCCTTTAGAATGCGCTTGAAACAGCGACTTAACCTGGCAAGGCCAGCTGGCGGCAGTGAGCGCCAGCCGCACATTCCGGAGCAGGACGATAGACAGGACGAAACCAAGCAGTACCGCAAGCGGCAGCGAGCGCCAGGCACGCCTGTTCGTCATTGCGGCACCCTCGGGGGCGGGCAAGACTACGCTCGTGAAGAAACTGGTAGCCCGCAACCCGGACATTCGCTTTTCGATCTCCTACACCACTCGCCAGAAGCGACATAACGAGGAAAACGGCCGCGACTACTTTTTTGTCAACCTCACCGACTTTCTTGAAATGCAGAAGCGCGGCGAGCTACTCGAATCCGCGCTGGTGTTCGACAACCACTACGGCACCAGCCGCAGCCAGGTCGAAGAGCACCTTGCAGCGGGCCATCACGTCCTGCTCGAGATCGACTGGCAGGGGGCAGAACAGGTTCGCGAGTCCATGCCCGAAGCGTGCAGCATTTTTATCCTGCCACCCTCCCGCCGGGAACTGGAACGGCGCTTGCGCGACCGCAGGACGGATAGTGATGCGGTGATTGAACGGCGTTTGCGAGATGCACTGACCGATATGTCTCATTGGGACGATTTCGATTTCTGCATCATCAATGATGACCTGGACGAGGCCGTGCGCGAGCTTGAGGCCGTCCTCAAAGGCCGCAGCGAGGCCTGTCGCAGCGAGCGCATGCGTCTGCAGATCGAAAAGATTCTGGCGTAATCCGGAAAAACTCCTGTAAACTGGCCGGTCATTTGCGAAAATTCAGACCCTGGAATCAGCGCTACGCGCTTTCCGGGTCGACCACTACGGCTACGGCCGGTTACGGAGAATTACCCCCATGGCCCGAATTACGGTCGAGGACTGCCTGCACAACATCGACAATATCTTCGAGATGGTACTGGTTGCCGCCAAACGCGCCCGCCGCGTTGCCCACGGCGCAGATGCCCTCGTAGAGCGTGAGAATGACAAGCCGACTGTGATTGCCTTGCGCGAAATCGCAGCCGGCCACATCACCCCGGCGATCCTCGACGAAATCGAGCAGCCACAGGTCGAAGACTTCATGCAGCAGGAAAGCACTGAAGAGGCTTTGCCGATGCGAGGCATCTCGATCGGGGACTGAGCGCCGATGCGCTACCGCGGCCAGCCCGATGAGTGGGTATCATGAAGCATGGACTACGCCGCATCCTTTCTAGCAAGACTTCCTGGCAGCGTTGCCCGCCGTGATCACGGCTTGCGGCAACTGCTCGCCAAGCTGCGAGTGTACCTGCCGCCGGAACAGATAAAGCTGGTTGTTAAAGCGTACCGCTTTGGCGCTACCGCTCACGAGGGCCAGGTCCGGCGTAGCGGCGAAGCCTACATCTCCCACCCGGTTGCCGTCGCCAGCATTCTCGCTGACATGCATATGGACGCTCAGGCAATTGCCGCGGCCATACTGCACGATGTTGTCGAAGACACGCCCACTGTCCTGACCGAACTCGAAGCAGAATTCGGCGCGGAAATCGCGACCCTGGTTGATGCTGTAAGCAAGCTCGACCAGATGCACTTTCACAGCCGCGCCGAGGCGCAGGCGGAAAGTTTTCGCAAGATGATGCTGGCGATGATTGAGGATATTCGCGTCATCCTCGTCAAGCTTGCCGATCGCCTGCATAACATGCGCACCCTGGATTCGATGCCGCGTGACAAGCAGGCCCGCATTGCGCGCGAAACCCTGGAAATTTATGCACCCATAGCCAATCGACTCGGCATCAATCGCATGAAGGTTGATCTGGAAGACCTCGGCATGCGCTACCTGCATCCGTATCGCTACCGGGTTCTTGAAAAAGCGCTGCGCAAGAGCAAGGGCAACCAGCGGCAGAGCCTGCGCAAGATGTCGGAACGCATCCGCAAAGCCCTGGAAGAACAGGGCATCAAGGGCGAAGTGATTGGTCGCGAGAAGCACCTCTACAGCATCTATAAAAAGATGTCGGAAAAGAAGCGGCTGCTAAATGACATTGTTGACGTGTACGGCTACCGCATCGTCGTCGACGACGTGAATACCTGCTATCGCGTGCTGGGTATCGTGCACGGCTTGTATAAGCCTATGCCAGGACGGTTTAAAGACTACATCGCCATTCCTCGCATCAATGGTTACCAGTCATTGCACACCACCCTGTTCGGACCGAAAGGCTTGCCGCTCGAAGTACAGATTCGCACTACGCAGATGAACCGGGTTGCTGAATCCGGCGTTGCAGCACACTGGCAGTACAAAGCTGAGGACAAGTCCAGCGCGACGCCACAACGACGCGCGCGCGAATGGTTGTCACGGCTGGTGGAAATCCAGGAGCAGGGCAGTTCCGAAGAGTTTCTCGAGAACGTCAAAGTTGACCTGTTCCCCGACAAGATTTACGTGTTCACGCCACAAGGCGACATCATGCCGATGCCAAAGGGCGCGACTACAGTTGACTTTGCCTACGCCGTGCACACGGATGTCGGCAATCGTTGCGTCGCCGCGAAAATAGATCGCAATCTTGTGCCCTTGAGAACGCAGTTACAGAACAGCCAGACCGTCGAGATCATCACGGCACGCGGTGCTAAACCCAATCCAAACTGGGTGACGTTCGTAACAACGGCGAAAGCGCGTTCCGCTATTCGTCTGTACATGAAGCATATGCGCTCAAGCGAATCGACGGATCTTGGCAAGCGTCTGCTGGATCGCTCGTTAAAGGACCTCGGCTCGTCAATTCGAAAAGTGGGCAAAGTACGTTTGCGCGAGGCGTTGAACGAACTCGGCCTTGATGGCCCAGAGAATCTGTTCGAACAACTCGGACTGGGTGAGCGGCTCGCGCCACTTACCGCGCGCTTTCTGCTTGGCCTCAACGAGGAGGGAGGAGATAAGGAAACCTCTGCCAGCCTCACGATCGCGGGCACGGAAGGTCTCGTCGTGTCGTACGCCAAATGTTGCTTCCCAATTCCGGGCGACGAGATCATGGGCTATCTCAGCACGGGTCGCGGCATCGTGATTCATCGCAATAATTGCGGCAATTTGTCTAATTTCCGCAAACAGCCCGACAAGTGGATATCGGTAAGCTGGGAAAAAGAAGTTGCGCGCGAATTTCCCACGCAGATTCGCGTTGATACGATCAATCGCACTGGCGTGCTTGCTGAAGTGGCTGCAACCATTGCTGATGAGGGTTCCAATATTGAACAAGTCGCGGTTGCTGACCGACATGAAGACTGTTCTGAACTAACCTTCCTGATCGTGGTAAAAGATCGCACGCATCTTGCCAACATCATGCGCAGCGTACGCAAGATGCCAAATGTAGTGCGCGTATCACGCGACTGCGCCTGAATCCGAATAGCGCTTGCAGGAGAACAGCTTGTCCAGAAAAGCCATACACAGTGATAACGCACCCGCGGCAATCGGCACTTACTCACAGGCTGTCGCTGCAGGTGGCCTCGTGTTCCTGTCCGGGCAGATTCCTCTCGACCCGAAAACGATGGAGCTCGTCAGCGGCGATTTTGCCGCACGCACGCGCCAGGTATTCGACAACCTGAGCGCAGTTGCCGTAGCGGCCGGCGGCTCGATGGACAATATCGTGAAGCTGACAATTTACCTGACAGACCTTGCCAATTTCGCAACTGTAAACGAGGTGATGGCAGAGTACTTCGAGCAGCCATACCCCGCACGCGCCGCACTCGGTGTGGCAAGTTTGCCGAAAGGGTCAGACGTAGAAGCCGAGGCGGTACTCGCGCTGTAAGCCAGCGACGATGCCTGACGCCGTGGCCGAGCGACCATTACATGCGCCGCTAACCTCGCTCAAAGGGGTTGGCCCGGCACTCGCGCAGAAACTCACAAAGCTCAGGCTCGAGCAGGTTGAAGACCTGCTGTTTCTGTTACCCCTGCGTTATGAAGATCGCACCTCCGTGCGCCGCATCGGTGAACTGTTGCCCGGCACCCGCAACCTTGTTTGCGGCGAAGTGCTGCTGGCGGAAACAGTGTTTCGTGGTCGCCGCAGTTTGCTCGTTCGCATGGGCGACGGCAGCGGTCAGCTTACCTTGCGTTTTTTCTACTTCTCGGCAAAACAACAAGCGCAGTTCCAGCCTGGTGTGGAGATTTGCTGTTTCGGCGAAGCTCGTGCCGGTAGTAACGGCATGGAGATGGTGCATCCCGAGTACCGCGTGATTCGCGACGGCAATAACCCACTGTCGAGTGACGCACTGACGCCCATCTATCCAATGACTGAGGGCGTGCCACAAGGCCGGATTCGCAGCCTCGCACTGCAGGCACTGGCTATCATGCAGCGCATGCCGCCCGAGGAATTGTTGCCCGAAGCAGTGCGGCGCGAACTCGGCATGCCAACTCTTGCCGAGGCACTCCGTTACCTGCATCAACCGCCCGTCGACGCAGACGTGGTGCAGCTTGCCGACGGTCGTCATCCCTGCCAGCAACGCCTCGCGTTCGAAGAGTTGCTTGCGCACTACCTGAGCCTCAGGAATCTCAGGCGATTGGCGAGTCGCGAGAAAGCGCCCGCCCTGCGTGGCACGGCTGAGTTACGCAACCGCTTCGTCAAGAGCCTGCCGTTTCAGCTGACCGGCGCGCAGGAACGAGTGACAAAAGAATTACTGGCGGACCTGGGCAAGAGCCAGCCGATGATGCGGCTGATCCAGGGCGATGTCGGCTCTGGCAAGACGGTGGTCGCCGCTATTGCTTGCGTACAGGCAATAGCGAGCGGCATGCAGGCCGCGATCATGGCACCGACCGAGTTACTGGCAGAGCAACACCTGCAGAGCTTCCGGGACTGGCTATCGCCGCTCGGTATCGAGCCTTACTGGTTATCGGGAAGTCAGCGTGCCGCTGCGCGCCGGGAGTCGCTTACGGCGATCGCGAGCGGCGACGCACAATTAACTATCGGCACACATGCGTTGTTCCAGGACGGCGTTCAGTTCCAGCGGCTCGCACTGATCGTAATCGATGAACAGCATCGCTTCGGTGTACATCAGCGCATGGCCTTACGCGACAAAGGTTCTGATCAGCTTGGTCAGCCACACCAGCTGGTCATGACGGCAACCCCGATTCCGCGAACGCTGGCTATGGCGGCGTATGCAGATCTGGACACGTCCATCATCGATGAACTGCCGCCGGGTCGACAACCGGTGACTACGGTCGCGCTACCCGAGACCCGGCGCACTGACGTTATCGACAGGGTTCGCGAAGCCTGTGCCCGTGGCCAGCAGGCGTACTGGGTTTGCCCGCTGATCGAGGAGTCCGAACAACTCGACTTCCAGGCGGCAGAAATCAGCTATTCGCAACTGACAGATGCACTGCCGGAGCTGCGTGTTGGCTTGGTGCATGGGCGCATGAAAGGTCCGGCACGTGACGAGATCATGCGTGCCTTCAAAGCCGGCGAAATCCACGTACTGGTTGCAACGACCGTCATCGAAGTCGGCGTGGACGTCGCCAATGCCAGCCTGATGATTATCGAGAATGCAGAACGCATGGGGCTATCGCAATTACACCAGTTGCGCGGCAGGGTTGGCCGCGGCGCCGCACAAAGTCACTGCGTACTTTTGTATAAACAACCTCTCGGCAAAATTGCGCGCAGTCGACTTGGTGTACTGCGCGACACCAACGATGGCTTCGTTGTAGCGCAACGCGATCTTGAGTTGCGCGGGCCCGGTGAACTGCTTGGCACACGCCAGACCGGGCTGCCGCAATACCGGATCGCCGACCTCAGTCGCGACGGCGAGCTGATGCCAAAAGTGCAGAAGACCGCTGGCATATTGCAAAGTGAGAGTCCCGAAATAGCCAACGCACTGGTTCGGCGCTGGATTGTCGATGCAGGGCGGTACGGCAAAGTGTGACGCGAGCGGACATCTGGCAGTGGCCAGCGCCTTGTAAATCAGTACACTCTCGCAAGCCATGAGAACTAACCCCCCCGTCAATCGCAGCATTGGTAACGCCGCACTGCTGAACCAGCTGCGCAACTATGTCCTGTTGACCCGCCTGAATCGGCCGGTCGGCATCTGGCTACTGCTATGGCCGACACTCTGGGCATTGTGGTTGGCGGGCAAAGGGCATCCGGACAGCGGCCTGTTTGTCGTCTTCGCAATCGGCGTCGTGGTCATGCGCTCTGCCGGTTGCGTGCTGAACGATTTCGTCGATCGCAATATCGATGCTTACGTCGAACGCACTCGCCACCGACCAATACCGTCAGGCGCAGTCGCGCCACTGGAAGCGTTGGCGTTATTCGTTGCGTTATCGTTGATTGCAATCGGCCTCGCGACGCTGCTGAATCGGCAGGCACAGATGCTTGCCGCGGTTGGCGCAGTACTTACTATCGTGTACCCGTTCATCAAGCGATATATTTCAGTGCCGCAGTTTTTCCTTGGCGCCGCATTCGGCTGGGCGGTACCAATGGCATTCGCGGCACAAACCGGGCAGACACCGCAACTTGCCTGGATCCTGTTTCTCGCAGCCCTGATCTGGGCTACGGTTTACGATACGTTCTACGCCATGGTTGATCGCGAAGACGACCTGAAAATTGGTGTGCAGTCGACCGCAATAATGTTCGGTGATGCGGACCTGTTTATTGTCGGTGCATTGCAGGGGCTGATGCTGGTCGCACTGGTATTCGCTGGCAACATGGCAGAACTCGGTCCGTGGTATTACTTTTCTTTGCTGGTTGCCGCTGTGTTCATGGCCTGGCACCAGTGGCTCGCGCGCAACCGCGATCGCGATGGTTGCTTCAATGCGTTTCTGCACAATCATTACATTGGCATGGTCGTGTTCATCGGCATAGTGCTGCACTACACGTTTACCGTCCCAGCACCGTAGCACCGCGACCCTCGCGACAAACTGCTCTAAACACTTTCTTTTCGCACACAGCATGCTATTTGCCTGTGGGCGATGAGATGCGCCCGGTCATTTGCCGCAGCCGCGCGTGCGCACTGCTGGCGGCACGCGCCACGGTCAGCACTGCTACCCGCTCCGCGCCGTTAGCCAGCAACAGTTCACTGAGTCGCCAGCACGTTTCGCCGGTCGTCATGACGTCATCGATCAGCAGCGGAAAGCGACACGCAAGGGGCGTCCGGATTGCAAATGCTGCACGCAGATTGCGCTTCCTGGCCGCGCGGCCAAGGCCACTTTGTGCGGCTGTTGCACGAACACGGCGCAACGCTGATGAGACAGGCAGCCCGCGCGCCCGCGCCAAAGGTCGACACAGCTCGTATGCCTGGTTAAAGCCACGTCGTGCCTGGCGCCAGCGGTGCAGGGGCACCGGGCATAGCGCATCCACTTCAGAAAAATGCGTGTCAAACAAAGGCAACATCAGTTCCGCGAAAGCCGCCGCGTAGCTGAGCTGCGCTTTGAATTTGAGCGCCTTGAGCGCGTAGTCGACTGGCCACTCGTATGGCAATGCCGCAACACATTCCGTCCAGGGTGGCGGACGCTGCTGACAGCGCGCGCAGGCAAGCGGTACATCCGGCTGGGCCGGCAGCGGTTCGCAGCACGCTGCACATACCGCACCTAGCCGTGGCAGATCTTGTCTGCAGCCGGCACAGATCCGCGCAGCGTGAACCGGCTGGGCGCAGAACACGCAAACCGTTGGCAACAGGCAGCGCAGGGTGCTGACGATATTCACCAAGGCAGTATGTGCGCGCCCTACACGATTGGCTGCTGCTGAATCGAGGCTTTATTCGCGGTTTCGCCGTTGCGCAGAATGCATGCCGGGCCTCGCCCGCGGGGTACTTTGACCGTATCCTAGCCGGCGCATGAACAGTAACGAGACAGCTCACCCCCGCCTTCGCGACGTGCGCAGGCGCTTTGACCGGGTCGCGGCGGACGCCGCAGCGGCGGACTTCGCGTTCGACGTGTGTCGCGAGGGGCTGCTGGAACGCTTGCTGCCTATGCAGATCGAGGCAAAACAGGTACTGGTACTGGGCTCTGGCAGCGGCCAACTGGGTCGCATTCTGGGCAAGCGCTTTCGCGGCAGCCGGATTCTGAGTCTCGACCTCTCGCACGCCATGCTGCAATTCTCACGTCGGGCGCGCTCGCGATTCGCCCGCGCGAGCGAACTGCAGGCCAATGCCGAGGCCATTCCGCTCGTTGCTGACAGCGTCGATGTGGTTGTCGCCAATCTCCTGCTGCCCTGGGTCGCGGAGCCGCCGCAGGTATTTCGCGAAGTGGCCAGGGTGCTAAAGAAAGATGGCCTGTTTGCCTTCTCCGCGCTCGGCCCCGACAGTATCGCGGAACTTCGCGATGCGTTCGACGATGATACGCCCCATATCCGCCGCTTTGCCGACATGCACGATATCGGCGATGCCCTGCTCAAGAGCGGCCTGCGCGACCCCGTCCTCGACGTAGACCGACTGCATTTTGACTATAAGGACACCCAGGATTGCTTCCGTGACCTCACCCTTTGCGGTGCACGCAATACGCTTGCCGGCCGCCGCCAGACGCTGACTGGCAAGGCTCGTTTTCAGGCTGGCGTCGACTCGTTGCGAGCGCAGATGTCCGGGCAACAACTCCGGCTGTCGCTCGAGCTCGTTTACGGACATGCATGGGGTGGCGCGCCGCCGCCCAAGGACGGCGAATTCCGAATTAGCGTCGATGAATTGCGTGGTCGCCGCCGCTAACTGGCAATGTGCTCCGAAATATCCTCAAGGTATTTCAGCACTGCTGGCTAAGTGGTTGTTAATGAAATGATTTAGACAGACGCTGCGCGCTGTTGCAGTTTGCAAGGCGTCGACGCTTTCAGTAAACTTCGCTGGCTTTTTGACCAGCCGGCATCGCTTTGGATGCTGGGCAACGGAACTACCGGGTAGCCGCACACAGAACGAAACTCAACGCATTCTAAGCGGAACCCAAAGGTACCCTGATTTGCCACCCTGAAACCGCCTTTAGATTTTGGCCTGTCGGCCGAAGTTGTCGGGACGGCTTTGCGATAAATCAGCTACCGTTGCACTATCGTTAGCAACATTGTGTTGCGCGACCAGCGGGGTTTTCGCCCGTGCACGATTGGTCAGAGTACGAACTACGGATTGTAATGAATTTTGGGTGGCCTCAACGCCACCGGGTGAAGCTTCGATGATACGAAAACTGTGCCTCAGCGTGGCCGGATTGCTAACGGCCGGCAATGCTCTTGCGGACTGGACGCTGAACATGCCGGAAGGCGTTACGGAATTAAGCGCCGAAACTTACGGCCTGCACATGATGGTGTTCTGGTGGTGTGTTGCCATTGGCTTCATCGTCTTCGGCGCGATGATCTACTCGATGGTCAAACACAGAAAGTCGCAAGGCGCCCAGCCTGCTGACTTCTCCCACAGCACCACTGCGGAAATTGTCTGGACGATTATTCCTATCGTCATCCTGCTGGTGATGGCCATACCGTCGGCCGAAACGCTCGTGAAACTGGAAGACAGTCGTAAGTCCGACCTCACCGTCGTTATTACCGGTTACCAGTGGAAGTGGCATTACAGTTATCAGGATCAGAACGTTGCGTTCTACAGCAGCCTCGCGCGCACAAGCGCCGACGCCCGCCGCAAGAATTCCGGCATCGATCCTTTCAGCGTAGAGAATTACTTGCTTGAAGTTGATCGGCCACTGGTAGTGCCGAAGGGCGCTAAAGTTCGCCTGTTGCTGACCTCGAACGATGTCATTCACGCCTGGTGGGTACCGGACCTTTCTATAAAGAAAGACGCCATTCCCGGTTTCATGAACGAAATGTGGTTCCGCGCCGAGGTGGCCGGCACCTATCGCGGTCAGTGCGCCGAATTGTGCGGCAAGGATCATGGCTACATGCCTGTCGTTGTCGAGGTTGTCGAGCCGGAAGCCTTTACGGCCTGGCTGGCGACGCAACAGGCGGACGCGGTTGCCGCGAACTAAACGATTGGAATACCGGCGGGCCCGCACGGGCGCGCTGCTGGAGATAGCATAAATGAGTACTGCAGTGACGGACGCAGCCGCGAGCCACGACGACCACGATCACCACGGACCCGCGAAGGGTTTTACACGTTGGTTGTTCACGACTAACCACAAAGACATCGGCAGCATGTACCTGATTTTCAGTTTGGTCATGTTCTTCGTCGGTGGTTCGATGGCGTTGGTGATTCGCTCCGAACTCTTCAGCCCGGGCTTGCAGTTTGTGCACCCGGAGTTCTTCAATCAGATGACCACGATGCATGCGCTCATCATGATTTTCGGCGCGGTCATGCCGGCGTTTGTGGGTCTTGCGAACTGGATGATCCCGCTGATGATTGGCGCGCCTGACATGGCGTTGCCGCGCATGAATAACTGGTCGTTCTGGATCCTGCCGATCGCTTTCACCATGTTGCTGTCCACATTATTCATGCCTGGCGGCGCACCGGCCGGCGGCTGGACCATGTATCCGCCACTCGTACTGCAGACCGGTGATGCATTCCCGTTCCTGATTTTCTCCGTGCACTTGATGGGTCTTAGCTCAATCATGGGCGCAATTAACGTTATCGTAACGATCATCAACATGCGCACCCCCGACATGACCTTGCTGCGGATGCCGATGTTCGTCTGGACCTGGCTGATTACTGCCTATCTGTTGATCGCGGTCATGCCGGTACTTGCAGGCGCCGTCACGATGCTGCTTACCGACCAGTTCTTCGGTACGAGCTTCTTCCTCGCTGCCGGTGGCGGTGACCCCGTCATGTTCCAGCATATTTTCTGGTTCTTCGGACACCCCGAGGTCTACATCATGATCCTGCCCGCGTTTGGGGTGGTGTCGGAAGTTATCCCGACGTTCTCACGCAAACCGCTGTTTGGTCACGACTCCATGGTTTATGCAACGGCGAGTATCGCGTTCCTGTCGTTTATCGTCTGGGCGCATCACATGTTCACTGTTGGCATGCCGCTGACGGGGCAGCTGTTCTTTATGTTCGCGACGATGCTCATTGCGGTACCGACAGGCGTGAAGGTCTTCAACTGGACCGCAACGATGTGGAGGGGTGCAATGTCCTTCGAAACACCGATGATGTTCGCGCTCGCGTTCCTGTTCCTGTTCACGATCGGCGGCTTCTCCGGCTTGATGCTCGCCATCGTGCCGGCCGACATTCAGTACCACGACTCCTACTTCGTTGTCGCTCACTTCCACTACGTACTGGTGCCCGGCGCGGTCTTCGGCATAATGGCGGCCGCTTATTACTGGCTGCCGAAATGGACCGGCACGATGTACGACGAAAAACTTGGCCAGTGGCATTTCTGGTTATCGACGATTTTCGTCAACGTCACGTTCTTCCCGATGCACTTCCTGGGTCTGGCCGGCATGCCGCGCCGTATCCCGGATTACGCTACCCAGTTCACTGACTTCAATATGGTAGCCAGCATCGGCGCAATCGGCTTCGGCCTGTCGCAGCTGTTGTTCGCGTTCATCATTATCAAGTGTGCACGCGGCAATGGTGTAAAGGCCACGGCGGAAGTCTGGGAGCATCCGAAGGGTCTGGAGTGGACTGTGCCGTCGCCGGCGCCGTACCACACATTTAACGAGGCACCCAAAGTGTCCCAAGACGCGGCGTTCGACTAATGAATCAAATTCGCGATAACGAATTGCAGCAGAAACGACGTATCCGCAACCACACTATTGTGTTTGCGGGCATCGCCTTGCTCGTCTACATCGGCTTTATCACCCTGAGCGGTCTGCGCTAGGTCTATATGAACGAGCAGAATACGCCGTCATCGAACGACAACAAGTCACTGGCAATGCGCCTGTTGTTGCTGGCCGTGGGCATGTTTGCCTTCGGTTTTGCGCTGGTGCCCTTGTACGACGTGTTTTGCGACCTGACCGGTTTCGGTGGACGTACGAACGAAACGGCTGTCGTCATGGAAGAGAATCGCGATGAGTCTCGCGAAATTCAGCTGGAGTTTGTTACCACGGTCAACGAGTACGCACCGTGGACTTTTACATCGTCAGTCGAGTCCATGACCGTGCATCCAGGTGGCTTGTACGAAGCGACCTTCGTAGCGCACAACCTGACCAACCGGGTTAAGACCGCGCAAGCCGTGCCGAGTGTTGCACCTTCGCAGGCGGGCAGCTTTTTCAAGAAGCTCGATTGCTTCTGTTTTACTTCGCAGGAATTCGCCGCGAATGAAGAACGTGAATTGTACGTGCGCTTCATCGTTGATTCGGACCTGCCTGATTATGTAGACACGATTACTTTGTCCTATACATTTTTCGATACCGCCCGCCTGACCGACAACAGTTCGCAGACGGCCGATAACCACCATTCCAACCAGTAAGCCGCGGAAACCTCATGTCATCACAAGCACACGCTGAAGATCATTATTACGTCCCCCACGGCAGTCACTGGCCGATAGTCGGCTCGATAGGCCTGCTATTCCTCATGGTCGGCGTATCAACCTGGCTGAACGGTGCGGATTCCGGCTTTTGGGTCATGCTGACCGGTGCTGCCATTGTGATCTTCATGCTCACAGGCTGGTTCTCGAACGTCATTGCCGAGAGTCAGGGTGGCCTGTACAACAGCCAGGTCGACATGTCGTTCCGCATGGGCATGTTCTGGTTTATTTTTTCCGAAGTCATGTTCTTCTCGGCATTCTTCGGCGCGTTGTTTTATGCGCGCAATATGTCCATTCCCTGGCTGGGCGGCAGCAGTAACAACTTCTTCACCAACATGCTGCTGTGGAACGGCTTTGAGAACACCTGGCCGACGAACGGCCCGGGCGAGATAGGTGGCAATTACGAGAAGATGGGCCCCTTCGGCCTGCCGCTGATCAATACCGCAATCTTATTGACCTCCAGTGTCACCATTACGATCGCGCACCACGCGCTGCTGCATAACCAGCGCCGGATTCTGAACGTTTTTCTGGCAGCAACATTCCTGCTGGGCTTCGTGTTCGTGTTCCTGCAGGCCGAGGAGTACATCCACGCCTATCAGGAGATGAACCTCAAGATGACCTCGGGCATCTACGGTTCGACGTTCTATATGCTGACTGGCTTCCACGGCATGCACGTAACGATCGGTGCCATCATGCTCACGATCATGTGGTTCCGGACGATGAAAGGACATTTCACGCCCAAGAGTCATTTCGGTTTCGAGGCAGTCGCCTGGTACTGGCATTTCGTGGATGTGGTCTGGCTCGGCTTATACGTCTTCGTCTACTGGATGTGACGAAAAAGCGGCGCCCTGAGCGCCGCTTTTTTTATCAGCGAGTAACTCGCTGAACGACGGCAAGTTGTATGTTTCAGGATTGGCGGCGCAGACTTTAACCCATCGTCTCCGGACCTAACCAACCCAGGAAATAGGCGCCAAGCAGGGCCAGCAACAATATCGCGGACAGGGCTACCCGGACTTTCAGTGCTTTTAATACGCGCGGCGAGCCCTGGTCATCTTTGCTGAGAAAGAACAGGCCAGATCCAAGGCTGGCGACGATCGCAATTAGCATTGCGATGACGAAAATTTTCATTGAGGCTCCGGGTTGCGCGTTGTGCGCGAGAGTATAACGTGATTGCAGCGCGAATCCTGACGCGGGCAAGAAGAGACAGATGCTGGTGAACAAGCAAGGAAAACTAAAGAAACTGTTCCTGAATTGGCTACCGCCATTGGCCGGAATCGGCTTGATCGGTTTGTTTCTGGCACTCGCCAACTGGCAACTGCAGCGCGCGGCCGAGAAAGAAACATTGGCCGCAATGTTTGACGCCGATGCCAGGGTTACGCCGCTCAATCGTATCGAGAGCCCGGTGTTGTTTCAGGCCGTCTCGGTTCGCGGCCGTTACCTGGCGGAACGGCAATTTCTGATCGACAACATCATTAAAGACAACCGCCTCGGCCACTACGTGATCACGCCGTTCGAGCAGGTGGACGACAATAGAGTGTTGCTGGTAAACCGCGGCTGGATCGAGAAAGCCCGCCACAGCACAAGCTTGCCTGCAATTGCTGTGACCTCAGGAACACGGGAGATTGTTGCGCGTATTGGTCGCCTGCCGCGCGTGGCACTGCGCCCCGAACAGGCAATTTCGTCGGGCCAGGGCTGGCCGAAAGTCGCCGTGTATCCGCAAATTGCTGATATCGAGGCAGAGCTCAAGCTGCCCGTGGCCGAAACCGTCCTGCTGCTGGACCCGCAAGCGGCAGACGGCTACATCCGTTTGTGGCAGCCCCCGGCGCGGGACTCGATGATGCATTACGGTTACGCCTTCCAGTGGGGTGCGCTGGCCGTTACCGTGCTCGTTATACTTGTCTGGCAGTTCCGCAAGAAGCGACGGCTGGCCGCACGCAAGACAGCATAGCGGCACCGATGACGCGGCGCCCTGGCGTGACACATCGTCGCGAATTTGCACACAGCTTCAGGAATTATCTGCGCAATGAATGACACACCGAAGCCCGCCAAAGCCGGGCGCAAACAGCTGGTCCTGGTTTTCTTGATATTCGTGGTGCCGCTGGTTGCCGCCGTGTGGATGTATTACAGCGGCAACGCGCCTCGTCCGGCCGCCTCGACCAATCATGGCGTCCTGTTGACGCCGATCATCAACCTGGGCGATGAACTCGGCGAAACCCCACTGCTGGCGGCCATCCCCGATCATTGGGCGCTCGTTTACGTCAATCCCGGCGCATGTACCGCTGTTTGCGAGGACGCGCTGTACAAACAGCGGCAGACCCGGCTGATGCTCGGCAATGATATGAGCCGCGTACTGCGGGTGTTGTTGCACGGCCCGGTAGCGCCGGATACCCTGTTGCTGACCGGGGAGCACGCCGGGCTGGTCGCGCTGAGTGATCCGGCAGCCAGGCAGATACTGGCCAGTACCCGGCCGCGCGAGCTCGCCACTGGTGGTTTTTTCCTGATTGACCCACTCGGCAACCTGGTCATGTACTTCCCGGCTGATATATCACCGCGGGAGCTGGTAGATGACCTTGAGCATCTGCTGAAGCTGTCGCGAATCGGCTAATACGGACCACTTCCCGCGGAGACCGGGCTTGAGCACCAGTACCCTGCAATACATGACGCAATGGCGTGACTACTATGAGCTGACCAAGCCGCGCGTGGTCATGCTGATCGTGTTCACGGCCGTGGTCGGCATGTTTCTCGCGGTACCGGGGATGCCCGGCACCGTACCGCTTTTGTTTGGCACCATCGGAATCGGACTCGCAGCGTCTTCTGCCGCGGTAATCAACCACGTCCTGGATGCGCGCATCGACGAGAAAATGGCACGCACCCGAGCGCGGCCACTGCCACAGGGCAAGCTCAACGAAAGCCAGGCACTGATCTTTGCGCTGTTGTTGTGCATCGCTTCAATGTTGCTGCTGACGATCCTGGTCAACCGCCTGACCGCGGTACTGACGTTTGCGTCCCTGATCGGCTACGCCATCGTTTACACCGTGTATCTGAAACGCGCGACACCGCAGAACATCGTTATCGGCGGCGCGGCTGGAGCGGCGCCACCGGTGCTCGGCTGGACCGCCGTAACCGGCGAGATTCACAGCGATGCACTGTTGTTATTCCTTATTATCTTTATCTGGACGCCACCGCATTTCTGGGCACTCGCTATTGCCCGCAAAGAGGACTACCAGAACGCCGGCATTCCGATGCTGCCCGTGACCCATGGCAATGCATTTACCAGCCAGTACATCCTGCTTTATACAATCCTGCTCGTACTTATAACGATCATGCCGTACCTGTCGGGCATGAGCGGGTTGATATATCTCGCTACGGCACTCGTTCTCGGCGGAATATTTCTGCACTACGCGTGGCGCCTGCGTGGCGACGAAACCCTGGATTTGCCCATGCAGGTGTTCCGCTTCTCCATCAACTACCTGATGATCCTCTTCGCTGCGTTGCTGATTGATCACTATTTCATCATTCGGCTGTCCTTTTGAACCCTGCACTGGGTCGCATGCAGAAGCTGGGTTAGGCTGATTGCCAGAATCCTCCCCGAAAGGCGGCCCGCCACAACATGAGTTCGCACGACGATGCAGCACTGTTCGAGCAACTGCTGCGACCGCACCTGCCAAGACTGTTTCGCCTTGCCTGTCGATTGACCTCAAGCAAGGTTGATGCCGACGACCTGTTCCAGGACGTGCTGACGCGCCTGTACCCACGGCTCAGTGAATTGCAAAATCTGGAGCATGCTGCGAGCTGGCTGGCACGGGTCATGTACAACCACTTCATTGATGACCAGCGGCGATCCGCACGCAGACGCCTGCGCGTTGTGGAAGAAAGCAGTCTTGCCGGCGGCAGCATCGAGGCACTCGGTAGCACTGGCGATAACCTGCACGGTGCCGTCTGGCGGGAGCAGATCCAGACCCTCGACCGGGCGCTCAATATGCTCAGCGAAGAGCATCGGCTGGTTATCATGCTGCACGATGCCGAAGGCTACAAACTCAAGGAAATTCAGGAAATTACCGGCGACCCTCTGGGAACCATAAAATCCCGCCTGCACCGTGCACGGGCCCGCTTGCGGGAAATCCTGCCGGACGACGGAACCTTTCTCTAAGCCCGCTCGTGTTAGAGCATAAGGATTGGATGGAAATCACATGGCCTGCATAGAACTGCAAGACAAGCTGGACGACTACCTGGACGGCACGCTGGCCGTTGCGGACAGCGCGCTGCTGGACACGCATATTGCTGAGTGCAACGCATGCCAGAGGCTTGTTAGTCGGGAGCGGGAATTGCTGGAGATGCTGCGCAACTATGGCGATTCGGCGGTGGCCGAACCCGACGCGGCGTTCTTTTCTGCCGCGCTCAAGACAGCGGTGCTCGAGGGCCGCGTTCAGTCGCGTAATCGTTGGTTGATGACCGGTTTCGCAGGCGCGATTGTTGCGGCGGTAGCTGTTTGGATTACCGGCGGTGTCATTGTTAACAGTCCCGCGCCGTCGGTACAGATGGCAGAAATCAGCATGACCCTGGAAATACCGCGAACTGTGAACCTCGTGTTCTCCGCAGACAGCGATTTGCGCGATGCTCGCCTTACCCTGCTGTTGCCAGAGGGCGTGGAGCTGGCCGGCTTTGCAGGACGCGCACAAGTGAGCTGGCAGACGGACCTGAACAAGGGACGCAATGTATTGCCGTTAACACTGATCGGCCGCTTGCCAACCGAAGGTGAGATGCACGCCGTGCTAAAACACATGGAAGATGATCGCGAGTTTCGGATTCGCATCAAAGTAATTTAGCGGTCTGCCATTTTCGATGCCGACATAAACGAACGGCGTCTTCTTTGACAAGGACCGCAGGAATCAAAGTACAAGGAGTACGAGATGAACAAGCTACGTGAAATCGCCCTGGGCGTGGCTCTTGCCTTGCTCTGCTTTTCAGCGACCGCAGTCGCTGACGACGAGCTCGATGTCACGATGGAAGTCATGGACGATCTGGCAGATCTTGGCGACGACATTAACGAAATGCGTGGACCGCTCGCGGACGACGACGGTTTGTTCGTGGACGACGGTCGCGATGATGACGACATCGATGAAGACGACGATGAGCGCGGCTCACAAGACGCTGACATCAGTAGCGAAGATGAAGAACTGATCAAAGAATTTGCAGGCATCGAAGACGATTTCGAACACGACGACGTCAACGACGATTTTGACGACGACATCGACGAAGAAGATGACTACGACGAAGATGAAGAAGTCGACGACGATGAATTCGATGAATTAGAAGACGAAGATGATGATGACGACATGGAAGACGACGACTCTTAGACTGTCGGGACGTATGGCAGCGACCTCAGTTGCAGCAAGCGAGGCCTCCGCCCTGAAGTCTCACGACAGACTAAGGCAGTGTCTCTCGGGACCTCTTTATAGGGAATAAAGCGGACCGAAGGGAGCCATCCCTATAAAGAGGTCGCGGGAG
>JBBKWB010000051.1:0-10313 GCA_037968755.1 Woeseia sp.
TTTCGATGCGCCAGACTTTTGATTTACCGAAACGGAGCAAGCTGCAATGCCCGGTGTTGAGAAACGAGTAACGATGGTCACCGGTGCCGGTCGCGGCATTGGCCGCAGTGCCGCAAAACTGCTCGCGTCGCAGGGCGCGAAAGTCATGTGCGTTTCGCGCAGCGAGCGCGAACTCGCAGAGACCGGGCTGGACTATGTCGTCGCAGATCTCGGCACCCAGGACGGGTGTGCGACGGCGGTCGCCGAGACGGAAAAGCGGCTCGGGCCGATCGAAATTCTCATCTGCAACCACGGCATGGGCTCCGCGCACGAGAAGGTCGTCTGGGAACAGGACGTCGCGGTGTGGACCGAGACCATGAGCATCAACCTCGACGGGCCCTTCTATCTCTCGCGGCTCGTTATGAAGAGCATGGTCGAGCGTCGTTACGGTCGCATTGTGTACACCAGTTCCACGGCGGGGCTGGTCGCCGAACCTTCCAGTTGTGCATACAACAGTTCGAAGCACGGCCTGCTTGGCTTGATGCGATCGGCAGCGCTCGATGGTGGCGCCTACGCGATCACCGCGAACGCCGTCCTGCCCGGCTGGGTGCGCACCGAAATGGCGGAACGATCGGCGGCGCAGGAAGCGCTCGATCGCAACCTGTCCGTCGACCAGGTGTGGGAAGAGCGCGCAAAATTCTATCCACCCGGCCGCGTGGTCACGCCGCAGGAGGTCGCGGAACTAATCGCATTCCTGGCCGCGGAGGAATCCAGCGGTATCAGCGGCGAGGCCATCCGTGTCTCGCTCGGCAGCGCCTGGTAAGCGTATTGCTCACACACGTGCTCCTTGGCGCGCCGCAAGAAACCGATCGACGCTCAGTCCATGCGCTCCAGCCTTGGCGAGTATCAGAAACCCGCCGGCCATCGCGACATTCTTCAGAAACAGGATCTTCTGCAGCATCGATTACTCGCATTTTCATTCTGGAATCCACAAAACTCATGGACCTTCACTAGAGGTGACGCCAGTGAAACCGTGACATTTCATCCTCGTCTCGCGATGAATGACTATGCTGGCATAACAACCGCACTTGTGGCCGGCTCAGGAATCGGGGAACTGCCGCCTATTATTGCACCGCATCTATTGCGCAAAGGGAAGCTCGTTGAGGTCATGTCAAGCTGGCGCTTTCCTGCGGTCGATGTATCAGTCGTACATTTGGGCGACCGGCACATTGCTCGTCCCGTTCGACCGTTCAAGGAATTCGCGACACAGATGGCTCCGAAGCTATTTAAGGGCTTGCCGAAATAACTGTGCCCACTTTGGTGCCCAACCCGGGATCACCGTATGACACTCAAGAGAACCTGCCGGGTCACGAAATTGCCGCAATACGTTCTGTTAGGTTAGCTTGGGTCTTACTGGATAGCGAAATCCGCTCACTGAAAATCGGCGTGTCGGCGGTTCTAACCTCGCGACCACAAATGCCGGCAGTGTAGAATCCGGTATTCCCTCGCGTAAGCTGCCTGGATTATTCTGCGCCCGAACGCTCCGCAATTGAACTCCCGAGGATTCACGCATGGAAGTGCAACATAAAAGGTTAGGCAAGCACGGCGTCCTGGTAAGCAATATCTGTCTCGGCACGATGAACTTCGGCTGGCACACCTCCGAAAAGGACAGCTTCAGGATTATGGACCGGGCGCTGGAACTCGGGGTCAACTTCTTCGACACGGCCGACGTTTACGGCTGGTCGATCGAACACGGCCTGACCGAGGAGATCATCGGGCGCTGGCTGGTGCAGGGCGGTGGGCGCCGCGACGCCATCGTGCTCGCGACGAAGGTCTATAACCCGGTCGATCGCAAGGCGAACTTGCCCGAAGTGAACAGCGACGGCACCAGTCTGAGTGCCTACAAGATCCGCAAGCACTGCGAAGGTAGCCTTGCGCGACTGCAGACCGACTGGATCGACCTCTACCAGATGCACCACATTGATCACGAGTGCCCGTGGGACGAAACCTGGCAAAGTTTCGACACGCTCGTGAAACAGGGCAAGGTGGTCTACGTTGGCTCGAGCAACTTCGCCGCATGGGACATTGCGACAGGCTGCCAGGAGGCGTCGCGGCGTGGCTTGATGGGGCTCGTCAGTGAACAGAGCCACTATCACCTCGACAATCGCATGGTTGAGCTCGAGGTCGTCCCGGCCTGTCGACATTACGGGCTGGGCCTGCTCCCCTGGAGTCCCCTCGGTGGTGGCTTGCTCGGCGGCGCGCTTGAAAAATACGAAACCGGTCGGCGGAAGGACGAAGAGTTCGTCAAGCGGGTCGAAGAGAAGCGCGACCAGCTGCAGCAGTACGAGAATCTGTGCCGCGATATCGGTCACCCGCCCGGCGAGGTTGCGATTGCATGGCTGCTACACAATCCCGTCGTCACAGCGCCGATCATCGGGCCGAGAACGGTCGAACAACTCGAAAGCGCCGTTCGCGCCGCGTCGATCGAGCTCGATCAGGAAACGCTAGACAAGCTCGATGAAATCTTCCCGGGCCCCGGCGGGGAAGCGCCGATGGCATATGCCTGGTAAGCCTATGGTGGGTGGCGCAACTATCAGTCAGGCTGATCGGGAATCGGGAATCCAGTGATCGCGGCCGGCCGATTATTTCCTCCTTAGCAGCTGTGCGCATGCGTGAGTATTGCGTGTATCAGGTGTGCATCGTTATGCATTGTGATGCACATAGAGCAACGGATGCCCCGGTAACTGGTTGATACCTAAGAGCAGAGTCGATCACCTGGCGTTCTGAAAATCCGCGTGCCGGTCCGCCCCTGACCACCATATCAATTCATAATCATCCTTATGTTCACTCACCCATTGCACAGCTATCCACAGTGATACCCTCTTGTCGAAGATGAAAAAGGCACGGCGTTCGAAAGGGCGCTTCGCAAAGCCACCGGTCTACGGTATTCAACTACGACAGCGGAGTTACCATCATGAGCTTCATGCTTGGCATTACGCCTTGGCCAGTAGTCTCGGCCATCCTCTGGATCATTCTGATTGTTGCGGCGCTTTATCTCATCCGCAGGACAGCCCACAGAACCATTGACGCCGCCGCGCATGGCTTGCACCGCAGTTTTCGCATTGCGTCCAAAGCCGTGTCGCGTTCTGACAAGAACCTCGCGACACGCAATCGCGATGTGCTGCTCACCGCCGGCCGTGAAGCCAAGGAGCGTATCATTGAGCGCGAGTTCGATCGCATTAATGAGACCGTGCGCAAGGATCTTGCCAACTACTCGTCGCTGCATCGGGCTTTAAGTGAGTCCATCGATTCCATCGAGAAAGATCACCAGCAAGCGGTCGATGTGCCACCGGATCCGCCCGGTTGGGTGAAAGCGGTCGAGGCCGTCGCGAAAATGAGTGCAGCGGAAGATCGCTACAGCGCCGGCAATATACTCAGCGACATTCATCGCTCCTTGCTCAAGGCACACAAGGAGGCGATGACGGCGTATCGCGCGGCGAGCGGGAAGCGCCACCAGTTACTGCGTCACATGAGGCCCGATTGGCGGCAGATTCAGCAGACGTTGACGAAGGTTGGCAAGAGCGTTGATAGCCTACTGAGCCGTTCGGTAACGATCGATCGCCATATGCAGGAGTATGAGGATATCGTGCACGGACAGGACCGTGCAGTCTCGGTGCTGTCGTCATCCTCGCTCGTAAATTTTTTCGTCTCGGCGTTTGTTCTGTGTATCGCCATCGGCGGTGCGACGATCAATTTCTCGCTGATCGCGCGGCCAATGGCGGAAATGGTCGGTGGCACGAGTCTCATCGGCAATTTCCGCACCGCCGATATCGCCGCACTCGTCATAATCCTGGTAGAAATATCGATGGGCCTGTTCCTCATGGAATCGCTCCGGATTACACGGCTCTTCCCGGTGATCGGCGCATTGCCCGACAAGACCCGGGTGCGCATGATCTGGATTACGTTCTCGATCCTGTTCTTGCTGGCCAGCGTTGAGGCAGGGCTTGCCTACATGCGTGAGGTGCTGCTGCACGATGAGCTCGCAACGTCCGCGCTACTGCGTGGCGATGCCGGTGCCACCGCGACCGGCGAGTACATGTGGATCACAACCGCCGCGCAGATGGGCATGGGCTTTATCCTGCCATTTGCGCTCACGTTCGTGGCGATACCGCTGGAAACGTTCGTGCATTCCTTGCGCACCGTCGTCGGACTGATCGCGATCTCGTTCATGCGAGCGTTGTCACTAACGTTGCGTTTATTCGGCAACGTCTTTCTCTATCTCGGTGTGCTTCTCAAGCAGATCTATGACATACCACTGTTCGTGCCGCTGTGGATAGAGGAACGCGTCGAACGCCGCACCGTACAGGCGGCCGATGCCCGCGACCTGGGGAGGGCAAATCAATGAATATCAGATTTCTAATCGCCTTGATCGTGCTAAGCAGCTCTTGCACCACCGACACCGCCCCAAGAAACACCGGCGTTTTCATGCTGATTGATACCTCTGGCACGTACACCGAGGAACTCACCAAGGCCGAGCAGATCATTCGTTACACGCTGTCCAAACTCGACGCGACAGACTCATTCGCCGTTGCAAGAATCGATACGGGCAGCTTCAGCGAGAAAGATATTATCGCCAAAGCCTCATTCGACGATCGACCGAGTGCGGCGAATCGGCAAAAACGATTGTTTGCCCAGCAAATCAGTGAGTTTGTAGAGAATGCCAGCCCCTCACCGCACACTGATATCACGGGCGGCCTTCTCCAGGCCGTAGAGTTTCTTAACGAGAAAGGCACAGGCAAAAAAACTATTCTTATCTTCTCAGACCTCAAGGAAGACCTCGAGGCGGGCTACATAAGAGACATCGATGTCGAGCTGGAAGGATTCGAAGTCATTGCACTCAATGTCACAAAGCTCAGGTCCGACAACATCGATCCACGCGAATACTTGGGGCGGTTGGAGGAGTGGCAGGGCCGTGTTGAGAAAACTGGCGGACACTGGCGGGTGATCAATGACCTGGACGGACTGGAAGGGCTGTTGTAGACGGTATTGAGAAGTCAATTTGGGCTATTACGGGGACAGTGACTTTCTTTTTTCTACTAAGCATCGTCGCAACCGATCGGCGTCCTGTTCAACGCTTCGGCAGTGACAGCGAAGATGAGAATTGACCCCGATTACCGCTGCACCCTCTCGATAAACATTTCAATAAACCGCGGCCAGTCGAGATCGTTTTGCACGTTCATTTGTTGAGCGCCCTCGGCGCCCGGCCATTGTTCGCGCCCGCCAACGGATACGCCGTAACTGATGCCGTGGTCAATGTTGACGTCTACGTACAATCGCTCACTGGTGACAAGCGTCGGATCGATGATGCTTGCCACCGCAATCTGGTCATACATAAACGACACCCGCTCGGGGTCCGCTTCGAATCGGCGCCCGAGCGTATCTTTCAGCAAGCGCGTCAACGGCGTATCCACCGCGACCATTTTTTGATACCAGCTAATGTCGAGCGCCGCCTTGCGCGACACGTTCAATGGCGATAATTCAATGGGTATGCCCGATCGAAGTGCCACATACGCAGCTTCCGGATCTACCCAGAAGTTAAACTCCGCGTTCGGGGTGATGTTGCCCGCGCCATCCGGCAACGCCGCTATTGCGCCACCCATAATGACGAGCTGCTTCACGCTCGATGCAAACTTCGGCTCCGCCCTGATCGCCTGTGCGATATTGGTCATTGGTCCGATTGCGACCAGCGTCACTTCGCCGGGTCGCGACATCACCGTATCGACAATGAAGGAAACAGCGGAACCTTCTTCCGCAATTTTCGTGGCGAATCCGCCTGGCGGTTCCGGCGGGGGCTCGTTTGAATACCAGTTACCATAGCTCTGCACGGCGAAGTCGCTCTTTTCATGCACCAGCGGCATGTCGGCACCGACGTAGACGGGTAGGTCTTCCCGTTCGGCGATTTCGAGCATGCGCAACACATCCGACGTCGCGCGTTCGACACTTTCATTGCCGGCAACGGTAGTGATACCCAGTATTTCCAGCTCAGGGGACTGCAATGCCAGCATCAATGCCATGCTGTCGTCCGAGGGTGGCATGACGAAATCGGTATCAAAGATGATCGGAATCTGCTCGGCCGACAGAGCGTTCGTCCATGCAGAAAAAATGACGAAAGCCAGTAGATATCTGGCGCACCGCTTATGCACTGTTCACCTCATGGCAAGCTGTTATTTGCGTGGAATGCCGGTACAGTATACTGACTTTCGTTAATTCTGACTGATGCCGGAGAAACACAATAACTCGAATGCAAATACTCCTCCGCACACTACTAATTTCCGCATGTCTCGCTACTATTGGCGGTTGCAGCGAACGGGCAGACAATGCGTCGACAGAGCGCGACGCAAAACGCCCGACCGTCGCACTGGTCATGAAGTCTCTGGCGAACGAGTTCTTCGTCACAATGGCGGATGGCGCGCGTGCACATCACGCATCTCATCCGGACGAGTACGACCTGATCGTCAACGGCATCAGGAACGAAACCGATCTTGCGCAACAGGTTGCCCTGATCGACCAGATGATCGCATCCCGCGTCGATGCGATCGTCATCGCGCCGGCCGATTCCAAGGCGATGGTTCCCGCGCTGGCAAGGGCGGCGGCGGCCGGTATCGTCATTGTTAATATCGATAATCGACTCGACGAGGAAATACTGGCCGAGTATGGCTTATCGATTTCCTTCGTCGGCCCCGATAATTTCCAGGGGGCGGAAATGGTCGGCACCTATCTTGCCGAGCGTCTTGATCCAGGACAAAAGGTGGCAATCCTGCAGGGCGTGCCGACGACGAATAACTCGCAACAACGAACGGCGGGATTCGAAAAAGCGATGCGGGATGGCGGTCTGAACATTGTCGCAATGCAAAGTGCGCAGTGGGATCAAACCACTGCTGTGACCGTGGCGTCGGGCATGCTGGTTCAGCATCCGGACCTGGCCGCGATATTGTGCGCGAATGACAATATGGCGCTCGGTGCCGTTGCGGCCATCAGACAGGCAGGCAAAGCCGGCGACATTGCCGTGATTGGCTTTGACAACATTTCCGCGGTGCAGTCACTCGTCCGGGACGGTACTATCCTCGCGACAGCGAACCAACATGCGGATCTGCTTGCGGTCTACGGTATCGAGCAAGCGCTCAAATCGATTCAATCCAATGTTGCGCCCGCGGACAGGGCAACGCCGGTCGACTTGATCACAGCCGATGCTCTCGACTGACCGACTGCCTGATGAAGGACCTTCGGCTCTCGATCAGGAATCTCAATAAATCGTATAACGTTCCGGTTCTTAAGAACGTCAATCTCTCGATCGGCCGCGGCGAGATTCACGCTATTGTCGGTGAGAATGGCGCCGGCAAATCGACCCTGATCAACGTTCTGACGGGACTCACGCCGCGGGACTCCGGCTCGATCTTCCTCGATGGCGAGTCCTATGAGCCGAACTGCGCCGGTGACGGTTTTGCAGCGGGTGTCTCGTTCACCTCGCAGGAACTGAGCATCGTCGAGTCATTGACCGTGGCGGAGAATATTTTCCTGCGCCAGCTGCCTCGACGCTATGGCATCGTCGATAAGTCCGCGCTGCACGCTTCTGCCAGGGCATTGCTCGATCGTGTTGGTCTTGACTACGTTGCGACGGATTCGCGCGCCGAATCGCTTAGTCTCGCCGATCGCCAGCTGCTCGAGTTCGCCAAAGCCATCAATGCGGAGTGCCGGTTGCTATTGCTTGACGAACCCACCGCCGCACTGACCCAGCAACAGGCCGACCGGGTGCATGCCGTGATTCGCGAGATCGCGACTCAGCGCGTCAGCGTGATTTACATCAGCCATCGGCTCGACGATGTGCTGGACGTTTCCGATACCGTCACGGTGCTACGGGACGGCGCGGTGATTTCGACCACAGAGGCAGACTCGAGTTCTGCTGCTGACCTCGTCTCCCTTATGACCGGGGGAGGCGTCATAAGACCGAGCGACCTTGCCGCGACCGACGCTGCCAGCCGGCCGGCGCTGGTCGTGGAAAACATCTGCACCGCAAATTTGCCCAATTCAGTCAACCTGACCTGCCATGAAAGTGAAATCGTTGGCATTGCGGGTCTCGCTGGTTCGGGCAAAAGCGAGCTCCTGCGGGCCATGTTCAGGCTCGATGGATTGCACTCAGGTCGAGTTATTCGCCACATAAAAAGCGAGACCATTCAAATTCGCAGCGCGCGCCATGCCGTTCGAAACGGCATCGGGTTCCTCGGCGAAAATCGGCAGACTATGGGTATCTTTCCGGGCCAGGCGGTGCTGACCAACATGATGCTGCCCGACATCCTGCGGTCGGCCGCGTGCACAGTGGATGCAACAGCGGAAAAAACGGTTGCTGGACAACTCGGCGAACGCCTTGCCATTCGCTGCAACAGTCTGCAGCAGGATATTCGCGAACTGAGTGGCGGAAACCAGCAAAAGGTATTGATTGCGCGCTGGCTCAACGCCGGATCGGCCGTGCTGTTGCTCGACGAACCGACGCGCGGGGTCGACGTTGGCACGAAGCAGGCAATTTACGAATTGTTATTCGAGCTTCGTTCAAATGGCAACGCCATTGTAATCGCATCCAGCGAACTGGATGAATTGATGACGGTATGCGACAGAATTCTCGTCCTGTCGAACCGGCATCTGGTGGCCGAATTCAATCGTGGACATTGGTCGGAAGAACAGATCCTGTCGGCGTCGTTCAGCGCTTACACGGACAACACGACGCGCGAAATGTCGCAATCGGAAGGTGTGCGGTGAAAGTGATGAACGCGATCAGGCGGCACGCGGAGGAAAACTTCATCGTACTCTCGCTGATCCTGCTGATTATCTTTTTCAGTTGGTCGTCGGACAATTTCTTTTCTGTCGTTACGCTGAAGACGATACTGAACCAGCTACCGGCCCTGACTGTCGTCACGGTCGGCATGACCTTGGTGCTGATCGTGGCTGGTATTGACCTGTCCGTCGGTTCGGTCTTGAGTCTTTCGGCAACGGTGATTGGTGTACTTGTCGTTGGCTGGCAAATACCGCTGCCGCTCGCCTGTCTGGCCGGTATTCTTGCAGGGCTTGCCTGCGGTGCGGCAAACGGTGCATTGGTCGCATTTTTCCGGCTGCCCGCGTTTATCGTCACGCTCGGCATGTTGGAGATGGCGCGCGGTCTTGCCTATATCGTCAACAACTCGCAGACCGTTTATATTGGCAGCAGTATTCAGGCGATCGCGTTGCCCCTGCCCGGCGTGGGTGTGTCACTTGCACTGCTGATCGCAATTGGCGTCGTTGCGGCGGGCCACTTCATGATGACCCGTACCGTTTTCGGCCGTCACCTGACAGCGATCGGCAGTAACGAGCAGGCGGCACGAATGTCAGGTATCGACGCACGTCCGCACCGCTTGTTTGTGCTCGCGCTGTCCGGTGCGCTGGCCGGGCTTGGCGGCGTATTCAACGCGGCCTATCTGGGCTCTGCCGATCCAAACGCAGGAATTGGGCTCGAACTCTCGGCGATTGCAGCTGCAGTCATCGGCGGCACCAGTCTGATGGGCGGCAGGGGGTCCGTGCTCGGCGCCTTTGTCGGCGTATTAATCATCTCGATCCTGCAAAGCGGGCTCGCGCAGATCGGCGTATCCGAACCCTCAAAAAGATTGATCACCGGTGCGGTGATCATTAGCGCAGTTCTGCTGGATCGATGGCGCCAGAAGCACCCCCAATAATTTACAGGTGTAAAGAAAAGGTGTCAGGTGAGGTGGTCATGGACATCGACGATTTGATCTGGTGAAAAGAGTGGGTGCACTGACGGTTGTGCCGTTAAAATTTGACAGAGATCTCTGACGTAATACCGTCGAACCCTGTGCCGATTTGGCCGCCCGAGTTGGCACCTTCATCCTGCTCAACATACTCGACCTTTAAGAGCGTTCTGTCATTGAACCAGTAACCCGCCGCCACCTGGAGTCGCTCGACCTTGTTGTCAGTTTGTTCGACTAAATCCGATGTGTTCTCGGCTTCGCCGTAGCGCGCGGCCAGGTAGAATTTCTCGGGTATTACGAAATGTTGTGCCTCAATAATGAAGTACTCCACGGACGAATCGCCCCTCACTACATTGCTTGCGTCAAAAGTTGTGCCAGCCGGATCTACAACTCCATTGACGCCGAAGTAGGTAATGCCCGGTACCGGGTTACCCGCATCGTCTGCGAAAGTGAAATCATCGGCGGATTGGCCAATCATGAAAATCAGGCTGGTTGCCGGCGAAGGCTGATACGCCAGGTTCAACTGAACAATCGACTGTTCAA
>JBBKWB010000052.1:0-3341 GCA_037968755.1 Woeseia sp.
ACCTTCACGCTTCAGCTCTATGGCTGCATCCTCGCGGCTGATCCGGACGCGGATGTGACGCATGCGCCGCATGGTCTCTGCAAAGGCGGCGTCCAGGTTCTGCGGCGCTGCGAGACCGTAACGCAGGTTGTCGCGTCGACCGGCGAGCACCCGAGAGGTGCTGATGATTGCCTTGGAGGGAACGCAACCGATGTTCAGGCAATCGCCGCCAAGCAATCCGCGTTCGATCAGCGCCACCCGCGCACCCAGCGCGGCGGCGATGCGCGCCGCAATCAGACCGGCGGGTCCCGCGCCGATCACGACCAGATTCCAGCGACCTGCCGCGTCCGGATTGCGCCAGCCAGGCGGGCGCAGGTTTTCGAGCAATTCGACGCGATCCGCTGCATCGTGCCGAGCTCCCCAGGCTCGACTTGTGTCAGCTTGCGCGACCTGGGCAACGCCGGGTGCTGCCGGCTCGGTGCCACTCATGCAAGCCACCCACCGCGAAAGCCTGCCTTGTCAAGCCCCGTACGAATTGTCGGCGAGTTCCGCATCAGCTGCCAGATCAGGCCGGTTCGATGGTTCTCGATCAGCATCACCAGCAACCCCTGGTCGAGCCCGTAGCAACCCTCCGAAATCCACCCTTCGGGTGCGTCGTCAGACGTCGCCAAAGTCGGATTGAAGCTGCCGGCGAAACGGTTCTCTCTCAGTACCTTCGGGTATTTCGCGAGCAGCGTACGCAAGCCGGCGATCGCAGCCTCTGGCTCGAAAGGTACGCAGGCACTCGCCGCCCAGGGCGCGATCGTGCCGTCGTCCGGGCCATAGGGAACGCCGCGTGCCGAATACCCCATCAGCCGGTGTGCAAGGCCGTCCGCCGACGTGACGACACCTTCAGGTCCGTCGCAGGCCGTCAGACCCCAAAGATCCTCGGAATAGCCGACGAAGCCGACCGGGTTGAGCCTTGCATAGTGGCGCTGGATTCGTATTGCGTGGCGAGTGTTCTCGAAGTAGTCAGTGGCCCGCACCGCGCAGAACGCGTCGCGAATGCCACGGAAGTCGATCCAGGCGTGCGAGAAAAGGTGGATGAACAGCGGTCCGGCATACAGACAGTCGTTGCCGTAGATGCGCTCCCACTGGTAGGTGAGGCTCCACGCCGGGAAACTGTCGGGGTGCAACGCATGTGTGGGCGAGGCCAGTGCCAGTACATACAGTAGCGCCGCCTCGCTGTAGCCCTGCCAGCGGTAGCGGATGAAGCCACTTTCGGGTCGCCAGCCCTGGGCGACCGTCGGCTGACCGTCGCGTGTCCAGTCCCAGTCAACCCGGCAGAAGAGTGCGTCTGCGTGCCGGCGAATTTCCCGCTCGGTTTCAGCGTCACCGTTGAAGTAACAGGCGGACGTCAGGATCCCGGCGAGCAGCAGTGTCGTGTCGATCAGCGACAGCTCGCACTGCCAGACTCTGAGGCCCGTTTGCACGTCGAGAAAGTGGTAGTAAAAGCCCTTGAAGCCAGTGACGTCCGGCTCCGTTCCCTGCGGGCTCGCCGCGAAGAACTGCAGCGTCGTCAGCGTGCGTTCAGCGGCGTCGGTACGTGACATCCAGCCGCGCGACACACCGACCGGGTAACACGACAGGGCAAATCCGACAACAGCGATACTACAAGGAGAACCCTGGCGCGAGTTGTCAGGCACCAGTCCGTTCGCCGGATTGACTGTGTCGATGAAGTAGTCGAATGCCGCGTATTGCAAGGCGTCCAGCAGCTCCTCATCGGAGCGCTCAGCGCGCAGCGACATATGCAAGGCGAATCGCGGCAATTGACTGCGGTGGCATGTCACGCAGCACACCGATGCGGAAGTGTATGGCCATGGTGTAACCCTCGATTTACTTGCGTAGATGCTGCAACCCGTTCATCAGGCATCGCTTGAGTTTACATTGATGTAAAGGCGGTGCAAGCGAAGTGTCAGCTACTCCCCGGTAGACTGAGCTCACCGTTAAACCTGTTCCGACCAAACTTTGATCGGAATCAATGGACGTCAAGGCAACTCGGTGCAACTTATCGAACCACATGACGAGCGGCACTGACATCAACGAACGCGCCGTACTCGTACGTCACACGCGTGAATCCGACCAGCATGAAGACCCTCGTCACCGACCGACTGAAACTGCCGGCCTATCGCCTGTTCGATCCAGCCGAATCGCCATCAACCACCAAGCCAGTATAACTTCCCCGTTTGTCACAACCAGAGGTTGAAAAAAACATATGCTCACATCCATACCCAATTTGCCCGCCAACGTGCTCGGCTTCACAGCGAGCGGCAAGGTCACCGCAGAGGACTATCAATCGGTACTCGTTCCTGCCATCGAGGAAAAGCTCGGCAAGCTGGACCGGGTGAGGTTGCTGTATGTGCTCGGCAAGGAATTCGAGGGCATGTCCGGCGCCGCGGCCTGGGAAGATGCGAAGGTAGGCCTCGAACACCTGACACAATTCAGCCGTGTAGCGGTTGTGACGGATGTTGACTGGATCGCCACATCGGTCAAGGCCTTCGGTTTCGCGATGCCTTGTAAAGTTCGCGTATTTGGCAACACGGAACTACAGGAGGCCACCCGGTGGATTTGCGAGCCGCCTGTAACTGGCAGTCTGAAGTTTGATTTTCTTGACCAGCAGGGCATCTTGATACTGCGTCCGCAGGGCGAACTTGACGCAGCAGACTTTACACACATCTCCAGTCAGATCGATCCTCATATCGAAAAGACCGGCAAGCTCGAGGGCGTAATGATCGTCGCCTCGAAGTTCCCGGGCTGGGACAGCCTGAGCGCCTTTTTTGCGCACTTGAAATTTGTCAGGGAACGCCAACACAAGATCAGGAAACTGGCCATCGTGTCAGATGATCGACTGCTATCGGCGATGCCCCGCATTGCGAATCATCTGTTAGCACCGGAAACTCGACACTTCCCGATGGATCACGAGCATGAGGCACTTGCCTGGGTGAGTGCAGGATGACCACTTCCCGGTCTGTGGCTAGCCCGGCGCTTGCTGAAAAATGCGGCAGAAAAGTGTCCACCACCGATTGCATGATCGATTTCAAATGCCGCTCAGATCGAGAGGCTAAAATATTTCGACACCGCTTTCGGGTTTCCGTTGAGCTTGCTGACGATGTACGCGTGGTTGCAATAGCGCCTCGTCCATGTGTCGAGCATACGCATTTGGAGTTGAACGCATCTCATGGAACTAACGGTTGACCCGGATCAACAGGCAGCCTTGATTGGTGGCTAAGCTATATCGGTCCATTGCTGCTGGATTGCCTGCCGATGCCTGTTTCCATTTTGACCGCCACTCGTCGCGACCTCTGTGTGCCGCTTGTCCTGGC
>JBBKWB010000053.1:0-2716 GCA_037968755.1 Woeseia sp.
GTCCACAAGCCGCAGCAACGGCGGCGCTGCAAAGCCGGCTCGTTGCGATAGCACCAGGTGTGAGTAAGCACCGTGACGACAACGCTGCACCGTTTCCAGTGATGGCGTCGCGCTGCCCAGTATGACGGGAATGTCGTGTTGTTTTGCGCGTGCCACCGCGAGGTCGCGAGCCGAATAGTGCAGACCTTCCTGCTGTTTGTAGGAACCGTCGTGTTCTTCATCCACAACGATCAGGCCGGGTGCCGCAAGCGGCGTGAAGATCGCACTGCGGGTGCCCAAAAGGAGCGGCGCGCTGCCATCCTGCGCCATGCGCCAGGCATTGAGGCGCGCGTTGTCCGGCAATGATGAGTGCAGCAACAAGGGCTCGATACCCAGCCGCCGCCGAAGTCGACGCACGAACTGCGGTGTCAGGCCAATCTCCGGAACCAGTATCAGCACCTGCTTGCCCGCAGCCAGTACATCCTGCATGCGATGCAGGTAGACCTCGGTCTTGCCACTCCCGGTCACTCCATCGAGCACCGTCACGCGAAACCCCTCTGCGCTGCGCATGTCTGCCAGTGCAGTCTTTTGTTCCTGGTTAAGGTTTGGTCCAGCCTCTGCTGTGCTCCGTTCAACCGGCGTTGGCGCGTCCTCTATTTCCTCCAGCCGTATCCAGTCTTTGTCGAGCAGCGCATTACGACTGCGGCGCCAGTTCGGTAGTTCAGTGTCGAGGTCGCTCTGCAAGGCTGATCCGTTGGCGATCAATGCGCGCAGTACATCCGCCTGGCGGGGTGCGCGCCGCATCAGTCCGTGAATATCGGTGTCCCGTCCAGCGGCAGTCAGCACCAGTTGCTCAACGCTGGCACGGGTCGGTTTACCGGCGCGTAATACGGCGGGCAGGGCCGCCGCGACAACCTCTCCAATCGGGTGGTGATAGTAGTCGCTGGTGAACCGGATCAACCACAGATCATCCGCGCCCAGAATCGGCGCTTGATCCAGCAGCGCGGTGGCCGCTTTCAAGCGGTCTGCCGGTATGTCGCTGTCCGCAACCCGCGCCATCAGCATAGCAACATGCTGGCGGCGCCCGAAGGGCACCTTCAGGCGTACGCCGGGCTGCAGCAAGTCCGGATCCACGCCCTTCGGTGGCAAATAATCGAACACCCGGGACAACGGCACGTTGACCGCGACCTGCAGGATCAGCGGTTGACTCATGCTGGCTGCTGCCACATCGCCCGAGCTGGCGGTGATTCAAAAACCGTAATAAAAATCATAAGTTAAGTATGGGGCAAGGAACCTTGGAAGGGCCAGAAAAATACTGCCGGACTGTCAACCTGGATGCAGCTCGTGCGTTATATGCCCAGAATCCCGAGTATTAGACATCATCACGGAGTGACGATGAAAGTAGCAGGGAAGACAAACGGATATATGTTGCCGGAGCGTACGCGATGAGCGCCTGTGCAACCGCTTTTGCGGTATCGTCAGGGCCGGAACGACAGACGCGGGCCGGCATACCGTTGCATGAGCAGGCACTTAACCGATTCTTGAGTGACGTCGAAGGGCGCGCTTTGCGCATTGCAGAGATTTCCGTTCGCGATCGTGACGAAGCCCTCGACCTGGTACAAGAGGCGATGATCAAACTGGCGCGGAAATACCCGGATCGCGGCAGTGATGAGTGGACCCCGTTGTTCTACCGGATTTTGCAGAATGGTATTCGCGACTGGCATCGGCGCAGCAAAGTGAAACGACGAGTGCTGGTATTCTTTGGTGGCAGGTCGACTGAAGAAGATCACGACCCGATCGCCGCTTTGCCGGATCCCGCCGGACGAACCCCGGAAGAACATCTCGACAACCAGGCCGCGATGGCCGGGCTGGAAGCGGCCATCAGGACCTTGGCGCCCCGTCAGCGTGAAGCATTCATGCTGCGCACGTTCGAGGGCCTGGACGTCGCCGGCACGGCGCTCGCAATGGGTTGCAGCGACGGCAGTGTCAAAACACATTATTCGCGCGCCGTGCACGCACTGCGCGCTTTGCTCGGAGAACACTGGCAATGAGTAAACGTAGCAACAAACCCGGTGACGACACGGACGACAGCTTGGTGACGCGCGCCAACGAGTTGTTTAACGACAGCGTGCAGAACATCGACGGCGAGACCCGCTCGCGCCTGAATCGCCGTCGGCAACAAGCTTTGGAAGCGGCGGCGACCAAGCCTTTGCTTGGTACCTGGAACGTCTGGGCGCCAGCGGGAGCCGCAGCCGCAATCGCGATGCTTGCGCTCGTCATGTGGAGTGGGCAGGAGCTGCCGACAAACAGCGTTGCACCAACCGCCGCAAGCGACTTCGAAATGCTGCTGGAGCAGGACAGCCTGGAAATGTTGGAGGACCTGGAGTTCTACAGCTGGATGGACAGCGAAGAAATCGACGGCATGGACGCGCATGTTGGCTGATCGGCTGGGCACCGCAACCGTCGTGCTGCTCTGCAGTCTGGGTGCTGCCGTAGTCGCCGTTGCGGATGACGAATCGCCGGACATGGCGTTGCTCGAGTACCTCGGCAGTTGGGACGACTCGGATGCAGACTGGATGCTGCTGGTTGACGAAGAAGACGTACAGGTAAAAACGGATAAAGAGCGGAGCGATCCCGTGTCGGATGACGAAGCGTCGCAGGAGTCAGAACATGAAAGCTAACAACAGACGAATTGGAATACTGCGAGCCGGCGTGATTCTCGCTGCGCTCGTGGTGT
>JBBKWB010000054.1:0-8957 GCA_037968755.1 Woeseia sp.
TGCTGCAGGCGCTAATTGCCATCAACAGAACTCCCGCCAACAGTTTCAACCTTAATAATTTCCATCCGGACTCTCGCATGTTCAGATCAGCTCGTAACGAATAATTCGGCCGCCGCGAACGGTGGACTCAAGAGCAAGCCATTTGTCATCCCCGGAGTACCAGACAGAAACTTCAGTATCTTTCGCGGTAACGCGATAGGCCTGGGCTGCCCGCTCCTCACCGCGCACGCTCAGGCTAGCGCGTGTGAGCTTCTCGATTTCAACGTCAAGTAGCTCCCCCGTCTGAGGATTGAGCAACTTCGACTGCTTTAGAAACAGCGGATTCCAGTACGCAAAACTCATCACGCATTCCGGCAGCTCAGCACCGTCGGCGGCACCCTCTACAACAAAGCCTTCCGGGGTCTGTTCGCCATGCACTTCCCGGGTCTTGCTATTGGATACCGTGCGGGCGTCAATCTCTGTCAGGCAATTACCATTCCAGCGCTCGAGGTTGGTATGTCGGTAATTGAAAGCAGAGAAGAACAGGAACTTCACTTCGAATTCCGCTCGACTCTGAACAACTACAGCACCGTTTAGATATTCGATAGAGTAGGTGTGCTGGCCGATTTCTTTGTCGTCAAGTAAAACCCGAAACTGCAGCTGTTCAACAGGCTTGGCGGCAACCGGTAAACTGAAGGCGAGCAGGACAACCGACATAGCAGTAATTGTATGTGCGCTACGCATATCAGCCTCCTGCCTGGTCGCCAGACTTCTTGGCTGGCAGCCACGGAATAAAAGCGCTGGTTCGCTCAATATAGTCCGCGTACTCGGGCCGCCGATTACCAATTGTCTTTTCCAAAAGAGCAACACCCGATACTTTGACCAGCAAGACTGTCATCAGGACGGGCGCAAATACCGTCCACCACGCACCTGCGGCCGCGGCAAACAGCCAGAATGACCACCAGATACAAGCATCACCAAAGTAATTTGGATGGCGGGTGTAGCGCCACAGTCCGCTGTTCAGTACCGCACGCGGATTCTCGCGATTTTGCCGGAAGCGCATTAATTGCCAGTCACCGCCCGCTTCGAATACGAAGCCAAGCAACCACAGGAACGCAGCTGCGACCTGCAGCGGACCTATGTCCTCAGTGGATGCGAGCGCGAACAACAATGGAATCGATATTATCCAAGCCAGAACTGCCTGCAATCCGAATACGATATACAAACTTTTGAGCGCAAAATTGGGTTGGTTGTTCTCACGAATCTGTTGATAGCGGCTGTCTTCGTCTTCACCCCAGTTTCGCACTGTGATGTGCGCGGCAAGGCGTAGTGACCATATGGACAGTAGTGTAAAAACCAGCCAGCCAGCGTTACTCAATTCATCCAGATACAGCGCGTGCGCAGACGCGATAAGCAGAAAGAACAGCGACCAGAGGCTGTCGACGAAGCTCACATCGTGTTTCGCAACGCTCACCAGCCACGCGAGTGTGGCGACCGCGAGAACGAGCAACAGTGCCGCGACCAGCGGCGTTGCGAAATTCATCAACTCCGCACCTTGGCGTAGTTGGCACCAGGGCTCACATTGATACCGTCCAGGCGTGTCGCAATCGCAAGCAGCACAGGCATCATGCCACCCCAGCCCACAGCCAGCACGGCCAATGCAAGCAGCGGGTCGACGAGCTCGATGCCGCCGAGCTTTTGCCCCGTGAGGTAAGCAAGAGGACCGCCGATTGCGCCGAACGCAATCGCCAGCAATGTTCGATTCTTTAGCCACGCCATGGAAATATTTAAAGTCGTGGCGAACAACATCCACATGCCGATGATCCAGTACGGCGCCAGGAACTGCGCAAACATGCCGGAGGTGTAGGCGACAAGCCCCTGCGCCACCAGCAGGCTATCCCATATACCGCCGATAACTCCGCATACCAGTATCAACATAAATTCGTTCGACGGACGTCGCGAACGAGCAAGATGCAGGCAGATGACGGCAGCCATTGTGAGCGCACCAATCCATGGCATTGCATGCGCAGCACTCAGAACAGCCGCAAACCACGCCACTTGAAACGCGAGGATATTGATAAAAATGGCCACTTAAGGCGCTGCCACTATGTTGTCGTTGCGGCGTTCGAAAAGATAATGGCCGACGTACCATTCTTCGCCATTGTTGTAGTCGAACAACTCTGCACACGCCATAAAGAAAATACGCCAGCGCACCCACCAGGTATGCGCCTGCGCTGTTCCGTAGGTATTTTTCAGTACCGGCATGACGCGCTGTCGGCGCTGGTCCATTTGCTGCAACCAGGCATTCGCTGTCTGCGCGTAATGCTGTCCACTCCAACGCCACCGCTCTACAATTTTCAGATCATCCTGAAAATACAACGGCAAATCGTTGCTTGGCATGATGCCACCTGAAAAAAAGTAGCGACTCATCCAGTCATTCGCACCTTGATCGAGAAACTCGTAAGGCGTAGATCGATGACAAAAGATATGCATAAAGAAGCGCCCTTCCGGCTTTAGCCATGTGGCGACGCGCGCAAACAACCGCCGGTAGTTGCGCATGTGCTCAAACATCTCAATCGAGATAATCCGGTCGAAGTCCTTTGCCGGCTCGAACACATTCATGTCACAGACCTGCACTTCCAGATTTCTGAGGCCTCGCCGGTTAGCCTCGGCAACGATGAAATCGTGTTGTGAGCTGGAGTTTGAAACCGCCAGGACATTGCAGCCGGGGTAGTGACTGGCGATCCAGAGGCTCGCTGAGCCCCAGCCGCAGCCCATGTCCAGGATCGCCATGCCGTCGCTTATGCCCGCCCGTTCGCAACTGATTCGCAGGGCGTCGGCCTCGGCCTCACTTAGGGATGTGGTACCGGGGCGCCAGTAGCAACAACTGTATTTGCGATGCGAGCCCAGTGCTTCGGCGAAGAATGCCGCAGGTACTTCGTAGTGCTGCTCGTTCGCCAGCTCCGGGACCAGAGCAATGTCGGCGGCATCCATCATTTCTACGAAACCGGACAACGCTGCCGCAGACAACTCACAGTCGTCTGCATGGATATCGTCAAGTCGCTTTTTGAGCAGACGACGGATACCACCCCTGACCAGCGCGTCGGGCAAAAGCCCGGATTCGGTGATGCTAAGTGACGGCGAGTGGGCGGCTTCTGTTGCCATGAGCAATCCCTGCGGGTCCGATTGAGGACTTCACTGTAGGGAGCACCCGACCACTAGGCAATATGACGCACCGGCATTGTTACAATCACTTACATTCTCGAAACCATGAGATACAGTCAAGCAAGATTGTGCCTACGGGGTTTCGATCTTGATATCCCACAGGTAGTCTTCGTGAGTCCCACAAATCGTATTGAACTCGCGAAATGCGCGCTCAGTTCGTCGACCTGCCATCTCGGTCAACACTGCAGCCCGGGCACGTGCAACGCTTTTATGGCTTTCGCCGGTCATGGTCAACAAACGCCGCCAGGTTCCGCCAACGTTGTGTTTTAGCCAGGCCCACGATACCAAGCCTCCGCTTTCGACCTGCCGGTTATAGATCGGTGCAAAAACTTCGGCGACCAACTCGTCGGCACGATCTTCACGTGCCAGCTCGCAGCCGAAGTACATCGAGAACCCGGCTTCGCCACGCCGACCGCCAACAATGCCACTGCCGCTACCAACACCCGGGATAGACTCCCAGATGTAATCCACATGCCTCGAACATATCTCGGTAAAGGCGAGTCCAGCCTCAGGAGTGGTATCCTCAATAATCTCGCCCAGTGCGCCAGAGGCATCCATCAGGTCGTCCATGTTGGTTGCCGCGATGACATGCGCGCGACGCCACTCACCGCCAACGAAGTGCGCCAGCCAGCTCCACGACACCAGGTTGCCGCCTTCGACAGCGGCATCGTAATGTGGTTTGAAACTTCGTGTGATTATCTCATCGGCACGCGCCTCTCCTGCGGGATCACATTCGAAATAGCTGACGTACACGTAAGCAATGCCTGGAGCGGCATTCTGCGAGTACGTCGCAAATGGCAGTAACAGGAGCAAAGTCGCGATAGACCAGTACATTACTTTGAACATGGCAGCCTCCCCGAAGCGTCAACACCCGTTCAAAGCATAGCAGTCAGTGTGGATTTCGCTTGCCCGGCACGTTGCTGCGATCAGAACCAGAAGCGCAAACCGGCAACGATTGACGTCCGCGACGTATCCGCGCCGGCCGCACGCATCGTGTCGGCAGTGTTGCCATAGCTTTGGTTCCACTCCACTCCGATGTAAGGCGCGAGTTCGCGGCGAATTTCATAGCGCAAGCGCAAACCAAGCTCTGTGTTGTTAATTCCGCTATCAACACCTGCGGCGATCGCCTCATTGAACGCAGCATTGAACTCAAGTCTCGGCTGCAACACGACACGCTGCGTGATCAGCAACTCATATTCTGCTTCGATTCGCACCGAGGCATCACCGTCCTCGCTGAAGAATACAGCGGCATCAACCTCAAACATATACGGCGCAACGCCCTGCACGCCTGCTACAAAGTAGCTGCGCCCATCCGCCGGACGAAAGTCATGCCGAAGTCCGAGCTGCCATTCCCAGTACGGCGCGAACAATCGGCTGAACAGCAACTGCAATTCGGCATGCTCTGGCGAACTACCGGCCTCGCCCTCGCCTTCGGTTTTCCAGCGCAAGCGATTCCAGTCGTAGCCGTACCAGCCCTGCACATCCCACGCGTAGCTTTCGTCACCTTCAGCGAACCCCGATTCCAGGCGATCGCCGAGCACCATCGAGAATGGCCCAGGCTTGGGCATGGGAGGCGCCCAGTCGTCGGGCGTGCCCGACGCTTTGTCGGCGCGCGCCGTGCCACAGGTGGCCAATAAGGTGAAGGTCAGAAATATAATTTTGTTCATTCTCATTTCCTCAACTCACCCGAACCACGCGAAACATGCCCATGTCCATGTGGAAGAGCAGATGACAGTGGAATGCCCAGCGACCAGGCGCATCGGCATTGATTAGTAGCGAAACCCGCGATGCGGGCTGGACATTGATCGTGTGCTTGCGCGGAATTTCATGACCGTGACCGTTCTCCAGCTCCATCCACATGCCGTGCAGATGAATCGGATGATTCATCATGGTGTCGTTTACCAGTGTCAGACGCAGCCGCTCGCCGTGGGTAAAATCTATCGGCCCGTCTACTTCGTGGAATTGAACACCGTCGAACGACCACATGTAACGCTCCATGTTCCCTGTGAGATGCAGTTCCAGCTCGCGCGTCGGCGGTCGCGTATCGAAATCTTGCGCGCGACGTTTCAGGTCGGTGTACACCAGAACACGGTGCGGAACATCGCCAAGCCCGGTGCCACGCTCGCCCAGGCGATTGCGCTGCACTGCCGCGACGCCGGCATTGCCTGCGCCGTGATGATCCGGCCCGTGGCGAGCAATCACAGGGCCCGCGGCGCCCATATCATGACCGGAATGATCCGTACCCGGCGCCGCCTTCGCGCTGTGGTCCATGCCTTGCATGTCCATAGCGCCATGATCCATCGTGCTGTGATCCATGCTTTGCATGTCCTTTGCACCGTGATCCATCGTGCTGTGGTCCATGCCTGGCATGTTCATCGCGCTTTGATCCGTGGTGCTCTGGTCCATGCCCTGCATGTCCATCGTGCTGTGATCCATGTCTTGCATGTCCTTTGCACCGTGATCCATCGTGCTGTGGTCCATGCCTTGCATGTCCATTGCACTGGAATCCGCCGTGCTCTGGCCCATGCCTGGCATATCCATCGCGCCGTGGTCCATGCCCATGTCGACCATGGACAGCTTGGGCGGTGTGCGCATTGGCGGTACAGCTGCGTGCATGCCAGCGCGCGGAGCCAGCGTGCCGGCGGCATAGCCGCTGCTATCGATGGACTCGGCCATTACGCAATACGCTCGGTCATCCGTCGGCGTGACGATGACGTCGTAAACTTCCGCTGTCGAAATCTGGAACTCGTCGGTTTCGACCGGCTGCACGTTCTGGCCGTCGGCGGCCACTACCTGCATTGACAAGCCCGGAATGCGCACGTTGAAAATCGACATCGCAGAGCCATTGATAAAGCGCAAGCGTATGCGTTCGCCCGCGCGGAATAGCCCCGTCCAGTTACCCTCCGGATGCAAACCATTCATCAGGAATGTGTATGCCGTGCCTGCCACGTCAGCGATATCGGACTGCATCATGCGCATCCGATCCCACGCCAACTTGTCGCGCAACGCATCTCGGCGACTAACACCGCTCGGAGGATTCAGCACATCGCGCAAGGTACGCCTCTGATAATTGTAGTAATCAGCGCTTTTCTTGAGCCTGGCCATAACGTGATGCGGGTTGTCGAAGGTCCAGTCAGAAAGCATCACGACGTAATCCCGGTCGAACTGAACGGAATCCGGCTCGCGCGGGTGTATGACAAGAGGCCCGTATACGCCAACCTGTTCCTGCAGACCGGAATGACTGTGATACCAGTACGTGCCGCTTTGCTCCACAGGAAATCGATATTGGAACGTTGTGCCGGGCTTGATGCCGCGAAACGTGACGCCAGGCACGCCGTCCATCTCGAATGGCAAGATAATGCCGTGCCAATGAATCGAGGTATCCTCGTTCATCGTGTTCGCCACATTCAGAACGACGTCCTGGCCTTCGTACCATTCGAGTAGCGGACCGGGAACAGTGTTGTTAATGGCGTTGACATATCCGCTACCGCCGGCGATCTGCATGCGCTCGGCGCCGATGGATAAGTCGAACACAAGTGGTGCGTCGGCCGGTGTGGTCCGCTGACCCAGAACACTCATGCTTCGTGCCCATGCCGGAACCAGGGCATCCAGCATCGTTATGCCGCCGGCGGCAATGGCGGATTTCAGAAGCCGGCGCCGCGTGGCGGACACTGGCCTGCAAAGTTGTTTGGTCATTCGAAGTTGTCCTGCATGCATGTGCGACAATATTCGGCGCGCATGATCGCGATTTGCCCTGCAATCTAAATACAGGGTCGACTATTCGGCCGCCAGCAGCGCCGAATCAGCAGGATGCGATGGGAGGTCGGTAAAGCAGCGGCGGTGCCGGACCCGGAAGTGGGCTCTCGGCCAAATAGCGGTGCCTGGATGCTAGCCAGGCCACAACTGCAGGTCCGCTAGTACGCGATGTTAGTAACAGCAGACCCGCGCTGGCGCACAACGACGCACATTCGTCGCAGCAGGGGCAGTCATCAATCGCTGGAGTCTCGGATTGGTCGGGCGCGGACATGCCATGTTGACTGTGATCGATTGTCATCGAGGCACTGACATCACCGCCAGCAACGCACAGACTGCCCGCAGCCTGCAAACCGGACAACGGCATGGCAAGCATGATCAGCAAGAAAACTGTGCGTTGTACGATTGTCATATTGCGGAGCCTAATCAAACGCGAATCGTCAGACAAGCCAATGAGACGCGAAATCAACAGAAACGTTCCGACCAACTGGTAAGCTCCACGTTGATGCATGAACGCCAGGACCGATAATCAGTGTCTAAACAACGAGCAACCGTCCCCGATACGATCCTCACCGCAGCCCGAGATTTCATCCAGCTTGAATCGGCGAGCGGCATTCTCTTGCTGGCAGCAGCCGTGCTGGCGCTGATTGTTGCCAATTCGCCGCTGGCGACGCTGTATGACGCGCTGCTGGGAACCACCGTTGCTGTCCAGATCGGCGCGCTGGCTATTAGCAAGCCGCTCTTACTGTGGATTAACGATGGCTTGATGGCCGTATTTTTCTTCCTGATCGGGCTTGAAATCAAACGCGAAGTCATGGAGGGCGAGCTGTCGTCCGTTGCGCAAATAATACTGCCGGGTTTCGGCGCGCTGGGCGGCATGCTCGTGCCCGCTGCCATCTATATCGCCCTGAATCACTCCGATGCAGTTGCACTGGGTGGCTGGGCAATCCCGATGGCGACCGATATCGCCTTTGCGCTCGCGCTGCTGGGTACATTTGGCAGGCGCGTACCAACGAGTTTGAAAATTTTTCTGTTAACCCTGGCAATCTTCGATGACCTTGCCGCAATCGTGGTCATCGCTATTTTTTATTCGGGCGACATCTCAACTTCCGCCTTGATCATGGGCGCTGCAACGTTGTGTGCTGCCGCGCTAATGAATCGATTCGGCGTAACGCGAACATCTGCTTACGTACTGCTCGGCATTGTACTCTGGATTGCAGTATTGAAATCCGGCGTACATGCAACACTCGCGGGTGTATTGATCGCACTGTTTGTACCGATGCGCGACCAGGATCAGAAGTCTCCGCTTCGCGAACTCGAACACGATCTACATGGACCGGTCGCCTACGCAATATTACCGATATTTGCGTTCGCGAATGCTGGCCTGGCACTGTCCGGAATAACCTTCAACACGTTCGCCGAACCCGTAACCCTGGGCGTTATTGCAGGACTCGTACTCGGCAAACCGATCGGCATACTCGGCTTCGTCGCGATCGCCGTCGGCTTACGCCTGGTACGCTTACCAGCTGGCTTTAGCTGGCTGCAATTACTGGCCGTCGCATTCGCCTGCGGCATCGGCTTCACAATGAGCTTATTCATCGCCGGCCTTGCCTTCGAACACGGTGCCGGACCCAACCTGAACGCCGATCGCCTGGGCATCCTGGCGGGCTCAATAATCGCAGCAATCGCCGCCTATGCCTTGTTACACATCAGCCTGCCAAAGGCCGCAACTTCGGAAGTTGACGATGGTTCGCCCGCCCACAACTGACCACCAAGTTCGGTTGTGTGAAATGCAATCGACCTGGTGTAGACCAGATAAATTCGTGCGCCCGGCAGGGTTGCCTTAGCGTCCGGCGCTGATTGATCTTTAGTGACACAATAGAGAATTGCTCAGGACCCCTCGCAGGTGAATCCTGCCGCGGCCGCAAGAAATTCGAGAATAAGGTCGATCAGCACAAAGTTGAGCCCCAAAAAAACTACTGCGCCCGGCAGGATTCGAA
>JBBKWB010000055.1:0-15831 GCA_037968755.1 Woeseia sp.
TAGGTCTCCGACATTACTTTCGTCAGCGCCGCGGTCAACGTCGTCTTGCCATGGTCTACGTGACCAATCGTGCCTACGTTTACGTGCGGCTTGTTACGCTCAAATTTTACTTTCGACATGTCCTTAACTCTCGTGAAATTTAAATTCTGGTGTCAGATTTCCTGACCATTCCCGGACGGCACTATCGCCGATAAAAAAACTGTTCCTGCACCCAGCTTTTGACTGGAGCCCACACCCGGATTAGAACCTGGGACCTCTTCCTTACCAAGGAAGTGCTCTACCCCTGAGCTATGTGGGCGTATTCTGGCAACCCGCTGCCCGCCAAACTGGAGCGGGTGATGGGAATCGAACCCACATCATCAGCTTGGAAGGCTGAGGTTCTACCTTTGAACTACACCCGCACTTCGCCTGTATTCCGCTTGCGTTTCAGGTGCAGCAAAAAAACGACGTATCGCTACGCCGTCTTGAGGCCAAACCCGAGTTGTCATCACACACAACAAAATTCCGACAGCCTCTCGATCCAACCGTCCGAATTCAAAAAATTGTTAGCTCTGTATTCCTCACCGGGAAACTGTGCACCTTTAATAAGGTACCGCTCTTCAGCACTCCCAAGATCACTCGGCCCGCATCACGCGTCTTGTTATCCGTCACATTCGGCACCCGGCGTCAACGCTATGCCTCCATCGCTACCGCCACCACCTGTGAATTCCGAACTGGTGGAGGGGGTAGGATTCGAACCTACGTAGGCATAGCCAGCAGATTTACAGTCTGCCCTCGTTGACCGCTTGAGTACCCCTCCGCGCACGCAAGCCGGGCATTGTCTAATCCTGACACCGGCCTGTCAACAGAAAGTCCAGATATTTCCAGCCTTCCGTGCAACGGAAAAGCCTGCCGCGGGCGGCGCATTTTCCGGACCGGGGATAGGAAGTCAAGACGTGGGCCCGCTCAGCCGGGTACCAACCCGGAACTACATCGACCAGTGCCACGGCTCGAAGACGAAGCCGTCGGCATTGTCTCGCGGATAGCTCATCTGAAAACCGAAGCTGTCAGCGTTTTCTGTAAGCCATTCAAAGGCTTGTGTGCTTTCGAAAGCGTCGGTCAATGGCCGGCTGCCGGGCGTGGCAACATCCACCGCCAGACCGCTGTGATGCTGGCTGAAGCCGGGCGCGGCATTGACGCCGAGGATTTCCTGAATGCCTCGTCCCGCTGCCAGTTTCTTGCGGATCAACTCAGCCTGATAGTCGAAGCTGCGAAATCCGGATACCAGTATCAGGCGAATGCCGTCAGTCCCTGCGGCAATCGTCATCGCTTTCCATTGCCTGGCGGCAACCGGAGCCAGCCGCTGCATGCGGCCAACAAGGTTAGGGCCTACCTCCACGAGCTCGGTAGCGTCCGCAAAGTACGGCGGCCGGCCGTCCCTGCCGTAACTGGCAGGAATACCCAATTCCCCGTGTAATGACAGCTGTAGCTCCGAAAGCATGCTTTCCCCTGTTCCTGATCGTCCGTATCGCGCCGATTGTCCCACAATCGCCCAATGCGGCAAGCCCACTTCGTGCGCCACGCGGCGTGGGTGATTACAATGCTGAGCCCCACCCGCAGAGTTCCTCCATGTCCAGAGACACTATTTACACCAGCGGCCAATCGGCCAGTGGCTCTTTTGAATTCAACGATGCGGTTGCCGAGGTATTTCCCGACATGCTGCGGCGCTCGATCCCTGGCTACGCACAGACTATCGAAGCTATTGGCGGACTGGCCCGCAGGGCGGTCCAGCCAGGCAGTCGCTGCTACGACCTCGGCTGCTCATTGGGGGCGGCCACACTGGCGATGCGCCACAACATCGGCGCGGACGACTGTCGCATCATTGCAATCGACAATGCCGATGCGATGGTCCGACGCGCTCAGCAAATCATTGACGCTGACCAGGCATCCATCCCGGTTGAGGTCATCGCGGCGGACATCCGCGATGTTGTCATCGAGGACGCGTCAATGGTCGTTATGAATTACACGCTGCAGTTCTTGCCAGTCGATGAGCGCGCCGCCCTGATTGGCCGGATTGCCGACGGACTGCGCAGTGGTGGCGTGCTGGTGCTCTCCGAAAAAGTGACCCACGAAGAGCCAGCGTTCGACCAGCTGTTGATGGACCTGCACCACGACTTCAAGTTACAAAACGCATACAGCGAAATGGAGATCGCTGGCAAACGCGCTGCGATCGAAAACGTGCTGATCCCCGATTCTGTGGATACGCATGTCCGACGACTGCGAGCGGCCGGTTTCCGCCAGGCCGGTGTCTGGCTGCGTTGGTTCAATTTCGTCTCCCTGGTCGCTGTGCGCTAGTGACGACAATCTCTGCACGCGTATGGGATGACCTGCAGGCTCTCGATCTCGAACATTGGCGCCCGGCTCTGGAAGACGTACTCCGCGAACGCCAGAGCGATGCAGCCCATGGCGACATGCCACGCTGGCGTGCAGCCGTCGCCGGGCTGCCCGCTGTCCATGTCGCCGGTGCCGCGCTGGACAGGGACATTGTTGCTTTGCCTGCGGAGCCACTCTCGTCTGCAGGGCAGCAAGACATTCGGGAACAGCTGTTGCAGCTTTGCCCCTGGCGTAAAGGCCCCTTCAACATCGGCGGTGTACACATCGATACGGAATGGCGCTCAGACCTGAAGTGGCGCCGGGTGCAGGACGCGATCAGCCCATTGGCTGACAGGCGTGTTCTGGATGTGGGTTGCGGCAATGGCTACTACGCGTTGCGAATGCTGGGTGCAGGAGCGCGTTGCGTTATCGGCATAGATCCGACTTTGTTGTTCGTCATGCAGTTCGCCGCACTACAACGCTTTATGCCGGAATTGCCTGTGCATGTGCTGCCGCTGCGTTGCGAAGAACTGCCAGCGGGAACACCTGCCTTTGATACCGTCTTTTCAATGGGTGTGCTGTATCACCGACGTACACCACTCGAGCATCTACGGGAATTACGCGACCAGCTCGTTAGCGACGGTGAATTGGTGCTGGAGACCCTGGTCCTCCCAGGCAGCGAGCCGCTGGCGTGGACCCCGCCCGATCGCTACGCGCGTATGCGCAACGTATGGTTGCTGCCAACTGTTGCCGAACTCACGACCTGGCTCGAGCGTGGCGGCTTCCGCGATGTGCGTTGCGCTGACCTCACCCAAACGTCGGTGACCGAGCAACGAACGACCGAATGGATGCCATTCGAGTCCCTGGCCGATGCGCTCGATCCGAACGACCCTGACAGGACTATTGAAGGCTGGCCCGCGCCGCTGCGCGCTATCCTGATTGCGCGGAAACCCTGACAGGGCTCCCACCTGTGTCGCTCCAGGCGTATACTTCGATTACTTCAGTCAAAACAGAAATGAGTGAACGTGATGCAGATGACACCGGCCATCGAAAAGTACGTCTTGCATTGGGGCGAAATGGGAACTCGCTGGGGCACCAACCGAACCGTGGCCCAGATCCAGGCCCTGCTCTATCTTTCACCGGGGCCGCTGCGCGCTGATGAAATCGTCGAGCTGCTATCCGTCGCGCGCTCCAATGTCAGTACCAGCATCCGTGAATTGCAAAGCTACGGTCTTGTAAAGATGACCCACATGCTGGGCGACCGTCGCGACTATTTTGAGACCTTGTACGATGTATGGGACCTGTTTCGCGTCATCATCCACCAGCGCAAGGAGCGCGAACTCAACCCGACTCTCGCGATGCTCCGACAGTGTGCGGAAGATGTGGACGCCGAGAAAGACACCGACCCGGTGACGAAAGAGCGTGTCCGCAACATGCTGAATTTTGTCGAGGGCACCAGCGATTGGTACGAGAAAATTCATGAAGTGCCCTCATCAACACTGACCAAGCTGATGAAACTCGGTGTCGGCATCACCAAGTTCGTGAAGTAAAGCAGCGGCCACGGACATGAACGAGCACGCAGATATTTATCTCGTCTATGACAAGCAATGTCCGGCTTGTGACTACTATTGCAACCTGGTCCGAATTCGTGAGTCTGTTGGCGCACTGAAACTGGTTGATGCGCGAGAAGGCGACGCGCTACTGCAACGCATCAGCGCCGCCGGTTACGATATTGATGAAGGCATGGTGCTGATTATTGGCGAACAAATGTATTACGGCGCTGACGCCATTCATCGTCTGGCCATGTTGGGCACGAAGACCGGTTTATTCAACCGGCTGGCATACTGGAGCTTTCGCTCACCAAAGCGCTCGCGATTGTTATATCCGATATTGAAAGCTGGCCGCAATCTATTGCTGAAGGTTCTCGGCCGTACCCGGATAAACAATCTCGGTGTCGAAAACAACGAGCGCTTTTGACTGTCGCTTAAAGGCCCGGCAAGTTGCAATCCGTGAACTTGCTTACCGCGGCGTCACCCTTCATTCGCAGTAGCCAGACAGACGTCTCGAGCGCTCGTTCGTCGGGCCCACCGTGCACCGCGTTGGCGGGCCTGTGAAAGTAACCGCCTTCGGTATATATGCCGCTCACTGATTTACCGTTGTAGCATTCTCCGCCGCGATAGCGGCCGGAGACCAGGTAACCTTCGAGGATTCGAGCGCGACTCTGCCAGCCGATGCGCGCCTCGGGCGAAACCTGCAGAAGCCAGGTGCGCGAGCCACTGCCCGGGTCGCGGCGAATCTCTTTCACCATTAGCCCGCGATCACTGGCATCGCTCGATAGCGGTTGCCAGTCGATGACCTCGCTGCTGTACAGAATGGGTGACTTGTTTGCAGTTGCCGGATTCGCATCATTCAGGAAATAAAGAATTTCAGCACCGAAAGTCGTGCTGAGGTTTGCGCCTACATAACCCGGCGGGAACCACGCATAGCCGCCGGGTTTCAAGCGCAGATCGCCGACACGCAGTTCGCCATACAGCACGAAAAGCTCGAGGCTTTTACCTGGAGCCGCACCGCTGGAGCCGTTCCACTGTTCCGGCAACACAACCCGATTGCTCGACTGTCGCGTCTGCGGATTGCCGGCAAACTGCTTTGCCCGGACGCCAGGAAGTGCGGCGAGAAATACGTCCGGCAATTCGTCCGCCTGAATGAACGCCGGGTACGGCAGTTGTGGCTGGTTTGTTGCGCAGCCTGCCAATACGGCCAGCACGATGGTTATGAATACAAAACGCATGATTTGACGAACTCCCGTACTCTGCAAGCAACAGTGTAGTGCTCTGGTCCAACTCAGGTTGTGTGACGACGCACAGTTTCTTACGCGAAGCAGCAAACAGCCCGCTAGCGGCGAATCAGCCGAATAAATCCTGCGAGCAAAAAGCCGAAGGCTATGAGGCCGACAAACTGCGCGAGCCACGGCGCGCCTATCCACTCCGTGCCAATCCCCTCCGGTTTGCGGTTCTGCATGAAGGCGACCGCAGCAATGCCCACGCCCAGCAGCCCTTCGCCGCCGACGAAGCCACTACCCAGGAGGATTCCTCGCTCCCTGCGGTCCGCTGCCTGCTCCGGGGATTTGGAGCGGCGCTCGAAAAACCCGCGCAACAGCCCGCCGAGAAACAATGGCGTCATCGTCGACACTGGCAGATACACGCCGACGGCAAACGGCAGCGACGGAATTTTCAAAAGCTCGCAGACCAGTGCAATGCCAATTCCAATCGCGACGAAACCCCACGGCAGTTGCTGATCAAGCACACCTTCGATAACCAGCTTCATCAATGTTGCCTGCGGCGCCGGTAATTCCGTGCCGCCGAAACCAAAGGTCTTCGCCAGCAACAACACAGACAGGCAAACGAACGTTGCAGACGACAGCACACCTAGCAGTTCGCCAAGTTGCTGGCGACGCGGTGTTGCACCGAGCAAATACCCGGTTTTGAGATCCTGGGACGTATCACCGGCAATTGACGCCGCGATAGCGACAACGCAGCCGACCGTCAGTGCGCCGGCTTTGCCGGCAAGATCCGTCCAGCCCATGACCAGGAATATGCCCGCGGTGCCCAACAACGAGGCGATGGTCATGCCACTGGTTGGATTACTGGTAACACCAACGAGACCCACGATTCGCGATGCGACCGTAACAAAAAAGAACGCGAATACGACCACGCATACTGCTGCCACCATGCGGATGGCCAGGCCGCCGATATCTCCAAATACTTGCGGGACGAACGCAAGTACCAGCGTAACCGCGAGCAAGCCGACGCCGACGAACTTTAGCGGCAGATCGTCATCGGTCCTGCTAACCGACGGTTGCGGTTGTTCGCTGCCTGCCATTCTCGACTGCAATTCATCGGTGCCAACGCGAAAACTTTGCAGCATTACCGGGATACTGCGTATCAGAGTGATGATGCCGGCAGTAGCGACTGCACCTGCGCCTATGTAGCGAACATAACGGGTCCACAGTTGTGCCGGGGTCATATCGGCGATCAGGCGAGCAGACTCGGGAAACACCGGCGAGGTAAACGCTTCGCCCCAGTAGTTGATCGACGGGATAATGATGACCCAGGCCAGCAGTCCGCCGCCAACCATAACCGCAGCAATGCGCGGGCCCAGTATGTAGCCCACACCAAAGAGCGCCGCCGACAGGTCCATGCCCAGTTCACCCTTCTTGATGAACGGCAGCTTGCTGGCAACATGATCTGGAATAACCTGCAGCCAGGACGTCAGGAATTTGAAAAACGCGCCAAGGCCCAGCCCGTAGAAAACGTATCTCGCGTTTTGCCCGCCAACCTCGTTGGCAACGAGCACTTCGGCGCAGGCCGTGCCTTCGGGATACGGCAATCTGCCGTGCTCGCCTTTAATCAGCAAGCGGCGCAGCGGAATCATGAACAGGATTCCGATCAGGCCACCGCACATTGCCAGCAAGGTCATCTGCAGCAGATTCGGGGCCACGCCCCAAAGGAATAACGCTGGCAAGGTAAAGATCACGCCGCTCGCCAGTGAACTCGACGCTGAGCCGATGGTTTGCGACAGGTTTGCCTCAAGTATGTTGCCCGGGTGCCCGGCAGATTCGAGCGCACGAAATGCCGCTACGGTCATCACCGCGACCGGAATTGAAGTGCTGATTGTCAACCCCGCACGCAAGCCCAGGTAGGCATTCGCCGCGCCGAACACAATGCCAAACAGGATTCCGAGGAGCGCCGCTTTGAACGTGAACTCGGGCAGCGTCGCTTCTGCCGATATATAGGGGTCGTACTCCTGGCCGTCTGCGGGTTCAACGTAGGCCAGCGGTGACAGGCCCGCCCGCTTGCTGGTGTTGCTCATTGGCACCGCTCATCGTTATAGACGGAAGACCACGATACACAAAACGCAGATGGCGGTCACAACGCTGAGGCATAAAAAAGCCGCCCAGAAACTGGGCGGCTTTCAAGCGCAGGTGTTAGTCAGGCTGCCACTGAGTGGTCAACGATCGATACTGATGTCCATGTTCCAGATATCGATCACCGTCCCAATGCCAAACCGGTGTACAGCAAGTTGGTTGCTGCCCGGGAGCAGCGAACACGGTGGCGCGAATGAGAGGAAACGCGCTACCGGAAACCAACGAGGCGTTCATGCCTGCGGTGTCACCGGGTCTGCCTGTTAAACACCAATCTCCGTGCGTACCAATTCGGTACGACTGGGATGCTACTACATCTTGTGGGCGAGCGCGACAGGCGCACAAGATGTGGCAAACAGGTCGTCCCGAACTGCCGAAAACGCTCACATCGGGGTCGTGCGAGCACGGGTGCCGGGTTAATCTTGTCCGGCCCACGGTGGGCCCGCTGCAGTCGTGAGTCTTCAGCCCAAGGTAACTGGCTGCGCGGCACCCGCTTCGGCAGTCAGTTTGTAACTACAGCATCGGACGTATCTATGCCCCAGAACAGTAAGTACCCGATAAGCAAACAGAACAAGATTCGCCAGCTGCGTGACAAGGCTGACTACGACAGAGCAACAGTCCACAGCATTCTGGATTTGGGGCTCGTAGCGCATGTGGCATTTGTGCAGGATGGTGAGCCGGTCGTTGTGCCGATGATCCATGCCCGAGACGGCGAGATCCTGTATCTGCACGGCGCCCGCAAAGCGCGCGTGATCAGGATGCTCGAACAAAACGAGCGCATCTGCGTCAACGTCACGCTCGTTGATGGCATTGTCCTCGCGCGTTCGGCGTTCAATTCGTCAATGAATTATCGCTCTGTCACGGTGCACGGCGCTCCGCGCCTTGTCGAGTCTGACGAGGACAAGTTGCGCGCCATGAAGTGCATTAGCGAGCACCTGATGCCGGGTCGCTGGGATGAATTGCGGGAGCCGCTTGAACGAGAGGTCAAAATGACTGGCGTCATTGAGGTGCAAATTGATAGAGCGGCAGCCAAGGTCGCGGAAGGGCTGCCGGTCGACGAGGAACCGGACTACGCTATACCAATTTGGGCTGGTACTCTGCCGCTACGCTCCAGACTCGGCGAGCTGATTGCAGATCAACGCCTGCAACCCGGCGTTGCGCCGTCAGAGGCCGTGCTGGCATTGCAAAATCGCCTTCTGTAGCCACTTGATCCCGATATCCGAACTACACTTTTCCTGCGGTGCTGAATACATTGCCAAAGCGGAGCCAAAACGATGCCCAAGCTCATGAATCGGCAAGTACGCCTTGCCAGCCGTCCCGAGGGCTTGGTCAAGCCTCACAACTTCACGATGACCGAAGAAGCAGTAGCTGACCCGGCGGACGGACAACTGCTGGTCAAAAACCTCTTCATGTCGGTCGACCCGTATATGCGCGGCCGCATGAACGATACGAAGTCATATGTGCCTCCTTTTCAGATCGGCGAAGTACTCGAGGGCGGTGTCGTCGGTCAGGTAATCGGTAGTCGCCACGAATCGTTCAAGGAAGGTGACTACGTTTGCGGTAGCCTCGGTTGGGAAAACTACTCCATATCCGATGGCAATGGCCTGCACCCGGTTCCCGCCGGGCCGGCACCGCTGTCGTACCACCTTGGCATACTCGGTATGCCTGGCATGACCGCGTGGGTAGGCCTGATGAAGACGGCCGCCGCAAAATCGACCGACACCGTTTTTGTATCCGCCGCTTCCGGCGCCGTAGGCAGCGTTGTCGGCCAGCTGGCCAAGATTCACGGCTGCCGGGTAACGGGCTGCGCCGGCTCAGATGAGAAAATCGAGCTGTGCGAGAGCGAATTCGGCTATGACTCAGTGTTTAACTACAAGACCAGCAAAAACATTGCCCGCAGCATCAAGGATGTATGCCCGGACGGCATAGACGTCAACTTCGAGAATGTCGGTGGCGAAATTTTTGAGGCGGCGCTGTGGAACATGCGCAATTTTGGCCGCATAGCGCTGTGCGGCATGATTGCGAACTACAACGATAGCGAGCAGGCACCGGGCCCGCGCGGCATGATGCTGCTGATTGGACGGCGGCTGACGATGAAGGGCTTTATCGTGAGCGATGACCGCGAAGCCTGCCTCGAATACGTACGCAAGGCCACGGGCTGGCTGGCCGAGGGTCGCATGCGCTATACGGAAACGATTGCGGAAGGCGTCGACAATGCGCCGCAGGCATTTATGGACATGCTCCAGGGCAAGAACCTTGGCAAGCAGATTGTACGGCTCGCGGATACCTGATTATTCGCAGCGAGCACGCCGGCTTACTCGCTACGACACACAAACTGCCGCAAAAAAAAGCCCCGGACATGCCGGGGCTTTTTTATTTCGTTGGTCGAACTTATTCGTAGTTGTAGACGAACTCAACTCCGTACACGCGGCCTTTGTTCAACGGTGAGAACGTGGCTTTGCTGCCGGATAATCCCGGAACAGGGAACCCCGGGCTGCCCGGGAAGTTGCCCGGAAGCTGCGTGTCGCCACCAATCGTCGATTCGTCTTTCAGGTTCTTGCCGTAAGCAGAAACGCCGAACTGACCGTCCATGAAGTCGAAATTGATGCTGGCATCGAACATGTCCGCCGCACGCAATGAGCCGCGGTTGTTGTCCGTGTATTTCGCCGGGTCGCGGCGATAGCCACTGCCTCGGATCGACATTTCACCCCAGGAGAAGTCACGGCTGTAGGTAAGCTGTGCGCCGTAGGACCAGGGAGCAAGTCGCGGCAACGCCAGGGCGAGGTCGTCCCGGTCAACCACTCCGTCGCTGGAAATATCGAACAGCACTTCGTCGTACTGGCCATCCACATAGCCAAGGCTGGTTGACAGGAACAAGGAGTCAGACAATACCCAGCTTGCCTCAATGTCGAGGCCGGTTATGGTGGCGTCAGCCGTATTGCGAATCAACTGGACCACGCCAACGACCGGGTCGGCCAGGTTGATTTCACGCTGCATGTTCTCGATCGTGTTGTGGTATGCAGCAGCGTTCAGGCGAACGCGGCCATCGGCAAAGTCTTTCTTGACGCCAACTTCGAACGACTTCTGCTCTTCCTCATCAAACGCGGCATTTGGAATTGCCACTGCAGTATGGCGCAAATTGTAGCCGCCGCTGCGGAAACCCTTGGTCCAGAAACCGTAAAGTTGAGTTGTATCGTTAGGCCTGGCTTGCAGGCCAATCTTTGGCGTGAAGTTCTTCCACTTGCGGGAATCGTTAAGATCCGCGCCAATGCAACCGGCTGTAATCGTGCATAGATTCAACGGAATAGCAGCAATGCGCGCACTCTTTTCTTCGCTGCTGTAGCGGCCACCGAGATTAAGGGTGAATACATCGTTTAGCACGATGTCCAGAGACGCGAACATTGCAAAGGTCTTGCTGTCCACGCTACCGCCACCGGTAATGTCCAACGCGCCACCCTGGATCAAGCGACGTTCGAGGTACAGCAATTCCTGTTCGAAGTAGTAAACACCCGTAGTTACGTACAGGTTGTCGAACGAACCCGAGTAGCGCAGCTCATTGGAGAACTGATCTTGCTCAATACGCGCGGGTGCATGGAACAGGAAAATGGGCGATGAATCGATGTCGCCCAAGGTCATTGATGAGTAGTCGCGGGTGCCGAAAATATTGACGATCTCGCCATCACCTGCGTTAACGTCAAACGTTGATTCGAATATCACCTGGTTCCACTCATTGTCGTAGAAACCGGGCTCGTCAATTGCAAAATCGAAATTCGTCGTGCCGTACAGGCCTTCGTTCTGGGATGCAGGTCCGTCACCTTCCGACGTACCGTTTTCCGCACGAACCAGGAAACTCATCGTATCGTTTGGCAGGAATTCCAGTCCCGCCCGTACCAGCGTCGTCTCGGCAGCACCGTGATCGGCCCCGGTCGCGAGGTTGGTATGCCAGCCGCCATCGTCATTGCGATACACGGCAACCTTGCCACGGAATCGGTCGCTGAGCGGTCCCGTCAGTACAGCCGACACATAGGTGTTGTCGCCCGTCTCGCCGGCAACCTTGGCTTTGAAGCGAAGTTCTTCCGAGGGGCGTGTCGTTCTTAACAACACGGCGCCACCGGTCACGTTACGGCCAAAGAGCAAGCCCTGCGGACCACGCAAAAGTTCGATGCCTTCCAGGTCGAAAATATCGAGCACGACACCGGCGTTAATGCCGAGGTACATGCCGTCGACAAATACGCCTACTGTCGGATCGATGGATGGAATCGAACTGTTAACGCCAAGGCCACGAATCGAGAAGTTCGCAGTACCGCGTGAGGTACCGATATCTTCAAGTTGAACGCTGGGCGCGGCATAGCCAATGCCCTGAACGTCGCGGAGGTGCATCGCGTCCAGCTGCGACTCGTTGTACGCCGTGATCGCTACCGGAGCGTCCTGCACGTCTATGCCACCGGCACGTTTGGTACCCGTAACGATAATTTCTTCCAGCAAGACGTCAGCCGTGCGGTTCTGGGCCTGCGTTAGCGCCGGCAAGCTTGCTGTAGCTACGATCACTAGCAGCGCAGCCCGACTTATTCTTAGGAACATTTGCATGATTGGCTCTCCATCCAATACGTGTTGTCGAGAATCGGGCTTAGGTAAAGCCACAACAACAGGCCACCCCTGCAGCCGATCGCCGATTCACTGTTTCGTAGTGGCGTATGGTACTGAAAGTCTTTGAATAATGTAACAAGTGTCACGACTATTCCCGCGCCACCGCCGCGCCAGCCTTGGCCGGGCGTGGCGTAAATACGACAGATCGGCTCAGGTCGCCACGTGCGGAAACTGGCTGTGCTCCAGCTCCAGGCGCAGCAACGCTTCTTTTGTCGGCAGCCCGCCGCCGAAGCCCGTGAGCTGCCCGCCGCTGCCTATCACGCGATGGCAGGGGATGATGATGGGGATCGGGTTGCGGCCGTTTGCGGCACCCACTGCGCGCACCGCCTTGGGCCGTCCCAGCTGGCGAGCGATGTCAGCGTAGGACACGGTCGTCCCGTAGGGAATGGCCTGCAAAGCCTCGAGAACAGCCAACTGGAATTCAGTGCCCGACGGCGCGAGGGTCAGCTCGAAGCTGCGCCGCTCGCCGGCGAAATACGCAAGCAATTGCTCACGAGCCGCCGCAAATGGCTGTTCGTTAAAAATCCACTCCGGATCCGGCTCACGACGCCGCGGACCTTCAGGAAAGCCGAGCACGTGCAAGGCACTGGCAGTGCCAGCCAGCAACAGGTCGCCAATCATCGTTGGCAGATAACAGTAGTACATGGACTAGCCTCCTCCACTTGCCGTGTCGGCACCCCATAGCAACATCGCCGCGTACGCACGCCAGGGCCGCCATGCCTCGGCACGCTCCTTGAGCGCCTGCGGCGCAACGCGCGCACCGGGCAGCAAGCCCTTCATCAGACCCAGGTCGGTACTCGGAAACGCATCCGGGTTTTTCAGTGAGCGCATCATTACGTATTGAGCAGTCCAGTCGCCAATCCCCTTGATTGCGGTGAATTGCGCGCAAAACTCCTGCATGTCCTGCAAAGGATCAAAACTGATTTCGCCACTCGCAACAGCGGTTGCGAGACGCCGCAGGGTTTCGGCCCGGCTGCGTACGAGCCCGATGTCGTTAAAGCGGGCGCGGCGCAACTGTTCCGGAGTTGGAAACAGGTGCGACAGCCCGGCGCCCGGCTGGCTGAGCGGTGTGCCGTAACGAATCGCAATACGCCCGGCTATCGTCGTTGCCGCCCGCACGGAAATTTGCTGGCCGAGTATGGCCCGGACCGCTAACTCGAAGCCATTCCAGCTTCCGGGTACGCGCACCCCCGGTTGCCCTTGCAATAGCACGGCCAGACGTTCGTCACCGCTCAGGCTGTCGGCGATTTCGCTGATCGGCGCGTCGGTATCGAAGACCTGGCGAGCCGTTTGCACAAGTTCAAAGACGCGCGTCGTTGGCACGCCGCGCATCGAGACCTCGAGAAAGCCCTCTTGCTTGTGCTGGCTGACTTCGATGACTGCCTCTTGCCCGTCGACCGCCAATGCACGCCGATAAGTATGCCCGTCAATGGACTCGACTCCCGGAATGGCCCGCAGCCCGTAGAAGCGCAATACATCGGTCCAGCGATAAGGCTGCCGATACGGTACTCGTACGCTTAGCAATGCGGCATCGCCCGTTCTGGCACTTGCCTTGCGAGCACCGCGCAACTCCCTTGGGGTGCGTCCATATGTTTCGCGAAATGCATCGTTGAAACGCCGGGTGCTGCCATAACCCGAGGCCGTGGCGATCGCGCTCATGGGTAAAGCGGTATCGTCGATCAGGCGTTTTGCAAAGTGCAGCCGGCGGGTATGTGCTACGGCGAGCGGCGATGCGCCAACGTGGTTCGCGAACAAGCGCCGCAGGTGACGGCTGCTTACACCCAGGCGCTCAGCCAGCGATTCGACATCACCACTGTCGAGCGCGCCAGCATCTATCAGGCGCATGCCACGACGGACAGTGGTGGACGTTCCCGCCCAGGCGGGCGTGCCGGGAGCACACTCCGGTCGACAGCGCAGGCAGGGACGAAAGCCGGCTTCGCCGGCTGCGGCGGCACTGATGAAGAACTGTACGTTCTCCGGCTTCGGTGGGACCGCCGGGCAAACCGGCCGACAATAGATTCCGGTCGTGCGCACCGCTACATAGAAGCGGCCATCGAAACGGGCGTCGCGCGCTAAACGGGCACGCTCGTAAACTTCACTTTGCAAAAATCTGTCCCCCAGCAAGAGGGGCACATTATACGGCGCCTGTTGGCAAACATTAGCCAGAATCGGACCTCGACGATTCGGCTACGGACAGACGGTCGAATCCGGCTCCAGGCACCCCTGCACGGTCACCTAAGCCGGAACCGTGAGCTTGGCTGAACGGACAACGCTGCCGGGCAGTCACGCGTGTATAGAACGCAGCGGACCAATTCGCTGCAGTGCTCTGCCATGACCCGCCCGGCTAGCTGCTGACGCCACCCATGCACAGGTATTTCATCTCCAGATAATCATCGAGACCGTACTTTGAGCCCTCGCGCCCCTGGCCCGACTCCTTAATGCCGCCGAATGGCGCTGTCTCGTTCGAGATAATGCCGGTATTGATACCGACGATGCCGTATTCCAGGCCTTCGCTTACCCGCCATACACGACCAATGTCGCGAGCGTAAAAATAACAGGCGAGACCGAACGGCGTATCGTTCGCCATCCTAATCGCTTCTTCCTCTGTGCTGAATTTGAAAAGCGGCGCTACCGGCCCGAATATTTCTTCGCGAAACACTCGCATGCTGTCGTTAACGTTTACCAGCACCGTGGGTTCGATGAAACAGGAGCCAAGATCAGACCGGGCACCACCGACCAAAGCCTTGGCGCCGCGGCCAACTGCATCGTCAATAAACGCAAGTACGTCGTTCGCGGCCTTTTCGTTGATCAGCGGACCGACTTCGACGCCGTCATCCATACCGTTACCGAGTTTCAGTTTCTTCGCAGCTGCTGCAAACTTTTCAGCAAACTCATCGTAAATGCCATCCTGCACCATGATCCGGTTTGCACAGACACAGGTCTGGCCTGCATTGCGGTATTTGCACGCAATCGCGCCGGCCACAGCAGTGTCGACGTCCGCATCATCAAATACGATAAACGGCGCATTACCACCCAGCTCCATTGAGGTGCGTTTCATGGTCTTTGCACAGGCCTCAACCAGCATCTTGCCAACAGGTGTTGAACCCGTGAACGTCAACTTGCGAACAACAGGACTGTCAGTCAGTGCCTTGCCGATCTCCGCGGTGCGGCCGCTGACAATATTGATGACACCAGCGGGAATGCCGGCGCGCTCAGCCAACTCGGCGAATGCGTTTGCCGACAACGGTGTCGCGTTTGCTGGCTTGCATACGACTGTGCAGCCAACAGCCAGAGCCGGTGCAATCTTTCGTGCCAGCATGGCGTTTGGAAAATTCCAGGGCGTGATACAGGCAACCACGCCTACCGGCTGGCGAATGACCACCAGGCGTTTGTCCTGGTCCGGTGAAGGCAAGGTGTCGCCGTATACGCGCTTTGCTTCTTCGGCAAACCACTCGATATAACTGGCGCCGTAAACTATCTCGCCACGTGATTCTGCTATCGGTTTGCCCTGCTCCGCGGTCATGATCAGTGCGAGGTCTTCCTTTGCGGCGATCATCAGGTCGAAAAACTTCCGCATTAATGCTGTGCGCTCTTTGGCCGGACGGCTCCGCCATGCTGGCAGTGCAGCCTCAGCGGCTGCGATTGCACGCTGCGTTTCCGCACTTCCACATTTGGCCATCTCGGCAATGACTTCACCATTCGCTGGATTCTCCACCGGGTACACGCTGCCGTCGTCAGCATTGACCCATTTGCCATTAATGTAAGCGCCGGTTTTCAGCAGGGATTTGTCAGACAGGTCTGGCTTGCTCAAGGTATCGCTCCGGTGTTCGATCGCAGGTAGGTTGAGATCGCAGAGCATAGCAAGGCTTGCGTATCAATTGGGCGGTGCGGGAAGGACCCGGGAAGCCAAT
>JBBKWB010000056.1:0-77144 GCA_037968755.1 Woeseia sp.
CATGTCATCGTTCGCTTTTTTACGGTTCCGAAAGTTCGCGATGCACGTCGTTCTGCTGGTTATGCGTTGTTGTTCATTGCGATCCTCTATACAACTGCCCCGGCCGTAGGTGCCATGGCTCGCTATAACCTGCTGAGCACGGTCCAGACCGGGGAAATCGGCGCCGTGGACGGTAATCTGAAGTACAGCGAGCGTCCGAACTGGATGAATACCTGGCAGCAGACCGGTCTCCTCAGTTTCACCGATCGCAACGGTGACGGACGGGTGCAATATTACGACGACAGCAATCCGGATTTCGCCGGGCGCGCCGCTCAATACGGCTGGCAGGGCAATGAGTTGGAAGTTGATCGCGACATTATGGTGCTCGCCAATCCGGAGATTGCCGGATTGCCCGACTGGGTGATCGCGCTGGTAGCAGCCGGCGGTATTGCTGCTGCGCTCTCTACTGCAGCCGGTTTGTTGTTGGTTATATCGGCGGCGGTCTCGCACGATCTCGTAAAGGGCATTTTCGCGCCCGGCATCTCGGAGAAGCATGAACTACGGGCTGGTCGAATCGCCGCCGCGGTAGCCATATTGATTGCGGGCTACCTGGGCTTCGATCCGCCGGGCTGGGTCGCACAAGTGGTCGCATTTGCGTTCGGGCTGGCGGCTGCTTCGCTGTTTCCGGCAATCTTTCTTGGCATCTTTTCCAAACGTGCGAACAAGCAAGGCGCGATTGCGGGGATGCTGACAGGGCTGTTGTTTACGTACGGCTATATCGAATTCTTCAAGGGACTGTTCCTGAAATGGGCCGGTGCGCCCTGGGGCGAGAACGTGGCCGCGAACTGGCTGTTCGGAATATCGCCAGAGGGAATTGGCGTCATCGGTATGCTGCTCAATTTCACCGTGGCAATTGCGGTCAGCTACATGACGAGCCCGCCGCCCGCATATATCCGGGACCTTGTGGAGGACATCCGGGTGCCGCGCGAGGCAAAAGCATGAGTCAATCAGCGGGCTGATCGAGAGCGCAATGAGCGATGGTCACCAACATGGTTCCGACAGCCGACGCCTGCTGCTGGCATTAGGCCTCACCGCCGTATTCACGGTGGTCGAGGCGGTTGCTGGTGTCGTGACCGGCTCGCTGGCTCTGCTTGCCGATGCGGGACACATGCTGACGGACTCCATGGCGCTGGCTCTGGCCGCATTGGCTTTTCGGCTGAGCGAACGACCCGCTGATGCACAACGCAGCTACGGTTACCGACGGTTCCAGATCATCGCAGCATTCGCCAACGCGATTGCCTTAATTATGATCGTGGGCTGGATACTGATTGAGGCCGTGTCACGCTTGCTGACGCCGAGCGATGTGCACGCGACCGGCATGTTGGTCGTGGCGGTCGTCGGCTTGCTCGTCAACATTGCAGCGTTCGTAATTCTGCACGGCGGCGATCGCGATAACCTGAACATGCGCGGCGCCGCACTGCACGTGCTGGGTGATCTGCTCGGGTCGGTTGCCGCAATCGTCGCGGCGGTCGTCATTTTGCTGACCGGCTGGTTGCCGATTGATCCGTTACTGTCCGTCCTGGTTGCGTTATTGATACTGCGCAGCGCGCTGAAATTGTTACGACAGAGTTCGCACATCCTGCTGGAAGGTACGCCGGATTGGCTCGATGTCGAAATGATGCAAGCAGCACTGATGGCTAAAGTGCCGGCCATCAGCAGCATTCATCATGTGCATGTATGGGGGCTTACCCAGCAACAGGTCATGCTGACTATGCACGTGGTCATGGACGTTAAAGACATCGATCGAGCTGGCGAGATACGCCGTATCAAGGAAATTCTGGCGGCCGACTACAGCATCCGGCATTCAACCATTGAACTGGAGTCGGGCGCTTGTGCAGACGAGCCGCCTGCATGACGGAGTGTCTTACTGCTCGCGATCTTCCGGCCTGACTATGCCGATATAGGGCAAGGTGCGATCTCGCTCCGCATAGTCCAGCCCGTAGCCGACTACCCATTCATCCGCGATACTGAAGCCTGTGTAGTCGATAGGCACATCTACCTCTGCACTTTCGGCTTTATGCAGCAGTGTGCAGGTGCGCACCGATGCTGGCCGGTGCGAACGCATCATGCCGATAAGATAGTGCAGCGTATGTCCGGTATCCACGATATCTTCAACAATTAATACGTGCCGATTCTCGATGTTTCCGCGTACGTCCATGAGCAGTCGTACCGCACCGCTACGTTGACTACCGCTTTCATAACTGGAAACCGCGATGAACTCAATCGTCCGGGGAATATTAAGTTTGCGCGATAGATCGGCAAGAAATATGAACGAGCCCTTGAGGACGCCAACCAGGACCAGGGGCGCCTTATCGACATAGTCCTTCGAAATCTGTGCCGCGAGCTCAGCGACGCGCTCGGCAATTTGTGCCTCGCTGATCATGACTTCCGGAGCTAATTGGTTCATTCTCTATCCCACTACACAATTAACGCGACTATAACTGAATCCAGCTGATCAATGCGACGAACACTCGAGCCCGACAGACTGATTGCCGAACAATCGCAGTCAGAGCAGCAATGGCCTGTCGCCATCAGGAATTATGGATAACAAGTTTGCTGACAGCCTGAATTTCGCGATGGCCGCACCATCCGTAGCGCTGTATCTGGGTGAACTGGATACGCCCGGATACTGGCGCCGCAACAGCGTGCGTTGTCTGAGTCTGTTCGCCGGGTTCCTGAGCCTGTACATCCTGGCGAGCGTACTGGGCTACGAGCTCAGTCCGCAGCTCGGTCAATTAGTCGTGTTTTGGCCAGCGGCGGGCCTGTTATGCGGCGTATTGAGCAGCACGCCATTGCGTACCTGGCCCTTGTGGCTGGTGGCGGCTGTCGCCGGACGGCTGCTGATTGTTTTCCCGTTGTTCGACGACCGCTCTTTGCCAATCGAAATTGCTTTTGGTCTGGCGAGTAGCGCCGAAGCAATAGTATTTGCCGGGCTCATTCGCGCGCCGCTGCAGCAATCATACCGATTGAATCGGCCGCTCTACATGTTGGCAATACTGATTGCCGTTACGGTTGCAGCAACAGCAGTCGGTGGCGTGCTGGGTTCAGTTACGTCCGAACTAACAGCGATGGGCAACGCCGGTTCCTTCTGGGATTCATGGCGGATTTGGGTAGCGGGCGATTTCCTCGGAATAATTATCGTCGCGCCCACCGTTGCCTGGTTGCTGCTGCCGCAAATCCGGTTTCCACAGAGCCATAACAATCTGACCGACTATGCGTTGCTTTTCGCTCTCGTCATTGGCCTTGTCTACATCGGAATCGCGACCGATTCATCTGAGGGCAGCTATCGCGGTGCGGTGTCCGCGGTCGTCGTGCTCGGATTACTGGCAGCGATGGCCTGGTCCGTGATCAGCTTTGCCTATCCCATTTCATCAATGATTCAATTCATTGTTACGACCAGCGTTATCTGGACGGCGACCCGGGGAATAGGGCCGTTCGACATCGGGCCAAATGCATCTTTCGCTGCTGCAGCGGAAATGCAGATCTACCTGATATCGACTATTCTCGCTTTGCTACTGCTGGCGTTTTCGTTGATGGAGCGAGACCGCGCACTGCAGGAACTGAAATTACATCGGGGTGTCGGCAGTGTTCTCGTAAGCTTGACAGAGAAACTGGTTGCGGCCGATTCTGACCGACTTGATGTGAGTATCGAAGAGGTCCTGAACGAAATCGCAGAATTTTCCCACGCGGACCGTTGTGTGTTGCTGCAGACGGACAGGACCCGCATGTTAGTAGAGAAAACGCATAGCTGGACCAGGCCTGGTGTAGACGCGCCGAGTAACTTTCTCACCAACACAGACTTGCGGAAGCTTCCATGGGTGATGCAGCAATTTCGGGAGCATGGCTACTTTGTGCTTGAAGACTTAACCCGAAACTTGCCGAAAGGCGCTGACGAGTTGCGCGAGTTTCAGCGAATGGCCAATGGCATTGAATCAGCGGTCTGTGTCGGTTTGTTTGCCGACGACGAATTGATTGGGGTGATAGGTTGTAGCTATGCGCTGCCGGGTGTGCGCTGGAACGCTGAATCACTGTCACTGATGTACCTGATTGGGCAGCTCTTTGCCAATGTACTGACCCGCAAAAATGCTGAGCGCGTGATAGATTTTCACCAACTGAAGTTGCGCTCGTTAGCTACGGAGATCGCGATTAGCGAAGAACGCGCCCGCCGCCGCACTGCCGTGGACCTGCACGACGGCATTGGCCAGAACCTGGCGGTCGCGCGTATGAAGATCGGTCATTTGCTGGCAACGTCTTCCGGAAAGACCGATGAGCTTGAGGAAGTGCGCAACCTGGTTGATGAAGCGTTGCGCGGTACCCGCTATATCATTGCAGACCTGAGTCCGGCTGTACTTTATGAACTGGGTCTGTATCCGGCATTGCAGTCACTGGCGGAGCGCTTTGAGCCAGCGAACGATCTCACCTGTATCGTCGAAGAGCATGGTGACCCCTGGGAGCCAGGTAATGACATGCGCATCGCGTTGTACCGGGCCGTGCAGGAATTCCTGAACAATGTGGCGAGGCATGCGCAGGCGCAAAAAGTCGTCATATCAGTGGACTGGCGCGAGGATCGGGTTGATATTGAAGTCCGGGATGATGGCGTCGGTTTTGATGCGGATAAGGTATCCGAGCATGCCACCATGTCATCCGGGTTTGGCCTGTTCTCTGTACGCGAATCCATCAACTTGCTGGGCGGCACGCTCAACATCGATTCCTCACTCGGTCTGGGCAGTCGTGTGCGACTATGCGTACCGCGCGGCGACAAGGAGGGCGACGAGTGACCATACGCATTCTCATAGCCGATGATCACCAGGTGGTACGGGATGGGCTGAGTGCACTGTTGCACAACCCCCCACGGTACACGGTGATAGGTACAGCCTGCGATGGCCGCGAGGCGGCCGTGTTGGCCCGCAAGCTCAATCCGGACGTCGTGATTATCGATATTGCCATGCCCGAGTTAAATGGAGTGGATGCGACCAAGCGCATGCTTGCCGAGATGCCGGGCTTGCGCATCATTGCGCTGTCGATGCATTCCGACAAGCGCTACATATCGGGAATGCTGCAGGCCGGCGCGCTGGCTTACGTGCGCAAGGAATCCGCGTTCGAGGAGATCACGGCCGCAGTTGACGCGGTCAGCCAGGGCAATGTCTACCTGGGGGAGGGCGTAGCCGGGGTAGTGGTGAACGACTATCGGCAGATGATGGCGCGTAGCGATGTCGATGGCTCGGACCCGTTGTCCGTGCGCGAGCGCGAAGTTCTGCAATTGCTTGCTGAGGGCAAGAAAACGGCCGATATCGCGGCCCGGCTGCACGTCAGCAGTAAAACGGTCGAGACCCATCGTCGCCAGATTATGTCCAAACTCAATCTTGAGAGCATCGCAGCATTGACTAAGTACGCGATAAGACACGGTTTTATTACCCTGGAAGACTAAAACAGCAGCCTCGCAGCTGGCCGACTCTAAGGCAAAGCGACCCGCAAAATCAGCGATTTCCCGATTATCGGGCTTCCCAACATCCGCTCTAATACGGCATACCGGCAAACGCTTGTTGTTTGCACACGGATGCCAGCGCGCATGGAAGATCGATACATGACATTGGATTTCAGCTCACGCAGATCGGCAGCGCCGATGATCGGCATGGCGTGCCTGTTTGCAATTGTTTTCTGGTTTCTGGCAGCAGGCTCAGACTTCTGGGCATCGAATATAGGCTTGGCGTCTGCGATCGTCCCTGACGGGGTGGCATTACTGAATCGCCTGACTTTCGCAACAATATTTGCATTGGCTGGCTCTATCGCCGGCGCTGCTGTCCAGCGTAGCCGCGACATTGAAGAATTCGCTGTCGATAAACTGCAGGAAAGCGAGCGCAAGTATCATGCGTTGATGGCGTCCTCGTTCGACAGTGTCATTACGTTGGACGCCAATGCCCGGGTGCTGGATGTCAGTGTCTCTGCAGCTGCGATGTTCGACGTGACTCGCGAGCACCTGTCGGATCGGTCACTCGACGAGCTCATTGAACTCCGGTCGCCAGACACCGATGGCGCGACGACCGTACGCGAGTTGTTGCGCGGCGGACCAGCGGCTGACGTTGAAGTGACTGCAAGGCGCGATAACGGCCGCCGATTTCCTGCCGAAATACGCATCACCAGCATGCCCTCGGGCAGCGAGAGCGCCTTCGTACTGGCCATCCGGGAAACCACCTCTCAGCTCGTCGCACAGAAAGCGCTGCGACACTCCGAACGACGCTACCAGTCCTTGTTTAACAATATTCTTGACGGCGTCTATCGCAGCGATCCCGAGGGGCGCTTGCTGGCGGCCAACCCGGCACTCGTGAGAATGCTTGGCTACGATTCTCAGGAAGACTTTACCAGCAACGCCAATGCGCGCGAGTTCTATGTGGATTCGGCCAAGCGCAAACAGCTGATGAACATACTGGAAGTGCAAAAGACAGCGCGCAATTTTGAAATTCTTCTGCGTCGCCGCGATGGCAGTACTCTGCCTGTGCTTGCGAATATACGTGCAATCAACAACGACAATACCGAGCGAACTGTTTACGAAGGTTCGCTCACCGACATTAGCGACCTGATGGAAGCGCGCGAAGCTTTGGTTGCCAGCGAGGCCAACTTCCGGATGCTCTGCGAGCACGCGCGGGATGTGGTCAATGTCATTGATATCGACGGCAGAGTTCTTTACAGCAGCCCATCGAGTACCAGTATTTCAGGTAGTTCGCCGGAAGAGCAGATCGGCCAGACTCTGTTTCGGAACGTGCATGCTGACGATGTCGAGACGGTAAGGACAATAATTGCCGCTGGCTTTAATCGCCCTGGCACGGCACACAGCTTTACCTGCCGAGTACGCCGGCATGACGGCCAGGAGCGCCTCATCGAAGCCGTTGGCAGTGCGTTTCTGAGTCATGACGGTCAATTGCGCGCGGTAATTCATTCACGCGACATAACCGAGCGTGCACAGAGCGAATCGGAACAACGCGAGTTGCAGAAGTTGCAAGTAGTGGGCCGGATGACCGATAGCCTTGCGCACCAGTTCAACAATCTGTTGACCGTGGTCGCGGGTAACCTGGATTTGCTTGACGATCGAATTGAAGATGGCGCGCTGCAGACGCACCTGGACGCGGCGTTGCGGGCCTGTCAGCAGGGCACTGATCTGACCCGCCGCTTGATGGCATTCGCCGATCACTCGCATGCCAGTACCGAGGACATAAACGCGAGCGGAGTTCTGTTGGACATGGAACCCGTGCTGTCTCGAAGCATGGGCGAGACCATCGATGTTTCGCTCGATTGTGGCAGCGATCTGTGGTCGATAAACGTTGATCCGGTGCAGCTTGAAGCGGTAATTCTGCAACTTGCAGTAAACGCAAAATCGGCTATGGCGAACGGCGGGGCGCTTTCCATTGCGACCTTCAATAGCCGTACCGGTGGCACAAACGACGGTTCGGTCGACGCGATTCATGCTACAGACTGTGTCTGCATCAGTATCACCGATACGGGTAGTGGAATGGACAATGACGTCTTGTCGCGCGCTACCGAGCCGTTTTATTCGGCCGACTCCGAAGCGGGCCGCAGCGGTTTAGGCCTGAGCGTCGTCAAAAATTTCGCTGAAGCGGCCGGTGGCCACCTGCATATCGGTAGCACGCCGGGAACAGGGACTACCGTGACAATTCACATTCCGCGCTCTCAACAGCTCAGCAACTCGGGCAGATTGCTGGCTGTATCGCGCGGCAACGAGCGCATCCTGGTTGTCGATGACAACGCGGATGTACGCAACGCAAGTTCGGCGCTGTTACGTAGCCTGGGTTACGACGTCACCGAGGCAGCAAGCGGCCAGGAAGCCCTGGACGCACTTAAGACCGGCAAGGTCGAGCTCCTGTTTACGGATCTGGCAATGCCGAGAATGTCCGGGCTCGAGTTGACCAAGACAGCGTGCACCCGATACCCCGATTTAAAAGTCTTGCTGACTTCAGGGAATGAAGCGGCGATGGCAGAGGCAAGTGACAGCCTCAACTCACGTTACGAAATGATTCGTAAGCCTTTTCGCAAGAAAAATCTGGCAGAACAAGTTCGCCAGGCACTGGAAGACTAAGTTATGAGCAAGAGACTGAACCGCTTTTTGATTATCGATATGGCCGAGGACACTTCGAAGCAGTTCTCGCGTGTCGGCCGCAGGCTGGGCTATACAACAGAGACAGCCACATGTTTAAGCGAATTCATCATCGCGCTGGCGGAGTTTTCACCGACGTTAGTCCTGATCGATTTGCAGTCTGTTGAGAATGGCGGGCTGGACCATCTTAAGGCTCTGCGGGATCAAGGCTCGGATGCGCAAATAGTCCTGACCAGCGACGACGAGGGACGCGCCCTGGAAACCGCGAAACAGTTGGCCGAGTTCCTTGGCCTCTCTGTCGTCGCCAGCCCACGCTCATCGATTTTCATAAACGTGCTGCGTAATGAACTGCGTCGCGCTCGTCAGTCGCAAACAGACATGTCACTTGGTGATCTGCAAAAAGCGATTGAAAACGGCGATGTGCGCCCGTACTACCAGCCTAAGGCTACTTATCGCGCACATCAGGCTTGGCCAATCAGCGAAGTAGAGGCGCTGCCGCGCTGGCACGTAAGTGAGACCAATATCGTGATGCCCGAAGATTTCTATTGGCTAGCGGAAGACGGTGGCCTGATGCCAGCTGTTACCAACAGTTTGCTGACGAGTGTTGTGGCGCAAATGGCCGAATGGAACAAGAAGAAGCTTGCATTGCAGGTTGCCATCAATCTTCCTGCATCGTCGCTTATGGATCGGACTTTGCCAGATCAGCTATTCGGGATGGTACGTCGTGCGGGCATAGACACAGCCATGCTGACGCTCGAAATATCCGAGGCGAATGCGATGAACTATTCGACCTCTGCTGTCGAGGTCCTGGGCAAGCTCAAGTCGATGGGCTTCAAACTTTCAATTGATGAATTTGGCACCAGTTATTCCTCGCTTGAGCAATTGTATCGTCTTAAATTCGACGAGCTGAAAATTGACCCATCACTGGTTCTTGAAAGTCGTATCAGCAGCGAGGCGCGAACCATTATCGAGGCGACCGTCTTGCTGGCGCAGAAACTGGGTCTCAGTGTCTGTGCAGAAGGTGTGGATTCACAACGTACTTTGCAGTTCCTCGGCAAGATCGGTTGCAACAAGGCACAGGGAAACTATATTAGCCGCCCGCTACTTGCCAACATGTTGGAGGCACGCTTGAACGAATGGAATGTTCCTGCGGACGCTTAACGAGCGAGTCGCCGGTCGGTGCGAAATGACGTGCGCCGACCGGCACCTTTGCCGATCCTGATCTGCTGCAGCGGAGTCAGTGGCATGCAGTATGAGTACGCTATAACCAGCCGCGCCGTTTGAAAACGACAATCAACGTGGTCACGACCGTGGCCATTCCACCGAGAACAGCAAAATAACCGTAATGCCAGCGGAGCTCAGGCATGTACTCGAAGTTCATGCCGTACATGCCGGCCATTAAACCAAGCGGCAAAAATATAACTGTTGCTATCGTCAGAACGCGCATTACCTGGTTCAGTCGATGCGATAGAAGACTCAGATGCGTATTCAGCAAGTCGACCGCGAGCTCCTGGTTGAGTTGGCAGAGGCTGGCCAGCCGGTCCAGATTCTCATAGAGATCGTTGAACTCGTGCTTGTTCAGTTGCAACGGCAATTCCACACCTGATCGTGACAATTGGCTGAAGACGTTGCACTGGTATACCAAGTGTCGCCGCAGCCGCTTCAGTGCCCGGTTGTAGCGACTGAGGCTTTCAATAACATCGTCTTTTGCGCTCTGGTAGACCTGATCCTCCAGGTGTTCCAGGTGTTGTTCAAGTTCCAGGACTTCCGGTGTGTAGGTGTCAATGATCTGGCGGCTGACAAGGTAAGTCAGGCGGCCGGGCCCGGCGCGCAACAGTGACTTCTTTGCGCCGACTTTCTCAAATACCTTATCCAGGCTTGGGATTGTTGCATGATGACGCGAGACGAAAAAGTTCTTGCCAACGAACAACGCGAGATCGGCTACTTCCGGTTCGCTATCCTGGTAAGCAACAATGAGATCACGCAGCATAATGAACAGATAGTCATCAAAGATTTCCAGCTTCGGCGGGTGCCGGTCGCGATGTGCATCTTGTATTGCAAGCCGGGCAATTTTGAAATTGTCTGTAAGCAGTCGCCGTTCGCCGTCGTCAGGGCTGCCCTGAATATCCACCCATATCCAACTATCAGACTGCTGTTTCCAGGTGTCGATCAATTCGACTCCACCGGTATGCAGTTGCTCTGATTTTGTATCAAAAAGCAGGACTCGAAAATCGGGCATTATTCCTGTTCCTTGCGGGCTGCTGTGCTGTCTTTGATCTGGGTCCATTCGACTTGCGCGGGGCGTGCCGTATCAAGGTGAACGTCGATCTGCGGGAATGCGATAACGATATCGTTCTGTTCGAACAGCTCCGTAATCGTGTGGCGAATATTACTGCGAATTGCCCGTAACTCGCGCTCGCCGGATGCCTGGCACCAAAAATACGCATCGAATATGAGTGCGCTGTCGCCGAAATCCGAGAATATTACCTTCGGCGCCGGGTCGCCCTGAACCTCGGTTTGTGACGTTACTGCCTGCTCAATCAATTCAGATACTCGCCGGGTTGGTGATCCGTAGCTGACACCAACGCGCACCGTGGTCCGAATCTGGTAGTCAACCAACGTCCAATTGACGACTGTGCGCTCCAGCATCTGACTGTTGGGTACCAGGATATGCACGCCGTCGACGCGCCTTATTCGGGTTGAGCGATTGCCTATGCGTTCAACAACACCCATATGGTCATCGACTTCAATGTAGTCATCGATGCGGACAGGACGTTCCGTCATCAGAATCCAGCCACTGATGAAATTGTTGATGATGTTCTGGGCGCCGAAACCCACGCCGATGGCTATGGCGCCGGTCAGGAACGCGAAGGCGGTTATGGGAATATGCAGCAAGCTGAGCGCGGTCAGGGCTACACAAATTATCAGTGCGTAAAACACGATTCGTTGCAGGGTTTGGATCGCATCGGGTCGCATATCTGTGCGCGCCAGGCGCCTGCTCAGTATGCGTTCAATCAGTCGGCTGACCGCATAGCCAAGCAGGATCAATACCGCGACCAGGATCAACTCGCCAACAGTGATCGGGTTGTCACCAATCGGGATCAGGGGGAAATGCCAAAAGACCAGAAATTCCTGCATATCGCTCTGCTGTGCTGAAGTCCTACTAATAGTAACGGAAAATCCATCGCTCCGGTTCAAGTCTGTTAGCATAAAACACTTCAATCAGGGCTTAAGGATAACGCGTGAGTACTAGCTCGAAGGACTTGTTAACGCTGGGCTGGCGAGAATGGCTCGGCCTGCCGGATTTGGGCATTGCGCGAATCAAGGCGAAGGTAGATACCGGCGCACGCACGTCGACCCTGCATGCTTTTGCTGTCGAACCGTTCCATGAAGATGGTCGCAAGCAAGTGCGATTTCGCATGCATCCATTGCAGAAGAATACGGACAAAATCGTAGTCTGCACTGCCGACGTAGTCGACCAGAGACTGGTATCAGATTCTGGTGGGCATCGTGAAAAACGCTGGGTTATCTCAACGCCCCTGCAGGTTGGTGATCAGTGCTGGGACGCCGAAGTAACCCTCACATCGCGCGACAATATGCTTTTTCGAATGTTGCTGGGGCGAACTGCCATTGGCGGGCGTGCGATAGTTAATCCGGAATTATCGTTTGTGCAGGGTAAGCGCAAAACGAGCAAGAAGGACTGAAGGGCATGGCGCGAAAGTCGGATATTACAATCAACGACACAACGATCGCTGCAGGTAAACGCGGTGATGTCAGTTTGCCAATCGCTGATCTGTACACTTCAACGTCACTTAATATGCCGGTGCAGGTCATTAACGGCCGCCATCCAGGGCCGGTGCTATTCGTTTCGGCGGCGATCCACGGTGATGAATTGAATGGCGTGGAAATTATCAGGCGATTGCTACGTCGCAAGGGCCTGGGCGCGATGCACGGTGCGCTAATAGCCGTACCTGTTGTGAATGTGCACGGTTTCCTTGATCAGTCGCGTTACCTTCCCGATCGACGGGATTTGAACCGATCTTTTCCGGGTAGCCCGAAAGGATCTATTGCCGCACGTCTCGCAAATATTTTTCTGAATGAAATAGTCAAGCGTTCGGATTACGGAATCGATTTGCACACGGGTGCGATCGACCGCTCTAATCTGCCTCAGATTCGCGCCAACCTGGATGATCCCAAGACGCTCGAGTTGGCCCGCGCATTCGGGGTGCCGGTCATTATTAACGCCAACGTACGTGACGGTTCCTTGCGTGGCTGCGCATCATCGCTGGGCATGCCGGTGTTGACCTACGAGGCTGGCGAGGCTCTGCGTTTCGATGAATTGAGCATCAGGGGCGGTTTGCGCGGCATTCTGAATGTCATGCGCAAGATTGGAATGCTGAGCGATGCGAAGGTTACAGCACCGCGCGAGCCTGTGATTGCGCGGTCAACGAGTTGGGTTCGCGCACCGTCCAGTGGAATCGTCGCCAGCAAGGCCAAGCTCGGCGCAACGGTCCGCAAGGGGCAACGATTGGCGGTAATGAGCGACCCGCTGGGTTATCGGGAAGAAGAAGTTACGGCACGCTACGATGGAATTGTTATCGGCCGAAGCAACCTGCCATTGGCGCACGAAGGTGATGCGTTGTTTAATATCGCCGCGTTCCACAGTGTTGAACGGGCGGAAGACCTGGTTGAACAATTCGCGGCGCGACATGAGCGCGCACGTGGTGAAGCCGCCGACGGAGAATGAACTGAATGCAAAACGAAATGAATATTGGCGTCCTTTCTACCAACAAGAATTTATATTCAACGCAACGCCTAGTGGAAGCAGGCGAAGAGCGCGGCCACTGCATGCGCGTAGTTAATCATCGTCGTTGCTACATGAACATAACAACGCATAACCCGGGTGTGCATTACCGCGGCGAAAGTATCGAAGGGCTTGATGCCATTATCCCGCGTATAGGCGCGTCCATTTCTTTCTATGGCACTGCCGTAGTACGCCAGTTCGAGATGATGGGCGTTTATTCGGTGAACGAATCCGTCGCTATCACCCGTTCGCGCGACAAGCTCCGCGCATTGCAACTGCTGTCACGCAAGGGCATAGGCATGCCGGTGACGGGCTTTGCCAATTCACCGGACGACACCAATGATCTGCTTGAATTTGTTGGTGGTGCACCCGTTGTTGTGAAACTGCTGGAGGGCACTCAGGGGGTAGGCGTGGTGCTCGCTGAAACTCACAAGGCCGCAGAAAGTGTAATTGAAGCGTTTCGTGGTCTGAAAGCGGAATTCATGGTGCAGGAGTTCATCAAAGAAGCTGGCGGCTCCGATATACGCTGTTTCGTGATTGGCGACAAAGTTGTCGCGTCAATGAAGCGTACCGGCAAAGAAGGCGAGTTTCGCTCTAATTTGCATCGCGGCGGTTCAGCTGAAGTCATCAAGATCACGCCAGAAGAACGCTCAACGGCAGTTCGTTCGGCGCGGGTAATGGGCCTGAATGTTGCCGGTGTTGATTTGCTGCGCTCCAACCACGGTCCGGTGGTAATGGAGGTCAATTCCAGTCCCGGACTGGAAGGCATTGAGAAAGCGACAGGCAAAGACGTCGCCGGCATGATCATTTCTTTTATCGAAAAGAATGCTCGGCCAGGACGAACGCAAACCCGGGGCAAAGGCTAGCCGGGACACACAGGTCTGTGGCGGTAGTTGCACGTAGAAAGCTAGCCTTTCAGTAGCCTGTCCGGCAAGCGCACAAGGCTGGTAATATCCGCCGGCCAAGCACTCTTCCGTAGTCATCATGCCCAGAAAAAAAGCGCGCAGACGGCGCACGAAAAAACAGACCCGGAACGGATTCCTGCGCCGCCACCCGTGGTGGTCCGTGGTATTCGCTTTCTCTGCGCTATTTTTCGCGTATCTGCTATTCCTTAACTGGCAAATCAGCAATCGCTTCGAAGGTCGGCGCTGGGATTTGCCTGCGCGCGTCTATGCCCGGCCATTGGAGCTCTACGCCGGGCTCGGCTTGCAGGCAGCAGAGCTGGAACAGGAACTTCGCCGGCTAGGTTATCGGGCGACGGCCGATGCGCCAAACAAGCCTGGAAGCTATCGCCGGTCCGGCAGCAATCTGCAATTGGTTACTCGCGAGTTTCGCTTCTGGGACGAGCTGCAGCCGGCGATGCCTATACGCGTGCGTTTCGCGCAAGACCAGATCGCCGCTGTTGATGTGCCACGCGGTCGGTCACCTGTAGTGCGACTCGATCCGCTGATGGTCGGCAGTATTTTTCCGCAGCACGGAGAAGACCGGCTGGTTGTAACGCCGGAACAGGTGCCTGAGCAGTTGCGTCAGGCGTTGATCGTGGTCGAAGACCGACGCTTCCAGGACCACCTGGGAGTGGACCCCATCGCGCTGGGCCGTGCGGTTGTCGCTAATCTTCGCGCCGGAGAAATCACTCAGGGCGGCAGTACACTCACTCAGCAGCTCGTGAAAAACTATTTTCTGGATAATCGCCGTACCTTGACGCGCAAGCTGCGTGAAGCACTGATGGCGGTTATCCTCGAACTGCACTATGACAAAGCAGACATACTGAACGCCTATATCAACGAGATTTATCTCGGCCAGGATGGGCAGCGTGCTGTGCACGGTTTCGGCCTTGCGAGCCAGTTCTATTTCAGTCGGCCGCTGGACGAGCTTGAGTTGCACCAGATCGCGTTGCTCGTAGCACTGGTCCGTGGGCCTGGTTACTACGATCCGCTACGTTCGCCTCAGCGAGCCCTGGCGCGACGGAATCTAGTTCTTGAGCTGATGCAGGAGGCGGGCGAACTTGGCCCGGACGAGGCTCTGAGCGCGCAGCAGCAACCGCTGGATACCTGGGACCGAAAAGCGGCAGGTGCGTCTTACTATCCTGCTTACCTTGCGCTGGTGCGCGAACAACTGGCGGCGCAGTACCGCCCGGAAGACCTGACTCGTGCCGGCCTGCGAATTTTCAGTGCGCTGGACCCGCTCGCCCAGGCAAGCGCGGAACGGCGCCTTGCGGAGGGCCTGGCAGAACTTGATCAGCGTCAGCCGGATCGGCAATTGGCAGGAGCGGCGGTTGTGGCCAGTCCGCAGTCGGGCGATGTATTGGCGTTGGTCGGCGACAGACGTGCCGGCTACGAGGGCTTTAACCGGGCATTGGCCGCCAGCAGGCCGATCGGTTCGTTAATAAAGCCGGTCGTCTATCTTGCAGCGCTCGAGTCGCGGCGATATTCGCTTGCGAGCCTCATCGACGATGCCGAAATCGAAATCGCCTTACCCAATGGCGACACCTGGAAACCACAGAACTTCAGCGAGGAAGCGATGGGCGAGGTGACCTTGCTGCGAGCCTTGTCTGAGTCGCTCAATATGGCGACCGTGCGTCTTGGCATGGATGTTGGCGTCGCTGCCGTCGCCGATTTGCTCGGCAGGCTGGGCTACGATCGGCCCGTTTCGCCGTTTCCCTCCCTGCTACTTGGCGCGATTGAGATGACGCCAATGCAAGTTACGGAGATGTACAGCACCCTGGCGAATGATGGCTTTCGGACCCCGTTGCGTGCGGTGCGTTCCGTAGTGAATGCGGATGGCGAACCAGTGCAGCGTTATCCGCTGGAAGTAGCGCAGGTCGTCACGCCGGAAATGGCTTACCAGGTAAACCAGGGGCTGGTAGTCGCCATGCAACGCGGGACCGGGCGTTCCGCAGCGTTGCCGTTTGCGGTTGCCGGCAAGACCGGTACCTCGGACGAGTTTCGCGACAGCTGGTTTGCCGGCTTCTCTGGCGACCGGGTGGCGGCTGTCTGGATCGGCTACGACGACTACCAGCCAACAACCTTAAGTGGCGCCTCCGGTGCCCTGAGGATCTGGGCGGGCATCATGCGCGACGTTGCGGCATCGGCGTACTCGCCGCCACAACCGGCCGCGCTGGAATCCCGTTGGGTCGACTATTACAGTGGCGCCGCCGTTAGCCGCAACTGCAGCAGTGCTGTCTCGCTCGCATTGCCGCCGGCAACCGAGCTGTCGCGTGCCGGCGGCTGTAGTGGCGGACTAACCGGTATAGGCGAGCGCACGCTGCAATGGTTGAACGACGTGTTCAACTGAGTCCTCTGCCACTTTCACCAAAGCGTTCTGCAATGCGTGCAATACACAAAAAGGATCGAGATATGACGAAGTATCGCCTGCCAGCAACAGCCATCTTGCTAGCTGCACTTACAGCAGGTTGCGGCACGTTGCCGAGCGCGTCGACTGCACCGGAGACGGAGAACTTGCCCGCCGGAACCGCGGAGCGCGAGGTGATGAGTCCTGCAAGTGCTGCGTTGCTTGAACAAAGTCGGTCACAACAGCAATCCGGAAATCTCGCGCAAGCTGCGGCTACCCTTGAGCGGGCAGTACGGATAGATCCGTCGGAGGCAGCCGTATGGCTGGAGTTGGCGAGACTGCGCTACGCGGAAGACAACTGGGGGCAAGCGGAACAGTTGGCGCGCAAAGCGCACTCACTGGCAGCCGAAGGCTCGCCAGTCAGTGCCGATGCGCTGACAGTCATGGCCGATGCGTTGCAAAGGCAAGGTCGTTCGGGCGAAGCCCAACGCTTGCGTGAGCGCCGCTAGCGTCTGTCAGTCCTGACAATCTTCATATTGCAATCAAATCCCATTATTCGGCACTGGCAGAATTCGTATGCCCGCCGAGCAGTGCACGTTAAGGGGGTCTAATGCTCCCAGTCGTCCGCGAGTTTCTTCGACGCGATGAATAGCAGTGCAGCGGCAGCCAGATAAAACACGGTTCCGGAAAGGATGGCGTAGCGCAATGATTCGTCGCCATAACGGCTGTTCAGACCATCGGAGATTGCGCCGATAACAAGATTGCCCAGACCAATGCCGATGAGGTTGTTGATAAACAGGAAAATGGCTGAGGCCGTTGCCCGCATATTCGGTGTAACGAGGTGCTGAAATGCCGACAGAATCGGGCCGAGCCAGACCAGGCTCAACGCAGTCGGCGCGAGGAACGCGAAAAACGCCAATGACAAGCTGTCTGCCGTAACGCCCAGCACGAAAAATGGCACAGCGGCGACGAATGCGGCGGCCGGTACGAGTGCATACGCTGATTTGTTCTTTGAGCCAAGGCGATCGGCAAGGACGCCGCCCAGCCAAATACCGACAACACCGCCGATCAGCAATATGCTCCCGTAGAAATAGGCGGCATACAACAACACGTTGCCGCCGCCTGGCAACAACGCCTGTGGCATCCAGGAAAAGAACCCTTCCAGATCCGCACCGAAGCTGCGCACAAAAAAGGACGGCAACCAGAAGAACATGCCGTAACCCATCATTGAGGAGCAGGCAGCACCAAATGACAATGTCCAGAAGCTGCGCTTGCGTCTTAGTGTTGCCAGCACCTCGCCGAAGCTCGCCGCTTGTGTATCGTGGCCTTCTGTATCGTATTGACCGCGCCGCGGTTCGCGAACCGTAAGTCGAAACAGCGGTGCCAGCAGCAGGCCGGCGAGGCCAACGACGATAAACGCAGTTCGCCAACCGGCAATGCTGCTCAGCACGCCGCCGAGAACGATGCCCAGCGCGCCGCCTATCGGAATACCAAAAGAATAGACGCCTAATGCGCGCGCGCGTTGTTCTGGGGGGTAGTAATCGGCAATGAGTGAATAGGCTGGTGCTACGCCACCTGCTTCGCCAACTCCGACTCCGAGGCGCGCAAAAAACAGTTGCCAGAAGTTCTGCGCCAGCCCGCACGCGGCAGTCATCATGCTCCATACAGCCAGAGCGATCGTCATGATCCAGGTTCGATTGCCGCGATCGGCAAGAAACGCGATCGGGATGCCGAGAAACGTATAAAACAATGCAAATGCGAAACCGCCCATCAGGCTCAATTGCGTGTCATTCAGGCCGAGGTCCGCTTTGATCGGTACGGCAAGAATGCCGACGATTTGTCGATCAATAAAATTAAACGTGTAAACCACGACCAGTATGAACATTACGTAGGCACGGTAGCCGCGAGATTCAGGGGTCGTGGTCATACAGTATCCTGTGCGCGAAGAATATCTGATTCTTTGGGTCAAAAAAAACGCGGCAGGCAAGATCGTCTCTCACCTGCCGCGCCCAGCTTACACCAGCGACCGATTTACAGGGTCGCGGGTGGGGGGTTACTGAAAGCGATATTCGACAGTGGCCGTAACGGTCAATGGATTGCCGTAGAACGCGGTGATGCTGCTCTCAAGGCCAAGACTCGGGAAGTAGTATCCGGCGACCTTGTACTCCTCGTCAGTCAGGTTCTTGCCGTGCAGACCTGCACGCCAGCGACCGTCATCGTCTTCCCAGACTGCACTCAGGTCCCATAGGGTGAAGGCTTCCTGATCGAGTTCCGGGGTCGGAGTTTCGAACTGGCTGGTGTCGTCCCGGTAGGAGAGTGACGTGATGATGGCGAAAGTGCCTGGCATAGAGAACAACGATAATGGCGTTTCATAGGTCAGCATGCTGCTCGCAGTGACTTCCGGCGTGTTCTGGAATACGCGCTGGTCCGCGACATCCACACCGAAGGCATCGATAAACTCGTTGAATTCTGCGTCGAGGTAACCGAGCGACCAACCCAACTGAAAGTTATCATTCAGTTGCGCAAGTCCTTCGAGCTCGATTCCTTTCATGTCAGCGTCACCAGCGTTCGAGGTAATCCCGACGAACGTATCCTGAGTGCCGTCATTATCAGTGTCGAGTCCTACGGAGCCCGGGATCTGAATGTCCGTGTAATCGGCGTAGATGAAAGCAATACTGGTCGAAACGCGGTTGTCGAGCCAGGTCGATTTCAGTCCGAATTCGTAGGAGTTAACGAACTCAGGCTCAAACAGCATGAATTCGAAAACGTCTACGCTGTCGATATCGCCGTCGCCGTCAACGTCCGGCGCACCGCTGGTCTGGCCGCGCGGGTCGAAGCTGCCGCCTTTAAAACCTTCGCTGTAGGTGAAATACAAATTCTGTTCGTCGTTTGGTTTCCAGCTGATCGATGCGCGTGGCGTGAATTCACCGAATTTCTTGCTACCGCGAAAATCAGACGTCGTTGCAATCACGGTAGGCGTGTTACCACCAAAGGTTGTGCCGCCAATAAAGGTACGGCGCAATACTCGTGAATCGCGCTCGTCAGAAGTGTAACGACCACCCACCGCAATACTAACCTCGTCATTCAGGTCATAGGTGAAATCGGCGAATACAGACCAGCTATCGGTCAATACGTTACCCAGCGTATTAGCGTTGAGACCTGGCAAACTGAGCAGGTCGCCGGTGGTGCCGAGGATTACATCAAACATGGTGAATGCGCTGGCGTCGAGATAGTAGAAACCAACAAGGCCATTCACGCGTTCGCCGGTGTAAATCAGCTGCAGCTCTTCTGAGAATTGTTCGTTGTCGTAAACGGCCGGCACGTCCAGGTCAGCACCCGGCAGGCTATCGAAGTCGATAGGTGTATGCGATACGTCATCGCGGTAGGAGAGAACATTTTTCAGCGTGAAGTGCTCATTTATCTCCAGCTCGGTTACCAGGGCGCCACCAAGTGATTCGACTTCTTGCGTCGGCAGGTTCAAGCCGGATCGGGTGTCGAAAACGTCGCTGAGGATCGGTGCGCCAGTCAGGTTGCCGACCGTCAAACGGTGACCCTGACGAGGGTCGGATTTGTCGTTGATCAGGTCACCGGTCAGGCGGAATGAAAGTTTGTCTGTTGCTTCCCATTCGGCACTTATCCGGGCGCCGAACAGATCCTTTTGGTAGTTATCAATTCCGTTCAGGTTGAGGTTGTCGCCGAAGCCATCGCGAGTCAGTTTCGCTATGGAGCCACCAATTCGAAAATTATCGGTCACGGGTGTTGAGGCCGTGATGACGGCATCAAGCTGATTGTAGGAGCCAACCGACAAGCGCACTTTTGTTTCTGCCTCGTCGCTAAGACGACTGGTCACGTACTTGATCGCGCCACCAATAGTATTGCGACCGTACAGCGTGCCCTGTGGTCCGCGTAATATTTCGATGCGTTCAACATCATAAATATCGAGGACCGCGGCCTGCGGACGATTCAGGTAGACGTCGTCAATGTACAGGCCCACACCTGCTTCAAAGCCGGCCACCGGGTCCTGCTGTCCCACGCCGCGAATGAACGCGGTCAGTGTTGTATTGGTGCCGCGCGACACTTCCAGGGTCACGTTAGGGCTGGATTTCGCGACCTCGATAATGTCCAGGGCACCCATACGCTCGAGCTGCTCACCACTGAAGGCGGTGATGGACAACGGCACATCTTTAAGCGATTCCTCGCGACGGCGCGCGGTCACCACGACTTCGTCCAGGACACGGGCACCCGGTTCCTGGGCGCTGGCTGGCTGTGGCAAAGCGGCTGCTGACAGCAGGGCAATAAATGGCAGGCAAAACGTGCGCCGGGCTGGTGCGATGATCATCGAGAATTCCTCAATTCAACGGTTGCTGAATTGATATTATTTCAACGTTGGTTGAATTACAAGCCGGGATCGCTCGGCCACTGTTTGACTGCCGGAGGCAGGAGTAACGGGATGTCAGCCGAACGTTTGTCCGGACGGCAGTGCAGATTACGTGCCGTGGTCAGCCATACGCCGCGGGAGCCAGCAGGGCGGCCTTAATCAGGCTTGCGGCTGTCGTGACACAGCGCCCGGAAGCCCGCAGCGATGAATTGCGGCATGCGCGAGCTGGTCGCAGCCATGTCGGAGGACAGGCACAGTCCGTTCGACAGGTTATCCAGACGGCCTGTCTCGGCGAAGGTCAAGGTCAGCGCACCTGAGAGAAAGTGATAACTCCAGTAGAGGTCTTCCTCGCGGCAGCCGGGCAGGGCCAGGCGCAATGCATCCAGAAAGCGATTTACCACCGGATCGAAGTAGCGGGTCATCAGCTTGCCGCCCCACTCGGGCGAATTGTTGACCTGTGCCACCAGGGCCATGTAGTCGCGCCATTCCTCTGGTTTCTCATTGAGGATTTCCAGCATCGGCCGTGTGAAGGCTTCAATAATTTCCTCGATGCTTGGCGGGTCATTAGGATGCCGTTTCTCAACAGCCTCAAGCGCTGCGAGCCGAAGTTCGTTCAAGGTCTTCGCCCGCCGCAACAACGCCGCATCAAACAGATCACGCTTGGATTTGAAATGGTAATAGGCAAGCGCGACGTCGGCGCCTGCCCTGGACATGATCTGTCGAACCGTTACGCCATCGAACCCGTGCTTCGCGAACAGGTGTTCGGCGGCATCCAGGATCCGTTCTTTGGTGGCTTTGGCATTTCGTGGCATGAACAGCATCCTATGAGCTTCCGACTTGCACATCAACAAGCGTTGAAATAAAATTCAACGCTTGTTGAAAAACTTTTCGGGACTCAAGAGTAACGTATGAACTGGTTTCAGGCCGCTACACCATTGCTTCCCGATCTAATCCGCAACAACGCCAATAGCCGGGGCAGCGTGCCCGCCGTACGATGCGGTGAGCAGATGCTGACCTGGCAGTCGCTGTCTGAGGAGCTCAACCGGGTGTCCAGCGCTTTTGGCGAGCTTGGTCTTCATAAAGGTGACCGCGTTGCGATCCTGATGCAGAACAGCGTTGAGATGCTGACGGTCATGCTGGGCGCGATCAATGGCGGTTTTGTGGCGGTCCCGTTGAACGTGTCAGTCGCAGATAAGGGAATCTGCAAGCAGATCAATGACTGCGGCGCAGCCGCGGTAGTGGCGTCGGCAACTCACCTGGACAGGCTGGACGCGATGCGCGCGGCGCTCCCCGCCAGTATTGGCGAGCGCATGCTGGCGACGTCCGTAGAACGGCCCGGATGGCTGAATCTTACCGAAATTGTCGCGCGCGCCAGCGATGTGCCGCCGCAGGTTGAACTCTCTGGCGAGGACCCGTGCAACGTAATTTACAGCTCGGGAACGACGGGTTTGCCGAAAGGCATCGTGCACTCCCATGCTTGTCGCGTGGCGTGGGCTTACGACATGAGTATCGCGCTGCGCTATCACAGTGATGCGGTTACTCTTATCACGCTCGGCCTGTACTCCAACATTACCTGGGTCACGATGTTGTCGACCATACTGACAGGCGGCACGATGGTGTTGTTGCCGGCTTATGCTGAGGCGGCCTGCCTGCGCATGATTGAAGAATGTCGAATAACGCATGCGGGCATGGTGCCGGTACAGTTTCAGCGACTGCTGGCGCACCCTACTTTTGCCGATTTTGATTTGTCCAGCCTGCACGCGTTGATGTGTTGCGGCTCGCCATTGCACGCAGAACTAAAGCAAGAGGTGGTTGCGCGAATCCCGGGTGACTTCATCGAGTTGTACGGGCTGACAGAAGGTCTGGTAACGATTCAGTCGCCAAACGAGGCGGCCCGTAATCCGGAATCGGTCGGCCGTGCATGCCCCGGGCAGGAGTTGCGCATTCTTGGCAGTGATGACCAGCCGGTTGCCGTTGGCACGGCTGGCGAAATCGTGGGCTATGGCCGCTTGCTGATGAGCGGCTACCTGAACCGCGATGCAGCGAACGAAGAAGCGACCTGGAAAGACGAGCAGGGACGCCGTTGGCTGCGCACCGGCGACATCGGACGGCTGGATAAAGATGGCTGTCTCTATCTCGTCGACCGCAAGAAAGACATGATTATTTCTGGTGGTCAGAACATTTACCCCGCGGATATTGAGAGCGTGATATCGCAGCACCCGCAGGTTGTCGATGTTGCGGTTGTCGGTGTTCGCAGTGAACAGTGGGGGGAATCACCGCTGGCCATCGTTACCGGGCAGGGTATCGATACCGCTCTGCTGGTGGAATGGGTAAACGAACGCGTAGGCAAGCAGCAGCGCATCGCAAAGGCGGTAGTGATCGACGAACTGCCACGTAACCCTAACGGTAAAGTACTAAAGCGCGACCTGCGAGAACGTTTTGCCGATGCCCTGACCACGAAGTCGCCAGCATGACGGCTTACGTTGATGGCCGCTACGAGAGCGAAAACGGCCTGCAGCTTTACTACCGCGATTACGGCAGCAAGAGTGCAGGATTGCCAGTGCTGTGCTTGCCGGGCATTACGCGCAACAGTCGCGATTTCGAGGATCTCGCACTGCATCTTGCAGGTCGCCACCCGGTGATCACACCGGATTTCCGGGGCCGTGGCCGGTCAGAGCATGATCCGGAATGGCGCAATTATTTTCCGCGAACCTATGTCGATGATGTCTTGCGTTTGTTGAACCAGGTCGGGATACGCCGCGCTGCATTTGTCGGTACGTCGCTCGGGGGGCTGGTCGCAACAGCATTGGCCGCCGAACATCCTGACCTCGTTGCGGGAATTGTCCTTAACGACATAGGCCCCGAAATAGGTGAGCGCGGCTTGGCGCGTATCAAAGGATACATCGGACGAGCCCGGCCGGTTGCAAGCTGGAACGAGGCCGTACAGCAACTACGAGAAACGTATGAACTGGCGTGGCCCGGCTTGTCCGACAGTGACTGGGAATCGCTGGTGCGACGTTCGTATCGGGAAAACAAGCACGGTATACCGGAGCTGGATATGGACCCAATGATTGGTGAGGCCGCACGGCAAGTTGGCACCGGGCTGGATGATCCCTGGGATTTATTCGATGCATTGCAGCAGACGCCGTTGTTGCTCCTGCAGGGAGAATTGTCCGATATTCTGACGGATGCCATTGTCGACAAAATGCGCGAACGCAAGCCGGACCTGCTGCATGTGAAAGTCCGGAATCGCGGCCACGTGCCGTTGCTGAATGAGCCGGACTGTTTGCCGGTCATCGATGACTTCCTGGACAGACTCGAATGAGAATGCTGACGCTCGTTGCGATCGTATGCATTGCCGCATCAGCTTGCAGCAAAGAATCAGGTGAGTCGTTGCCGCGGCTGGCCGCTGCGAAAAGCATAACGGTTTCCGGCTTGTCTGCAGGGGCCTACATGGCGGGACAATATCACGTGGCCTACTCGGATACGGTGAGCGGCGCGGCGCTCGTAGCCGGCGGCCCGTGGGCTTGTGCGCAAGGTGATATATCACGTGCATTGAGTGTGTGCATGACCGGGCAGGGCCTGGAGCTCTCGCAGCTGGTGACGCTTGCCCAACAATCAGCAGCTGCGAACGATATCGCGCCACTTGCTGGGTTAAACGACGACAGCGTGTTTGTTTTTCACGGCGCGCAAGACGAGGTGGTTACTGAAGCCGTGAGTGATGCGGCAGCAAACTGGTACCGCGCCGTGTCTCCGGATATCTCCCTCGCGATCGAAAACACACAGCAGGTCGTGCACGGCTGGCCTACTGAGAATACTGGTACATCTTGTGATCAGTTCGCAGCGCCGTTCGTTTACGCCTGCGACTACGACCTTGCTGGCGAGCTACTTGAATTTCTTCTTGGCGACCTCGCACCCGCAGCAACCCGTGTCGCGGATCTGCATTCGTTTTCCCAGCTCGAATTCAATGGCGAGGGCCTCGCAGACAACGGGCTCGTATACGTGCCGAAACGTTGCGAGGAGAAAACCGGCTGCCGCATTCATGTTTTCTTTCACGGCTGCGGACAGTCTGTGGAGCAAGTCGGGCAGCAGCCTGCGGCATCGTTGGGTTTGTTACGTTGGGCCGAGAGTAACGATCTGATCGTATTATTTCCGCAGGTAGCGGTCAGCCGCATTGCACCGCTCAATCCGCTTGCCTGTTGGGACTGGTGGGGATACAGCGGACAGGACTACCTGACGACCTCGGCAAACCAGTTAGGTGCAGCGCGAAAAATGGTCGAGCGATTGCAGGAGAGTCGCTGAACCGGCTTAGTCGACGCTGGCGAGCCCGTTGCGAATCGCGTATTTGACCAAACCCGGGACGTCAAAAATATCGAGCTTTTGCATTAGCTGGCTGCGATGTGTTTCCACTGTCTTCGCGCTAATCGACAATAGCTCCGCAATATCCCGCGTGCCCTTGCCATCGGCGAGCAGCTGCAGGATCTCGCGCTGCCGGGCAGTTAGTGATTGGACGCCGTCACTTTCATTGCTCGCATGCGGCGTGGCTTCGTCGAATACGTCGCTGATGGCCGGACTCAGGTACTGACCTCCCGCCGCGACCTTGCGAATAGCCATTTCCAGTTCGCTTGGCGCCATATTCTTCAGCATGTACCCGGATGCGCCACAGCTTAGCGCACGGCGCACGTATTCGCCGGTTGCGTGCATCGACAACATGATTATCCGCAGGTCAGGGCGAGCTTCGGAAATTCTGGCTGCTGCATTCAGGCCACCCATTCCTGGCATTGCAATGTCCATCAGGAATAATTCAATTTCGGTGTCGCGTGACAGTTCAATTGCTTCTTCGCCGCTGCCGCCTTCCGCAACCACTTCGCAGTGCTCAAGGCCTTGCAGCAACGCTTTCAGGCCATCGCGAACGATCTGATGGTCATCGATCAAAGCCAACCTGATCTTAGGCACTTTCAGCCCTTATCGTCAGGGGTAGATCCGCGCTCAGCCATGTGCCATTCCCTTCGCTAGTACTGATACTTAATTCGCCACCGTTTTGACGAGCACGTTCGTGCATAAACGACAGACCAACGAGTTTTGCACCAACACTGTATTTCTCTATCTCCGCCTTGTCGAATCCGCAACCATCGTCGATGACTTCGATTCGCAGCATGCTGCTCTTGTTCGACAAGCGGACTTCGATCAATCTCGCATCAGAATGTGCAAGTGCATTGTCGACAGCCTCCTGAATGATTCTGTAGGCGACCGTTGTCGTTTCATCGCTAATATTAGCAAGCTCGCCATTTACCACAAGTTGACAACTTACTCCCTGTGGCTTCTGAACTTGATTCAGATGTGCTTCCAGAGCGGTTTGCAGCCCGAAGTCGTCCAGCGCGGTCGGCCGCAGGTCCAGCGACATTTTTCGGGTGACCTCGGTCAAGGCGTCAATCTGCTCCATGCTGACGGCAACTGCCTCGTCCTTGTTACTGGCGTTGGCTACTGCATGCAGGCTCAATTTTATTGCTGTCAACGACTGACCTAATTGGTCGTGAAGCTCATGCGCGAGCTTACCGCGTTCGTCTTCCTGCACTTTGAACAGCATCCGGGTCAGTCGCTGCAGAGCCAGTGCGGCGTCTCTTTGATCAGTGGTGTCAAGAAACATGATAGTCGCGCCAATAATATTCTCGTCACTGTCGCGAATCGGCGCTACGTAGCCGCTGCACCAGCGGGTTTCGCCATTAAAACTCGATATCTGGCTCGCGAAGTCTCTTGTAATCTCGCCAAGTCGCAAGGCTCTGGCGACCGGACCATCCGCAAGCGGGATGCGATTGCCATCCGGATCCATGACTCGCAACTCGCGTGCGAGCGTGTCCCAGTCGGTAATAAAGTCGGGTAGTTTCTCGCAGCCAAATTGTTCGAGTGCTGCCGTATTGACGAAGTTAATTCGACGTTCCAGGTCAATTGCGACGACGCTGATCGGGGCATGAGTCATGGCCTGTTCCATTTGGTAACGGGTGTGGCCAAGTTCTGTACGGGTATTCTCGAGGTGCGTCTTCGTCTCCACGATGTTCTGTTGAAGTTGGGTTCCAACCGCTCTCAGCTCACTTTCGCGGGCAGCCAGCTCCTGCATCAATTTGCGGCGCACATCGTGTTCGTGACCAAGACTGCCGCCAATTACAATTGCCAACGCAATCGCGATCGCGACTTGCGGCACGCCGCCTGTCAGGGTCGCCGGCCCGTACCCAATGAGAGCACAATAGATCACGTAAGCCGATACGAATCCGGCGCTTGTAAGTCCAATTCTTAGCCCGCAAAACGCTCCGGCAAGCGCAACGGTGCCGTATATAACAATAAAAGGCGCCGGTAGTCGTACTCCCGTTAGGCGTGCTGTTTCAACCGCAGCAACCGCCGAAACAACCAGTGCAATCAGTACGACGGATCGCCGATGGGGATGTGAGATTTGGATAAGTCCGGACTCTCTGGTCTGTGGATTTGCTTGCATAATACCTTTGTTTTATCTCGCGGGCTGGGCGCGGAACCATGCTTGCCAGCATAGTGTGCCCAAGTAGGCTTTATCCGGGAATTCTTCATATTCAGAATGCGCATTACCGCCTGCACGGTATCGGGTTCCTAAACCGGGCGGGCAAAGCGATTGCTGCGCGCTCGCCGGGACTCTGCCCGCCCCGGCGCAGGTCGCCGGTGGTTCGCCTGTAACTGATGCAGCATTTTGCGAAATCGGTTAACGTTTGACGAAACCTCGTCACGTCGCTACCGGGAAGGCAATCATGGCACTGCTCGTTTTTGTAAATTTGCTCATATTCGCTGCTTTGGTTATCGGGCTAACCCGGCTGCGCAAACCACGCTTCAGCCTGTCTCAGCAAATCATGGCTGGCCTTGTTGCGGGTGTCGCCTTCGGATTCTTCCTGCAACTGGCGTACGGCGTCGATACGGCGACGGTGCTGGGGACGATGGAATGGACCAATGTGCTTGGCAGCACCTACATCAATCTCCTGCAGATGGTTATCATGCCTTTGGTCCTGGTCATGATGATTGCCGCAGTCGTTCGTATGCGCGAAGTAGCGGCCCTCGGCAAGATTGGCGGCATGGTCATCGGCATTCTCGTAGGCACTACGATGATCGCGGCGCTGGTGGGAATCTTCATCGTAAACGTATTTGGCCTGACCGCTGATGGTCTTGCTGAAGGCGCCAGGGAGCTCGCCAGGGCCGGCGCGCTGGAGTCACGGCTGGAATCGGTTCAAGGCCTCGGCTTTGCTGACATGCTCGTGCGCTTTGTGCCATCCAACATCTTCTACGACCTGACCGGTGCCAGGCCGACATCCATTATCGCGGTAGTTCTCTTTGGTGTTCTCTTCGGTATCGCAGCGCTGCAGGTAGCGAAGGATGACAGCGAGAAAGGCGCCGTGATTATCCGCGCCGTCGATACGATTCAAGCAATCGTAATGAAACTGGTACGCATGATTATGGCGTTCACGCCATACGGAATCCTGGCGTTGATGACCAAGGTTGTTGCCAGTTCCAATGCTGCCGATATTCTGAGCCTTTTGACCTTTGTAGTGGCGTCGTATATCGCTATCGCGATCATGTTTGCGGTGCATGCAATGTTATTGGCAATTAATGGCGTCAATCTGCGTGAGTATCTTGGGCATGTATGGCCAGTACTAACGTTTGCATTTACATCAAGAAGCTCTGCTGCAACTATTCCGCTTAATGTTGAAACGCAGATTGATAATCTGAATGTGCCGGTTCCGGTAGCGAATCTCGCTGCGACGTTCGGCGCAACAATTGGCCAGAATGGCTGCGCCGGCATTTACCCGGCGATGCTGGCTACCATGGTTGCGCCCACTATGGGCATTAACCCGCTGGATCCGTCATTCATAGCGGCGCTCGTTGGAATAGTGGCAATCAGTTCGTTCGGTGTTGCCGGAGTGGGCGGGGGTGCAACCTTTGCAGCGTTGATTGTTTTGCCGACGATGGGCATGCCGATAGCACTCGTCGCGTTGTTGATTTCCATTGAACCGCTCATCGACATGGCGCGCACTGCGCTTAATGTGAATGGATCAATAACAGCCGGTGTCTTGACCGGGCGCCTCTTGAAGGACCTGCCAGACGGGTCGCCGATTCCGGCCGGCAGCAGCGCTGCCGGTTCGGAGTAACCGATTGCGTTCCTGCGGATCGAATTGATCGCGTAAGTAAGATTGACCGATGCCGCGCCTGCGGTAATTGGTGAAACCAATGTAGGCAACACAGTGTTGCCTGAATCGACGTTCGTTTGTGTCTTGAATTTGCTACTGTGCGCAGCACGCGTGATTCCTGAACTATGCCGCTAAAAATACGCGGCGCCGGGTTGTCGCGCCACTATAAAAATATTGCAGGCAAAGCCAAGGCAAACTGAATGCTGATTATCAAGCGTAAGGCACAGGACATCATTACCATTGCCCCGGTCGAGGGCATCGACACCTCGCAACCCATCAGCGAAATTTTCAAAGAAGGCGTCATCGAGATTAAGCTGTTGGAAGTCGGCCGACGTCAGGTCAAGGTTGCCATTGATGCGCCACCGCTGTTGCAGATCTGGCGAGGAAAGAAAGAGACCAGCGCGTCAAATGCAGAAGCGCCAGAAATGATCGACGACTAGTCGATCGCCGTCGGAGCAGCACAAGCGGGGTGCGACAACGGCGCCCTAGCGTTTGTCGGCGGTCGGTTCGAGCGGCGACCAGCGATCCATCGTATTCAATGACTGTAGCTCTTGCTCGATGAAATCGATGAACGCACGAATTTTCGCCGGCGGTTTTGAATTCGGATAAACCGCGAAGATTCCGTAAGCGCGCGCGTCGCTTACGTCTGGCAATAATTGCTTGAGCAAGCCTTGCGCAAGTTCGCCGCCTACCAACAGCTCAGGCACATTGACAATGCCATCGTCCATGCAGGCTGCGAGAATCAATGCGAGCACGCTGTTCGAGGTCGTGCTGCACGGCACTGATATTTCAATAGGGCCATCTGTACCATCGAAGCGCCAGGTAACGCGTCGCCGCACGGCGTTGCCGACGGCCAGGCAGCGGTGCGTTTTCAGATCCTGTATGGATTGCGGCATACCGTGCTTTTGCAAATAGCCGGGCGAGGCGACCAGCACTTCTCGTGTCGTGCCAATTCGCCGTGACAACAGGTTTGAGTCGTCCAGTTTTTGCGCAACCCGGATCGCAACGTCAATACTGTTGCCAATAAGGTCAACATAGCGATCATCAAACTGCAGATTTAGGGAAACATCTGGCCAGGCAGTGCGAAACTTGCGCATCAAGGCTGGCATTAATGCGGCACCAAGGCTCGACGGTATGCTGCAGGAGACGTTGCCGCTTGGTCGTTGATCGGCACCGCTGACCGACGCAATCGCACGATCGAGCGACTCGTCTACTTCGAGGCTATGTTGAAAGAACGTCCTCCCCGCTTCCGTCAGGCTGACACTGCGGGGCGATCGGTTAAGCAGGATGACACCGAGATCGGCTTCAAGGCGCGATACACTTTTACTGACCGCGGAACGTGTCACACCGAGTTGTGCCGCTGCTTCGGAAAAGCTCCTGGTTGCGGCAACTTTGCTGAAAATCTGTACGTCGGCAACATTCATGAGTTCTACTGGTTACTCCGAAATTTATTCTTATTGTGTTGCCGGCTAAAGCTGGCAAATCGGATTTCCGCCGGAACTCATTTCGGGCGGCGCAGACTGTAACCTGTCTGTCACATAATGAATACTGCGCAGCCCAGTGTTGCCAAATACAGTCATTCGGAAATGTTCTGACATCATTCTCAGGACCGGTGACAGAGCCCAGTGCGTGATTCATTAAACGGTACATTCCGCGTACGTTGGTCAAAAATTACCCTATAGACTCGTGTCAGTGCAGTCTTGTGCAATGCAAATAGTGTTTCTCGTTGCTGGAATGCACGCTTGGGCCAAAATTCCCTAACTTGCCATCGGTGCATTATTCAGGAATTTTTGCGCTAAGAAACTCTGCGGCGCGAATAGGTGTAAGCATTCTTTATGATGAACTGAGTCGTTCGAGTTGCGCTGTAAGGGCGTGTAATCGTAACGGTCGAAATGCGCATGGTGACGCTGGTGCAGCACTCTGTATTTAGTTAAATCGATCGCAGCGAAATGGCAGCATATCGATACCTGCTGGTCGTTCATTAATCAAAGCGCAAACGAGGTCTGCGGTTATCCCACACAATGTCAGGCCAAGATGCTGGTGGCCAAATGCGAGTACTGCGTTCGGGTGCTTCGTCGTTCTACCGATGACGGGCAGGTGGTCGGGAAGGGACGGCCGTCCACCCATCCACGAGGTGGCGGTCATGTTCTGAGCTTGCGGCAGCAGTGCTTGCAGATGCTGCTGTAAGCGCTGGAAGTGTTGTTGCCGGGGCGGCAGCTGCAGGCCGCCGAACTCAACGAAGCCTGTGATTCTCGTGCCAATTGTCATTGGCGTCATGTAGGTATGACGCTCATAACTTGCAATCGGCACTGACAGGTCGGCGTGTAAATCATTCGCGGTCAGGTGGTAGCCACGCTCTACTTCAAGCGGCAAACGATGACCCAGCTGTTCGGCAAGTGACCGTGACCAGCCACCCGCAGCAATGACCAGCTTCGACGCGTTAATCTGCCTGTCAGCATCTTCCAGTACAAAGCCTGCTCCAGAGTCGCAGCGGATACGCTGCACGTCGGCTACTATAAGCTGGCCACCGCGCCGTAAGAATGCGTCGCAGAGTGCGCGACAGATGGCATGCGGATCGGCAACATGAGCGGTATCGGGGAAAAGCAGCCCGCCGTACACTGATGGGGTCAAATCCGGCGCGAGGCGGCGGACAGCGGCTTGCTCAAGCCAGCGTGAATCGATACCGTGCTCCGCGAACCAGTGTTGTCGGGCAAGCAATTTGTGTTTGTTGCTTGCGCGTTCGCAGACCAGCAGATAGCCGCGTTGCGCCAGTAGTCCGCTGCAACCAGCGTCTGCAAGCAAGCGAGTGAATGAATCCAGACTCGGCGCAAGCAGTGACTTCAAAGCAGCGATACCATTCGTGTGATGCAACGACGCGGCAACGAACCTCCATAACCACGGCATGATCTGCAGTGCATAGCGCGGGTGCACAGATAGCGGACTGTTCTTGCCGAACAAGTATTGCGGCGTCATGGCGAGCGTGCGCGGCGAGGCCAGCGGCTCAATCGAGTCGGTTGCAATGACGCCGGCGTTGCCGAATGAGCAACCTGTGCCCGGAGCTTGCCTGTCGACCAGCACGACGCTCTTGCCAGCGAGTACGAGGCGAAGCGCAATTGCGAGGCCGATAATGCCGGCGCCGACGACGGCAATCGGATGATCGGCCGAACTGGCATCGGCTTTCGACTCAGGAAGCGTCATCATTGCCTGGCTGAGCGTGCATTCCTGATATGAAGGGATCGGCTGAGTCGAACAGCAACGTGCTGCGGGCAGTCAAATACGCAGAACCGCGAATGCTTGGGTAGACTAGGCCATCGTGAAGCCGCGCTGTCGCAATAAAAATGCTGCCGGTGATACTTTCCTGCCTCCAGACACCGTCTTCGGGCAGTTTGTTATCGGCAATCAGGCAGGCCAGTTTTGCGCTGGTGCCTGTTCCACAGGGAGAGCGGTCATAGGCATTGCCAGGGCAGAGGACGAAATTACGGCTGTCTGCTTTACGTTGATCGGACGGGGGACCGCACAGCTCGATGTGATCAATCACCGCGTCATCCGCGCCTCGCAGTTCGCTTGCATCTAACGCCGCGCGCACGCGGGCCGCATAGCGACTGAGTGTCGCAACATTATTCAGGTCGATCGTTTGGCTATGGTCATTGACCAGGAAGAACCAATTGCCACCGTAAGCGATATCACCGTGCACCACGCCGATATCGGGAACTGGCAACGCAATATCCTGCATGTAGCGGTAGCTCGCGACATTATCGACACTGACCTCATGCTCGTTGTGGATAGTCAGTTGCACGGTTCCGGCTGGCGTTTCCAATTGATGCCGGCCCGGACTGACCAGCCCCTCATGCAACAAGGTAACCGCGACGCCGATTGCGCCATGTCCGCACATGCCCAGGTAGCCAGCATTGTTGAAGAACACGACTCCGGCGACAGTTTGCGTCGATGCCGGCAGCAGCAGGGCGCCAATCATTACATCGGAGCCGCGAGGTTCGTCTATTACGGCCCGGCGAAAGTAATCGTGATGCCTCTGCAGTTCCAGTACCGCATCGGCAGCGGTTCGCGCACGCAGCTGCGGTCCACCGGATAAAACGACGCGAGTAGGTTCGCCCCCGGTATGAGAGTCGATTACCTGTATCTCGCCAGGCATTGCTGAGCTCATTCGAGCAACTCCGTCATGGCGCTATGCCTATCCTTGCACTACATCCAGCCACAGCGAGCCGGCCGCAAGTGTTCCGCAACTGCAAGCCCGGATCGCCGCTTAACCCAGTCTCTGTCGCTGGGCGCAATCAACGTTGTACAACGATAGCGTGATTTCGACAGTCCCGTTCGTACTCATGCAGAAATACTACTTACAAATACGAACGCGACTGCGACCGGCACGACGTAACGCATCAGGATACGCCACAGGCGGAAGCCTGCTCCGTCAGTCAGGCCAAGTTCATCGCGAAGCGCATCCGCAGACAGTCTCCAGCCGATGAGGATGCAAGTCAGGAATGCGCCGACCGGCAATAGTACATTGGCCATGATGAAGTCAGTCGCATCAAAAAAGGTCTTGTCGGCAAACCCTGGAATGAAACTCAACGGATAAACGTCGGCAATTTCGTTGAATGACAGCACTGAGGCAAACCCAAGCAGCCAGAGGGCGAAGCCGGCGATGCTGGCGGCTTTTGCTCGCGACCAGCCAAAACGCTCTTCTGCCCACGACTGGATTGGCGCAAACACGCCAATGCAGGAGGTTATTGCCGCGGCAATCAACAGGAAAAAAAAGAGGCTCGAGAATATCTGGCCACCCGGCAATTCCCCGAATGCGATGGGCAGGGTCTGGAACACGAGGCCCGGTCCTGTATCGGGCGGCAAGCCATGTGCGAATACCAGTGGGAAGATTGCGAAGCCGGCGAGAAAGGCAACCAGGGTGTCGGCGCCAACGACGATGAACGCGTTCTGCGAGATCGAGATGTCGCGAGTCAGGTGTGATCCGTAGGTGATCATTACCGCCATTGCGATGCCAATCGAGAAGAATGCCTGGCCGAGTGCAATCAACATGGTATCTGCGGTAATGCGTGAGAAGTCCGGCGTTAACAGGAAACTGGCGGCTGCCGACATATCGCCGATCACCCATGCGTAGCCGACCATCAATACCAGTGACACGAACAAGGTTGGCATCAGCAGGTTGACTGCACGTTCGATGCCACCCCGGATACCGCGGGCATTGATCCATGCGGTAGCGACAACCACTACGGTATGCCAGAACGCCAGCCGCGCAGGGCTGGCCAGCAAGGCGTCAAAGGTCTGCTGTGAGCGTTCTGCGTCGATGTGCTGAAAAGTGCCGCGGAGCGCGAGCAGGAAGTAATCAATTGTCCACCCGGCAATTACCGTGTAAGTCAGCAACAACATGAACGCGGCGATTACAGCCATGGTGCCGACGCGGCCCCAGTGCCTCGATATGCCGGCTTCGGCAGCCACTGCGCGAATGCTGGACGAGGCGGAGTTTACGCCGTTACTGCGCCGGCCGATTGCCCATTCGGCCATCACCAGGGGCACACCAATGCCAAAGGCAAACAGCAAATACAGGAAAATGAACGCGCTGCCGCCGTTCTCGCCAACGAGGTATGGAAAACGCCAGATATTGCCAAGACCGACTGCGAAGCCGACCGAAGCCATGATGAACGTTGCTCGCGATGTCCAGTTCTCGTGGGCGTTGCCCTGGACTGGTGCTGTCATGTTGATCCCCCTGGTTGATGCTCTGGCCGCCTGGAGCAAGCCCCGGTGTTGTTGTTATCTTGCGGGCTACGCCTCGCCTGAAACCGCGTAGCTACCGCTGAAGGTATGCGAATTAGTCGAACACGACACTAACTAGCCAGAATCTTATCAATAGCCGCGGAGGAATCGGTAACAGCTTTCACCAATTGCTCCCGCAGTGCTGGTGACATGGGCAGGAGCGGCGGCCGCACCGGCCCTGCAGGCCGGCCAGAAGTCAGGCAGGCCTGTTTGACACACTGTATAAAGGCGCCGCTGTGTTCAAGGCAGTGCATCAAGGGTAATAGCGCGCGCATGATGCGCCGTCCGCGCTCAAAATCGCCGTCGACGACGCAGCAACGGTGAAAGGCGACGGCCTGTCGAGGCATGAAGTTGGCAACGACCGAAACCCAGCTGCTCGCACCCCAGGCGAAGAATTCCAGCACGAGGTCTTCTGCACCAGCGCTGAGCTGCAGTTCCGGAAACCGGCTGACGAGCTGGTGAATGCGCGCCAGGTCGCCGCTCGATTCCTTAATCGCGACAACATTGGAGATTTGCACTGCCAGCTCCAGGAATTCGTCGTCCATCGATGTGCCGGTGCGTGCAGGGTAGTTGTAAAGGATGATCGGCAGGTCGGCGGCCGCATCGATGGCCCTGACGTGTTGAGCAAGCTCAGACGCTGAGGGCAGTATATACGGCGGTGCGGCGACCAGCAGCGCATCCGCTCCGGCGCGGGCAGCGGCGGCCCCAAGGTCTGCGCATTGTCCCGCAAGCAGGTCATTCACACCGCAGATCAGGCTGCAGCGGCCAGCAATGCGCTCCGCCGCGAATGCAAACTGCTTAATCCGCTCCGCCGTACCTAGCGAAAAGAATTCGCCCGTTGAGCCACCGACGATGATGCCGGCAACGCCATGGCTGATTTGCCAGTCGATAACATCCCCGAAGGCGTCGAAATCAATAGAGAAGTTATCGCGGAAGGGCGTTATTACAGGGGTATAGATTCCATCTAGCTGCACAAAATAGTCCCGGATTCGGCGGTGGCTGGCTGCCGCATTATGCTTTGACCAGGGAGCGACGACAATATTGAGAGCCAGGCGGGCAGGGCTTTGTGTCGCGAATGTGACAGAGAATGACTGGCGCATTTGCTAGATTTCGGCTACAAGTCTCCGTAGTTGGTCATAACTGTGGTGCGCTCAATGCGATTGCCCGGGGCCAGCTCAGACAAATGTCACCCGTTTGCTTGCGGTTAATGGGCTGACGCTTTCAATTACCAGGGGGAGTTATGAGAACTTCAAAGTCCGTTGCCGGGCTACAGGGCGTCGTATTGCTTTCGGCGTTTTGCTTCTGCGCAACGCAGGCACAGAATGTGCTGATCGAAGAAATTGTCGTCACCGCGCAGAAGCGCGAACAGAATATCCAGGATGTACCGGTTGCCGTCACAGCTTACAGTGGCCGCATGCTCGAAGAATCGGGCATCAAGGACATCCGCGAGCTGGCGTCAATCGCGCCTGCGTTGATTTCCAGCCAGAGCCAGACCGCCACTACGTCCAGTTTCTCGATTCGCGGCATTGGCACCAGTGGCCAGAACTTCGGATTGGAATCGTCAGTAGGCCTGTATATCGACGGCGTCTACCGAGCTCGCCAAAGTTCAATCATTAACAACCTCGTTGATGTGCAAGCAGTCGAAGTATTGCGTGGTCCGCAGGGTACGCTGTTCGGCAAGAACACGCCGTCCGGTGCTATCAACATGACGACGGTCCGCCCGGGACATGAGCGCAACGCGTTCCTGGAAGTCACGGGCGGCGATTTCGGCCTGTTGAATTTCGCGGCGGCGAGTAACTTTTCGTTAATCGATGATGTGCTTGCAGTGCGTGCAACGGTATTCACCGGCGAACGCGATGGCTACGTCTCAGATGTAAATTTGGGCAGCGACAAGATTAATGATCGCAGCCGCGCAGGCGGCCGCCTGCAACTGTATTACACGCCCAATGACAAGCTGGATGTGCGTGTAATCGCGGATTATGGCGAGATCAATGAGACCTGCTGCGCCGCATTGACACGGCAGAGTAACGTCACCGCATTTGGCCGCGACAATGGTATGGGTGGCCCTGTTTTCGGCAGCGACGCACTCTTGCTTTCACTCGGCGGAACTGTTTTTCCGGGCACCGAATTCGACAACTTGACGACCGCGATGAATCGCTTGCCGCATTCTTCGAATAACGATGCCGGGCTGTCTGTTGAGTTCAACTACGATTTCGACAATGTGACCCTGACCTCGATCTCGGCGTATCGGGATTACACGAGTTTCGACCAGATCGACGCCGATTTCAGTAATGTCGATCTCCTGACCGATACGAATATCGGCGAGCAAGAATCGTTTTCGCAGGAATTGCGCTTGACTGGCGAAATCGGTGACAAGACCACGTATGTGGCCGGTGTTTACTATTTCCAGCAGGATCTCAATAGTTTGTCGACGCTCAACATGGGCGCTTCTACTTCGCCGTTCCTGTCCGCAAATCCAACGTTGGCGCAGGCCATCGGGGGCATCAATTTGTTCTCGCCACCGTTTCCGCCAGTTGCCGACCCCTTTCCGGCCAGTGCGTTTGCGCGAGACGATATGCGCCAGGAGCATGAGAGTTACGCTATTTTCGCGCAGGCCGATTTCGAGCTGAGTGAAACCCTGATTTTGACCGCGGGCATGCGCTACACGGATGAAGACAAGAAAATGGTTGGGCGCTTCACTAACGGCCCGATGGGCCCGCCACCCGATTTCACTGAAATCGTTACGGTGTTGACACTCGTGCAGATGGGTCTGCTGGACCCGACCGACCCGGCCAATGCGCCGCGCCTGGCTGGCGCCTTCGGCCCGACCTGGGTGCCTGGCTGGGGTCTTTACACGCAGCCGGCGCTGGCGCCGCAAGCAGGTTTGAATGAGACGCTGACTGACGACCAGGTAACCGGTACGGTCAAGTTGTCGTGGTTTGCGACTGACACCACGATGATCTACGCGTCCTACGGCACGGGTTACAAATCGGGCGGCACCAACACCGACCGTATCAACCCGGTCTTTTCCCAGACGTTTGGCCCGGAGACCTCCACGGCGTTCGAGATTGGCGTAAAAGCCGACTTCCCAAATCAGAATCTGCGCCTGAACCTCGCCTTGCACAACACGGAGGTAGAAGACCTGCAGACGAATGCGTTCAGCGGCAATGGCTTTAACCTGCAGAATGCCGGTAACGCCGACACCTACGGTGGCGAACTGGAAGTGTGGTGGAATCCGAGCGAGACCCTGCAGTTCCAGGCGAACTATGTACTGTCAATTGCCGATTTCGACAAGTTCCGGAACGGCACTTGCTGGCGGGCGACACCTTTCCACACGGGTACGGTCGATCCTGGCTTTGATCCGAGTGGTGGTGCCTTCGATCCTACTGCCAGTGTTTGTGACAGAACGGGTGGACGTGTTCCGTCAAATCCTGAGAACAGCTTCTTCCTCGCTGTGAACAAGAGTTTCAATATCGGCAGTTCGACTACGGCATTCCTCCGAGGCGAGTACGCGTACATCTCGGACGTCATGACAGATGGCAACAATGATCCGCTGAAACTGCGGCCGTCGTTTGACAATCTGAACCTGAAGTTTGGTTTGTTCTTTGACAGCATCGACGCCGAACTCTCAGTCTGGGGCCGCAACGTTACTGACGAGCGTTTCTACGAGACTGTGTTCGATGTGCCAGTGCAGGACGGTAAGCTAAATGCCTATCCGCACGAGCCACGTACCTGGGGTGTAACGTTCCGCAAGAACTTCCAATAAGTTAAGAGCAAGAACCGGGGCGGCACGTGAAATGAATCACGTGCCGCCTTTTTTTACGCCACGTTAGTACAACGCTTGCCTGCATTCGGGTGGGCATAACGAACGCGTGATTAATGCAGCGCGTAAAAGGTGCACGCAGACTCACGTCTCCGACGTGACAAACACAGCTTTAGCCGATTGCCTGGAATGGCTTGTCCGGGCCGGCTTGCCAGGCAATTTGCCAGGCCGAAGTAACCAGTGAGGGACACGATGTCAGACAAAAGTTTCAGCGATTCTGTTGAGCCGAACGCAATCTGGTCGCGATTGTATTCAAAGCACGCCGGTGCGCTGCCCGGTCGCAGCAGGTTGCGGATTTCGTGATGGAAAATGCCCCCACAGAAACGGCAAGCACTGCGGACGATGCACTGCATGTCAGGCATGCGTCGACAAACTGCCGGTGTGTCGACGGTCACGTGAATGTGAACGGCCTCAAGATTGCGTACGAAGCGCACGGCCCGCAGGACGCTGCAGTCATCCTGCTTGTGCACGGCCTGGGCGTACCGTTGTCCGGGTGGCCACCTGAATTGGTTGACAGGCTCCTGGCGAACGGTTTTCGAGTTGTCATGTTTGATAACCGCGATATTGGCCGTTCTACTTTGCTCGCCGATGCAGGGCAGCCAAACATTGCGATTGAATTCGCCAAGAGTCGCCTGGGAATGCGGGTCAATGCCCCGTACCTTCTTGACGATATGACGCAGGATGCCGTTGCCTTGCTCGATGCGTTAAATATCGAGCGTGCTCACGTGGTGGGCGCTTCTATGGGCGGCATGATCGCGCAGCTCATGGCCATAAATGCTCCTGATCGAGTAACGAGCCTTACGTCGATCATGTCGACCACGGGCGAGCGCAAACTCCCCGGCCCTCGAAGGGAGATTCGTCGCCACATACTGCAGCGTCCCAGCAGCGATTCTGTTGCACTACGTATGCAGCATGGCATCAAGACTTGGGAGCTTATCGGCAGCCCCGGCGCACGTCGCAATTACGACGAGACCCGGCAGTTCCTTGAAGGCCTGTATGCCCGTGGTGTCACTTCTGCCGGCGTCTTGCGGCAAATGCTTGCGATTATTGCATCGCCCGCGCGCTCAAAGGCGCTGGCGCGCGTACGGTTGCCCGCATTGATAATACACGGCAGTGACGACCCGCTGGTACCGCTTGCTTGTGGGGAGGCGACTGCAAACGCATTGCCGGATTCTACTCTCCGCGTGGTCCGCGGCATGGGTCACGATTTGCCCGAGCAGTTTCTACCTGATATAGCGAAATTGATCGGTGAGCATGCTGCCGCCGCTGAGAGTCAGGATCGTCGCGTCGACTGAGTGCGCAGCGCCAGCGATGAGCTACTGGTGAACTTTTCTAATGAACAGTCGTTGTCGTAAGCGCCGCAGCTTCCCGTACAGGGCGTTCGATGCCAGCAGCGGGCGTCCACCCGATTCCGCAGGGCGTATGTTTCCCGAATACTATGAACGAGGCCGTGGTTTCCAACGCGCTCTTACACATGCAGGTCCTGATGGCCGGGAGAACGTAAATGGATAACAAAACCTGGCTGCTCTATGGCGCCAATGGTTACAGCGGCGAACGCGCGGCACGAGCCGCGGTACAGCGCGGGGAGCGGCCGGTCCTTGCCGGTCGCAACGAGCAGGCAATCCGCAAGCTCGCTAACGAACTGGCTTTACCGTACAGAGCATTTGCACTGGATGACATCAGCCTGATTCGCGAGCAGCTGTGGGACATCGGTATGGTTGTGCATGCCGCCGGCCCGTTCAGTGCGACCTCGTTGCCGATGCTAAGAGCTTGCCTGGCAAGTTCAGTGCACTACACCGACATCACTGGCGAGATCGCTGTATTTGAAAAGGCTCAGGAGCTGGATCGTGAAGCTCGCAAGGCAGGTATCGTTGTCTGCCCTGGCGTTGGCTTTGATGTCATTCCGACGGATTGCGTCGCTGCTGTCTTGCACGAGAGCATGCCGGATGCGACTACACTTGCGCTGGGCTTCGACGGCAATCTGCGCCCGAGCCGCGGCACGGCGCGCACAGCATTGGAGGGGATTGCTAACGGAATCTTCGTTCGCCGAGCGAATGCTCTTCGCCGCGTCGCGCGCGATTTCGAGCTGCGCCGAATCGATTTTGGCAGAGGTGAACGGCGCGCCGCTGTCATACCCTGGGGTGATCTATCTACGGCGGCCTGGACAACGGCTATTCCAAACATAAGTGTCTATGTTCCAGAAAAGGGCAGCCGCTTATCATTGAAGCTGTTCGGCGCACAACGCCTGCTCCTGAATATTCCCGCAGTAAGTAACTTTTTATTGAAGAAGATTGCTGCGGCGCCACCGGGCCCAAAAGTAATTAATGGTCGCAGCGAAGGTGAGATGTACGTTTGGGGAGAAGCGCGCAACGCACAGGGTGATGTTGTTGAAGCACGACTGCGTACCGCCAACGGCTATGACGTAACGGTTGAGGGTATGCTGCTTGCGGGTGAAAAATTGATGAACCATAAAGGCCGAGGCGGGTATTTTACGCCGTCACAGATTTTTGGCAAACGGATCATCGAACAGTTCCCAAACAGCAGCGAGATCGCAGTTTCCGACCGCCGCGTCAAGGCCGCAAGCTGAAGCGGGTTGTGCTATCGCCACAACGTGTGCAGCCATTTCAGGTCGCATTCGTCAGGGTCCGGTTCCCATGGGCCCGTTCACCGTTTGCAGGACGCATTGAGAACTGTGAATCACGTTCATAACTCCGCGTCTCGCCGTTTTCGGCGTTACAGATCGGAGAGTTCAATCTCTTGTTGCAATGCCGGCAAATCGCGAATGACGTATTGATCGCCTTTCATGACCACAATGCCCTGATCGTGCCACTCCCGAAATATTTTATTAATACGCTGCCGTGAACCGAGACTGAGCCGGGCGAAATCATTTTGGCTGAGTTTGGTCTTGACGTAGATGCCTCCATCTGCTTCTTCTCCGTGCAGCTCAATCAGCTGTAACAGCCTACCTGCGAGACGCGCGCGCAATGGATAGAACAACATCCCGGCGAGCAATTCGACAATCTGGCGGTTGGTATCAACCTGTGCGGCGAACAAGTTCTTGTACAGTCTCGGTGCGCTCTCCGCGAGCTCAAGAACTGTCTGTCGGGGAATTTCCAGAACGACGGAGTCCTCAATAACTGCCGCGTCCAGCAGACGAGCGGAATCGCTGGATAGCGCCGGCTCACCGAACCATGAGTCCGGTTCGATATCGGTGACGGAAAATTCCTGCCCGAGGGCACTAGTCATACCGAGGCGCAGTCGGCCACTGATCAGGCAGTAGATATCGGTGGTTACTTCGCCTGCAGAGTAAACGAAACTTCCGCGGACAAGATTACGAATCCTGGCGCTTGCCACCAGCCCGGAAAGCTCAGACGTTTCGATACCGCTGAACCAGCATGAGCGTGCGATGACGGATGCGATATCTACATTTGCCATTGCGTTTGTAACCGCCGATTCTTCTGAGCCACAGTGCTTTATGTTGTCGCAGATGCTGCCGCATCACAAGCCAAAACCGGGGATATCGTCGCGGGCGTGGCAGCTTTGCCGAACTTGCCGCTTTTAGATTGCTTGTAACTGCGCGGTACCTGTCGTCAACTTTAGGAACGTGATCGGGCGGGGGTGTACCATACAATGGCCAGTACGATTGAGTGCAGTGGCAAACTTGTTGCAGGCAGTGTCGCGTTGGTTGCGATTGTGTTGACGCCAGTGCTACCCGTTAAGGATTAGTCATGAATACCGATGCAGAGCAGATAGACGGCAAGGCCGGCCGGACAATACAGAGTGGCGCGGACTATATTGACAGCCTGCGCAATCGCAATCTGACGGTGTATTTGTTTGGCGAATTGATACCCGAGCCAGTTGATCACCCCATGATCAGGCCGTCGATCAATGCTGTAGCGCGCACTTACGACCTCGCCCTGGAGAATCCGGAGCTGGCCACAGCCTTGTCACCGTTCACCGGCGAACGCGTCAATCGTTTTTTGCATATTGCACAGTCAACCGACGACGTTGTCATGCAAAATCGTATGCAACGGAGGCTCGGTCAATTAACCGGCACCTGTTTTCAGCGTTGCGTTGGAATGGACGCACTCAATTCATTGTTTTCAGTCACGTTCGAGATCGATGAGCAGCACGACACCCGCTACCACCAGCGATTTCGCGAATTCGTCGCGGCGCGGCAACGAGAAGGCGCAGTCATCGGTGGCGCCATGACCGATGTTAAGGGCGATCGCAGCCTGGCACCGCACCAGCAAGCTGACCCCGACTTGTACGTCCGGGTTGTCGATCGTAATGACGAAGGTGTATATATCAGCGGCGCCAAGGCGCATCAGACCGGTTGCCTGAATTCGCATTGGTTGATTGTCATGCCAACATTACGGCTGTCGGAAGAGGACAAAGACTACGCCATTGTCGGCGCCATTCCGGTCGATGCGCCCGGTATTACCTACATTTACGGTCGCCAGTCCTGCGACATGCGCGCCATGGAGGAGGGCGACCTCGACGCGGGCAACGCGTCATACGCCGGACAGGAAGCCATGGTCATACTCGATCGTGTGTTTATTCCCTGGCAGCAAGTGTTCATGCATGGGGAATACGACTATGCCGCCATGCTGGTCGAGAGATTTACCTGCTATCACCGCCGCAGCTATGTTTGTAAATCCGGCGTAGGTGATGTGCTCATCGGTGCCGCAGCTGCAATTGCTGATTACAATGGCGTCGACAAGGCGTCCCACATAAAGGACAAGCTGGTCGAGATGACGCATCAGAACGAAACGATCTACGCAACGGGAATGGCGTCGAGCCACCAGTCGCACGCCACCCGCTCCGGCGCCTATATTTGCGACGATATGCTGGCGAATGTCTGCAAACACCATGTGACCAAGATACCGTATGAACTGGGCAGACTTGCGCAGGATCTGGCCGGCGGCCTGATGGTCACCATGCCGTCGCAGAAAGACCTGCAACACCCAGAGATCGGCCCGTTATTGATGCGCTACCTGCAAGGAAGGGCGGGTGTGCCGACGGAAAGTCGCCTGCGTATCCTGCGCCTGATCGAGAATATGACCTTGGGTCGAAACGCGGTGGGCTACCTGACGGAATCCATGCATGGAGCGGGATCGCCGCAGGCGCAGCGCGTGCAAATCGCGCGGCAGATGCAGCTGGAATTCAAGAAAGGGCTCGCGAAAGACCTGGCAGGCATTGACGATGCCGGTCTGCAGGAACTGCTGAGCGATTTCGGTGACTATTTTGCACGGGTATTCCAGACGAAATCGCAGGGCGAGCAGAATTGAGTCTCAGCCGGGCACGGCAACCACTACAGCGTTCGTCCGGGCTGGTAGCAACAATCTATGAACTGTACTCGTCGATCCGGTAAGACTGCTCTGTCGTTGTGCATTCTTGAGCATGGATTGACTTGCTGCGGAAGTTGCCAAGCCAGATCACACGGTACGGAGGAATAATAGCGAGTGCGAGTGCAACTGCCAGCTTGAACTGCTGCTTTGTTCAGGTTCGGCGCTGGCAAAACCCTGTTCCCAACGCGATTCAGCAGCACTGGGTGGCAGCGCAAAATGCTGCTTCCTGTCGCTACTGTTGAGCAGCAGTGCCTGCATGCACAGGTCTGGATTTTCATCGACCAATAACAGTGTCAATGCATTGCAACGATGCCAGCCGTTGCCTTCCAGAACAATGCCGTCCGGCGAAAGCCAGCAAATGTCCGCAAGGCCGTTGATGCCGGTATCGCCGTGGCGAAAATCGTCGCGTTTGAGTATTTCGGACTCACGGCGAAGTGCGATTAATTGGCGGACTTCGTCCAGCAGTGTTTGCGGTCCTTCCAGTCCCGACCAATCCAGCCAGCCAGTCGGGTTGTCCTGGGCATAGGCGTTGTTGTTGCCGCCCTGGCTGTTGCCAAACTCATCACCAGCCAGGAGCATCGGCGTGCCGGGGGTCAGCAGCATTGTCGCCAGCATATTGAGCCGCTGGCGGCGGCGTATTTCGTGGATCCCGGCATCGTCGGACGGGCCTTCCCTGCCATGATTTCGGCTGTAGTTGTGGCGATGGCCGTCGCGATTTGATTCCCCGTTGGCTTCGTTGTGGCGGCGTTCGAAACTGACTGTATCAAGCAAGGTAAAGCCATCATGGCTGCTAATGAAGTTAATACTCGCCGCGGGTCCGCGACCGCTTGCCTCGAATACATCAGCTGAACCGTGCAGGCGTCGCGCCAGTTCGCCGGCCTGCGCGCCGTCACCATGCCACCAGCGACGGACAACGTCGCGATAGCGATCATTCCATTCGGCCCAATTGTTTGGAAACTGGCCGAGTTGGTAGCCACCGGGGCCTGGATCCCATGGTTCCGCAATTAACTTTCGCTGTTGCAGTAGGGGGTCTTTGTTAATGCGTCTCAGCAGTGGGTGCCCGGAGCTGTAGCCGTCAGCGTGGCGCCCGAGTACGGGGGCTAGGTCGAAGCGGAAGCCGTCCACACCAAGATCGCCGGCCCAGTAACGCAGGCTGTCGAGCACCAGTTCCTGTACCGGAAGTGAATCCGCGTTGAGTGTGTTTCCGCAACCGGTATCGTTGATGTAGTGCAGCGGCGAGTCGGGGGCGAGACGGTAGTACGCATTATTGTCGAGGCCGCGAAAACTTAAACTAGGTCCAAGGTGATCGCCTTCTGCTGTGTGGTTGTAAACCACATCGAGTATTACCTCCAGGCCCGCGTCGTGAATAGCATTGACCATGTCGACGAATTCGGCACGTGGGTCAGTGCCAGCAAGTCGCGCTGCCGGTGTAAAGAAATTAAGTGTGTTGTAGCCCCAGTAATTGTGCAGGTTGCGTCGCTGCAAAAAATGTTCGTCAATGAAATAGTGCACCGGCATGAGTTCAACGGCGGTCACGCCGAGTGCGCGCAAGTACTGCAGCACCTGGTTATTGGTCAAGCCGCGGAATCGACCCCTGGCTTCTTCGTCGACAGCGGGGTGCAGCATCGTGTAGCCGCGAACATTGAGCTCATACAGGAGCGTTTCGCTCCAGGGGATGCGTGGCCCGGATGTGGCTATGGCGTTCTCAGCGCTGACAACCGATTTGGCCACTGCTGTGTGGTTGTCGAGCACGCAGAGCCTTGCGTCGGCCGGGTCAGTGCCGGCTTCGTAGTCGAACAATGCACCCTGCCAGTCAAAATGGCCATCAATAGCCCGGCAGTACGGATCAAGTAGCAACTTGTTGGGATTGCAGCGGAGGCCATCAGATGGTGCGTACCGTCCGTGTACCCGGTAGCCGTAACGCTGCCCGGCGGCGCAGCCTGGTACGAAACCGTGCCACACGCCATTGCTATTGTGGGGGAGGTCAAGTTGCGCCGTTTCATTGCCGTGCGAGTCATACAGGCAAAGCACCACGCGTTCCGCGGGCTCCGATCGAACAGCAAAGGCGACGCCGCCGTCAACGACTTTGGCGCCAAGCGCGTGTGGCTGGCCTGCTTCCATCAAGACGTTAGCAGTGCTACCGGCTTCAGGCGCCAGATATCGTCATTGTAATTCTGGATAGTTCGATCCGCCGAGAAGCCACCGGACGCCGCGGTATTGCGAATGCTCATGGTGGTCCAGCGTTCGCGATCGAGATACGCCTCGGCGACTTGTTGTTGTGCGTCAACGAAGCTGCGGAAATCAGCCGCCGTCATCCACAGGTCATCCGGATTGCGGATGGCGTGCAAGACGCTATTAAATATGCCGGGCTCAAACCGATTGAAATGGCCACTCTCCAGCAGCTTTATGACTCGCGCGAAATCCGGATCGCTTGCAATGATCGCTTGTGGGTCATAGTGCGACCGGGTTTCTGCGATTTCGTCGACGGTAAGCCCGAACAAAAAGAAATTATCTTCACCGACGGCATCCCGGATCTCGACGTTGGCGCCGTCCAGCGTGCCGATGGTGACGGCACCGTTCATCATGAACTTCATGTTGCCGGTACCGGATGCTTCCTTACCTGCGGTCGATATCTGTTCAGACAGGTCAGCAGCCGTGCAAATTACTTCCATCGCAGAGACATTGTAGTCCGGCAGGAAGACCAGCCGCAGTTTGTCGTGTAGTCGGCGGTCTGCGTTGATCACGCGCGCAACGTTGTTTATGGCCTTGATAATGTCTTTAGCCATTACGTAACCTGGCGCTGCCTTGCCACCGATGATAATTGCGCGTGGCAGTTGCTCGTCAGAATCACCGCGTTGATTGCGGTCATACAAGTAAACAGCATGCAGCAAATTCAGCAATTGCCGCTTGTATTCATGGATACGTTTTACCTGCACATCGAAAAGCATGGCAGGCGAGATCGTCAAGCCGGTTCTTTGTTCGACAAGATGGGCCAGACGTTGCTTGTTCTCTGCTTTGACCCGGTTCCAGCTCTTGTGAAAAGCCTTATCGCTGGCTAGCTGCGCCAACCCGGACAGTTGCGGCAAATCCGTAGTCCATTCCGCGCCAATTTTAGAGGTGATCAGCTTGGCGAGACCCGGGTTGCAGGCTGCCAACCAGCGGCGTGGCGTTACACCGTTGGTTTTATTGTTGAAACGGCTTGGCCACAGCTCGGCAAAATCCCGAAACAATCCCTTCTGCAACAATTCCGAATGCAGTTGGGCTACGCCGTTTACCGAAAAGCTGCCAACTATGGATAGATACGCCATCCGTACCATGGGCTGCGGGCCTGGCGAGATGAGCGACATACGCTGAACTCGCTCGTTGTCCCCAGGCCATTGGTCGCTGATCTGCAGGACAAAACGCGCATTGATCTCGTATATGATTTCCAGCAAGCGCGGTAGCAAAGACTTGAACAGAGCCACCGGCCATTGTTCCAGCGCCTCGGGAAGCAATGTGTGATTGGTATAGGCCATGGTTTTGGAGGTTATCGCCCAGGCTTCATCCCAGCTGAGGTAGCACTGGTCGAGTAGCAGCCGCATCAGTTCCGGCACAGCGAGCGCCGGATGCGTATCGTTGAGCTGTACGCAGAGTTTCTCCGCGAAACCGGAAAAGTCGTCACCGTGACGGTCACGCCAGTTACGCATAATATCCTGCAAGCTCGCCGACACGAGAAAGTATTGCTGGCGAAGACGCAACTCGTGGCCGGATTCAGTTGCCGCATTCGGGTACAGCACCATGGTGATATTTTCGGCAGCGTTTTTAGCGGCTACCGCATCGGTGTAGTCACCCGCATTAAACTCATCAAGATCGAATTCGTCAGTAGCCGCGGCGGACCAGAGGCGCAAGGTGTTGACGATATCGTTTCGATAGCCCGGAATGGGTATATCGTAAGGGATGGCCAGCACGTCGTGCGTATGTACCCAGCGATGCCGTTCCTTGCCTTCGTGGTCGGTGTATATCTCGCCATGGCCGCCAAAGCGTACTGTCTGGGCCAGCTCAATTCGCTCTATTTCCCAGGGAAAGTCGACGCGCAGCCAGTTATCAGGGTCCTCGATCTGCCGCCCGTCTTCGATGCGCTGACGAAACATTCCGTACTGATAACGAATTCCATAGCCCATTACCGGCAATCGCAAGGTTGCACAACTGTCCAGGAAACAGGCGGCGAGACGGCCAAGTCCGCCGTTTCCGAGACCCGCGTCGTGCTCCTGCTCGCAAACGTCGGCTAGCGTAAGTCCCAGACGATTCAATGCTTCTTTGGCGGCATCCTCAAGATCAAGGCTGATCAGCGCATTGCGCAGCAGGCGCCCCATCAGAAACTCGAGAGAGAAGTAGCAGGTGCGTCGCTGATCGTCACGTTCCGATGCGATATTCGTGCGATTCCAGCGTTCCATCAGGCGATCTCGAACCGCGTAGGTAAGCGCCTGGTACATATACGGCTGTTGCTTGCGTATCGTGCGGCGCCCCAGCGTATGTCCAAAATAGTGGGTAAGGTCGCGCAACAGTGCATCGGCAGACATGTCGAGTGCGGGGGCGTGCAGCAGTTCTATATCGCCTGCGCCGCTTGTGGCGTTCAAATTGTTCATTCCTGCTGTTGTCCTCAGGTATTAATAGCAATAAAAAGGGTGGCAAGTGGTGGCAGCGTCAGCCGGATCGAGTGTGTCTGGTTTTGTGCCGGCTGTGATTCAGTTCGCAAGTCGCCAGAATTGCGCATTCCACTACCGGCATAGACGCTGTTGTCCGTGTTCAAAATCTCGCGGTAAGTACCGGCCGCAGGCACACCGGCGCGATAGTCGTGTCGTACCACAGGCGTCATGTTGCTGATACAAATCATGTGGTGTCCGCTGCGGTCATGCCGCAGCCAGGCGAAAATACTGTGATCCTGGTCCTGCCAGTCGAGCCATTCGAAGCCGCCACGCTCGGTATCCATTTGATGCAGCGCAGGATATTGCGTGTAAATGCTATTGAGGTCACGAACGAGTGTTTGCACGCCACGATGTGCCGGCTCATCAAGCAAGTGCCAGTCCAGCGACGAGTCGTGATTCCATTCCGCTACTTGTGCAAATTCATTGCCCATAAAGAGGAGTTTCTTGCCCGGATGACCGTACATGAACCCGTAGTACGCTCGTAGATTGGCGAAGCGCTGGAAATGGTCGCCGGGCATGCGGCCGAGCATGGATCGTTTGCCGTGGACCACTTCGTCGTGCGATAGCGGCAGTACGAAGTTTTCATCAAACGCATAGACGAGCCCAAAGGTGAGCTTGTCGTGGTGAAACTTCCGATGAACAGGGTCTTCCTGAATGTACTTCAAACTGTCGTTCATCCAACCCATGTTCCACTTGTACGTGAAACCGAGGCCGCCGCTGAATACTGGCCTGGATACGCCCGGCCAGGAGGTGGATTCCTCAGCCAGTGATATGGCGCCGCGCTTGTGGATGAGGTCGTTGAATTGCTTCAGGAATTCGACCGCCTCAAGGTTCTCGTTGCCGCCATGCTTATTGGGAATCCATTCACCTTCTTTGCGCGAGTAATCGAGATACAACATCGAGGCAACAGCATCCACGCGCAGGCCATCGACGTGCATTTCGTCGATCCAGTAGAGAGCGCTGCCTATCAGGTAGTTGACCACTTCACGTCGGCCGAAATTAAATATCAAGGTGCCCCAGTCGGCGTGCTCACCTTTACGCGGGTCGGCGTGTTCGTACAACGCGGTGCCATCAAAACGGCCCAGCCCGTGTTCATCGCGCGGAAAGTGTGCGGGCACCCAATCAAGGATGACGCCGATACCTGCCTGGTGACAACAATCTACGAAGTAGCGGAAATCATCCGGTGTGCCGAAGCGCTGAGTTGGTGCATAAAGACCAATTGGCTGGTAACCCCAGGAGCCATCGAACGGGTACTCGCTGATCGGCAGAAGTTCTATGTGGCTAAAACCCATCGACTTGACGTAGTCGACCAGGTCCACCGCAAGCTCTCGCCAGGTCAGGTAGCGATTGCCGTGCTCGGGACGCCGCTTCCAGGAGCCGGGGTGCACTTCGTAAATGCTGAGCGGTCTGTCGAGCCGTGGATTGTCGTGCCGCTGCTGCAGCCAGTTGTGATCCTGCCATGCGTATTCGCTGTTGAATATTACGCAGGCATTGCCGGGTGGTGCTTCGCAAAAACGTGCAAGTGGGTCGCTCTTGAGAGGTAACAAGCGGCCGTTCTTGTCGAGCAATTCGAATTTGTATAAGTCGCCATGCCCAACTTCAGGAATAAATATCTCCCAAACCCCGTTTGCCGGGTGTAGCCGCATCGGGTGCCGGCGGCCATCCCAATCATTGAAGCTGCCGACCACGCTGACTCGCGATGCGTTCGGTGCCCAGACTGAGAAGCGTACGCCGGCGATATTATTGATGGAGACCGGGACTGCGCCAAGGGTATTGCTTATCTGTTGATGTGCGCCTTCGGCAAGCAGGTGCAGGTCCAGTTCTCCGAGCGTTGATGGGAAAGAATAGGGATCTTCGATGAGCTGCGATTCGCCGGAGTCGTATTCTATTCGCAACTGGTAACGCCGCACTCGCGGAGGTAGTTCGGTTTCGAACAGACCACCGGGATGCAAACGGCGCATACGCACCTGTTCCTGCCCGTTGCGACAGACAAGTATTACGTTCTTTGCATGCGGCTGCAGGGTCCGCACTACGCGATTCCCAAGTGCCTGGTGAATACCCAGGATGGCGAACGGGTCGCCGTGGCGACCTTCCGCTACAGCGCGAAACTGCTCCCGCAATGCTGGTTCCGGGATCATCGACTCGCGTTCAGTCGGAGTGCGAGCAAGCTATTGAATCCCCAATTACAAGGCGCAGAAAGAACGAGCATAGTTGGGCAGTGCATAAGGAAGTGATCTTAGCGCGTAAAGTGCAAATGTTGGTCGAGCATGTCCGGCGTGACCAGGGTGACGCCGCTCTTGGTGATTCGAAAACCGCGCGCGCGGTCCGCTTCCTCGTCAACACCGATTTCAGTTCCTTCAGCGATCACCGTGCCCCGGTCGATGATAGCGCGCCGAATTTTGCAATTCCGGCCGACCCGAACCTCCGGCAGCACCACAGAGTCTTCGATCTCGGTGTAGGAGCTGATCTTGACGTTCGAAAACAAGACGCTACGCCGCACTGTAGCCCCGGATACAACGCAACCAGCCGACACCATAGATTGAATCGCAACGCCGCGACGTTTGGGATCATCAAATACGAACTTGGCTGGCGGTAACTGCTCCTGGGCAGACAGGATTGGCCAGCGATCGTCATAGAGATTGAGCTGCGGCGTCACGGAGATCAACTCCATGTTTGCATCCCAAAACGCGTCAAGGGTACCGACATCTCGCCAGTACGCTTGTTGCGCCGTTTCCGGATCACGAAACGGATAGGCATGGACGTGATACTTGTCGATGATCGACGGAATAATGTCGCGCCCGAAGTCATGGCTGGTTCCGGGAGTGTCCGAGTCCTTGATTACCTGCTCGTACAGGAAGTCTGTATTAAAAACATAATTGCCCATGGAGGCCAGGCACAATTCCGTTTGTCCCGGGATCGGAGTCGGATTTTCAGGTTTTTCATCAAATGCGATCACTCGTCCCGAGTCATCAACCGTCATGACTCCCAAAGCACCTGCGGCTTCGGCGATCGGAACTTCGATGCAGCAAACCGTCATGTCTGCCTCTTTCTCCGCGTGCGCGGCGAGCAGAGGGCCGTAGTCCATTTTGTAAACGTGATCGCCCGCGAGGATTAGCACCATGCCCGGCTGATGCGTACGAATGATGTCGAGATTCTGATACACGGCGTCTGCAGTACCGCGATACCATTCGCCACCAATCCGCTGCGAGGCGGGCAGTATTTCGACAAACTCGCGGCCACTCGGACGTAACGCGGTCCAACCCTGGACCAGGTGGCGAATCAGGGAGTGCGCTTTGTATTGCGTCAATACGCCGATGCGGCGTATTCCGGAATTCACGCAGTTGGATAGCGGGAAATCAATGATCCGTAGTTTGCCACCGAAATACAGCGACGGCTTGGCCCGCCATGCGGTTAGCTCGTAGAGCCGCGAGCCCTGGCCACCGGCAAGTATCAGTGCCAGGGTGTCACGGGTTAGCCGGCTAACATAACGTGCGTCATTCAGGCGTTCTGACGATTCCATCCTGCCTCACCTTATTATTATTCTCGGGCACTAGAGTGTAGCTCAATTCGAAGGCATGTCGGGCAAGTCGCTGGCACGCTTTTGGTGCATTGATTGGACTGGTGGGGCGATAGCGTCGACCGGGGGCTATCACGTAGTATGTGCGGCATGACCGCAGCCATTCAGATCGACAATCTTAACAAGACCTATGTTGGCGGATTCCGGGCATTGAAAGACGTATCGCTGGAAATCAGGCGCGGCGAAATATTCGCGTTGCTGGGGCCGAACGGGGCCGGCAAGACGACTTTGATCAGCATCGTTTGCGGTATCGCCAACGCGACCTCTGGCAGCGTCCTGGTGGACGGTCACGACAACGTCAAAGACTTTCGAGTCACACGGACGCTGATCGGTCTCGTGCCCCAGGAGCTGTCGACAGATACGTTTGAAACCGTTTTTGCCACGGTCAGTTTCAGTCGCGGTCTGTTCGGTCTGCCAAAGAACCCTGAGCATGTTGAAAAGGTACTGCGGTCGCTGTCGCTGTGGGATCGCCGCGACAGCAAGATTCTGACTTTGTCAGGTGGCATGAAGCGCCGGGTCCTGATCGCCAAGGCGCTGGCACATGAACCGCGCATCCTTTTTCTCGATGAGCCGACTGCAGGCGTAGACGTTGAGCTTCGGCAAGACATGTGGGCCGTCGTGCGCTCTTTGCAGGACAGCGGTGTGACCGTAATCCTGACCACGCACTACATTGAGGAAGCTGAACAGATGGCTGATCGGATAGGTGTCATTAATCATGGCGAAGTCATCCTTGTGCAGGAGAAACGACGGCTGATGCAAGAGCTGGGTAAACGGCAGCTGGTGTTGCAGCTTCCGGAGCCGCTCGCTGAATTGCCTGCCTCGCTGGCTGAGTTTGAGCTTGAACGGGGTGAGGATGGCAAGGAGCTCATTTACACTTACGATACCCAGGGTGAACGCACCGGCATTACCGGCTTGCTTGCGGCGCTCGGCAATGCCGGTATCAAGTTCACGGACCTGACTACATCGCAAAGTTCACTTGAAGACATATTTGTTGGCCTGGTAAAGAAAAGCGCATGAATTTTCATGCGGTCAGGGCGATCTACGCATTCGAAATGGCGCGCACCCGGCGTACCTTGTTTCAAAGCATCGTGTCCCCGGTTATCTCGACCTCGCTGTACTTCGTGATCTTCGGCTCTGCCATCGGTTCGCGCATCGCGGAGATTGACGGCATCAGCTACGGTTCCTTTATTGTGCCCGGCTTGATCATGCTGTCTTTGCTGACCGAGAGTGTTTCCAACGCGTCGTTTGGTATCTTTTTTCCGCGCTTCAGCGGCACCATATACGAGTTATTGTCAGCGCCGGTTACCTGGGTCGAAACCTTGCTTGGTTACGCTGGTGCGGCGGCCACCAAGTCGATAATCCTCGGCAGCATAATACTTGCAACCGCGAACCTGTTTGTCGATGTGCAGATTGCACATCCGTTCTGGATGCTCACGTTCCTCGTGATGACCGCTGTGTCGTTTAGCTTGTTTGGATTTATTCTTGGTATTTGGGCTGACGGCTTCGAGAAGCTGCAAATCGTACCCATGCTGATCATCACGCCACTGACATTTTTGGGTGGCAGCTTCTACTCGATCAGCATGTTGCCACCATTCTGGCAAACCGTGACCTTGTTCAATCCAGTCGTCTACCTGATCAGCGGCTTCCGCTGGAGTTTCTACGAAAATGCTGACGTTAGTGTTGCACTGAGTTTTGGTATGACCGCAGTGTTTCTCGTAGCCTGCCTGCTACTGATTCGCTGGATGTTTCACTCGGGTTATCGCCTGCGCAGTTAGTCACTGATGGACCAGCGTTGCTTGTCCAGTTTCAGGAGTGTGCGTAACAGCACGTCCGCGCCGTTGCCGATGTCGACGGGGTCGGTGAATTCTGCCGGGGCATGACTGACTCCGTCGCGACTGGGTACGAAGATCATGCCGATAGGTGCCAAGGGCGCAATACTCTGTGCGTCGTGGCCGGCGCCGCTGGGCAAATGCTCGTACTTGAGCTGAAGACTGTCGGCGCTCGCGGCGATCAGCGCGGAGATTCGCGTATCGGTCAGCGCTGCAGGCGATTCGTAAAATTGTTCGAAGCTGAAGTGTGTTCCGGTGTCACTGCCGATTGTATTTGCCCGCTTCTGCAATCGAGCAAACAGTTCGCCGATGCTGTCCATGTCCAGATCGCGGATTTCCAGGCTCAACGTCGAATTACCCGGAATGACATTGGGTGCGCCGGGTTCGGCGTGGATGCGGCCGACCGTTGCGACCTGTCGGCCTGGGCGGGCAATGGCTTCTTCACGTACAGCCACCACGAATGCGGCGGCCGCGAGCAGCGCATCCTGACGCTGATCCATTGGGGTCGTTCCAGCGTGATTCGCGAAGCCATCCACTTGTACGTTCCAGCGGCGAATGCCGACGATGCCGTCTACAACGCCAATCGACAGGTCGCGCTGGTCCAATAAGGCACCTTGTTCAACATGGAGCTCAAGGTATGCGGCGATGCTGCCAACGTCGCGACGGTTCTCCAGAATGCGCGCTGCATCGCCGCCGAGAAAAACCATGCCGTCGCCGAGTGACTTGCTACCAAGGCTCGGCAGTGCCATTTCAGATTCGTCCACCGATCCATTCAGAGAGCGACTGCCGGTTTTGCCGCCTTCTTCATTGGACCAGACTACAACCTCCACGGGATGATCCGGAACGAGGCCCATATCATGTAGCGATTGCGCCACTTCAATGGCTGCCATAACGCCTACTATCCCATCGTAGTGGCCGCCGTTCGGCACAGTGTCAATGTGTGAACCGAGCATTAGTGGTGGCAGTGCATGCTTGCCGTTCAGTCGACCGACCAGGTTGCCAGCGAAATCGACATGCGTTTGCAACCCCGCGTCCTGCATCAGACTCGCGAGGTAATTTAGCGCATCGCGATTGGCGGGGCTGTACGCGACTCGACCCGAGCCGCCCGATTCACTGCGACCAAACGACTTCATTTTTTCCATCGTGGCATTCAGTCGTTCGCCGTTTACTCGCGGGCCGTTGCTGTGAGTCGCCCCCAACAGCGACGCAGTGACGATGCAAAGGGCGAAAAGTTTCGGTAAGAATCCGTGTGAAGATTGCGTGCGCATGTCGATCCCGGTAATTCTCTGGTCAGCACACAGTATATAATTGACGAGCTGTCGATGCCGTTGGTTGCCACATTATGCGTTTCAAAGTCTATGAGTGACAAAGCAATTCAGGATTATTACCCGGCTGATACCAGTCATTGCTACGGTTGTGGCTATAGCAACAGTTCCGGGCACCAGCTGAAAAGCTACTGGCGCGGCACTGAGTCGACAGCCCGATTCACTCCTGACGATCGATTTATCGCCATCCCGGGCTTCGTTTACGGAGGCCTGATCGCGTCGCTAATCGACTGTCATGGCACCGCTACAGCCGCTGCGGCGACCTGCCAGGCCCTGGATCGGCAACTGTCAGATGTACCGTTGCCGCGTTTTGTCACCGCGTCGCTTAAAGTGGATTATCTGGCACCAACGCCGCTGGGTCCCGAGCTTGTGTTGCTGGGCAATGCTGTTGAAGTCAAAGACCGCAAGGTTGTTGTGGATGTTATTCTCAGCGCGGACGGTGCACCCTGTGTGCGCGGCAGGGTGATTGCTGTGCTAATGCCAGAGGCAATGTTGCAAAGTTCGGGTTGATAGCGCGGGGCGCATGCGCCCCGCGTGCCCACTCCTGATTGCCGCGATCGCGGCGGCGGCGCACCAGCTAAATGGCAATGCAGGCAGGGCGAAGTTTTGGGTTGATAATGTTCGTGTCCGCTGCAGCGAAGTTTCTATGGAGCACTTTTTCACAGCATTTCCATTCACTAATATAGGGTTCCGGGAGAGGCTGAGAAAGGCGCTGTCCGAAGCGGGACTTTGCTTTTGCTGGCCGAGGACTGGCCAACTATTTTTCAACGTGGATAGTAAAAAGACGCCGTTCTCCTGCTATTGTGGCGCCCATGACAAGCTCTTTTCAGAACTACGACGCAAGCAAGTTTTACGACGAATTGCTGGATTCTACGGACGGCGCGCGTTCGCACGCACGCTTGCTGGTGGACTATTTCGACCGCATGCCGAAGCAGGATCTGCTTAACCGGCAAGATGCTGTGGACAGCACCATTCTCGATATGGGTATCAGCTTTACGGTCTATTCCGAGGGCGACAACATCGATCGTTCCTGGCCCCTGGATGTCATTCCACGCACGATTTCCGGCCGTGAATGGGACGGGATTGAGCGCGGCCTGAAGCAACGGATTCGTGCTTTAAATTTGTTCATCGATGATCTTTACAACGATCGTCGTATCATCAAGGACAAGATTGTTCCGGCCGAGATCATTGACAGTTCCCGGAACTATCTCAAGGCGTGTATGGGTGCCAAACCACGTCACGGCGTCTGGGCGCATATTTGCGGGTCTGACCTTGTGCGTGACAGTGACGGTACTGTCTACGTGCTGGAGGACAATCTGCGGGTGCCATCAGGTGTTTCCTACATGCTGGAGAACCGCAATGTTGTGAAGCGCGTATTCCCGTCGCTGTTTCGTGATCACCGTGTTCGTCCCGTTAGCGAGTATCCATCAGCGCTAAGTCGCATGTTGCATTCGATCGCGCCAGCAGGCCGGGAAGGCAACGCAGAGATTGTCGTGTTGACGCCCGGCGTATTCAATTCGGCTTACTTCGAACACAGCTACCTTGCCCGTACCATGGGTGTCGAGCTGGTGGAAGGAGGTGACCTGGTAGTCGATGACAACGATATCGTGTCGGTACGCACCATCGATGGCTTGAAGCGAGTGGACACGATTTACCGACGAATCGATGACACGTTTCTGGATCCCGAAGTGTTCCGTGACGATTCCATGCTCGGTGTGCGCGGCATAGTTCGTGCCTGGCGGGCTGGCAATGTGGCGCTGGCGAACGCGCCTGGCTCAGGTGTTGCGGACGACAAGGTTGTGTATTCGTACGTTCCGGAAATCATTCGCTACTACCTGGGTGAAGACGCAATACTGCCCAATGTGCCTACCTGGCGTTGCTCCGATGCGAAGTCGTTGCAACATGTGCTGGCAAACCTCGACAAGCTGGTCGTTAAACCGGCCAACGAATCGGGCGGCTACGGAATGCTTGTTGGTCCCCATTCGAGCAAGCAAGAGCGTGATGAGTTTGCCGCCGCATTGCGCAAGGATCCGCGGAACTATATTGCTCAGCCTACCTTGATGCTCTCAACTGCTCCCACCTTGTGCGAAGAGGTATTGGAACCGCGTCACCTCGACTTGCGACCCTTCATTCTGCAGGGCAGCGATACTTACGTCACTGCAGGCGGGCTTACCAGGGTTGCTTTACGAAAGGGCTCTCTCGTTGTGAACTCATCGCAAGGCGGCGGCAGCAAGGACACCTGGGTCATCGAGGATGCTGAGTAATGCTTTCACGTTCCGCAGAGAGGATTTATTGGGCTGGCCGCTACCTTGAGCGCGCGGAAAACACGGCACGAATCGTACAACAATATTCGCAAATGTTGTTGGATCTTCCCGATGAAGTGGGCGTGGATTGGCCTGCTTTGATGCCGGTTTTCGGTATCTCAACGGGATCGCGGACAAATAGCCTGCCGTCAAATGAAGCTGGCTTCATGCAGCTTATTTTGTCCAACCGAAACTCGCCATCATCGCTGATTTATGCCCTGCGAATGGCGCGTGAGAATATTCGCAACAATCGCGACCTGCTGCCCATGGAAAGCTGGGAAAGCGTCAACGAGTTATATCAGGTCGTCCACCAGAATCTTGAAAGTGCCACTGAGAGCGAGGATCGATTCGAGTTCCTGGCAGATTGTATCGCTCACTGTCAGCAAGTATGCGGTTGTCTGCATGGCACGATGAGTCATCACAGCCCGTATCATTTCCTGATGTTGGGTCAGCACATCGAGCGCGCTGACATGACCACCCGCATTATTGATATCACCGCATCGTACATCACCAAGAATGAGCGGGTAACGAGACTTTATGGTTCGACACTTTGGACCAACGTATTGAAAACGGTTGGCGGCTTTCAGATGTACCGCCAATACGTGCAGCCGCAAGTCATTAGCAGTCAGGTAATAAATTTTCTGGTCAATGACACGGCTTTTCCCCGCGCAATTCAATGTTGTACAAATAATTGTATTCGCAGTGCGGAAGCGCTTCCCGGAAACACCGAGACAATTAAGCAGTTGACAGTATTGTGTGGAGTTCTTGCAGGCAGCAGCGTCGACGAGCTTGACGCTGCGAAGGTCAGTGAAACGATGGATGAATTACAAATGTATCTTGGACGAGTGCACCAGGCGGTGGCCACTGCATGGTTTCTGCCAGGAGCTGACACATGAAGAAGCTTTACTGTGCCTGCGGCCAGCCGGTTTTCTTTGATAATGACCAGTGTAGTGCCTGCGATCGGCAACTCGCATTCGATCCGAACGCCTTGCAAATGGATACGTTGGTTGATGGGCAATTCACCGACAGTGGTCGCACGATTTGTGGCAATCGTACAAACGATGTTCTGTGTAATTGGTTGGCGGCGCCGCATGCGACTGTTGGCAGCACCTGCATGTCTTGTGTAACCAGCCGAATTATTCCGGCATTGAACAAACGGGGTAATCGAGAACGCTGGCACAAGCTTGAAAGGGCCAAGCGCCGGCTAATCTACGATTTGCTGTCACTGGGACTGCCGGTTGATACGCAAAGACTGAGCTTCGTATTCAAGGAAGACAGGCGGACCAACCCTGACGTGTATGAAGAGCATGTTTCGACAGGGCATTCCAGCGGTGAGATTACGATTAATGCAGCAGAGGCTGATGATGCTTACCGGGCCAAGATGCGGCAGATGATGAACGAACCCTACCGGACTTTGCTGGGTCATTTTCGCCATGAATCAGGGCACTATTATTTCCGGATTGTTACCAACGGAGCCGATCTGGAAGAGGCGCGCGCCTTGTTCGGCGACGATCGGGAAGACTATGCCGAAGCGCTACGTCGTCACTACGCCGAAGGTGCAAGGGCCAATTGGTGGCAAGACCATATCAGCAGCTACGCAAGTACGCATCCATTCGAAGACTGGGCTGAAACCTGGGCACACTTCCTGCACATCTGTTCAGTCATCGAAACGGCGAGCACACAAGGTTTGCTGGGCGAGGTAGACCCTGAAACGTGGCCGGCCGGGTTCGTTGAGTTCACTCTGAAAATCAATGAAGTATCGCGCAGCCTCGGCTTGCCCGATGCGTATCCGTTTGTGCTGAATGAACGTGTCGTTGAGAAGCTGACGTTCATTCGCAAAATGGTCATGCAGTACTCCTCAAGCGCCAAGGATTCGGCTCTGACCGCATAAGCTCAGTGATTGTTCGCCAGCGGCGTCCATGCCCCTCGCGCGTGAGCTACTGGTGAATAGCGTCGATAATTTTGTTCAGCGTAGAGCTTGGGCACATGACATCACTGACACGCGCGCGGTCCGGGTGGTAGTAGCCCCAGATGTCGACAGCCTTGCCTTGTGCCGCGTTCAGTTCATCGACAATTTGCCGTTCATTGCTGGCTAATTGCGTTGCGACTGACTTGAATGTTGCAGCCAGGTCTTTGTCGTCATCCTGTTCCGCCAATGCCTGTGCCCAATAGAGGGCGAGGTAGTAGTGGCTACCGCGCGTATCAAGTTCACCCACTTTGCGCGACGGTGATTTGTTTGCCTGCAAAAACTTGCTATTGGCAACATGCAATGCGGCGGCGAGGACCTCGGCAGCCTTGTTGGCGGTTTTCTCGGCGGTATCCTCCAGCGAAACGGCAAGTGCGAGGAATTCACCGAGTGAGTCCCAGCGCAAATGGCCTTCTTCCAGCAGTTGCTGTACGTGTTTAGGCGCTGAGCCGCCGGCGCCGGTTTCGTACAGGCCACCACCGGCGAGCAATGGCACGATGGATAGCATCTTTGCGCTGGTACCCAGTTCGAGGATCGGGAACAGGTCGGTAAGGTAATCGCGCAGGACGTTGCCGGTAACTGAAATCGTATCGTCGCCAGCGCGGACGCGCGCTAAAGTGTAGTGCATGGCATCCATTGGTGATTTGATCTGGATGTCGAGACCACTGGTATCGTGGTCCTTGAGGTAGCCGCGAACCGTACTGATCAGGTTGCTGTCATGCGCCCGCTTTTCATCCAGCCAGAACACCGCCGGATTTCCGGTTGCGCGCGCCCGACTGACAGCGAGTCGGACCCAATCCTGCACAGGCAAGTCACGGGTCTGGCACATGCGCCAGATATCGCCCGATTCGACTTTGTGCTCAAGTAACGTGCTGCCGTGTTCGTCAACAACCCGGACGATTCCGTCGGAACTCATCTCAAACGTCTTGTCATGTGAGCCGTACTCTTCCGCTTTCTGAGCCATCAAGCCCACGTTCGCCACATTGCCCATCGTGGCAGGGTCGAACGCGCCGTGGTCGCGGCAAAATTCAATAGTTGCCTGGTAAATTCCGGCATAGCATCGATCCGGAATCATCGCGAGGGTGTCGGCAAGCTTGCCATCCGGTCCCCACATCTGTCCGGATGAGCGAATCGCCGCTGGCATGGAAGCATCAATGATAACGTTGCTGGGTACGTGCAGGTTAGTGATGCCCTTGTCCGAATCAACCATGGCGAGGGCAGGTCGCCGTGCGTAAAGTGCCTCGATGTCAGCTTCAATTTCGGCACGTTTATCTGCACTCACCTCGCTGAGGCTGTCATAGACATCGCCGATACCATTGTTCGGATCGACGCCGATGTCGCGAAATGTTTCAGCGTGTTTGTCAAACACTGGCTTGTAAAACACGGTTACTGCATGCCCGAACATGATCGGGTCCGATACTTTCATCATGGTGGCTTTCAGGTGCAATGAAAGCAGCACGCCGTCTTCATTCGCGGATTCGATAGATTGTGCGTAGAACTCGCGCAGCGCCACGCGGCTCATTACTGAGCTGTCAATTATCTCGCCTTCCTGGATCGCCGTTTTTTCCTTCAGGGTTTGAGTCGTACCATCGGCTGCAGTGAACTCAATTCGTACATTGCCTGCCTTGGTCATCACGTGCGATTGCTCGCTGCCGTAATAGTCGCCATCCTGCATGTGCGCTACCCGCGTTTGCGACGTTTTGCTCCACGCTCCCATAGAGTGCGGATGCCGCTTCGCAAACTCTTTCACTGCAGTGGCGACTCTTCGGTCCGAATTACCTTCGCGAAGTACAGGGTTTACGGCGCTGCCAAGTACCTTCCCGTAGCGCGACCGGATCGACTGCTCGTCCTCATTTTGCGGCTCTTCGGGATAGTCGGGCAGAGCAAAGCCCTGTGCTTGCAGCTCGCGAATTGCGGCTGTCAGCTGCGGAATTGATGCACTGATATTTGGCAACTTGATGATATTGGCATCGGGCGTCTTTGCCATTTCGCCGAGCTCGGCCAAGGTATCCGGCCGTGTTTGTTCGTGGGTAAGCCTGTCCGGAAAATTCGCAAGGATCCGCGCAGCAAGAGAAATGTCACGCGTTTCAATGATTACGCCTGCGGTTGCAGCGTAGGCTTTTACGATTGGCAGCAATGAGTAGGTTGCCAATGCCGGCGCTTCGTCTGTCTCGGTGTAGATAATATTTGCGGTGCTCATGCACACTCCTGGTGCTGCGGTTACTGTCAACTGCAGTTGTTGTTGCTCACGGTCATGTCGGTGGCCAGAGCGCTTGCTGGTGCCCGCGCCATTTGCAATGGGCGTCACGCCGGCGAACACGGAAGTTTACGTAGGATTGCTGCACGGGGCAAAGATAGCTGTCTGGCTCGACATTCGCCTGCAACAACGGTATGAATCAACGATGTCAGGAATGCTGAACTCAAGGTGGGTACGTCTCTATATCGTTCCTGGTGCGGTATACCAATCGGTCATGGTGGGCGGCGGCTACGGCACCGGCCGGGAAATCGTCGAATACTTCACTGGCTACGGGGTGCTCGGCGGGCTACTGGGGTTTTGTGTTTCATTTGTTACTGTCGCGCTGGTGCTGGCCTTCACTTTTGAGCTGTCGCGCATTTTTCGTGTATACGACTACCGCAATTTTTTCAAAAAATTGTTGGGTCCTGGCTGGGTGGTTTACGAGCTACTGGTCATTCTGCAGTTCCTGCTTGTCCTGGCGGTTCTGGCATCGGCGGCAGGCAATATCTCGACGGACAGTCTGGGTATACCTTATGTCGCCGGCCTTGCAGTCATGCTGGGGTGTATCGCCGTCCTGACCTTTCATGGCAGGGAGGTCATCGAAAAAGCGCTGACGTATTGGTCGATTTTTCTTTACCTTGTTTTCATAGCCTTTTTCGTCTTGATTTTCCGCCGCGAAGGCCAGGCTATCCTGGACCACATCGCAGCTGCGGAGGTGCTAGATGGCTGGGCTGTAAGTGGTTTCAAGTATGCCTTGTATAACGTGGCGACTGTGCCGTTGCTGCTATACGTGGCAAGAGACTTTTCCACGCGCGGTGAAGCCATGGGCGCCGGAGTGGCCGGGGCGGTCATCGCGTTGCTGCCAGCAATAGTGTTTCACATCGCTTTTTTCTCGGCCTACCCGGAGATACTTGCACAGCCGATTCCTGTGTACTGGTTGCTGGGGGCGTACGGGACGACAGCCTTTCTCGTTGTCTATTCCATCATGTTGTTCGGCACCTTTATCGAGACGGGCGCCGGGCTGTTGCAGGGGATCAATGAACGTATCGATGCGTTCCTGGTAGAACGACGCGGTAGTGGACTAGGCGGAGGCAGTCACGCCACAATCGCGGTTTCCGCAGTAGTGGTAAGCGCAGTATTATCGCTCTGGGGAATTACCAATCTAATTGCCAAAGGCTATGGCACCATGGCGTGGGTGTTTCTCGTTATTTACATCATTCCTCTTGTTACAGTTGGCGCCTGGAAAATCTTCCGGCACAGGTCCTGAAATCATGTCTTCAGAAAACGGCAGCAACTCGATGGTGCTGACCATGTCGTGCCCCGACCGCAATGGCATAGTCGCAGCCATTAGTGGCTTCATTGCGGATAATGCAGGTTCCATTTCCGAAACCGCTCACTTTGTCGATCGTTGGTCGCAGCGCTCGTTAATGCGGACGTCATTTAGTGGCGCGGAACTGGCTGACCGCGCGGAACTGACGCTGCGCTTTAGCGACATCGCCAAGCGCTTTGATATGACCTGGGGGCTGCACGATGCCAGTCAGCATTGCCGTGTGCTTGTTGCGGTTTCAAAGCAAGGGCATGTGTTGAACAACCTGCTGCATCGCTGGAGCATCGGTACGTTGCCGATCGAAATTGTCGGCGTAGTTTCCAATCACGACGATCAGCGCTCGCTCGTAGAATGGTACAAGCTGCCGTACCACCACCTGCCTATCGAGCCGGGTGGAAAAGCCGCACAAGAACAACAGCTTCTTGACCTTTTTAATAACAGTGGTGCCGACCTCCTGGCACTGGCGCGTTACATGCAAATACTATCGGCCGCTGCCTGCGAGAATCTCGCACAGCGCGCGATCAATATTCATCATTCGTTTTTGCCCGGATTCAAGGGTGCAAAGCCTTACCACCAGGCGCACGAACGCGGAGTAAAAAGCATTGGTGCGACAGCGCATTTCATAACGACCGATCTCGACGAGGGTCCCATCATTGAGCAAGGTGTGGAACGTGTCGATCACACTATGGGCCCTGACGAGCTCGCGAAGATCGGTCATGACCTGGAAAGTGTGGTGTTTAATCGCGCCGTGCGCTGGTATGCCGAACATCGAGTTTTTCTAAGTGGGCAGCGTACAGTGGTTTTGCGTTCTTGAGCGCAATCGTAAAAATCGTTGTAATAATCCGGGCATAAGAAGCTGTATATGAACGAACTGACCGTTGTCGATTTGCGCGCGCCTTATTTGATACTTATCGGCGATGTACATGATCCGCTTTACGCCAAGACGGGCTTTGGAATAGTCCAATGGCGCCGGGATCAAGTGGCGGGCCAACTGCGCTTCCCGGGATGTCCGGTCGACATGGGTGTACCAGACCTCACCGTCAAAGAAGCCAAAGCAGCGGGAGCCGCCAGTCTCGTGATCGGCGTTGCGCCGGTTGGCGGAGTCATACCCGAGAGCTGGTGGAGTGTGATTGAAGAAGCGGCGGCTGCCGGTCTGGATATCGTGTGCGGCTTGCACCTCAGGCTTGCGGACTATCCTAAGGTAGTTGCAGCGGCTGAATCGTCAGGCGCGCGCCTCGTTGATGTGCGCGTGCCACCGCGCAAGCTGCCGGTAGGCACCGGCAAAAAGCGCCGCGGCAATCGAGTGTTGATGGTCGGGACGGATTGCGCAGTAGGCAAGAAGTATTCGGCACTGGCTCTCGAGCAGGCTATGCGCGCGGCCGGGATGAAAGCGACGTTTCGTGCTACCGGGCAAACCGGCATCATGATCGCTGGCAGCGGCCTGCCAATCGATGCTGTTGTGTCGGATTTTGTGTCCGGTGCGGCAGAAATGCTGTCGCCCGACAATGCTGCGGATCACTGGGATGTTATCGAAGGGCAGGGTTCGTTGTTTCATCCTGGTTACGCAGCGGTGAGCCTTGGGTTACTGCACGGCTCACAGCCCGATGCCATTGTTGTCTGCCATGAAGCCGGGCGAACCGAAATAGGTGAGTGGGAGGATTATCCTGTGCCGTCGGTGACAGAGTGCATAGAGTTGAATCTTGCGAACGGCAAGCTAACCAACAAGGCCATTCGCTGTGTCGGCGTCAGCATCAATACGTCTGGGTTGCCGGCATCGGAACGGGAACCCTGGCTGCGAGCGTTGTCTGCGGAAACGGGACTGCCTTGCGTAGATCCGTTAATCGATGGCATGCAAGAGGTCGTCAGCGAAATCCGTTGCCATTTCAAATGAGTATGCGAATGCAAATCAAGCTGAATGTTGAAGACTGGGAGCTGCGGCAACCGTTTCGCATTACCGGCCACGAATGGCGCCACTCTACTTGCATTACAGTTGAACTTGGCGAAGGTGACTTTATTGGCCGTGGCGAAGCGCAGGGCGTTTCCTACCTTGGCGAAACCGCAGATACCATTGTTGCGCAGATCAGTAGTGTTGCAGATGACGTGCGAGCGGGCATGAGTCGCGATGAACTGCAATCGAGGCTACCGAGAGGCGGTGCGCGCAATGCGCTGGATTGTGCAATGTGGGATCTCGAAGCCAAACGTCGTGGCGTAACGATCTGGACAATGACGGGCATCGAGCCGAAACCGGTTACGACGGTCTTCACCATCGGCCTGGAGGACACTCCGGAGCAAATGGCAGAAAAGGCTGCTAACGCTGCCGAATACCCCGTGTTGAAAATCAAGCTGGACGGGGATCGACCTTATGAACGCCTGGCCGCGATTCGCGCAGCGCGCCCGGACGCGCGAATCGTTGTCGACGCCAATCAGGGATGGAGTTTCCAGCAATTGCAGGATGTATTGCCGCGTTGTGCCGAGTTGCACATCGATATGGTTGAACAACCACTGCCACGTGGCGAGGATGCGGAGCTTGAAGGTTTCAAGTCGCCAGTCACACTGGCCGCCGACGAGTCGTGCCAGGACTGCGCCGAGCTCGATGTTGCAGCCGAACGTTACGACATGATCAATATCAAGCTCGACAAAACAGGTGGCCTCACCGAGGCTTTGAAACTCGCCAAAGCCGCGCGCGAAAAAGGCTGCCAACTCATGGTTGGAAACATGTTGGGTACATCGCTGGCTATGGCGCCGTCATTCGTGATCGCGCAGCTGTGCGACTTCGTCGATATTGACGGGCCGCTGTTAATGAAAGAAGACCGCATGCACGGACTCAGCTTTAACGCTGGCCTGGTCAGTGTCTTCGATCCGGATCTTTGGGGCTGAAATTCGTTCGATGCTTGCCTCAATGACGCTGGAACCGGCTGGGCGTGGCTGCTTGTTCTCAATCTTTGCGTCGTTTCTGAACCTGGCGAGGCCCGCCGCACGTCAAACTCGCTCAATGATGCTGGCAATACCCTGGCCGACGCCGATGCACATGGTACACAGCGCATAGCGACCGCCGGTCGCCTGCAGCTGGTATGCCGCTGTCGCCAGTAGGCGTGCGCCAGACATGCCAAGCGGGTGGCCCAGTGCGATCGCACCACCGTTGGGGTTGACGTGCTCAGCATCATCATCAAGCTCAAGCATGCGCAGCACGGCGAGCGATTGCGAGGCAAAAGCCTCATTCAGCTCGATCGTATCCATCTGCTGGATAGTCAGGCCGGCACGCTGCAATGCTTTGCGGCTGGCTGGCGCCGGCCCGATCCCCATGATGCGTGGATCGACGCCCGCTACTGCTGTCGTCAATATACGAGCGAGTGGCCGCAAGCCATGTGTCTTCATCGCCTGTTCGGATGCCAGCAACAACGCGCAGGCACCGTCGTTCACCCCGGATGCGTTGCCTGCCGTAACGGTGCCGTTGTCGCGAAATGGCGTGCCCAACGCAGCAAGCTTCTCCAATGATGTTTCTCTTGGGTGTTCATCGCTATCAACAATCAGCGGTTCGCCCTTGCGCTGTGATATTTCTACCGGAATCAACTGTTCGGCAAAAAAACCACGAGCTTTGGCAGTCGCTGTTTTCTGCTGACTACGAAGTGCGAATGCGTCCTGGTCGGCGCGACTCACATTGAAATCGGCTGCCACGTTCTCGCCCGTTTCCGGCATTGAATCAACACCGTACTGTTTCTTCAGCAGCGGGTTGACGAAGCGCCAGCCGATGGTTGTATCGAATATTTCCGCCCGGCGACTAAAGGCGCTTTCCGCTTTAGGCATAACAAACGGTGCGCGTGACATCGATTCGACGCCACCGGCAATGATGATGTCGGCTTCGCCGGTTTTTATCGCGCGCGCGCCCATTGCTACTGCGTCCATACCGGAACCACATAAACGGTTGAGGGTAACGCCTGGCACCGTGACCGGCAGACCGGCCAGCAATGCGGCCATGCGGGCAACGTTGCGATTGTCTTCGCCAGCCTGGTTCGCACAGCCGAGTAAAAGGTCATCGATAGCGACGGGGTCAAGGCCGGCATTGCGAGCAAGTAGCGCACGAATGGGCAACGCGGCGAGGTCATCGGCGCGGACGCTGGCCAGTGCGCCGCCGAAGCGGCCTATCGGGGTTCGTACAGCATCGCAAATGAATGCGTCTGACATGTGCAGGTCCTTGTAACAGCTTGGTGATATTTGAATCAGACGGTGTCGTAATCCAGTTCAATATGTTTGCTTTGCGGCCGCGACTGGCAGGTGAGTATGAAGCCTTTCTCCAGTTCCCATGGTTCAAGCGCATAGTTCACTGCCATGTCGACCTTGCCTTGCTTGAGCAAAGCACGGCACGTCGAGCAAACGCCACCTTTGCAGGAATACGGCAGATCGAGGCCAGCTTCTGCGGCGGCATCGAGTATGGATTCTTCGTCGCCGCTCATGTGAAAAGTCTGGCGCTGACCATCCAGCAGGACAGCAACTTCGATGCCGCCCGAGGGTGCTTTGCGCGGCGGCCGCACGATCTGCGCGTCATCACGAAGAACGGCGCGAAAGCGTTCCGAATGCAGTTTGTCCGCGGGGTAGTCGAGCGCGCTCAAGGCGGCAAGCACACTGTCGATCATCGGGTTCGGGCCGCAGACAAACACCTCGTCCGGCGGCGAGTGTTGCAGGAAGGCAGCGTGCAACTCGCGAACTTTATCCGCGTCGATGCGGCCCTGGTAGAGCGCGATGTCGCCCGGTTCCTGGCTCATGATGAAGTGCAGGGAGAGACGAGTTGGATAGCGATTCTTCAATGCCCAGAGTTCTTCTGTGAACATTGTCGTGGCGCGTTTACGATTGCCATAGAAAATTACGAAGCGACTGCCCGGCTCGGTTTCCAGGGTAGTTTTTGCGATAGACAGTATTGGAGTAATACCACTGCCGGCCACAAACGCTGCGTAGGTTTTCGTGGCTTCAGGATTCAGCTCGGTGAAGAAATGCCCGGACGGGGGCATGACCTCGAGCGTGTCGCCGACTTGTAATTCGTCGGCCAGAAAAGAGGAGAACAGACCGTCGGGCTGAAGTCGTACGCCGATTTGGAGGTTGTTGTCATTGACGCCGCAACAGATAGAATACGTACGGCGTACGTTCTGGTCGCCTATCTGGACGCGAATCGGCAGGTGCTGGCCCTGGCGAAAGGAAAACGCTTTGCGGGCAGCGTGGGGCACTTCAAGCCGTACGCGAACCGAGTCGCTGGCGTCGGCGATCTTCTCAACGATCTTCGCAGGATAAAACTTACGCATGGTTGCTACGGCCTAAATGCATTTGAAGTATTCGAAGGGCTCCAGGCAGTCGGCACACTTGTAAGCAGCCTTGCACGGGGTCGAACCGAATTCGCTGATCTTGATAGTGTCCTGGCTTTTGCAGCGCGGACAGGCAATGCGTAACTCCTGCCCACGCAGCGACAGCTTGGCACTGCTGCCCACAGGAGGTGCGATGCCATACTCCGCCAATTTGCTGCGTCCACCGGCGCTGATCCAGTCTGTGGTCCATGGAGGAGACAGTACCCGACGGATGTGCACGTCCGCGATGCCATTGGCATGCAGGTGCTCAAGCACACTGGCTTCGATAACCTCCGTCGCCGGACAAGCCGAGTAGGTGGGTGCAAGACTGACGGTTACTGTTTCGCCGTCGATGCTAATTTCACGAACGATGCCAAGATCGTTAATGCTGAGCACCGGAATCTCGGGGTCAGGGACGTCGTCCAGTAATTTGCGAACGTCATCGCCTACCATTTCGCACCCGGGTACGCGCGTTGCAAATACTGCATTTCGGCCAGCAGGTAACCGAGGTGTTCGCTGTGCCGGCCACGCTTGCCACCGCTATCCATCCATTCGTCTTGTGGCATGTGAAGCTGGGCTTCGTCGAAAGCCGCCCGCACATATTCGTGCCACGCGGCTTGCAAGGACGCCGGGTCCGGCCCGACTCGTTCCTGCGCTGCCCATTGATCGACCTCATCGGCGACAAACATTTCGCCGGTGTATCGCCACAGATTGTCGATGCCGGCTTGCATGCGTCGCTGGCTTTCTTCCGTGCCATCGCCGAGACGCACCAGCCATTGACGCGTATGTCGCAACTGGTAGCGAACTTCCTTGACGGCGCGTGCGGCGATTTCTGCGATTCGCGTATCGCTTGATCGCGTCAATGCTTCGAGCAGGAACTGGTAGGCACTAAGAAACAGGAACTGGCGGGCAATGGTATTGCCAAAGTCACCGTTCGGCTGTTCGACCAGCAGAATATTCCGGAAGTCGATCTGGTCGCGCAAAAAGGCAAGTTGGTCCTCATCACGACCCATGCATTCTATGTCCGCTGCATAGCTGAAAAACATGCGCGCCTGGCCTACGTAGTCCAGCGCGAAATTGGCCAGGGCCATTTCTTCTTCGAGCTCGGGCGCCTTGGTGACCCACTCGCCCAGCCGCTGTCCACAGACCAGCGCATTGTCGGCCAGTCGCAGCACGTATTCGAAGCGCAACTCGTCGTTCACAGATTCTCCACGCCGTCCGGCACTTCGTAGAATGTCGGGTGCCGGTAGATCTTGTCCTCGGCCGGTTCGAACAGGGCCGAGGAATCGGCGGGGTCAGAGGCGATGATGTTTGTTGACGCGATCACCCAGATGCTGATGCCTTCGCCCCGGCGCGTGTACAGGTCGCGCGCATGATCAAGCGCCATCTCGGCGTCGGCGGCGTGCAGACTGCCGACGTGGCGGTGGCTTAAACCCGCCTTGGCACGAAGAAAGACTTCGTATAGCGGCCATTCCTGTTCGGTCATGGGTTCATCCTCAGGCTAGTCAGGCGGCTTTGCGGGCGGCTTGCTTGGCAGCATGGGCGCGGGCAGCGTCGCGCACCCAGGCACCGTCGTCGTGTGCTTGCTGACGGCGGGCAAGACGTTCGCGATTACACGGCCCGTTACCGGCCAGCACGTTGAAAAACTCGTTCCAGTTGATGTCGCCAAAACGGTAGTGCCCGCTGGCTTCGTCCCATTCAAGGTCATCGTCGGGTACACGCAGGTCAAGGTGCTCCGCCTGCGGCACGGTCACGTCGATAAACTTCTGCCGCAACTCATCGTTGCTGAAGCGCTTGATCTTCCAGGCCATCGACTGCGCGCTGTGTTTGGATTCGCCATCGTTGGGGCCGAACATCATCAGCGCAGGCCACCACCAGCGATTCAGCGCATCCTGAGCCATGCGTTTTTGTTCGTCGTTGCCGCGTGACAGGCTCAACATTATTTCGAAGCCTTGTCGTTGGTGAAAACTCTCTTCGCGGCAAACCCGCACCATCGCCCGGGCATACGGGCCATAGGAGCATCGGCACAACGGGATCTGGTTCATGATCGCCGCTCCGTCAACCAGCCAGCCGATCGCGCCAATGTCCGCCCAGGTCAAGGTCGGGTAATTGAATATGCTGGAGTACTTGGCTTTGCCGGTGAGCAGCTGGTCAACAAGTTCGTCTCGCGAAACCCCGAGGGTTTCGGCAGCACTGTAAAGGTAAAGGCCGTGACCGGCTTCGTCCTGGACCTTGGCAAGCAGGATAGCCTTGCGGCGCAGGGAAGGGGCGCGGGTGATCCAGTTGCCCTCGGGCAGCATGCCGACGATCTCGGAATGCGCGTGCTGTGATATCTGCCGGATCAGGGTTTTGCGGTAGGCATCCGGCATCCAGTCCTTGGGCTCGACCTTTTCCTCCGCATCCACCCGCCGCTCGAAAGCAGCCAGGCGCGCGGCCGGGTCGTTCTTGCCGCTAGCGGTATCGCCTTTCTGGTCAAGGCCTTGCGTGTACATGGCAGTCTCCGCCGTTAGATCCGGCCATTATGAAACGAAAAAAGCGTCAATTCAATGAATTATGTATCAGTTCATGAGGCCGGGGCTACCGGCAGCACTGGCTCCGGGCGGCTGCGCGAACGGCCGCGGAACAGGGCAAGCAAAGTACCCGCCTGGTTGCGCACGCTTACGTCAAAAACGCCCAAGCGTCGCGACCGGGAGCGCTCCTCGGCAACCGCCGTGAGCTGGTCGCCTACCTTTGCGGGGGCCAGGAAGTCGATGTTGGCGCTGGCGGCGACGGTCACCTCGTTGCCGGTATTGCAGGCGAACGCGAACGCGGTGTCGGCGAGCGTGAACACGTAGCCGCCATGACAGATGCCGTGACCGTTGAGCATATCTGCGCGCACTGTCATGTCGGCTTCGGCATAACCGCTGCGTACGTTGCTAATCTCGATGCCCAGCGCCTGCGAAGCGGGGTCGTTGCTGTACATTTCGGCGGCACAGGCGCGGGCCAGTTTGTCTGCATCCATGTGCTTGCTGTCTGTCACCGGCGCACTCCTCGTTTAGTCCTGGTCACTGGTTATACCGCCGAAGCGTTGGTAGAAGCGTGGTTCCGCAGGCGGCAAAGGCCCGTCTGCTGTTTCCATCTGCGTGGTCAGGAATACCTCGGCCGCCGTTGCAACGAGCCCGTACAGATTGCGGCACAACTGGTACGCCGCGATGCCGTCCCAGTGGCCTGGCAACAGTGCCTCAGGCAACATCGGGTCACGCAAATGTATCTTGCGATATTCGTGAATCAACAATGTGCGCACCTGGAAACAAAGCTCCGGATCCAGCCGGGTGCTGCGCCTGCGTGCGCTGGCGTAGACCGGCCGAAACTGCTCCAGAAAGTGTCGATAGCGCGCAGCAAGCTCATCGAGTGACCAGGCAGCGTGCACCTGGGCGCGCAAGGTTGGCTGCTGCCGTTCGTCACTAAGGCGCGACTCCATGATGAGGACACGATCGCTGCAGCCGATGGCTGCGAGGTGTTCTTCGACTACGCTCATGTCCGGTGCGGGGTGTGCCAGCACGTTCGCCGAGAAGGGCGCGAAGCCCAGCCAGCCCAGCTCCTTGCGGACGGCTTCGCGCTCTTGCGTTTCAAGGTTGCCGGTCAGGACCAGGCACCAGGTGCCGGGCCAGTCTTGGCGGGGTTCGGCGTAGATGCGCCGACTCGCTTCATCGAATCGATGGCGACCGGTTTCAGTCAGCCGATAATAACTGCGTCGGCCGATCTGTTCGGAACTCAGCCAGCCGTCTTTGGCGAGCCGGAAAACCGAGGTGCGCACGAGGCGCTGATTGATGCCGAAACTTTCGAGCGCGCGAATCAGGCTACCTAGCCAGATCGAACCGCCGTGCACCGCAACGGCATCGCCGAAAACGCTGACCACCAACGAGCCGGTGCGCATCGGCCGTCGCGCGGCAAAGGTGCTGACCAGTTGCTCGCTGGCGTCGACAAATGCCGTGCGCGTCGGCGGCTTGTTGGTAGTCTTCTTCAGGGCCGGTTTGCTCATTGCTTCAGTTGCTTATGCGAAAGCCAATGTGATACTAAGCATACCCCAGAGGCACAATTCTTGTCTCATAAAGCACGCCGCACGGCGAAGAGGAATGCCATGAAACTCGGATGCTACGTTGCAAATCAATGGGTCACCGGCAGTGACGACGGTGTGCTGCTGCGGAGTGCAGTGGACGGCGCAGCCATCGCTACGGCAAGTAGTGTCGGGCTCGATTTTGGCGAGCTGTTGGATTACGCACGTCGCGTCGGCGGGCCCCGATTACGAGAGCTGACGTTTCATCAGCGTGCATTGATGTTGAAAGCGCTGGCGGTGCACCTGAACGACTGCAAGAAAGAATTGTATGCGCTGTCTACGCAGACCGGCGCGACCAAGGCAGACTCCTGGATAGACATCGACGGCGGCATTGCCACGATGTTTGTCTATTCAAGTAAAGGTCGGCGCGAGTTACCGAATGACAAGGTCCTTGTGGACGGCGCTGCAGAAGTCATCTCACGACAAGGCACGTTTACGGGTCAGCACATCTTCGTACCGCGTCGGGGAGTGGCGGTACACATCAATGCATTCAATTTTCCCTGCTGGGGAATGCTGGAGAAGCTGGCCCCCACGTTGCTCGCGGGCATGCCGGCGATCATTAAGCCTGCCACCAGCACGGCGTACCTGACAGAACTCGTGGTGCGCAAGATGATCGAGTCCGGAATTCTGCCGGACGGTGCTATCCAGCTGGTATGTGGCAGCACAGGCGACCTCCTGGATAGGCTGGACTGCCAGGACGTTATCGCGTTTACGGGCTCCAAAAGCACCGCGGACTATTTGCGTCGGAACGCGAACGTCATGGAACACAGTGTCCGATTTACCGCAGAAACCGATTCGTTGAATTGTTCAGTTCTGGGGCCCGATGCCGGTAAAGGCACGCCCGAATTCGATTTGTATATCGATGAAGTCGTTAAGGAGATGACGGTCAAGGCCGGACAGAAGTGCACGGCGATTCGGCGCATTATCGTGCCGGAGCAGCACAGTGCGGATGTCGTTCGCGGCCTGTCGCAACGGCTGGCAGCGCTAAAGGTGGGTAATCCCGGTAATCCGGACATGAACATGGGCGCGCTGGCGAGTATGGGCCAGCGCGATGAAGTGATTGAACGAATTGGCGACTTGCAACGTGATGGCACGATTGTTCACGGTGCGCTCGAGAACTTTGCCATTGCCGATGGCGATGCGAAGAAGGGTGCTTACTTCGCGCCTGTGTTGTTGCAGTGCGACGATCCAATATCGGCGCAAACTCCGCATAGCGTTGAAGCGTTCGGGCCTGTGGCTACGGTACTGCCGTACCGTGACCTCGACGCTGCAGCCGAGCTCGTGCGCAAGGGCGGTGGCAGCCTCGTCTGTTCAATATTCACAAATGACAATACAGTGGCGCGCGACCTGACGCTGGAGTGCGCGTCGTACCATGGCCGCATTCTAATGGTTAATCGTGATTGCGCTGCTGAATCTACCGGCCATGGTTCGCCATTGCCGCACTTAGTGCACGGGGGGCCGGGTCGCGCGGGCGGCGGCGAGGAACTCGGTGGCATTCGCGGCGTGCTGCATTATATGCAACGCACCGCCTTGCAAGGTTCCCCGACGACCCTCGCGGCCATTACTAATCAATGGATTCGTGGTGGCGCGGAACTGAGCAGTAAGGTGCACCCGTTCCGCAAGACCTTCGACGACTTGCAGATCGGCGACACTCTCAACACAGGGGAGCGGACGATTACGCTTGCAGACATTGAACGTTTTGCAGAACTAAGCGGCGATAACTTCTACGCGCACATGAACGAAGACGATGCCGCGAAGAATCCGTTTTTCGAGGGCAGGGTGGCACACGGCTATTTCATCGTTTCGGCGGCAGCAGGATTGTTCGTTGAGCCGGAAATTGGCCCGGTACTTGCCAACTACGGTCTTGATAATCTGCGTTTCGCAACGCCTGTGAATCCCGGCGATCGTCTGAAAGTGCGCCTGACCTGCAAACAGAAAAAGTGGCGGGAAGGCAGCGGCTACGGCGAAGTAAGCTGGGATACCGAAGTGACCAATCAGGATGACGAGATCGTCGCCTCATACGATGTGCTGACAATGGTGGGCTCTGCGCAAACGCTTGACGAGCTTGTAAACGCCTGAGTCGTTGCACGCGGCGCCAGAGCGCGAAGGTCGTGGACGCAACGTATATTTGGCCTTAACCCGTTTCGCAGAATTTTCGCGTTTATAGTGGGCGAAAAAAAAGGCCCGGAGACCCGGGCCAGATGAATCAGTACTGCTCGCAGTATTCAGACCTGGCGATTTATTATTTTGGGGTTGAGCACTGTTCCGTCAGCTTTAGTTGAAAAGCGGTTCACAAATCTTTACTCAGATTCGTTGGGCAATCATCTGCTCTGTCCGTGAAATCCGCAATAGGTTCGTCTCTAATCTTTACTATAGTGGGAACGTTCCAAAATGCTATGTGTAGTTCCGGACAGTTGACAAAATCGACCGGTTTTATCCGTTGCCGAGTTGCCTTGCACCGATCAATACGTTGACCTGCATGCGCGCCACTGAAATCGGGACGGTATGCGATCTGACCCTGGCTTGCCCTACATCGAATCGTGCCTACTGTCGGGTTGCTGCCCGGCGATGCACGTCGAGGCCTGTGGAATTAGCCGCCCAGGTTCTTGGCCACGAACCGTGTTCTGGACATCAATAGCCAGAGTCATTTTTGAAGTTACATTATCCGTTCTCGATCGTTCCGCTGGATATTGCTGGCGGCGCCGTTCGTGGCTGCCTTATGCACCAAAATGGGTCGCGCTAGAGAATTCAATGGTGCTTCCAGTTTCACCCGTTTAAATGCTTACAGCGGTGACCAAATCATCGCAGCAGTCGTGTTTCCGCGTCAGTCTATCGTCCTGAGTATGCTAACTTTAGCGCTGTGTAGTTGGACGCCAATAACACGCTAAACTCATCGACCATTTCGCCGTTTATACCTCGGCAACACAAAGACTGGCTGTATATTTGAATACTCTATTTAAGAAAATACTCGTTGCGAATCGCAGCGAAATAGCAATACGAATCATGCGTGCAGCGCGCGAACTCAATATTCCGAGTGTCGCGGTGTACTCTGCAGAGGACCGCTTGACCTTGCACCGCTTCAAGGCTGTTGAGGCGCATTGTATTGGCAAGGGTAAATCGCCGCTCGAAGCGTACCTCGATATTGACGATATATTGCGGGTAGCTTTAGCGACTGGGTGCGATGCCATTCATCCAGGCTACGGCTTTCTCTCCGAAAACCCGGATTTCGCCGAGCGCTGCAAGCAGCACGACATCGCTTTTATCGGACCCGAGCCCGATGTGATGAGGCGACTCGGCAACAAAGTTGCCGCTCGCGCGTTGGCCGTTGCCGCGAATGTACCGGTAATGCCTGCTACTGACCCGTTGCCGGCAGAGGTCGACAAGGCCATCGTCGTAGCAGAGACCATTGGATTCCCTGTCATGCTGAAGGCGAGTTGGGGCGGCGGCGGGCGGGGTATGCGCGTTCTCGAGAATGCAGAAGAGCTCCGCGAGCAATTGTCGGTCGCACGACGCGAAGCCAAATCGGCGTTCGGCAATGACGAGGTCTACCTGGAGAAACTCGTCCGCAATGCGCGCCATGTTGAAGTACAAATCATGGGTGACAATCATGGCAACGCTGTGCACCTGTTTGAGCGGGATTGCTCAGTACAGCGCCGCCATCAAAAAGTCGTTGAGCGCGCGCCCGCACCGTATCTGATTGATGCACAACGCAATGAAGTCTGCGATGCCGCCTTGCGCCTGGCACGTTCCGTCGCGTATTCCAATGCGGGCACCGTGGAATTTTTGCAGGATGTTGACACGGGAGTATTCCACTTCATTGAGGTTAATCCACGTGTGCAAGTCGAACACACGGTTACGGAACAAATCACCGGGCTGGATATCGTCAAATCGCAGATTCGCATTGCCGCCGGCGCACGAATTGGCGATGTCGAGGAGTCTGGAATTCCAGCGCAAGCCGATATCCGTCGAACCGGCTCAGCATTGCAGTGCCGGGTAACCACGGAAGACCCGCACAACAATTTTATTCCGGACTACGGTCATATTGTTGCTTACCGCAGCCCTGCCGGACCGGGTGTGCGCCTTGATGCAGGCACAGCATATTCTGGTGCGGACATTACGCGCCACTACGACAGCTTGCTCGTTAAGGTGACCGCGTCCGGCTATTCGGACGCGGAAGCAATCGCCCGCATGAGTCGGGCGCTCAGCGAGTTCAAGGTTCGTGGCGTCGAAACCAATCTGGCTTTTCTGACGGGCCTGATTTCACATCCGGACTTCCTTAGTGGCAATTACACGACCCGGTTCATCGACGACAATCCGAAGCTGCTGCAACTGCAATCCTCCGAGAACAGCGGCAGCCGGCTGACTGAGTTCATCGCCGATGTCATCGTCAATGGCAATCCGCAGGTCCAGGGCCGCACCGAGCCGCGAGTCCGACGCACCCCGGTAGCGCCTCCGCTTGATACTGCAAAACCTCGCGACGGTCTGCGACAAAAGCTGCAACAAGAGGGCGCGTCAGCCGTTGCTGCATGGCTCAAAGCACAAACTGTTCCGCAAGTGACGGATACGACATTTCGCGATGCACACCAGTCGCTACTGGCAACCCGATTTCGTACCGCGGACATGTTGCGCATTGCACCGCACTATGCGAACTGGTTGCCGGGCCTGTTTTCTACGGAAAGCTGGGGCGGTGCGACCTTC
>JBBKWB010000057.1:0-21153 GCA_037968755.1 Woeseia sp.
GTATGACGGTTCAGATCAAAGCTACTCAGGTTTTTGCGGATTGGCTTAATGGCCTACGAGACGTCCAGGGCCGGGCTCGAATTCAGGCCAGAATTGATCGCCTTGCGACCGGCAATCCCGGTAAGCACCGGAAGCTCAAGCGCGGGGTTACTGAGTTGAAAGTCGATGTTGGCCCTGGGTACCGGGTTTACTACACATACCGACAGGACACCTTGATAATTTTGCTTTGCGGTGGTGACAAATCGACGCAGGGTAAGGACATCCGAATGGCGTACCGAATAGTGGGTGAATTGGAGATTTAAGATGGCTACGAAATTAACCGAGTATGACGTTGCCGATTTTCTGCGGACACCCGAAGAAATGGCAGCCTATCTTGAAGCCTGCATAGCCGAGTCAGGCGGTGACGCATCGTTTGTGGCACAAGCTCTAGGCAATATTGCTAGAGCGAAAGGTATGTCGGAAATTGCGCAGGAAACGGGATTAGGTCGTGAGAGCCTTTACAAAGCATTGTCCGGTGACGGGAATCCAAAGCTTGATACGATCGTGAGAGTGGCGAAAGCGCTCGGACTGGAAATCACCGTTCGCCCGGCAGCGTAATTGGCTTGCTTGGTATCGCCGTCGAACAATGCGCTGCACTCGTCACTTGACTCAGCCCGTCTTGCGCTGCCGCTTCAGGCGGTCTGCGTCAAGTGCGGGTGAGCTTAGACGTTAGGCCGCATTCAGCCCAATTATGCGAGTAGCGCTCGACACTAAAGCCCGGTCAGTCTGGTCGGATGAAGGTGCGAGACGCTCTGAAAATATTACGAGCCGACGGATGGGTCGAAATTGCCCGTCGCGGTAGCCATCGACAACTCAAGCACCCGCGGGAAAAAGGCCGGGTTACAGTTCCTGGCAAGCCTTCGGATGACTTGGCAGCCGGGACCCTGAACAGTATCCTCAAGCAATCTGGCCTAAAGGAGTAACCTGCCCATGCGTTACGCTGTTGTAATCGAATCGGCCGGAAACAATTATTCGGCCTATGTGCCTGATTTGCCGGGGTGTGTAGCGACTGGCTCAACTCTTGAAGAAACGGAGGGTCAGATTCGGGAAGCCATATCGTTCCATTTGGACGGCCTGCGCGCTGACAACCTTCCGATTCCTCCTGCATCTAGTCGCGTCGACTATGTCGAAGTTGCGGCCTAACAATGCGCTGCACCCGTCACTTGACCCAACCCGCCTTGCGCTGCCGCTCCAGTTGGTCTGCGTCAAGTGCGGGTGAGCTTAGTCGTTAGGCGACTCCATTCGTTTGCACGACACTTGACAGATGTACCAAAAATGGTACACTCTCGCTATGCCATTGGACCGGCCTTTCCAAGTAGTCTTTTTCCGTCTCGATTCCGGTCGTGAGCCAGTTCGAGATTGGCTAAAGAACCTAGATCAGGCGAGTCGCCGAGTGATCGGTGAAGACATAAAGACCCTGCAGATTGGGTGGCCCGTTGGAATGCCGCTCGCCAGGAAGATGGCTGACAACCTTTGGGAGTTAAGATCGAGAATTCCTTCTGGAATTGCTAGGACGATTTTTACGGTACAGCGTCGAAATATTGTCTTGCTTCACGGGTTTGTAAAGAAAGGTCAAAAGACGCCTCCCAACGAGATGGCGACCGCGAAGCGACGATTGACGAGTTTGAGGTCTTGAATATGGCTAAGCGAAATATTGGAAGCAACTTTGATAACTTTCTTGAGGAAGAGGGTCTTCTGGAGGATTCCACTGCGGTTGCGGTGAAGCGGTACATCGCCTTTCAACTCATAGAAAAAATGTCTGTTGAACAACTCAGCAAAGCAGAAATGGCCCGGAGAATGAATACCAGTCGGTCGGCCTTGGATCGTTTACTGGACCCAGACAACTCATCGGTGACGCTGCAAACGTTACAAAGCGCTGCACAGGCATTGGGCGGTCGTCTGAAAGTCGAATTAGATTTCGACCATGCCGCATAAGTCGCCTAACAACGCGCTGCACCCGTCCCTTGACCCAGCCCGCCTTGCGCTGCCGCTTCAGGCGACCTGCGTCAAGTGCTTGTGAGCTTAGTCGTTAGCTGGCTATCCGAACAAAAGTTGTAGATTCGAGTATTGACGTACCTCTCCTTGAGCAATATCTTGTCAGCATGAGTTCCAGCAATCGAGACATCGAAGAACAGGCCAAGCGGCTGCCCCAAAAGGATAGGGCCCGGCTCGCCATGAGCCTGATTGAAAGTCTCGACCCGGGAACCGATGAGGACGCGGAAGCGTTGTGGCTAGATGAAGCCGAAAAGCGACTCAAAACCTATGACGCTGGGAAAACTAAGTCTCGTCCAGTAAACGAGGTAATAGCCGAGATTAAGTCCGGCCTCAAATGACGTCGTTTCGAATTCTTCCGGAGGCTTCTGAAGAGTTGGAAGCTTGTGTCAGCTTCTATAATTCCCAACAATCGAATCTAGGTACAGAGTTCCTAACAGAATTCGAGAAAACGGCTGAGCGAATTATCGAACTTCCAAATGCTGCTCGAGTAGTCAGTGGAGGAGTCAGGTCTCGGCCAATACACAGGTTCCCATTTTATGTTCTCTATCGTTCAAAGACGGAGGAAGTTACGATTGTCGCAATTGCGCATCGACGTAGAAGGCCCGGATATTGGGTTGGTCGCAAATAGCCAGCTAACAAAGCGCTGCACTAGCCGTTTGACCCTTGCCTCCCTGCGCTACCGCTCCGGTCAGCAATCGTCAAACGCTGGTAAGCTAGGACGTTAGGCAGGGCTCAAGTTCGTCACGAAATTACACGCCCGAGTTCTTTTTTCGACACTCCGAGCGCCAATAGAGACTTGACAAGCAAGTCAATCGATACGCTGGGATCACCAGCCTCCATTTTTGCGACTCTTGACTGGCTGGACTGAATTGCTCGTGCCAGTTCCGCCTGTGTCAGTTTTGTGCGTGTTCGTCGTTCCCGGAGTTTCTCGCTCAATGCCAGTTTCATTTCTATATAGGCAGACTCGTCCTCGGAAAGGTCAAGGAATTCGGAAACGGTTCCAGTCTTCCATCCGCGCTTTGCAAGTTGGGTTTTCTTTTGTTTATCCATTGTCGTAATCTCTGAGTCGTCGCTTACATGTTTCGAGAACTGCTTTTGGCGTCTTACCGGTCTTCTTCGAGAAAACTTCGGCAATCACTATTGCGTCGTCGTCAATTCGATACAAAATTCTCCAGCTTTGGTTCTCATCGTGAATCCGCAACTCGTGACAGCGCCGACCTATTGACGACATTGGCCTTGAATGCGGTAGCCCTATGCTTGTTCCCTTCTGAAGTAGACGCAAAAGGTAGCCGGCTTCAAGACGGGCAAGCCGTGAGAAAGGAGGTGTCTTGACCTCGCCATGCATCCATACCAGTGGCTTATCTGTTGGGCTCGAATCGGTGCCAAGTATATGTCGAATCCGACATATTGTAAAGGCGCTGCCTATCAATGCGCTGCACCCGTCACCTGACTCATCCCGCCTTGCGATGCCGCTCCAGGCGAACTGCGTCAAGGGCGAGTGAGCTTAGTCGTTAGGCCGCAGCAGATGCATCTCAGATTCGGAGAGTCCGCTGTACACTCAGTAGCAGTCGTTCGAGAGAAAGTAATTTTTATCGATACTTAATTCCGCGGAGAAATCTCGGAGCAGCGCATATGACATCAAGCTCAGTAAAACACGCCTTAAACAGATTGTTCGATCGAAAGTGGGGTTCTCTTGGCGTGGAGCTGCTGCTCATTGTCGCAGGTATTTTAATTGCCCTTGCGATTAATGATTGGGCAGCCGAAAGCGACAAACGCGAGGCGGAACGAGTCTACCTGGAATTGTTGGTGCGCGACCTTGATCGAATTGAGAAGAATTGGCTAGACCGGATCGAGCAGGAAAAGGGAATCGCGAGCCTCGCAAATCAAGCATTCACTGCCATACAAACGGAGCAATTGGGAGATGGCGGCGCAACCATCGGGGAAATGCTGACCGCGCTGTCAGATCGACGCTCGTTCTCTCTCAATACGCCCACATTTGTGGACATGATGAGCACGGGGAATCTTTCGATTATCCAGAATAGATCTCTTCGAGACCGCATCATTCAAGAGTTTTCTGCAATGAAGCAGTGGGAGCTGAGCATTCGCACTAACGATCAAATTTTTGTCGATGAAGGGTTCAATCCGTTTTTGCAGGAGCATGGCGTGACTTTGAGGCTGCCGAAAAGCGACCTGTCTGCAGGCGATACGTGGTCAGGATTGCTTAACGAGTATTTTACCGACGAAATGTTGAATCCAAGAGATGATGTCTTGACCTTGCCTAAGGAGTCTCCCGAATGGCGGAAGGTAGAAAGGCAAATTGTCTCGCGCTCTTTGTGCGCACTTTCAAATATCTACATGGCGAACAATGCACTGAAGTTAGTAGATCAACTAAGGGCAGAGATTCTTCAGGAACTTGAGACATAGGTTGAGCGGCTGCTTTTGACAGGTAGGGGACTCCCAGCATGCTACAACTCTCGCTTTTTTGAGCGACCGCTTTTCGCGAAAACAGCCGCTTGGCTCGCCACACGGTGCGGCCTAACAATGCGCCGCACCCGTCACTTGACTCATCCCGCCTTGCGCTGTCGCTCCAGGCGACCTGCGTCAAGTGTGGGTGGGCTTAGTCGTTAGGCGGCTCGACACTTGTTGCGTGATGCGCAACAGGCTATACTCCGACCGTGATCAAGTCTTTCCGGCATAGGGGTCTAAAGCGGTATTTCGAGACTGGTAAAAAGTCCGGTATCCAGGCCAATCATGCCGGCCGGCTCAGGTTGCAGCTAGCGGCCTTGGATACCGCCCAGGTGATTGAGGATATGGACGTCCCCGGGTACAAGCTTCACCCCCTCAAAGGGAGGCTGAAGGGACGCTGGTCGATTTGGGTTAACGGTAACTGGCGGCTGACCTTTGAATTTGTTGATGGAAATGTTCATATTTTGGATTACGAGGATTATCACAAATGACTATGCATAATCCGCCTCATCCTGGAGAGTTCATCCGGGATACCTATATTTCGCCTTTCGATATCAGCATCCGTTCGCTTGCGGAGAGCCTTAGCGTGTCTCCGTCGACGCTCGCTCGTATCGTGGCAATGCGTAGTGCGGTAAGTCCTGAGATGGCTTTGCGACTATCCAAGGCGCTTGGGCGTTCTCCAGAAAGCTGGCTTGCTATGCAACATAATTATGATTTGTGGGTAGCGAAAAAGTCTGCGGATCTTTCCGATGTTCAGAAAATCCAGTTTGAAGCTGCGTAGAGGAGCCTAACAATGCGCTGCACCCGTCATTTAACTCACCCCGCCTTTCGCGGCCGCTCCAGGCTGCCTGCATCAAGTGCGCGTGAGCTTAGTCGTTAGGTGGCACTCATCAAAGGCATCATACTCAGTTTCTTCTTGCTATCTGGGATCGCCCTTCCAGCTTCGGTGTTCGCGTCAGAGGATGAAGGGCTGCTTAAGGAGTTTCGGGAAAACCTTGCGAAGAACATAAGTGCCGAAATAGCGGACCAGTTACGCTCCGAATATACGGATACCGGCCGGGCCCCTTCGGATGTAGACAGAATAGTTGCCGACTTAGCCGATGCGCTCGAAGTGTGTATGTTCGATTCTCTTGTCAAATTTGTACGTGATAACGACATACCGTTAGTTGAATTAATTGGCGATGGTAGCGAAGGAGTCGTTTCGTTTGAAGGTAGGAATCTTAGCAAGGCCAGTGAGTTTCAAGAAATATTCAATCCGTGTGTTAATGCTGCGCGCACGGAAGCTGGTGCTAGGGTCAACTAGAATGCCGCCGCACGCTAGTTTCAGGTTAGCTTGGCGTCAGTTGGCAAATTGAGCATTGCCGCAAGCGCTCTTGGGCTCACTATTCGTCGGCTTTCTACAAGTCCGTTCTGATGACTTCCGGAATGCTGGGCTCGGAGTATACTGCGCTGTAGAGCGTACGAAGAATCCAACAGCGGTGACGTATCGTGCAAAACAACAATACGGCAATTCCTGCCCGAGCCGGGACAATGCCATGTGAATTATCAGTAACTTCGTTTTCGGGTAGCCGATTATTTTACCCAATGACAATTTCCACAATCTCAATCATGCACACGAAGTGTATAAGGCGGCTCTCAACTTGATCGTTCGCCGAGATTTCATCGCGGGAATAGGTGCTGTATCAGTAGTTACAGCATTATCTGCTTGCGAGACACATTCCGGAGGTTCGAGTTTGTACGGATTAATTGGAAAGATGCATGTTGTCCCCGGGGAACGAGATAACTTGATCGCCATCCTTATTCAGGGACTCAGCGACATGCCAGGCTGCCTAAGCTATATCGTCGCCAAAGACCCCACCGATTCTGACGCGATTTGGGTAACAGAAGTATGGGATAGTAAGTCGAGTCACGAAGGCTCACTTTCGTTGGCGTCTGTTAAAGAGGCGATTTCGCTCGGCAAGCCGCTCATTGCCGGTTTCGGAGAACGGTTCGAAACCGAACCAGTGGGAGGGCACGGACTTGCGTGACATGCAGCGCAGTACCGCGCTGCCCCCGTCAATTGACTCAGCCTGCCTTTACGCTGCCGTTTCAGGCAGATTGCGCCAGGTTCAGCGACCAGTGGGCCTGGGTTATGATGGTCAAGAAAACCGATAACGTATGGCTGCACGCCGGGAATGCGTCCAACCGCAGCGAGTAACAGATTCACGCGAGGGCTTATCAGATAAATTTCGGCTCGTGAGAGCCCGCTGTCGACTCAGCAGCGGTCATTCGACTATCTAAGCCATGACCGGGCGCTATTGACTCCAAGTGGAAGTTTGAGAAATTAGCAGGAGCGGGGCAATTGGAAACAGATGATTAGTCTGTTGGAAGATTTACTGTCGAAGCAGGACCCGACAGTACCTCACACGCTGCTTACCCGGTTGGTCGTAAGTGCCTGCATTTGCCTGGCTTACATCGTGTTGTACGGCTTCTACGGTTTGCTCGCAGCAATTGTTGTCTATCTAATCGGCGTGGAACTTATGGAGTTCCCACTGAATTGGATGTTCTATCCGTTTATTCTTGGCTTGCTGATCGGCGGCTGGAAATCTATTCTGGGCCTACGTGACTATTGGAGAAATTACGGCCATACCAGTAGTTGAAATACTGTCTGCGGATGCTCGTGATGACAGTCTCGTAACCAACAACAGGATAGATCGTTATGGCATATTTCCAAACGTATTCGGTGATTCTGCTGCTGACAGCCTTGGCGGCGTGCAATTCAAGTTCTGATGCCGAGGCAATTGATACTGTGGCAGAAGCAGTCGCGATTGCACAACTGGAGACCGAATGGTCGGAGATGTATGGCGGTCGTAATCTGGACGGAGTCGCTGCATTAATGGCACAAAATTCGGTGCTGATAATGCCGGGATCTGAACCGATAGTTGGTGTGGAAAATATTCGGGCAGCTACAGAGGAAATGCTTAAGTCCGATGACGAAGTATCGTGGGCATCGGACTTTGCGTTCGTCGCCCCCAGCGGTGACATGGCGTATGACTACGGTACTGCCACGACCAAGCTTGCGGATGGCTCGATTGTGAAGGGCCAATACCTGGTGGTATGGGTTAAGGAGCATGATCAGTGGAAAGTCGCTGCCGATATGTTCAACTAGTTGAAAGCCGTCCCTTCACCTGGATTACCAGTTCGGATATTCGAACGATTGTTTTTGGCCAAAGCGGCCGTCAGACTCAGCGCGCGGTGCGGCTGGCCGGCCATGGGGGAAGCTAATCGTCCGAGCAAAAGCAGGCCGGCTAATTCACCGTGGATGTTCGATCAGCAGATTGTCGACTACATTCTTGCCCACTTGCTGACCGAGCTTGAAGCCGGCTTCGGAGTCGTAGCGAAAATGGATGCCAAGATACAAGCGTGACAGCGCGCATTCACTGGCGGCCTCGGAGAAGCGTTCAAAGTCGCGGGTCGCTGGATGCATTTCGATCTTTCCGGAAAATGGGCCGGCAATGTCGACCATCGGAATGCGCATCGTAAATAGAAAGTCGTCCCCAAATACTTCTGCAAAAGCGGACATTGCCGCGGCGCAAGCTGTTCCGTGCGCGGAGGGGTACGAGGGAAAGGCATAGGTATGTCTATGCGTATTAGTCCAGGTTTCCTCCGGGTCAGTATCGGGGTTGCCGTCGTTTCCGGCCCATCGAATGGCCGTGTACGGTCGCCAATGGTTGTATAGAAACTTGTTGTCGAAAACGCTCACATAAGCGTCGAATATGCTCATGTTAATCAGCGCAAATAGTCGCGCCGATTCAGCTAAGCCCAGGTTCTCTTTGACGACAAGATCCCGCGCAAGGCGATTGTGCGAATTCTCGGCGAAATCTTTCCACCAAAGCGCAAAGTGGGTCTGATCCGGTGTTCGGCTGATGCTCTGGAAGCGGCCAACATCTTTCACCTCGTTGTAAGCGCGCGTGTATTCCGTGCTGTCGATTGCAGGAGGTGGCGGCGAGCGAAACTGGTCCGGACTATCAACTGCGAATCCTCTTGCTTTGCCCCAGCCGGCACCAAAAATAAAGCCTTGTGGTGTGCCACTGTGATCATGGAACTCGGCATAAACGCCGGGAGCCATCGGATGCCACTGGTATTCCGCCTCGGTATCCCAGCCGTCACCAGTACGCGAGTGAAGTATGGCTTTCGCGGCCTTTTTACCGAGGCGAATTCCGCTGGTTTTCGCCGCCCCATTCGGAACGGTCGCGAGCCATCGGCTGCGCAGAGTCTTTAGTGGTTCAAGTTGATCCGGATACTGATCTGTAACGACAGAGAAAGCGGCCTGTGTGGCGGCGGCGAGTGGATCAGCATGGGTTGTACGACCGTCGAATGCGAAGGTCTTGAACCGCCCATTGATATTGCTCAGCGCATCGTGAATCGCAATGTGCATCATCGCTGCCGTTCGCAGCCCTTTGAGAGTGAGGAAACCGTCTTCGGCTTCTGCAGTACTCAGAACAGTTCTATTCCAATCAACTACTACATCCGCCGATTGCAATGATTGAGACGTTGGCAAAACGGAAGCGCAGGCGACCGAGCAGATTAGCAGTGTGGCGGCGAACAGTAATCTCATATCCGGGTCTCCGTTCGTTCTTGCCTAAAATCTAGCGGACCGCCGAGGATCGGACTACTATTATTTCTGTAGTTAAAGCTGGGGAGTAGTTCGTGGCCAGGAAATCAGCAACATCAAAGAGTTACGGCCAGTACTGTCCGCTGGCATTGGCAACAGAATTGCTTTGTCGCCGTTGGATGATTCTGGTTGCCAGCCGCTTGATTGACGGTTGCACGACGTTCAACGACATACACAAAGGCGTTCCAAGGATTTCGCCGTCGCTTTTGTCCACGCGACTTAAGGAACTCGAACACGCCGGGCTATTGAATCGCAAAAAACAAAAAGGACAAATTCGGCACTCGTATGAGTTGACTGAAGCCGGTCGGGACCTTGAGGGCATTGTCGACCAATTGGCGATCTGGGGCCAACATTGGGCACGTGATAATGAAATGGAGGATCTGGATGTCGGCTTCCTGGCCTGGAGTATGCATCTGCGAATTGACAGTGACGCAATGCCGCCAGGCCGCACTGTCATGCAGTTTGAGTTTACTGGCGCACCGATTGACTTTCGGCGATTCTGGCTCGTCAATACTGACCGCAAGGTCGATATGTGTCTCAAAGACCCTGGGTTCGAGACCGATCTATTGATCGCGGCCGACTTACGCAGGTTTGTCGAGGCGTGGCGGGGATTTCGCGATCTGCGTGAAGAAATAAGATTGTCCCGAATCCGTTTGACCGGACCGAAAGATCTAAAGAAGGCGTTTCCCAGTTGGCTATTGCTGAGCGGCTTGGCGCCATTTGAACGCAAGAACGGTGGTCGAGAACAGCGTATTGGTCGTCGAATCGGCACGCGCGATGCTGATCAAGCGACCAATTGAACTTTCGAGATTCTGACTGTCCGTTCATTGCTACATCCAGGCATTCGAATACCTGCCTAATGCAGAATCTGACAGTTTCTCAGTATTCGGGCTTCCGCGTGAATGCGTCGTGACTTAGGAGCCAGCTGTCTCGTCAACAACAGCTGGCTCGTCACTTTCTGGCTGCCCATGTTCCGCGGCGACAGGTAATCCAGAACCTGCCATTGAGGCACGTATTGGCAGGCTTATTTCTGCACGGCAAAACAGTAAAACAGGCCATCGCCACCCGTGCTAATCAATGCAGCCGGACTACAACCTCTGGAGTCATGGGCGGAGTTCCATGCGGCGTAGTCATGATGACCGAGCCTGGCTTTGCCATCGTCGGCGCTACTCGTCCAGTTGCTACAGGTCATGTCCTCGCCAGCAGAATAGGCAGTCCCGTCGGCCTGCGAGCCGGTGAGGATGTCATGCCGATTGGGTGCATAACCGCTGCCAGGAATAGTTCGTCCGCGTTCGTCTACCGCTGTAAACGCGCTAATCCGATTCAGTACGCTGTGTAGTTCATTCACGTCGGCCGCAATACGGTTGCCATTGGCATTGAACCAGGGACCCGCGCCAATTCTGTCGCGCGCGTTTACCGCCTTGTCGCCTTGAGTACTGAGATAGGCGCGCCAGGTGAGGTTGCCACTGCCTACGCCTTCCGCCAGGGTTTGGCAGATGGCATCTGCGCCCTTAAGTCCCCCCAAGTCTCCACCATTGCCGGAACCGGCGCTGGTCAGAAAAAACGACAACGGCCCCGCAGGTTGTTGGGCCAGGGCAAGACTTGCGACAACCAGTCCGCAGAACGCCAGTCCTTTCACTACGACCTTTCGATGTTTATGCATTTTCGTATTCCTGAGTGTGCGTGTTGGTGAGTGAGGTCAATAATATAGCAGGACCGGTCCGATTGACCGCCTTCCAGCTTGGTCAAGTAAGGCTTTGTTGCCGCCTCCAGGCTGAATTCGGCGAATTGGGCTACTGATTGTGGCCGCCATGCGACCCAGTTAGGGTCGCGCGGCTATTGACCTCAACGCTACACACGGTAATCCTCAAGGTGCTGCGAAGAAGAAACGGATAACCGGAGGGTAGGTCAGTGTCTGCAGAGTCGAAAGTTGCTGTTTGTTTGTGGTTCGATGGGAAAGCGGAGGAGGCTGCGACGTTTTACACATCGCTGCTGCCAAACTCGAGAATACAAACTGTTGCGCGCCCAGGCCCCGATATGCCGGCGCTAATAGTCACGTTCAGTTTAGCCGGTACACCGTTTCAAGCGTTGAACGGCGGCCCGCAATTCCAGCATACAGAGGCCGCATCAATATCCGTTACGACGGGAGATCAGGACGAAACCGACCGGTTGTGGGATGCACTTATTGCTGATGGCGGCAGTGAGGGAAAGTGCGGCTGGTTGAAAGATCGTTTTGGGGTGTCCTGGCAAATTATCCCGGAGGCGCTACACAGCTACATTGGTGCCGCTGACAAAAATGCAGCAGAGCGTGCACTCCAAGCCATGCTGGGAATGGGAAAGATTGTAATTTCGAAACTTGAGGCAGCGTTCAATAACAAGTGAATCAGCAGCCGTGCGGTGGCGCATAACAATTCGCCGAATAACAAATAGGCTACGCTAACCGTTAGGCGGTAGCTGTTCGAGTTGTGACGATTGCTGTCTGCCGGCGCTATTCGTAAACTGTCCCTTGCTAAGCGAAAGGTCGTTACAGTGAGATCAGGTACTATCAGCGCCACCGTGTTCGCCGTCGCCTGCTTCGGGGCAGCATACTTATCGGGAAGCATAGTCGGCGCCGGGATGTGGGGGTGGCTAATGGTGCTTGGCGGCTTGTTCGTAGGCGTGAGCCCGCATATTCCTCTACTTGCAACCGCCGGCCGTGCAGTCGCATTCCTTGCCGGCGTTCTCGGCGTGCTTGCTGTGGCGCTAGGGCTGCTTGCAGCGACAACAGGCGGCAGCTTCAGGTTACCCGTTGACCAGGCGCTCCTCCTGGTTCTTATTGCCGTAGCCGGTGTGACTGGAATCACCTATTCGCGTAGCAAACCGACACCACGCGACAGCAATTGACTGCTACTCAGCAGAGCAGGCTGTGAGCAGGTCCTAAGAGTGATCCAGTTTGAATTGCGCCGCAGAGTGCACGGGGGGGTGCCACATCCAACTTAGGTATCATCCATATCAGCACGACTAAAGCCGCCGGCATTAAGGGAGAAAAGGAATGGGGATAGAGCAAGTTGCCACACTGATCTGGCGATTTATAGGGCTGGCCTTCGTCGCGATGGCACTGCCCGGGATCATGTTGCAGTCTGCCACGATCATGCGCGGCGTGTTGGCCGGGGCAGGTCAGGCTAGTTCTGCGTCGGCGTTCGTGTCGGCCATCGCTGTAATTCTGATTTTGTTCGGCGTTGCCCTAATGCGCTATAGCAAGCCGCTCGGGCGCATGATTTCACACGGCCTGTGATTTTCAATACAGATCCGGCGATTACCAAGTTGCATGCGAATCTACGACAGCGGATAGTCATCGGGCTGATCTGATTGAGTTGAATCTGCCAAGACGGAGATGGGGATCTGTCTCTCATGTCTGCAACATATCGAGCTTTCAAGGAGGGTCACATGGGTAAACGTACGGGTGGCTGCCACTGCAAAGCCGTTCGATTCACTATCGGTGCTGAGCTGCGCGATGTTGGCTTTTGTCATTGCTCAGTTTGCCGCCGTATGACCGGGTCGGCTTTTGGCGCTTATTGCGAAGTGCCGAATGCAGAGCTTGATTGGTTGCGTGGTACCGAGAAGTTGACGACCTACCTTGCGACTGAGCGACTTGAGAAGTTGTTCTGCAGTATTTGTGGTGCGGGTTTGTTAACGCGTCACAGCGGCTTTCCAGGATTCAGCTACATTAGCCTTGGCGTTCTGGATGATGACAGCGGGATAAAGGCTGAATACCATCAGTTCGTGGCGTCCGGGGCGCGCTGGCATGATATTGCTGACGGTCTGCCACGCTTTGACGAATGGCCTGAGGAATCGAGCCCCAAACCCTGATTGCAACGCTATTGCCCGCTGCGCGAGCAGTTCTGTAAGGTAAAGCGAACAAAGGAAGGTAGTTGAATTTATTTTTTTCAAGTACAGCGAACGCGGCGAAACTCCTGCTTGTCGCATTACTGAGTATCGTTCTCGTGGCATGTAGCAAGTCGCCATTCGAGTTCCGAGGTTACTCCGCGGGTTCAGAATGCGCTGCGATTGTTGCTGCTGAGATAGCACAGGGAGCCGAACTGGTTGGTACCCGTCAGGAGGAAATCCCGGGAATCGGCGATCTGACTGTCTCCGAATTACGTGGCGACGTTTTCGCTATGCCGATGTTCATCGAAGTGGTCTGTCACGGTGAGTCTGATCCCTACGGCGTGTGGTATCTCGCTGTGGTGAATGATCTCGAGGCGCAGGCAGCGACCTATGAGCGACTATCGGGAGTTCTGACTCGAGAATTTTCCTCGCCCACACTAGCCGGCGATATTGGCAGCCGGGAGGCACGATTCCATTGCGATGCACACGGGCAGGTCAGCCTGTTCGAAGGCGGTGATGAGCATCTGGCGGGCGGTGGTGAGGTCTCCCTGTTTATCGATCTGCGACCGGACCTTTGTTGACCTCTGCGTCTGGTTTTGCAGTGTGCCCGTGCACTGTTTCTGTTCACGCGCAATAGGCTAGCGTTCAAAGCGAACGCCTTCTTTAATCACTACCGAGATCACAGCATGGGAGCTGGATAAATGAGTGACGAGCAAGCACTGCCAGATGACGTCATTGCCGCAATTCATGCTAACCGCAAGATTGAAGCGATAAAATTGTTGCGCGGCCATCGTAAATTAGGACTGAAAGAAGCCAAACACATTGTTGATGCGTACGCGGCTGGCAATCCCGCCAATATTGCTCAACCCGTTTTGCGCGAAGAAGGCACCGGAGGCCGCTTGGTGTGGATCATCGTTCTGATCGCCGCGGCCTGGGGCGCGTATCATTACCTTTCATGATGGCTCCGCACCAGTAACGCCACGCGATAAATGAGAAACAGCATGGACAATAACGAGATCGCCGGCCTGCTTGATTTTTTGCGCGGTGCCGAGCAGCTCAAGAACACAATTCGTCGCTGCTATACCTCGGAAGGTCGTTCGGAAAGTGTTGCTGAACATTCCTGGCGGTTGTGCCTTATGGCGCTGATCTTCGAAGAATATTTCCCCGATATCAGTTTCTCGCGACTTGTCAAAATCTGCCTGATACACGACCTCGGCGAGGCAATTGGTGGCGATATTCCAGCACCGGAGCAGGTGGGCCAGCCAGACAAGTCGGCGTTGGAGCGCCGCGACCTTCTGCAGTTGCTTGAGCCGCTCCCGCAGCGACTGCAAGACGAGATTGCCAGCCTCTGGGATGAGTACGAGCGGGCAGAAAGCCCGGAGGCGCGCCTGGCCAAAGGCATGGACAAGCTTGAAACCATCCTGCAGCACATCCAGGGGAAAAACCCGGATGATTTCGATTACCGCTTCAATCTGCAATACGGCAAGCGGTACACAGCTGACAATCCCCTGATCGCCGCAATACGCGAGATTCTCGATGTGGAAACCGAACAGCGTGCCCGCGAAGCGGATGCCGCCAAACCCTGATACACGTGTTGCCGGGCGAGCCAGAAAACGCGCTGCAGCTCGCCGGACCTTGCTGATGCGATCCTTTACCTGAGGCATGGTTCTATTCCAGCTCGTGTGAGACGCGGCTCTTTGATATCCGAATTCATGCTCGCGGCGGTGATGCGTGTTTGCCCGCAGGCGCTGGCTGTCCTACGATGGATATCAGTTTATTCAGGCTAACGAGGCAAGCTGGCATGGTGCCGATTGACGTTTTGAGCGCGTTCTTCCTCGTTAGCGTGTTGCTCGCCCTGTCACCGGGCCCCGATAATATTTTCGTCCTGACACAATCGGCGCTCAGCGGGCCGCAAGCAGGCTTGATCGTAACCGTCGGTCTGTGCAGCGGACTGATCGTGCATACGACGGCGGTTGCCCTGGGCGTCGCAGTAATCTTTCAGACATCTTCGCTTGCGTTTGCAGCACTGAAAATGGCCGGTGCCCTGTATCTTCTGTATCTCGCTTGGCAGGCATTTTCGGCTGGCAGTAGCGTGCTAGGTACTGATGAACGACCGGCGGTGCAGCGGCGCAAATTGTACTTTCGTGGAGTCGTCATGAACGTTACGAATCCAAAAGTCTCAATCTTCTTCCTCGCCTTTCTGCCACAATTTGTTAGCCCTGAGCGGGGTTCCCTCGTGGCGCAGATACTGCTACTCGGCGCCACTTTTGCAGTGGCCACAATAATTGTTTTTGGTGGTGTCGCTTTGTTTGCCAGCGCGCTGGGTCAGGCGCTGAGCCGCTCAGATCGTGCACAACGCGTACTGAACAGGATAGCTGGCACTGTGTTTGTTGCGCTGGCGCTCAAGTTACTCGTAACCAATCGGTAATGGCGCGACTGGAGTGACGGTGATGGCCGGGTATTCGGAAAAACCACTAGCGGTAAAGCTGGGTATTCGCGCAGGCGATCGAATCAAAGTGTCGAATGCGCCTGCCGACTATCCGAAAATGCTGCGGCCACTGCCGTGCGATGTTCAAATCTCGGCGCGCTATCGCAGCGCCGTAAATCTGTGTCATATATTTACCAAGAATGAGCGCGAGCTGCGCCGCGCATTGCCGAAGCTCATGGACTGCATTCACCAGAATGGCTGCATCTGGGTGTCGTGGCCGAAGCGTGTTTCCGGCGTTGCGACAGACATAACCGAGGACACCATTCGTGCGGTGGCCGTGCCACTCGGGCTGGTCGACATTAAGGTTTGCGCGGTCGATGAAATTTGGTCCGGGCTCAAACTGGTTATTCGCAAAGAGCTGCGAACGTCAGCAAGTGGCAGGCGCTAGTGGAATACCTGTTCCCAATTCTAAAATATCTTTTCTTCGGCGTTTTCGGCGCCATTAGCTTGCTGTTTGTGCTTGCTCTGTTGTTTGGCAAGCGTGTTATCACGAAATGGGACTTCGAGGCCGGGTTTCGCGATGACAAGGGCAAGGAGATCGGCGAGTTCGAGATCAAGATGAGTCGCGTCGAGAAAAATGAACCGGAGTTTTCACAGAAAACGTCGTTTCGTTTGCGTCACCCAGCGCTGACACGGCACAGTACGGTGCAGGTAAAACTTGGCGAAGCAGTTGTGCTGGAAGGGCTGGTAGAAAAAGACGGCAGTGTGCGCCTCGGCAATGATCATGTACGCACGCTACTGGCGGAACCCAAAGTCGGGCAACGTTGCAGTGTTGAGTGCGGCGGTACTGTACTGGTCGCGGCCGACCTCGAACTGGATTGAGAACGAATTTGCAGATCGCTTTCGCCACGCAGGAGCCAGGACATCAAACAAGCACGGATTCAAAACATCGTTAAGAGGCGAACTCAATGAACGGCGAAGTCGTTGTTCGGGACGCACTGGCCACGGATGGGGAGGCTATGTTGGCGTTGATGCCTCGGCTGGCTGATTTTGACGTTCCGACACATCGACAAGCGGAACATTTGTGGTCGGGGGATGCTGCCTTGTTGCGCCGCTGGCTCGCCGGCGATGCCGATCAATGCCTGGTCCAGGTTGCCTCGATCAATGATGAAATCGTGGGTTTTACATTGACCACTTTGCGTCCAGACCCGCTAAGCCACGTGCCGTCTGCGCATCTTGAAGCTATCGCCATTGCGCTGTCGTCAGAAGGGCGTGGTGCAGGCAAAGCGTTGCTGCGCGCGGCAGAAGATAACGCCAGGAAGCACGGCGCGGTAGCGATGACGTTGCATGTCATATCCAGTAATACCAGGGCTCGTGCGGTTTACGAGCATTGTGGCTATCGTGATGAAATGCTGCGCTATTTCAAGCATCTATAAGCGTCAGGCCGGTGCCGCCGGGCAGCAATGCAGCTCGCGATACGCGAGCCGTATTTGCGCATTCTGGTCACGAACGATATGCGCTACATTGTCCATGACAACGCGCACTCGCGGTTGCCTGCATAACTGCAATTCGGGCATTAGCCTGTCCGGGTCGCATGGATCGCCTGCAAACTGCGGATAGTACGGCGCTGGCTTCAGGACTTCGGGAGAGTCGGAATTTTCGATGTCTGCCGTTGTCGATGTTAGAAGAGCGGCACTTTCGAATTTGAGTGGAGACGAACATGAACGAACAAGTCAGGTCGCCAACGCCTGTGCTGCTGCTGCCGTTTGTCCTGTTGTGGAGGTTGCTCGGCTTCGTTATCGTGGTTTGCAGTCGCATCGTCGGTGCGTTACTCGGTTTTCTCTTGATGGTCGCCGGTGTGACCCTGACGATGAGCGTTCTCGGGGCCGTGGCTGGGATACCACTTTGCATACTGGGATTCCTGTTACTGCTGCGCGCGTTGTTTTGAGCGAAGTTTAAGTCGGGGAGAGTATGGACTGGAGTCTTGTTTACGGCTTCCTCATCGCAATGGGGTTATTTATCCTGGTCTGGGTCGCGTTTGTCATGCCGACTGAACGCGATGATCACGCGCGCAGGCTGGCGTTAGTGCAAAAACGGATCGCTGAACGTGAGCAACGGGCTGTCGATAAAAACTCGCAAAGCAGTGCATCCGGGGATGACCAGTCGCAGGTCGCAAGTAATTGATGTGCAGCGTTCGAGGGGCGAGCAAATTGCCGGCTATGGCCAGGCAGCGTCCAGGTCCCCGCAATCGCGAACGGGTCAGACAAAAGGGTCGCCAATACCTTGGTCGGTTGTTGCTTGAATCACGCTACAGCGAGGCAAGCCCCAGGATATGCACGTGACAATCGGCAAGGCAATCGTAATCGAAACCGATCGGCTACACCTGCGTGAAATGTCCGGTGCAGATGCCGACTTCATGCTCGCGATCCTGAACGATCCCGACTTCATTCGATATATCGGTGACCGCGGAGTTCGTACACAGGATCAGGCGCAAAATTACCTCGCGGACCGGGTGCTGAAGAGCTACGCCGAGCATGGGTTTGGTATGTACGCCGTTGAGCGCAAAACCGATCGTACGACAGTCGGAATTTGCGGACTGGTGCGTCGAGAGAATCTGGATGCGCCGGATATCGGTTTCGCATTTCTGCCTGAGTTTCGCAACGCAGGATACGGCCTGGAAAGCGCGGCCGCCGTTCTGAAATTCGCGCTGGAGACGCTGCGGATCGATCGCGTGCTGGCTATAGCCACACCGGACAACCGCGCATCGAATGTCTTGCTCGAGCGCCTCGGCATGCGGCTCGAGCAGGTTACGCGGTCGACTGAAGACGATGTGGAACTGAACCTATACGTGTACGAGGCTGCAGCGGGCCGCTAATGAGCCAGACCTGCTGCGGCCAAGCAGCAGTTTGCCGTTGGGTAGAGCGAAGGAAGCAGGTAAACTTGCGGTCCAGAATCAGGATTAGGTAATGATCGAGACCGCCTTCGTCGCCTTCGCGACGTTCTTCGCCACGATAGGCCCGCCGGACGTTGCGGCCATGTTTGCCGCGCTTACCCTGAATTCGACGCCGCGTGAGCGCCGTCACATAGCTTTTCGGGGCACTTTGATTGCTACCGGAATTCTTGTGTTCTTCGCGATCGCCGGCCAGTTTCTTTTATCGACCTTGGGTATCTCGCTGCCGGCTCTGCGCATTGCTGGCGGAATCCTGTTGCTGCTCATCGGTATTGAAATGGTGTTCGCAAGAACGTCTGGCGGCACGTCGACCACACCCGAGGAAACCCGGGAAGCAACCGCCAAGCAGGACATCACCGTATTTCCGCTGGCCACGCCACTTATTGCGGGTCCCGGTGCGATGGGTGCGTCGATACTGCTGATGTCCGAAGCAGGTGGCGTGTTTATTTTGCAGGTAGCAGTGGTCGCGGCACTGCTCGCGGTGCTGCTGATTACCTTCGTCGGCATGTTACTTGCGAGTCCGATACAGAAATTGCTGGGCGTTACGGGTATGCATGTAATTACTCGAATCCTCGGCGTATTGCTGACCGGACTTGCGGTGCAGTTTGTGCTGGACGGACTGGCCCAAAGTGGCTTGTTCGGGGCGGTGTCGTAGGCAACCAAAAACAAGAGCAAGGGAATCATCGATGACAGACCTGACCTGGCAGGAATTTGAACGTGTGGAAATGCGCGTTGGCACGATCGTCGCAGCCGAGCATTTTCCTGAAGCGCGCCGGCCGGCGTACAAGTTGACCGTCGATTTCGGAGATGAGGTTGGTGTGCGCCGTTCGTCAGCTCAGGTCACTGACCTGTACACACTCGATGACCTGATTGGTAAGCAAGTAATGGGCGTGGTCAATTTTCCGCGCAAGCAGATCGGTCCGTTCATGTCCGAATGCCTGGTGACCGGGTTTGTACAAAGTGATGGGAGTGTCGTTCTGGCAGTGCCTGATCGAGCTTGCGCGAATGGCACTCGGCTTGGCTAGCATGCGCGAACGTGCCAATTGCTTTGCGAAATTGAGAGGACAAGCGCATGGGAAGTTATGTCGCCACGGTTCGTTGGCAGCGCGGTGAGCAGCCGTTTCTCGATAATCGTTACAGTCGCGCACATCAATGGGAGTTTGATGGCGGCGTAACCGTGCAGGCATCGGCTTCGCCGCACATTGTGCCGGAGCCAATGTCGGTTGCCGCCAATGTTGATCCAGAGGAGGCATTTGTGGCGGCGTTGTCGAGCTGCCACATGCTGTTCTTCCTGTCGCTGGCGGTGGCACGTGGGGTCGTCGTCGACGACTATGTCGATCACGCTGTCGCAACCCTTCGCAAGAACAGCCAGGGCCGGATGCTAATCACTGAAGTCGTATTGCATCCACGAACCCAATTCGTTGGCGCGGCGCCGTCGCCAGAGGTGCTCAAGGCGCTGCATACAGAAGCGCATGAGCAGTGCTTTATTGCCAACTCGGTTCGATCCGAGGTCCGCATAGAGTTAGAATCCTGAGCCCAGGGGTGCAAGCCCCCTGCTACCGGGAATGAGTCTGGCGCAGGCATGCGCTGGCAAGTATGAGATGAGTGACGACGTTACAAACTGGTCTGAATTACGCGAGTTCAAAGCGGTGGGTCTCACCCAGTCTTTCGTACTGTCATGGCATCTTGAAGGCGCTGGCCTGATTCTTGATATGGATCTGTGCCTTGGTCCGGACCATGCATTCTACGAAGCACCACGACCGTCCGAAGATGTTTGCATTCGGCCGGGTCAATTGGAGTTTCCATATTGCACCCAGCTAAGGACGGCAGACAGCAATGCGGAAGAAGGTGCGATTGGTGGCCTGGCCAGTCGTCTCGGCCATGGCCGTGTTGCCGAATTTCAACGGACAGGTGACGGCGTCTTTCGAATGGCAGGCGGCTTCGGTACGGTAGTGATACACGCAGAACGACCTATACTGCGGCTAAAAACCCTTATGCTGTAGTGGCAACACTATCGGGAGCACGTGCATGACAGGCGAAGACAAGATTGACTACATTGAGATCCCAGCCCGGGACCTGCCCGCCGTGCAGAAGTTTTTTGAGAGCCTGTTCGGCTGGACGTTTGAAAGCTACGGCCCCGACTATTGCTCGTTCAACGACGGCCGCCTTGCTGGTGGTTTTTATCGTTCTGAGTCGCAAGCGACGGTGGCAGCGGGCAGCGTTCTGGTGGTGTTCTACAACGCTGACATCGATTTGGCGCTCGAGCGTGTCAAGCAAGCCGGTGGCCGCATCAGTCGGGAAATCTACTCTTTTCCTGGTGGGCGCCGCTTCCACTTCGAAGACCCCAGCGGCAATGAATACGCGACGTGGTCTGAAAAATAACGGCGCGCTGCACGGTCGCAGGCGGCTGTGAGTGCGATTCAAGGCGAATAGGCAGGCAGTCTTGCCAAGGCCGGGCGAATACTGGAATCGGCCGATAGGGTGGATATCAGCTTGTGTGACGCAAGGCAGAAGGTCGAACGTCGCTGCGCTGGTATATACTTGGCCATATCAGAGCCCGCCCGCAGGTTCGCTAGCCGGTCTCCGCGGCTTGTGTCGCGCCAGCTGGACGCGACCACAACGATTAACTCAGCACAGTCATGCAGGTGTTTCGTCCCAGCACGCCGCAGGGCTGACAGGGAGCCATTAACAATGCACGAAGAAGTCACCCATCCATGTGTGCAGCACAAGCTTGCACTGATCCGTAATCAGGAC
>JBBKWB010000058.1:0-62766 GCA_037968755.1 Woeseia sp.
GCCTGGCCGCGGTCACAGGCGCGTGCAACCGAGTACACGTAGGCCCGGCTCGAATTCATTGCCGTGTACATGTCTGCGATTTTGCCTTGCATGAGTTGAAACGTGCCGACCGGCTCGCCAAATTGTTTGCGGTCGTGCACGTAGGGCATGACGACATCAAAACACGCGCGCATGATACCGAGCGGGCCGGCAGCGAGCACGAGGCGCTCATAATCCAGTCCGGACATCAGGATCGCGGCGCCGCGGCCTTCCTCACCGAGCAGGCAGGATGCTGGCACGCTGCAATCCTGCAGCACGATTTCAGCAGTATCGCTGCCGCGCATACCAAGCTTGTCGAGTTTTTGTGCGGTCGAGTATCCATCAGTATCCCGGTCCACCAGGAATGCACTGAGTCTGACCGAATCGCCGCTATCGTCGGTCACCGCGTAGATGATTGTCACATCTGCTTCCGGCGCATTGGTAATCCACATTTTGCTGCCGTTCAACACATAGTTGTCGCCCGAGCGAACAGCGCGGGTACGCATGCCCATCACATCGGAGCCGGCACCGGCTTCGCTCATTGCGAGCGCCCCAACGAACTCGCCTGATATCAACCTGGGCAAATAGCGCTGCTTCTGTTCTTCACTACCCCATCTGCGTAGTTGATTGACGCACAGGTTGGAATGCGCGCCGTAGGAAAGGCCGACAGATGCTGAAGCCCTGCTGATCTCCTCCATCGCTATCACGTGCGCCAGGTAGCCCATGCCACTGCCGCCGTATTTTTCCTCCACCGTTATGCCAAGCAGGCCCAGCTCGCCCAATCGCGGCCAAAGATCGCGAGGAAACTGATTCGCTGCGTCAATCTCCTCTGCGCGTGGCGAGATATGGTCGCTTGCAAAGCTGCGAATGGTATCGCGCAGCAAGTCCAGGTCGTCGCCTAGGCCGAAGTCGAAATCAAACATGAGTGCTTACCCGGTAATTGAGCTCCCACAGCCGATGCAGCGGGAGTCCGGATGGTGGCGGTGTCGCGCAGCCAGCTGAATACCATTTACAAGGTAGCATTGCCGATACTGTGAACCGCATCGCGGTAAGAACGACTACTGGCGCCCCAGTTCATCAATTAACAACGAAAACAGCTCATACTGGGAGCTGATGCCCAACTTGGCGAACAGGTTTCGCTTGTGGACCATTACCGTTCCTGGCGCTATCGATAGCTCCCGCGCGATCGATTTGGAAGAGTGACCGCGCAGCAATAGCTGGCTGATTTGACGCTCACGGTCGGTCAAAACACCCTCGCCGAAATGCTCAAAACTGTCGGTGAGGCGACGATGAAAATCGCCAGCCTGCAAGCGACCATTGCCATCGGCGCGTAATGCCCAAATGCCAGACATCGCCGAGCGAATAGTCGGGGCAACCAATTCCAGACGCCGCCATTCGGCACGACTGAACATTTTTGTACGTCGCCCAACGACGAAGACGAGCGTTGTGCGCGGGCTGACGTCCAGCAGAAAATCCATCTCGTCCTGCAAGTGTGTACGTTCGCAGTACTGTCGGTAGTATTCGCTGGCACGGAAGCGATCGGGCAATTCGTCGCGGAAACGGCAAAACTCTGGTTTTTGATCGCGAATCGCAAGCTGGTAGAGAGGATCGAGCAAATACGGACCGTCGAGGTATCGATTCAGGTAGTGCTTCTCGCCTGCCGGCTCCAGCGTGTGATGCAGCACCTCGGGGCCTGCATCATTATGAAACGCCAGCAAGCAGGTGCCCTCGTGATCGACGATCACGCCAACCGCATCCACCATTGCCGCCGCCATCGACGCATCGTCGCGCGCAGCGATGACCTTGCCTATCAGCGTGTGCCAGTCAGCTGACTCGAAAAGGCTAGCCACGCCGCCAAGCTGCCTTGCAGTAGGATGTCACGGGTGCTTCAAAATGAAGTCAGGAATGACGCTGCATTGCCGCCATAAACTTCTGCACGCTGCGCCGCTTGCAACCACTCTTTGCCACTCGGCCCATCGTCCTCGTGATTATCCATGATGCGGCGTACACGTTGGCGGTGAAAAATTCGCAATTGAGCCCACAATGGAATCACGGCACTAAGCGAGTCGCCAAACAACTGCCTATGCTTTGCGGGCAGCCGGTACCACGGCAGATTCATATCGGCGTGATGGGCATTGTGAAAGCCAAAATTCAGTGTCAGCCAGTTCAACTTCTCGAGACGCAAAGAATGCGGATTACTGTAGGTATGTGCCTGTTCGAACGCGACATCGCCCTTGCGCGGCGGACGACCCTTCTCGAACAGGGTCAGGCTGTAAGGGTAGTCGTGCTGCAAGCTGTCCATGAATCGCAACACTGTCATCATCAGGAGATAGGCGACCGTGTACAGAAATGCAGCAAGCGGCGAAACATAGAGCAACAACAGGAACAAGCTGGTTCGCACCAGGATAACCGCCACGTTATACGTTCGTTGCGTGCGCCGCTCTGGAATGACGAATGACGTAAAAATCATGATGCCGTGCATCAGCAGATCATGCGCCGGAATATAGAACCACTCCAGTAGCCGGGTTACCCGCAACACCTGCGGGTGCTCGCGGAAAAAACGTTCGTAGTCGAACCAGACAACATCGTCATTGTCGACATGATGACGAAAATGCTTGTAGCGAATGTCTTCGTACGTGCCATACGCGGCACCGCAAAACCAGGTGAGCAAGCGACCGAGAGTCGCGTTATGGCCGATCCGTCGAAAGACGAGGTTATGCGCACATTCGTGCAGCAGGTAAGCCGCGACTATCATTGCGTGTGCAAGCAACAACGTGGCGCCAACATTAACCAGCAGCGACGGGTGCAACAAACCAGCGATGCCGAGACCCCAGCCGAGGATGGCATACAGCAACGCAATGCCGTTGTATTTCAGGCCTTCTGGCTCGCGCAGTGTGTCAACAAAACGGCTCATGGTCGGAAACTTCGCGTTAAGTACTCTGTAGAAGTGGTCCCACGATAACCGCGGCAATCGAGGCAGGCAAGCAAACTCCACGCGAGGCATGGCTTTCACTGGTCAGCCCGACGGTATCGGTTAGAATACTGCCCTGACGACATTTTTCAGGAATATGCTGTATGAAACTGATTACCGCGATAGTGAAACCGTTCCGCCTGGACGACGTCCGTAATGCGCTTGGGGAGGTGGGTGTGCAGGGCATGACGGTCAGTGAAGTCAAGGGCTTCGGCCGTCAGCGCGGTCATACCGAGCTCTACAGAGGCGCAGAGTACGTAGTCGACTTTCTGCCCAAGGCCAAGATTGAAGTAGCCGTTCCCGATGACCGCGTCGAGGAAGTCATTGAAGCCATCATTAACAGTGCCAAGACCGGCAAGGTCGGAGACGGCAAGATTTTCGTCACGACGCTCGAGCAGGCCTGGCGCATCCGCACCGGCGAAACCGGCGACAGCGCACTCTAGAGCGACCGGCTCCGGCATCCGGCGCTGGCTATCAGCCGTCGGCGCCGGGGATGCTGAAGACATTAAGCTTATTGCCGTCCAAATCGCGAAAATATCCGGCGTAGAAGTTTTCGCCGCGCGGACCCGGCGCACCCTCGTCAGTACCGCCCAGTTCGATCGCCTGCGCATACAGCGAATCCACTTTTTCTTTCGAGCCCGCATGGAGTGCGACCATCACGCCATTACCCACACATGCCGCCTCGCCGTCAGCGGGCCGGGTTACGCACAAGCCGGGAGCCTTCGGGTTGCTTGACCACGCTATAAAACCGTCAAATTCCATAAAGCGCTTACCACCCAGCGGCGCCAGCAATGCATCATAGAATGCGGCTGCCTTGTCGAGATCGTTAGTACCCAGTGTCACGTAGCCAATCATATTATTCTCCTCGCTGATTCCGGTTCAGCCATTCTGCCAAGTACTCGGCAGCTACATTGAAGTCTAGTCGCATAGCGCTTCCCGCACCACTGACCAGTGGCGAAGTTTGTCTGCATAAGACATTGCCGCATGCGCCGGGCTGGTCGATGGCAAACTTGTTTGCAGCGGCAAGCCGGCGTCCCCGACTTGAAATTGCAAGCGCGCGAACAACTGCGCCGCCGTCTTGCCATTGAAGGCAATAAGCCGCAATTGTGAATGTGTGCGAAAAAACTGCATAAAATCATTTGGGTTGGCATCAACACGCTTGATTGCTGCATCAAGGCTGCCGGCACGCTGCGAAGATTGCAGCACATCCCACAACCCAACACGCCGCTCGAGCAAAGCAGCAACGCGCTCAGCATACGGCAGGTCAAGTGAAATCTGCAGCAAGTCCTGCATGATGCGCCAGAACACGTTACGCGGGTTTGCGTAGTACTGCTGCGCACGCAACGACGGCACGCCGGGCAAGCTACCCAGTATCAGGACACGCGCATCGGCTCGCGCCACCGGTGCAAAACCTGTTGCTCGCAGCGCAGTCGTCATATCGGGTATGCCCTCATCATTGAGCTTTACTGATCGATGTTCTCAATTGGCGCCCTCGATGCCGAGGTGCTGCAGCGTTTCCTCGCGCAGGTAATCAAGCGTTCGCAGCACGACTTCACAGCGGTTGTTGCGGCAGACAGGGTGGCGTTCAAACGGCTCGGACGGACAATCGTAAAAGACCCGGAATTCACAATTGGCCTCATAGTCACGATATTCGATTCGCAGCGCGCTGATTTCTGACTTCGCTACTGAAGTCAGGCACTGAATCGGGTAGCCATAGTCAAAAATTGTGCAATCGTCGTCACTCACGCACATCTGCGACTGTTGCACGAGATCCTGCATGCTGCGCTCGGCCTCCTGGCAGCGCAGTGCTGCGGCGCCGCCGCGGACCGGGCTGTCCGCAGCCCGGCGTCCGAAACCGGCAACACTCTCAGATTTACCTGCCGGTGGCTGCCAGCGCGATTCGTCTTCCAGCATCGTGGCGAGCAACCACAAGCCAACAGCGGCCACAACCGATATCGCAGCAGTGGAGAACGGCAGCTTGTTCACGCCGGGCTCAACGCCTGCCTGCACTCAGCGCGTATGTCGACGCACCCAGGAAGTGCAACGACACGTACGGTTCGTCACCAAGCACCCAGCTGTCGTGTGGTTCAGACGGCACATGAAACAAATCGCCGGGATGCATTTCCGTAACCCTGCCGTCTGCAAAAGCGGCTGTTGCCGCGCCGGAAACAACCATACCCACGTGTTCAACCGTACAAAATTTTTCGCCAAGGCCCGGGCCAACATCGGCAGACCAGCGCCACCCGGGTTGATAAGTAGCACGGCCTATTGTCATGCCACCGAGAGTAACCGTCTCAAAGCGGCCTTTGGCAAATTCGGTCACCTCGTCCGGCGCATCGAAACGCTTCAGAATTACATCCAGCATGTCTGCCCCTGGTCGCTCAGTTGAATCGATCGATGACGGTAATTCCGGCACCGTGCATGTAGCGCTCACTCGCAAAATGGCGGGCCGCCTCGTCCAGGCTCACTTGCTCCGCAATGAGGCGCGCAGGATCGAGTTGCCCCGTACGGATCATGTCGAGCATTGGACCGTAAGCATGAGCCTGCATTCCATGACTGCCGATAATCTCCAGCTCGTTGGACATCACTTTGTCCATCGGCAAGGGCGGCGCACTGTAGTCGGCCAGCATGAGACCAACCTGAACATGCCGCCCCTGTTTGCGCAGTGAGTTGATGGAATTCTGGCACGTTGCAAGGCTGCCCAAAGCGTCAATAGATACCTCTGCACCGCCGTCCGTCGCCGCAACGACAGCAAGTGCAACATCGTCGACGGATTGCGCATCTATTGCAGCTTCAGCGCCCAGTGCCAGCGCCAGCTGCAAACGTTGCTGATCGATATCGATGGCAATAACCCTGGCACCCAGCGCGACGCCGATCATGACGGCCGAAAGACCAACTCCACCACAACCGTATACAGCCAGAAATTCGCCGGCCCCCGTTCTGCCCTGTGTCACGACCGCGCGAAACGAAGTCGCGAAGCGACATCCAAGGCTGGCCGCCGTAACGAAATCAATATCATCGTCCAATGCGACCAGGTTGATATCGGCATGCTCGATGGCTACAAACTCGGCGTAGGAGCCCCAGTGAGTAAAACCGGGCTGCGACTGCCTGTCGCATACCTGCTGTTGGCCAGCCCGGCAAGGTCTGCAGGCACCGCAGCCGCAGACGAACGGCAACGTCACTCGATCGCCCTCCTTGTACAGCCTGACCGCATTGCCCGTTGCCGCGACCACGCCAGACAACTCATGCCCCGGCACGTGCGGCAGGCGGATGTCCGGATCGTGTCCCATCCAGCCATGCCAGTCGCTGCGGCAAATACCGGTCGCCATGACCTGTAAGACCACGCCATCTACAGCGGGCGCAGGGTCGGGATGCTGCCCCGTTACGAGTGGGCCCTGAAACGCCTCGTAGGCGGCCGCTTTCATCAGGTGTTGGTCACTGTCACGCGCTGTACAGCGTCCAGGCGCCGACCGCAATAAAGCCCACTCCCGCAACATAGGAAAGGTAGCGAGTATCGACATACTGCGACAACGTCGCACCAACGAACACGGCAAGACCCGTCGCGGCAACGAGCGCCAGTGATGCCCCTACGAATACGGTTGCGATGCTCGCCGATTCACGACCCGCAAACAGCATGGTAGCTAACTGGGTTTTATCGCCCAGCTCAGCAAGAAATACCGTCGAAAAAACGACGGCCAGCATTTTCCAGTCCATTCCGGTTTTGTCTCCCTGCATCCTGGCGTATTGGCGCGCTACTCGTCGTTTCCGCAGTAAACATCCACAAACGCGCCTGTCGCTCCGTGCCGTGAACTGCGATTGTCGCGTGTAGCGGGGTCCAGCGGCAACAGGAGGTAGTCGTGCACAGCCAGGCAGCATTAATTCTGCTCTATCTTTTGACTAACAATACGCCGGCATACGAGCGTTTCAGCGAGACGAAATGCGCGCGCATTGGCCAGCAAATCCAGCGCATTCACTCGCAAATGCGGGCCGGCTACACGGCGAAACGAGGTGTGCGGCTGGAAGCCAGGCTGCGAGAACTCAAACTAAAGCGCGCCCGCCATTGCCGCTGATTCAGGGCTCGAAGTGCGCGGGCAAAGACTGCCAGCAGTCCTGGTAGGCAGCATCGCGTGCGTCGCTGTCCAGCGCAAAGCGTGTCGGCGCATAGACATATTGGGACTCGAACATGAAGGCCATCGTGTCCGCGAGTTTGCGTGGTTTGAGCTCCCCGGAACTGGCTGCCGCTACGGTTGCTGCATCGGGGCCGTGCGCCGCCATGCAGTTGTGCAGGCTGGCACCGCCGGGCACGAAGCCACCGCCAGTCTTGGCATCGTAGTCGCCGTAAATCAGGCCCATATACTCGGACATGACATTGCGGTGAAACCAGGGTGGCCGGAACGTGTCTTCCGCCACCAGCCAACGCGGCGGGAATATCACAAAGTCCACGTTTGCCGTACCCGCGACTACAGACGCGGACGTCAGCACTGTAAATATCGATGGGTCCGAGTGGTCGTAACTGATCGAGCCTATCGTGTTGAACCGTCGCAGGTCGTAGCGATACGGGTACAAATTGCCGTGCCAGGCGACAACATCCAGCGGTGAATGATCGATGTCGGCTGCGAACAAACGGCCCTGGAATTTGGCCAGCAATCTGAAATTGCCACGACGTTCTTCGAATGCTGCAACCGGCACTTCAAAGTCACGGCGATTGGCAAGTCCGTCGGTGCCGATTGGCCCGCGTTCGGGCAGGTCAAACCGGGCGCCGTAGTTTTCGCATACGTAGCCGCGCGCAGTAGCATCCTGCAACACAACGCGAAATCGCACCCCGCGCGGAATGACCGCGATGTGGCCCGGCGCAACACCCAACACGCCGTACTCGGTATGCAAGCGCAACGCGCCCTGCTCCGGCACCAGCAACATCTCGCCATCAGCGTTGTAAAAAAATTGCTCATCCATCGACTGGTTTGCGCGATAAACGTGCACAGCTGATCCGTGCCGGCTTGCCACATCACCATTGCAGGCGACTGTGCACAAACCGCTAACAAAATCTGTCGCTTCAGTTGGCAGTGGCAATGGCTTCCAGCGGAGCGGCGTTGGTGTTGCTACTGCTTCGTTGTCCGGTGCACTGCGTAGAAGCTGCCGATCTATCTCTGCGAACTCACCTTGCACGACAGACGGCTGGATTCGGTACAACCAGCTGCGCGCATTATTGGCGGCCGCTACGGTGAAGGCTTCGGCGCTGAATTTCTCTGCATACAGCCCCTTCGGCGGACGCTGTGGCGAATTCTGGCCGATCGGCAATGCACCCGGCATTGCTTCACTCTCAAAGTGATTGCCAAAGCCTGTCAGGTAATTCAAATCAGTCATGCGCCACCGCTGGTTGCCACTAATTCTGGGGACGAACGACCCGCTGATCGATCGCGCCGAACAGGCTGCTGCCATCGTCATCCAGCATTTCGATGCGCACCGTATCGCCATAGGTCATAAAGGGCGTGGTTGCCGCGCCGTGCTCGATTGTTTCGAGCATGCGTTTCTCGGCAATGCAACTGGATCCTCGTGACCGGTCGTAGTTTGAGACCGTGCCGGAGCCAATGATTGTACCCGCGCCCAACCGCCGCGTTTTGGTCACGTGCGCAATCAGCTGCAAGAAATTGAAGGTCATATCGACACCGCACTCAGGCTCACCGAACAGTTCGCCGTTCAGAAACGTTCGCAATGGCCGATGCAGGGTGCCGTCGCGATAGTGGTCGCCTAGCTCATCCGGGGTTATCGCCACGGGCGAAAAGGCCGTCGACGGCTTCGACTGATAAAAGCCAAATCCTTTCGCCAACTCGCCGGCTATCAGTCCGCGTAGCGAGACATCATTGACCAGCATCAGCAACTTTACGTGGCTGGCGGCCTCATCAACAGAGCAGCCCATCGGCACATCGTCCGTGATAACCGCGGTTTCGGCTTCCATGTCGATACCAAACTCGTCGCTCGGCACTGGAATGTCGTCCATCGGGCCCAGAAAATCATCGGACCCGCCCTGGTAAACCAGCGGGTCATGCCAGAAGCTTTCTGGCATCGTCGCACCGCGTGCTTTACGAACCAGTTCGACATGATTTACGTAAGCGCTGCCGTCAACCCAATGAAAAGCGCGTGGCAGCGGCGACGCAGCCTCCGCGGGTAAAAACGGCTCTTCTCCTGCGACCGGACCCTGTTCAAGATCGGCGGCCACAGCGCGCAACGTGAGCTCCACGTTGTCCCAATCATCCAGCGCCGCTTGCAGCGATTGTGCAATATCCGGAACGGCTATCGCGCGTTTCAAATCCCGACTGACGACGACCAACGTGCCATCACGGCCGCCACTTTTGAGGCTGGCAAGTTTCACTGCTACTCCTGACTGCTTACTGCGGAAATCGCGTCCTGCAGCCTGCGCTGCAACGCGGCAGAAACAATATCAGTGGAAACCGTATTTGGCCACCGCCAGCGCAATCGAAAAAGCCACCGCGGGCAGCACCTGCGGTGGCTCTAGTCTGCGCTGTGACCGGCGCGCGCAGCGCTAATCGCGTAGCAAACGCGGCTAGTGCCGATTATCAAGCCGCAAATTGCTTGCCGCCTTTGATCTCCCTTTGCGCAGCGACCGTGCTCTGGCCGGCCAGGATTGTATTCTGCACCGCGTCGAAATAGCCGGCGCCAACGAACGACTGGTGCTTCGCTGCGCGAAAGCCGTCGGCTTCATCGGCATACTCCTGCTGTTGTAGTTCCGTGAACGCCGCCATGCCATCGGCTTTGTAGCCGCGACTCAACTGGAACATTCCAGAATTCAGTGAGTGCCAGCCAGCCAGTGCGATGAACTGGAACTTGTAGCCCATGCGGCCGAGATCCTCGCGAAAGCTGCGAATGCTTTTCTGATCCAGCTGGGCTTGCCAGTTGAAAGATGGCGAACAGTTATACGCAAGCAACTTGTTCGGAAAGCGGGCGTGAATCGCGTCGGCGAAACGCGCTGCGTGCTTGAGATCCGGTCTTGAGGTTTCGCACCACAATACGTCCGCATACGGCGCATAAGCGAGACTGCGATCGATCGCCTGATCCAGCCCGGCCCGTGTCCGGTAGTAACCTTCTGCGGTACGCTCGCCGGTCATAAACGGGTGATCTCGCTCGTCCGAATCGGAGGAGACCAGGTTGGCCGCATCGGCATCCGCAATGATCGGTGCCAACCAGTCAATTTCGGTACGCTCATCCAGCGCGTGCACCTCATCTGTCCGCAACAGGGCGTTGTTAATTCGCTCAACCAATTTCGGCACCGTATCCGCGGGATACAGGCCCTGGTCCGGGTACATCTCGCCAGCACTGTTGGCATCACCGGCTGCTTGCCAACCTGAGCAGTAGATGGCTTTTAGTCCTGCCTGTACCGCCTGGATAGCCTGGTTGCCGCTAAGCGCTCCAAGCGCGCAAAGTGGCTCGTCCTGGTTGATAAGCCGCCACAATTTTTCTGCCCCGAGCCGTGCCAGTGTGTGTTCTATCTGCACGCTACCGCGCAGCTTCACCACATCGGCGGCGCTGTAGTCGCGTTGCACGTTGTTCCAGCGCGGGCTGTGTGCCCACTGTTCTGCCAATTCGCTAGTCTGCTTTGCTCGTTGCATGGCGTTGCTCCTGCCGTGAGTCGTTCCTGAGTAGCCGCTCGCTTATCAATCTCTGATCGCATCATAGCCAGCATTGTGTATATAATTTCACATTAGAAATTTCACAATGTTAATTTCACAGGAACATCTTATGGCCAACTCCTCCGGTCTGATGCGCAAGGCCCACTTCCTGGGCACCAAGATTCGCTCCCTGCGCAAGCGCAACAACCTGACCCTGGAAGACCTGTCAGTGCGTTGCGTGCAGTTTGATGCGGAGAACGCACCATCGGTGTCGTATTTGTCCATGATCGAAAACGGCAAGCGGGTGCCATCCGAGGCACTGATGAACACAATTGCCGCGATCTTCCAGAAAAACATTAACTGGTTCTTCGATGAAACCCTGGAAGCCGAACCGATCAGCACGACGCCAAAGCCGGCCGGTATCGATGGCATGCCGCTGGAACCCGGTTTTTTGTTCAGCGGCGAGCAGTTGCAGATTGCAATCCCGGAGCTGCTGTCCCAGACCGGTACGACTGGTACCCAGTTTGCCCACCTGTTGATTCGCGCTCACCAGGAAACCCGCCAGAATCGTTTTCCGGATCTCGAACGGGCGGCCGAAAGTATAGGTCACAAGCAATTCCCGCTTAGCGTCGATGACCTTCTGGACATGACTCGGGCCGCAGGCCTGTCGATACGCTGGTTTGAGCGTACGCCTAGCCGCGATCGACGCGGCGAGCCCGACGGATTGAATTCTCTGCTGCGATCGTTCTATGAAGCGCCGGGCACTTTGTGGATCAATCGCAAACTCGAGAACTCACCGCAACGGCTGAAATACGACCTCGCGAATCACATCGGTCACAAGATTCTGCATGGCGGCGACGGTGCGCGCTCGGCACAAATATCCGGCGATCGCACAGAAGCCCGGCATCCGGAAGCAGAATCACCGCAGCTCGACGCCAAGAATATTCTCTACGCCTGGCGAGATTTTGAATGCAGTTACTTCGCGGCCGCGTTGCTGGCACCGAAGACACCGTTTCGCCAATTTCTTGCCAAGCATCGCTACGCGATTGATATCGGTAAACGCGCCGAACTTTCACCTGGCTTAACCATGCGTCGCATGACCAGCGTTTCGCCTTACCGGCACTGGCATTATTTCGATGCTTATCCGCCGGGTAACCTGCGGGCCGTATACCGTGGCAATGGCATTCCACTGCCGTGGGGCAACATGCGCATGGTTTCTGACCCGTGCCAGCACTGGGCAGTCTTTAAAATGTTGAATACGAAGAGTGACCGGCCTTCGGCGCAGATCTCAGTGCTGCGCAATGGCGACGACAAGCGGCTGTACTGCTGCCAGTCTATCCGTGCAAAAGATGCCGCTGGCAATCCGCATGTCATGTGTACCGGAATAGACCTCGCGCCGGCCCTGGCCGCGCAGGGCATCAATGCAGTCGACACGTGTAGCGCGATTGAAGAAGCCTGCAATCGCGGCGGCGGTGTCGGCGGTATTCCCAAGGATGCGCGTGCGCAATTGGAGACGGTCGGCAAGATTCTGAATATTGGCTGGATCGCGGATGGCGCGAACAAGGACGCCAGTATTATTTGCCCGCGCAGCAGCAACTGCCCGCGCGACAAGAATTGCCTTGGGAAGATCGCACCCAGACGAAAATCCGGGCTCGACAAGGTTCGCGATCAGATTATCCGTGATGCCGTCGACTAACCGACGTTTAAATCAGGCCGGGAAAAAATCGATGGGCTTGGTCGTAGTGATGGCTTCGACGTCTCTCGCCTCAAAGCGAAACAGACTCACCCGCTGTACCAACTTGCGCTCCAGTTCGTCGTCGTTGAGCTCACTCGACACCACTTCACACAACGTCACTTCGCCACTCGGCGCAATGGTCAGGCGCAGGACCAGCTTGCCTTCAAGCGTCGGGTCCTGGCGCAGCGCGCGATTGTAGAGTGCAAAGATTGCGCCCTTGTTGCGATCGAACACGAGTTCGATCTCCTCGCGGCTCCGCGATGCTTTGCCACTACTTCCTGAACGCCGCGCTCCGCCACCAGCGGACGCGCCGATGCCGGCAACCGGGCTCTCGACCTGGGTTGTGTTCCTGTCACCAAGACCGCTGCCGCCGGTGTTGCGACTCATTGCGGCGGTGTTAATACCGGAGCTCGCGGCACCGGCACTGGAGGTAATCATCGATCGTTCATTGCGGGCTGCCTGGCCAACTGACGCCGTTAACGGGCGTGTGTCCGCCACTTTTTCCAGCGCATCGTTGTCACGCAACGAAGCAAGATCCTGGGTAAACGGCAGCAACGCCGCTTGTGCCCGTTCTCGGGCCTGCTTCTGGCGATCAATCGGCGGTGGCTCGGGTGCTGGTTCCGGTACAACGACTGGTTCCGGCTCCAGCGCAGCTTCTACCACCTGCTGTGGCTCCGGCTCGGCCGTCACCGGCTCCGGTTCGGGTTCAACCCTTGGCGGCGGTGGTGGTGGCGGCTTGTCTTGCAGCAACAGCTTCGCGATCCGCGGCGGTATCTCTTCGATCTCGTTCGGATCCGGCTGTGGCGACGGCAAGAACGGCCAGATCACCCCAAGCACGGCAATCGCCAGCATGGTCTGCAACAACAATCGGCGAAACTTGCGTTCCTGGCCGGAGTCATTGCTCCATGGCAGCTCAAATTCTCTGTAGTAGGGAATATCCAATCCTGAACTCCTGACCCTTCTCTTCTACCGTTTCCGTCAGCGTGCTGCGGCGAGTTCGCCGAGCTGATCGGAACTCTTCTGAAGCACCGCAAGCGAGATCCGGCCGTAGTCGGATTCAGTACAGGTCGCCATGACCTTCTTCAGCAAGCGGTACGGGATATCTTTGTCGCCCATGATCGTGACTTCGCGATTGGCCACCTCGTCTGCAGTTTCGCGACGCAGTACCCGATCATTCTGGCGCAGCAATGCTGCTTTCAGCTCCGGAATAGTGTTGCCGCCGCGCTGCATCACGTCAGCGACACGGGCAACGGGTGTACCTTGCACAATGATGTCCTCGTCGCCGATCAGAATGACGACCGTTTCTTTGGCCTTCTCTTCCGCAATAGATTCCGGCAACTGGATTTCCTTGGCATTCGGCAAAACTTCCACGTCCGAGGAGTTCACCAGCAGGAAAAACACCAGGATCGTGAAAATATCCATCAACGAAACGAGGTTTAACGAACCGCCTTTCTTGGCGCGCTCATGGCGCTTGTCCATACGCATCGCACGTGCTGACATTTTCATGTTCAGTCGCCTCCAGCGGAAGTCGGCGCATCGCCGATCGAGATGTCCGGAAACAGGTCCGTGCGGACAATGGAGTCATCAACAATGCTTTCGGCAACCCGCACCCGGTCCATCACTTGCACCAGGGTGTCATAGGGGATATCCGCTTCCAGCAGGATGGCCGCATCGGTTTTTTCCGGATAACTGGCTTTTAGCTGTCGCAATTTCTCTGTCAACGCGTTGAAGTCGTAACCATCAGTACCGATTGGGTAGATACCCAATGCACCAACGTTGCGGTCGCCCACTTCGATCTGGTCCTTGCGCACAATCACTTCGAGCTGGAAGACAAGCTCCGGCTCGTCCGCCTGCGTCGTTGATGCCCCCGGCAGATTCAGTTCCAGTATTGCCAACCGCGAAAACACGGCTGTAATAAGCAGGAACGGCACCAGGATGACCATCAGGTTCATGAACGCCGTAATGTTCAGTTCGGCCGTGTCCGTAGCGCGACGACGACTTCCCCGACGACCACCTCTCACGCGGCCGCTCCGGCTGGTTTCAACTGACGCTCAGTAATCGCGTTCAGGAATTTCACGCTGGCCATTTCCAGGCTGTCAACAATCTGGTTTGTCTTGGTCTGCAACAACGCGTGAATCAGCAACAGCGGAATCGCCGCCATCAAACCAAACGCCGTCGTATTCATCGCCACCGAAATACTGGCCGACAACAAATCCGCCTTGTCGGCCGGGTTGGCATTCGATACAGCGGTAAACGCACGGATCAAGCCGATAATGGTGCCGAGCAGACCGAGTAGCGTTGCGATGTTAGCGAGCGTTGCGAGGTAGTGCGTACGCTTTTCAAGGCGCGGCAGTACTTCCATCAGGCTCTCTTCCATGGCTTTCTCAACGTCGTCACGACGCCGCGCCGATTTCACCCGGTACAGGCCGTAAGTCAGAATCGACGCAATAGCCGCCTTCGACTTCGAGGTCATGTTGGCCGCTTCCTGGAAATTTCCCGCCTTCAAAAACGGAATAATCTTTTTCCACAGCGCACGATTGCTCGCGCCGGAAACAGTGAGATACATCCAGCGCTCGATGGCTATGACCAGCCCGAGGCCGAACACGATCAGGATTGGGTACATGAACAACCCGCCCTGTTGAAAAAAACGCACTATGGCGCCCAAACTGTCCATTTGATGACTCCTCTTTCGATCAAATAGTCGCTAAAAGCAGCCTATTCCTGCCGCTCGCTAAGTTCGTCGTAGTAACGAACCTGTCGTACAAACTCGCCGCGATCTATTGGCGCCAGCACCTCGTCAAGCAAGGTATTGACTGGCCTGCCCATCAGATCGCCGGGGTCCGATTTCTGCCAGGGCACGATGTACAGCACCTTTGGCAGCTCCTGGTTACCGGTAATCTCGGTGCGGTCGAGATCAATCTCGTCCATCACCTTATTACCGCTTTCGGTGCGTCGCGCCTCGTTCGCCAAAACCGTAGACGGCACGCCCGGTTCCAGGGCGTCACGTTCTGCAGCCTCGGCAACAGCGGCACTTGTCTCTGCGTCGCTCTGCGGCGCATCGTCCGCAACTTCCTGAGCCTGCAGCAGCGAACCCGTGATCAGCAGTAATATTCCGACGAATAGCGTTTTCATACCGGTTACTCCGTCACATTTGCAGAACGTTGATTGGATTCGAGCCGTCGTTTGAGGTCGGTAATCCACTTGTCGACCTGCTTGTCATCGCCTGCCAGGCCCTGATAACGCTCGTAATGCAGCAACGCTGCTTCAAGACGTTGCAAGTACAGCTCGTTCAGCACGCCGAGGTTGTAATGTGCGAGTGCATAGTCCGGCTGCACATCAACAGCCCGCAAATAGGCATCTTCGGCCTCGTCGAAACGCCCTTGCCGGCGGCGCAACATGCCAAGTTGATTCAGCGCTGGCGCGTACCCGGAGTCGAGTGCGAGTGCAGCCTGAATACTGGCCTCAGCCTGCAAATCATCGCCGCCACGAGCTTTCAGAATCGCCAGATTGACGTGCGCGCCGGGATAATCCGGGTAGCGCAAAACGAATTCGCCAAAGCGCAGCTCGGCCTCAATATTATCGCCCGCAGCCATTATCGAAACGGCTTGCTCGTAAAGGGTCTGCGCAGCCGCAGGCATGACCTGTGCCGCACTATCTGCAGGCGCCGCGGCCTGCTTATTGATAGTCGGCAAACCCGCACACGCTGCCAGGGACAAGGCCGCTAGCGTTGCAAGCAGGCGCAGCGTGAGACGTCGATAATCAGTATGGCGCAGTAACAACATCTTCACTCCGCTCCAGTTTTGCGTACCGCGCGGGCATCAGACCCGCGAGGGCGGTGAAACTTTTTTGCACCCACTCATCGTAAACACCGTCCGTCGTTCTGGCGGCGTTGGTTTCGTAGAGCTCGATAGCCTGCTCTTCGAATGGGAATGCCTGCTCCTCCAGCAATAAGTCGTATTGCTCCAGGGCCAATTCATCAAGGTCTGCAGGGCGTTCCGAGTCCATCAGGTCACGGCCAAATTGCTGGTAGATTTCGCCGAGCCGAAAGGTTGAGGCGGTCATGACTTCAGCAACACCGTAGTCGGCTGCATTGCCGTACGCTTTAACGGCGTCTTCCATCAAGCGCTTCTTGTAACTGAGGCTATCCGCGAGAGGCTGCGTAATGCGCGCGGCCGCGAATCGCTCACGGGCCGGTTCAGCCAGTTCGAGGGTTGCGCGGGCGGCGAGCAGACGACTGCGATCCGAGCGTTCGGCACCTGCATCAATATCCGCGCGAATCAGCTCCTGCAGCCGTTGCGTACGCAAGGCCGTGCTTGAGCCCTGCTCGGCAATCTGCAGTAGTCGGTAACGCGCCTCGATGGACTCCGACAGTGGTGACGGGTAACGCGCTACGATAACGTCGAGCACACGCTCTTCATCCTGTACAGCTGCGCTCGCTTTATAGAGTTCGGCTGCTTTCCACCAGGCCTCGCGCCTGACGTCGGGATCACTTGATTCTGCCTCCGCAATGCGTTCGAACTCGTTTGCGGCAGCGGTGCCGCGACCGGACTCAAGATATGAAACAGCCAATTTGCGGGTAACGTCATCCGCAAATTCGCTGCCCGGGTAATCGCGGCGGTACTCTTCCAGGACGACGGCGGCACGGTCCCAGTCCTGCATGCTGATTAATGCTGCGGCGGCGTCGTACTCAGCTGTAATGCGAATGTCAGAGTCCGGCACTGCCTCGCCTACTCGGCGGAACAGCGCTACCGCTGTCGGCAGGTCACCGGCGGACCGGGCTGCTTCGCCTTGCTTGTAGATCGCCGAGGCGATGCGATCCTTTATTTCCTGTTGCGCGACCAGGTCATCTGCAGGCGTCAAGGGTCGCAACGAATAGTAAGCCGATTCGGCTGCAGCGAATTCACCCAGATCAAATTGGGAATGCGCGATCACGGTCCAGGCCGTGCGCGCCAAAGTCGCTGCGACCGGCGGCTGTTTGTTCACAACCGCCCGCGCAACCGTAATGGCGAGATCGAATTCGGCTTGCGCGAACAGGTCCTCGGCGATTGTCGTCAGCACAGCACCCGATTCCGGATGCTCGGGATAGCTGTCGGCAAAACGCAAACCACTGTCAAGATAGCGCTGATGCCATGCCATTTGCTCGGCGCCCTGCAACGACTCCTCATGTTTTCGGTACGCCAGGATCGCTGCGTAGGCCGCTTCGGCCGACTTTTCATGGCTCGGATAATAGTAGGCCGTGCGTTCGTACTCGTCGGTCGCGGCGGAAAAGTCTTCGCTTTCAAACAGGATCTCAGCCAACAGGAAGTTGGTGCCAGCGCTGTCTGATTCGTCCGGGAAATAATCAAGGAATTTTCGATACCAACGTGCAGCTGCCTGGTAATCGCTGCGCTTGCCGTCCTTCTGCGCTTCCGCATGAGAGTACTGCGCAAGGTCAGTCAGGTTGGAACGCAGGTGTGCTGCAACTTCTGCATATTTCGCCGGGTCATTATTTTGCCAGAACGGCTGTTCCAGTCCGTAACGTTCAACAAAGCTCTTCTTGGCATCGAGGACCAGCATGGCAAAGCCGCCCTGCTTGTACGCCTCAATTGCTTCCACCTGCAGCAACGGTGCCTTCGGGTGCACTGTGTTGTTAGCAGCAAAGCCCTCAAACGTTTCTGCCGCGTCGACAAAGCGCTCTTTTTCCAGGTACAGATCACCCAGGTTGCTGTAAACGATATAGCTGTATTCAGGCTCCCCGTGATCGGCAAAGTACGCATCAATCGAGTCCGCGCCATCCAGGTAGGAAAAGCTGATACTCAGCACCCGGAACGTGTCGTCGACCAACTCGCGGTCTGCACGTTTCAGGACGCCCAGCGGTTCGCCCGGCGCCAGCAAGTCAACACCTGTCAGTTTGCGATCAAGTAGGCCGAAAAATGCACTGAGACTTGCTTCGTGAGTCGCCAGTTTGAATTGCGACCAACCCAGTTTGTACAACGACTGCTCATAGAATCGCGATGTATCACCGTAGTCGACCACGGCCTGGTATGCGCTTTCCGCTTCATCGTATCGTTTGCGCAAGAACAGCATTTCACCGCGTCGGAACTCAATCTCATCAACGCGTGCCGTATCGGGATAACGACCGATAAGTTCATTGAGTGTATCCAGTGCCTGATCGGTTTCGCCGGCAATCTCATAGGCGCGAGCCAACTGGTAGAGCACGGTGTCGTTGCGACGATAATCGGGGTAGGCCTCAAGCAGAGTTTTGAACAATGAGACGGCGCTGTCGAATCCCTGACCGCCGAGTTGGTCAATGTTGTCTGTAAGTTGTTCCGCTTCGACGGACTCCAGTTCCAGATCCGCGAGGCGGCGCATCGCCTCCGCACGCAGCTCCGGATCGTCGGAAACGAGATCAAGGAACGCACGGTAATTATCGCGCGCCTTATTGTTGCTGTTATTGATCAGGCGACCGGGGCGTACCGGGTAGGCCCGATTGCCGAGACTGCGAATGGTCGGTTCATCGTCAGCCGGAACCATCTCTGGCAGCAGCACGAAACACAACGCAATCAAAGTCAGGCAGTTCTTCACGGCGCAATATCCCCGCCAGTTGCCGACAGGTCGTAGATTGCTGCCAGCGCAAACCGCGCCTGCACCGTGTAAGTTTGCAAGCGCTGCTTTTGAGCCTGGAGTTCGTTGACGGCGATTGATTGCAGGAATACGCGTTGCCGATCCATAGCATCGCCGACCCGTACGCGCAGTTCCGTAATCTGTGGTTCGAGCGAACCAATTCGCTGATCAAAACCTGCAAATGTCAGTGGTTCATTCCGCATCGATTCATTGACGCGGCGCCGCGAGCGTTGCGCGTCAACCAGCGCCTCGCCACTTTGGCGCACGTCTCGACGAACACGCCACATCCGCTCCTTGAAGTCTTTCTCAAGCTGCCATTGCAAGACGCCTTTCATCAGCTTGACTCGACGCCGGGCGTCCAGCGCCTCCGGAATATCGGCAGACAGTGCCGGCGTCGATTCCAGCATGGAGATTTCGCCCCACAGCGCGAACTCCTGGTCCGTCGCCAACGCCAGCGCGTCGTGATTTTTTTCAATTATCTCAAGGCGGGCATCAAACGACAGCTTGCGGTCTACCATCTGTTCCAGATTGGCCCGCTCGAGACTGTCTTCAATTACCGGCAAGCGCGTAGCGTAGGCACGCTGCCGGGTATCCAGCATGTTGCGAAACACACCAACACTGTTTTGCCAGCGCTCCAGATTGCGTGCGAGATAATCCAGATCACGATAATTTTTCAAACCTTCCTGAAACTCATCGCTTGCCAACAGATGATAGAGATAGCGAGTCTCGGCACCATCGGGCAACTCACCGATGCTCCAGTGCCAACCAGTCGTGTCGCCCGCATTGTCGGCAAGAAAGCTGTTGAGCAGGCGCCCGGATTCCAGCGCCGTAATTGTCGAGCTGATGCGGTCATCTTCCTCGTGAAATGCTTCTATCGCGTTCAGATAGTGATCAGCTGCCTGGCTGATCGATTCCAGTTTGGCCATTGCAAAGGGCACTGCGAGCATCGACTCCTGCACGGCCGGATCCAGAAGACTGCGTCCGTGCAGCTCCATCCATGGCACCAAAGCGCGACCGAATTCTTCGCGCTCCGCGTCCGCCCAGCCCACGCCCAGCAGTGCCTTGTTGGAGAACGGTCCATTCAGTCGCACACGGCGCAAGGGCTTTTTCGCTTCGCGCGGCTCGCCGGCCTGGAGATACGCGTAACCCAGAGCCAAATTGGCCTTGTCCCGCAAGGCGCTCAATTCTTCGGTAAACGGTTCAAGCTGGCCAAGCTCATCAAGAATATTGGCCGCTTTTGCGACCTGGCCATCGCGAACCATTGCAACACCTAGATTAAATTTGGCGTAGCTCGCCCATTCGGTGCGATCGCGCCAGCCATCCAGCAACTCTATCGCCGCGGCATACTCGCCCCGGGCAATCAGGATCTGCGCAAGTAGCAGGCGTCGCTCGGCATCCATCGAACCCGGCAGTTCATCCTGAATATTGTCCAGGGCAAGCCGCGCTTCGTCGATGTAGCCGCGTTGATGCCAAATGCGTGCAAGAAAAAACCAGGTTCGGTCACGTACCGAAGGATCGACGCTATCGGCAAGCAAGCGTTCGAAAATTGCCGCCGCGCGTAAATGCTGACCGTATGAAAGATACAAACCACCCAGTAACAACTCCGCCTCTGCGTCGTGATTCGGCAACCGCGACGCTTTGCGGGCGGCCAGCAGTTTTACGATGGCCGGGAAGTAGTCTTCCTGGTAGAAGTCGAACAAGACCTCGCCGTAGTACGGATCCTGGATTACCGTTGGCGGCAACGCCTTGTCAGCAAGGGTAGCTTCTGCGAACAGCAGAAACGCCAACAGCAACGGGAAAGTACGCCGAAGACTCAACGACTACTCCCATTCTCTGATATCGAATTCCGGTTGTTGTTTGCTGACGCGGTCAGTAATGGCTATCTCGACGTACTTTGCCCCCAACCCTTTTTCCAGATTGACTGTAGCGCCTCGTCGATACTCGCGATCATGCGGCCCTTTGCCGGTAAACACGGCAATGAGTTCATGCTCACCCACTTTGAGGTTTTCGAGGTGCAGGCGTTGAACCCCGCCTCGCACCAGCGCATCCGCCTCGCGATCCGTGTACAGGTAGTTGGCAACTTCCTTGCCATCGATCTTCAAATTGACCGAGTCGAGTACGAAGTATTCGCCAACGTCCAGGGAGAGAAAGAACGCTACCTGCGAATTGGCCGGAAACAGCAGCTCTTCTTCCAGCAGAAAAAGGTCGCGGTTCAGCGCGAGCACTTCGTCCTTAAGTGACTGTACGTCCTGGTCGATACTGCGAAATTCTTCCTGCGCCAAGCCATCAGCAGCGGGTTCCTGCGCGAGGGCCACAGGCGACAAGATTGATAACATGAGTGCGCCGAGCACGCCGCTCGCCCTGCGAAATTTAACCACCTGCCGTCTCCTGCTTAACTGAGGCCAACGCGATTACTCGCGCAGCAAACCGCGAATTTCTGTCAGATACTTCTGCTCGTAGCCCGGTTTGTAGCCGTGATGAACATGGCGAACAACGCCGCTGCGATCGACAAGAACCGTTACCGGCATCGCTTCGACCTGGTACAAGCGGCTCACGTCTTTCGCTTCATCGAACAGAACCGGGAATTTCACACCGAGTTCTTCGATCATTTGCATCGCGCGGCGCGAATCGTCATCGATATTGACGCCAAGCAACTTGAAACCCACCCGCTCGTAGCGGCTATACAGATCATCGAGCAACGGCATTTCCTGACGGCAAGGTCCACACCACGTTGCCCAGAAATTGATCATCACCACGTCGCCGCGGTATTCGCTGAGCCGCATGTTGGAGCCCGCCGAACTCTTCAACGCAAAATCCGGCGCCGCTTGTCCCGTCAGCGCAGACGATGCAAGTGAGGTGGCGGTCAGAACACAGAGTGTTGCTCCCAGCAGCAGAGTCTTTAGTCCATTCATTTACCTGATCCTTATTCCCGGTATGCCAAACAGCCGTCGCGCCAAAGCATGGCGCTGAACGCTGGAATTGCTGCCAGTGCCGCGGTGTATGAGCCTGCACAGCGAACGCCTTTGCCCAGCCCACGGTTCCCGCAACTGCAGAGTCCTCACGCATACTGACAGGCTGTGCACGGATGTAGCCGTGATCACGGTCACAATTGCCCCCCTGCATGCAACGCGGATACGCCAAAACGAGCGCCAGTTCGTCAAACCACGACTAGCGTAACAGGCTGAATTGACAGGGGAAGCCGTCGCAGATTCGCGACAGGGATGGACGCCAAATGGCGACAGTTGCGATGCGGGCCTACTCGGGCGGCTGCAAACCATCCGAATAGTAGAGTTTGCCTTCTTCGTCGATTACGACGCCCTCGTAGTCGGGCAAGGTCGCAATCAGCCGCAAACCGCTATCGACACCCATCACAAAAACGGATGTGGATAACGCATCTGTCAGTACCGCGTCCGGTCCGACGATCGTGGCGCTTTGCACGCCGTTTGCCGGTTTGCCCGTCGTTGGCGCGATGATGTGATGGTAGCGAGTGCCATCCTCTATAAAGTAACGCTCGTAGTCGCCCGAGGTCGACAACGCCTCGTCTACCAGCGGAATACGCACGCTAACCTGCCCTTCCGTGCGCGGATCGCGAATGCCGACGACCCAGGGCTGGCCACGCCGGTCACCGAGCAAGCGGGAGTCTCCACCTGCCGTCACGATCGCGTTGTGCACGCCAAGACTGCGTAACAAGTCGATGCTTTTCTCAACCGCATAGCCTTTGGCAATGCCACCGAGATTGATACGCACGCCTTTTGCGGCAAAACGAATGCTGTGATCACTTTCGGCTGCCTCGACCAGGCGATAGTCAATTTTCGCGAGGTCTGCCTGCACTGTCGCCTCGTCCGGGCGCTGGCCCGCACGAAAATCGTAATACTGTCCGACACTGTCATAAGTGATATCGAACGCGCCGCGGGTCAACACTGAGATATCGAGCGAACGCACAATCAATTCGTACAACTCCGGGCCGACGACCACCGGGTGCACGGCAGCATCGCGATTGACCGCGGAAATCTCGCTGTCGTCGCGATAAGTACTCATCAACGCTTCTATGCGCGCGATCTCATCGAAAACTGCCGCCACAGCAAGATTGCCGGCCGCCGGATCGTCGTGCCACAGATAAACCCGGACTTCGGTACCCATCAACGCGCGGGTCCCTCCGACCCAGTCTGCGGCCGCGGGTCTTGAAAAACCGGAAAACGCAACCAAAACAACGGCTAGCGTTAACAGGTGCCGGGGGTTATGCTTTCCGGCGATATTCCGCCTTAGGGAGCCCGACTGTGACCTCATTACTCATCTTCCTCGCGATAATCGTGGCAGTAGTGCTGTACGCGATTGGCATCTACAACAATCTCGTCAATTCCCGCAATCGCGTAAAGAACGCGTTTGCGCAGATCGATGTGCAGCTTACGCGCCGCTACGACCTGATTCCGAACCTCATCGAGGCGGTCAAGGGTTACATGAAGCATGAACGTGAGACCCTCGAAGCGGTGATTAATGCCCGCAATACTGCGGTGTCGAGCCTGAAAACTGCCAAGGCGGACCCGTCCAATGCAGCTGCGATCAAAGAACTCGGCGCCTCTGAAGGCGCACTCGGCAGCGCATTGGGTCGTCTGTTCGCACTGGCGGAAGCTTATCCCGATCTCAAGGCGAATCAAAATATGATGCAATTCCAGGAGGAATTGACCAGTACCGAGAATAAGGTCGCGTTCTCCCGGCAAGCATTTAATGACAGCGTTCTGGCGTACAACAACGCAGTCGAGAATTTTCCGAACAACATTGTTGCGGGCATGTTTCGCTTCGATCCTGCCAGCTTCCTCGAGATCGAATCGGAAGAAAAACGCGCCGTGCCCAAGGTCTCTTTTTCCTGAGCGGACATCGGCGTTGCTATCAGGTAGTTGTAACCTGGTGATGACGTGAATTTCTTTGACGCACAAGACAAGGCGAAACGGGCGACCAGACGGCTGATCGTCGCGTACGTCGTCGCGACCATGCTGATAGTCGCCGGCGTTACCGCTGTGGTCGGCTTTGCCTTATATAGCAACATGCAGCCCGTACAACCTGCCGTGCTGGTGTTTACCGCAATTGCCACGCTGCTGCTGATCACGGGTTCCAGCCTCTACAAAACGGCGCGGCTAGCCGGTGGCGGCAGCCAGGTCGCACGTGACCTCGGCGGCACCCAGGTTGCGCCGGACGTCAGCGATCCATTGCGTCGGCGCCTGCGCAACGTCGTCGAGGAAATGGCGATCGCCTCAGGCGTGCCGGTGCCGGACATTTACGTCCTCGAACAAGAAGCCGGCATAAACGCATTCGCGGCGGGTTTGACAACGGGTGACGCCGCAATCGCTGTGACCCGCGGCACTCTTGAAGTGCTTAGCCGCGAAGAACTGCAAGGCGTTGTCGCTCACGAGTTCAGCCATATTCTGAATGGCGACATGCGCCTCAATATTCGCATGATGGGCGTGCTGTTCGGCATCATGGTTCTTGGCCTGGTCGGTCGCCTGATCTTGCGTGGCGGCTACCATGCGAGCCTGGGCTCGAGTCGGCGCAATCGCGGCGGCGGTCCGGCGCTGGTAATCGGTCTCGGGCTGCTAATCCTGGGCAGTGTTGGTGTCTTCTTTGCACGCCTCGTCAAGGCCGCCGTATCACGGCAGCGTGAGTTTCTTGCCGATGCTTCGGCGGTACAGTTCACCCGCCAGACTGACGGGATCGCCGATGCCTTGAAAAAAATAGCGGCCTATCAACAACATTCGTACCTGGTTGCGGCTGATCCGGAAGAGGTCAGCCATATGCTGTTTGCGCACGGCGCGCGCTTCTCCGCATTGTTCGCAACTCACCCACCGTTGATGGAGCGCATTCTGGCGCTGCAGCCGCAGTTCAAGCCGGGGGAACTCCCTAAAGTGGAATTGCCTGTCACCCCATCTGTCAGTCAAATGGATACCACGGGCAAGACTATGGGTTTCGCAGCCGGAGGCGACATTGCCGCCTCTGTCTCCATCCCGGACAGCATCGGCAACCCATCCCTGCAACACGTGTTGTTTGCAGGCGCGCTGCGCATTGCGTTGCCTGACACGTTGTACGGTGCTGCGCACTCACCAACCAGCGCCTGGCTACTGACGCTGGCCTTGTTTATCGACCCGCGAGTTGAGAATTCTGCCAGCGCCTTCGAATTGTTGACGCAGCAACTCGGCGAGCAACGCAGCAACCTTGTTCGCAACTATTACGCTGAACTGGCCGAGGGCAGTTCTCAGTGGCGCCTGCCATTGCTTGAGATAGCATTTCCGGCATTACGGCAGACGCCGGAACAACGCCTTGATTATCTCCTGGAGCTGAGTCAACGGCTCATCGAACTGGATGGCAAAGTGGCGCTGCAGGAATTTTGCCTGTATCGCATTCTGAAACTGAATCTCGGCAATGCCAGGCAGCCTTCGTCGCGCCCGAAAGCGGACGCATCGCGTGATGACGTACGCGCCGCCGCACTTGAATTGCTCGCAATTGTTGCCGAACAAGGCAACCCGAACGATAGCGCTCGACGAGCCGCATTTTCCGCGGGCGCTGCGTTGTTTGGCGCTTGGGCAGAAACCGCTGAGTACCGCTCCGTAACCAATCCGGTACAGGCAGCAAGACAGGCCCTCGATGTGCTACAGCGTATGAACAACGCTGCTCGCCGAAGCATGGTTGAAGCACTTGCCGCCGCGATCAGTTCCGACCGACAATTGAGCGTCAGCGAAGCCGAATTACTGCGCGCGATTTGCGCGTCACTTGACTGCCCGCTGCCGCCCTTGAAGGTCGAACGAGTTCTCGAGCAATCGTGAGCGGCAGCCGCTTTTCCCGTATGCTATGCGGGAGTTTCCGGACACAAACAGACACCACGCTGGCATTCACCGCTTGCAATCTACGGATATCCGCCATGAATACGAATCAAACCCGCTGGCTAGTTGCACTTTCACTGATACTCGCTCTGCCCGCCTTCGGCGCGACTCGCGAGGAAAAGCGCGTTGCGGATGCAACCGACGTAGTCGATCAGTTACAGCGGATTCCTGAACAGAATGTGCCGCCATCGCTGCTGGCACGCGCTTACGCGGTTGCGGTTATACCCGACGTTGTGAAGCTCGGCTTCGGTCTTGGCGCACGCAGAGGCAAAGGCGTGGTCGTAATCCGGCAGCCGGACAGTACCTGGAGCAACCCTGTATTCATCACGCTGACTGGCGGCAGCATCGGCTGGCAAATTGGTGCGCAATCAACAGATGTGATTCTCGTATTCAAGTCCCGTCGCGGCGTTGACGGGATAGCGAGCGGCAAGCTCACCCTCGGCGCGGATGCGTCCATCGCTGCCGGACCTGTTGGCCGTCACACCGCGGTTGCCACGGATATTCAGTTTGAAGCCGAAGTCTATTCGTACTCACGAAGCCGCGGATTATTTGCCGGCGTGTCGCTGGAAGGCTCCGGTGTCACTATCGATGACAAGGCCAACGCAGCGTTTTACGGTTCTGCAAGTATTACGCCTGAGCAGATATTTTCGAGCTCAGGCAACATGGCGCCTGCCGTTGCCAATAACTTTGTACAGATTCTAAGCGCGCAAACAATGCCCCTGCCGGCTCAGCCGGGCATGACGCCGGGCAAAAATGCCGCGGGACCGGCTGCGCCGCGTGAATCCAGTGTCCGCACATTCGGTATGGGCGGGCCTGACGAACCGGAAACTCGCTAGGCTTGATAAGCAATGCGCCAAATCATCCGCAATAATCCTTGAATGACGCGCGCGACCAAAGGAAGACATGCAGTCATATATTGAGCGAATCGAAGGCTACGCAGAGTTACTGGGCCCGAATGTGTATTTGCAGGCTGCGGCCATCGTCGTCGTCTTTGTTATCGCGGGTAAAATTGCCGATGTGGTCCTGTCGCGTACCGTGTCAGAAATTGCGAGTCGTTCGAAAACCAATATAGACGACCAACTCGTTGCGCTGGTGCACCGACCGATATTCATGTCGTTCGTACTGGCCGGCCTCGGTCTTGCGACCGTACGAATTGGCATGACCGACATGGCCCAATTCATCACTCTTGCCATACTCAAATCGATTGCGATCATCATCTGGTACAGCTTTGTTGGCCGTGTCAGCGCGCTGATTCTGGGCGCTCTCGCACGTCGCGGCAGCGAAGGCTTCTTGCAGCCGAACATGCTGACCCTGACCTCAACAGTGCTTAAGATCGCGTTGCTGGCATTGACTGTCTTTTTCATTCTTGAGGCCTGGCACATCGACCCGACGGCCTGGCTTGCTTCCGCAGGTATTGTCGGACTCGCACTCAGTTTCGCCGCGAAAGATACATTGGCAAATTTGTTTGCAGGTGTCTCAATCATTGCCGATGCACCGTACAAAGTTGGCGACTTCATCATTCTTGAATCAGGCGAGCGCGGCCAGGTTACTCATATCGGCCTGCGAAGTACGCGAATACTGACGCGCGATGATGTGGAAGTAACCGTGCCTAACGCGATTATCGGCAACAACAAGATTATTAACGAAGCTGGCGGGCCGAATACCGCGCATAGAATCCGTATAGCTGTCGGCACCGCTTACGGCAGCGATATCGACAAGGTCATTGATTGCCTGCAATCGGTTGCCGATGAGCACTCGGAAGTCTGCAGGAATCCAGCAGCGCGCGTACGCTTTCGCGGCTTCGGCGATTCAAGCCTGAATTTTGAATTGTTGTGCTGGATCGATCAGCCGGTAAATCGTGGTCGAATGATTCACGAATTGAACTGTGCGGTGTACAAGGCGTTCGCAAGTCAACAGATCGAGATACCTTTTCCGCAACGGGACTTGCATGTTCGCAGCATGCCGGCAACTTGAGTCCTGGGACTACTGATTGTCACCTTGTTGTCTGCGTTGCAATTCATCGCGAACTGATTCAAGACTGCCCGCTTCGTAATCCGCGGGTGCATTCGGTTCGTTGACAGGTACGGCAGGTGGCTCGTTGGACGGCACTGTGCTTGGCAGCGGTTCATTAACGGAAACTGCATCGTTACCCGGCTGAAGCTGATCAGGTGTAACCGGTTGGCTACCGCTACCCGTTTCCTCGGGCACTGCTTCAACCTCACCAAACTGACCCAGGTATTCGGCTTCTTCGCGCAACCGCTCGACTTCCACAGCTCGCTGCCGGGCCGCTGACGCAGCCTGTTGGGCGCGCCGCAGGGACTCCCGCTTGCGCTCTGACTGGGCGTCAAGTTCGGAGCGCTTGGCTGCCTCTTCCGTCGCCGCAATTCGGTCAACCGCTTCGCGGGCATTGACGCATTCGGCGGTATACCTGAGCTGGTCGCGATTCTGCGCGCAACGCACCATGGTGGCCTCAAGTAGCCGTGGATTCTCGACGAACTCAACTACCGTGCGCGGTGGTGGCTCCTTGCTGCAGGCGGACAGCAAAGCGAGTAGCACGCACGCAGATGATCCTGCTTTTCGAGTTGACAGCGTTGCGGCCCGTCTCATTCCGGTTCTGCTCCATGACTACTGACTGACGCGGCAGCGTCGTGGAATCATAACACCGCCATCCGGCTGACAATACGAACTGGGTCGCGAGATCCGCTGTGGCCAATTTCACAGCGCTGTCGCCGTTTTGCGACGTCCGATATTGACTATTTCAGTCGCTACTGCGCTACCGCGAGTGCTGCGCGGGACACCGCTCGGCATTCCAGCACGGTTGCCGGTATTAGCAATCAATCCACCTGTCACAACTGCTGGTCCAGCCCAATCCGGGGCCGCCGAACGGCAAGCGGTCGTCTGGTATAGTGGCGCCGGCACAGATCCAGCAGGAAGACCTACTTGTCCCAGTCCAGCCAGTTTGCACTGTTACGACAGCGGCGTTTCGCGCCCTTCTTCCTGACCCAGTTTCTGGGCGCCTTTAACGACAATATTTTTCGCAATGGTCTCGTCATACTCGCGACTTTCCAGGCGACCCAGGTTGCGGGCCTGGACGCCAGCGTACTGGCCAATATTGCCGGTGCATTGTTTATTTTGCCGTTTTTCCTGTTCTCGGCATCGGCCGGCCAGCTCGCGGACAAATACGAAAAATCGAGGCTCATTCGCCGTATCAAACTACTGGAAATCGTCTTGATGGTTCTGGCAGCAATCGCCTTCCTGAACGATAGTTACAAGTCACTCCTGCTCGTGTTGTTTTTGATGGGCTGTCAATCGACGCTGTTCGGTCCGGTCAAATATGCCTATTTGCCTCAGCAGCTCAATAGCGAGGAACTGATCGGCGGTAATGCGCTCGTCGAGTCCGGCACTTACGTCGCTATTATTCTCGGGCTGATCGTCGGCGGCATTGCCGTCGCGATTGATAACGGCAGTCACTACCTGATCGGCTGTCTGCTCGTCGGCTTCGCCTGTATCGGCTATCTGTCCAGCCGCGGCATTCCGGCCACGCGGGCTGTCGATCCGGACCTGCAACTGAACTGGAATGCATGGACGGAAACCTGGCGCATGGTGCGTTTTGCGCGTGCCGATCGCAGCGTGTTTCTCGCGATCATGGGGCTGTCCTGGTTCTGGTTCTTCGGCTCGGCACTAACCTTGCAGGTTCCGGCCTACACATTGGAAATCTTGAACGGCAATGAAGAAATTACCACCATTCTGCTCGTGGCATTCGCCGTTGGGGTTGGCGTAGGTTCGCTGCTGTGCGAGAAAATGTCCGGGCGTCGCATTGAACTCGGACTCGTTCCTTTTGGCTCAATCGGTCTTAGTCTGTTTGCCGTCGATTTGTATTTCGCGCAGCCGGTAAGCCAGATCATCGCAGTCAATTCCGTCGGCGAGTTTCTGTCCAGAGCAGGCAGTTGGCGTGTCCTTGCAGACTTGTCATTACTCGGCGCATTCGGCGGCTTTTACAGCGTGCCACTTTATGCGCTGATTCAGGATCGTGCCGAACCGTCACAGCTGTCGCGCATCATTGCGGCAAATAATATTATCAATTCGCTGTTCATGGTCGCTGCAGCACTGCTCGCACTGGCATTGCTTAAGAGCGGCGTCAGTATTCCACAGTTCTTTCTTGTTCTGGCAGTAGTCAACGCGGTGGTTGCGATCTATATCTACTCGCTGCTACCGGAATTCCTTATGCGTTTTCTGGTCTGGATATTGGTCAATACTTTGTACCGCATTCGTTCATCCGGGCTCGAGAATATTCCGCACGACGGGCCGGCGCTGCTCGTATGCAATCATGTTAGTTTTGTTGACGCGCTGATAATAGCTGGCTGCGTTCGCCGCCCGGTACGATTCGTAATGTGGTACAAGATTTTTCAGATACCGTTGCTACGCTTCATCTTCACGACAGCGAAGGCCATTCCGATCGCCTCGGCGCGGGAAAATGCAGAGCTACTTGAGCAAAGCTTCGCCCGCATTGATGACGAGCTCGCTGCTGGCAACCTGGTCTGCGTATTTCCGGAAGGCGCGATAACCCGCGACGGCCACGTACATGCATTTCGGCCCGGCGTTGAGCGTATTCTGGAAAACCGGCCGGTGCCTGTTGTGCCGATGTCGCTTGGAGGCTTGTGGGGCAGCTGGTTCAGCCGTAGCAGCGGACAACTACGTACCTGGCCCGGCAAACTGTTGTCAGGGGTAAGACTGCGCGCGGCTCCAGCTGTGGGTGCAAACGACGCCAGCGCAACGACACTGGAGCTCCTCGTGCGGACCCTGCGGGGCGATGACCGTTGATGTGGCGCGCGTCACGGCAGGCTACGCGGAAAATCCAGCTTGTTTCGCCATTCCGCCAGCAACTCCAGATGTGACCCGAACAGCAATGGGCCAGATTCGTTATCAAAGCTGATTTCCACGACACGGGCGCCACCACCATCTCGACTTAAGACGAGTACGTGATCACCCAGAGGATCGAGGCTCGGCGACTCCTGACCATCAACCCTGTCGATAACCAGCTTCGAACCCGCAATCGCATTGGGTGTTCGCGCCGCTGCGTTCCATGTCAAACCGACCGACGACACCACGGCCTGATGAACCCAACGTGCAGTCCTGAACAAAATTCTTGAGTCACTTGGAGAAAACACCACGTCGGTAACCGCATCCGGCAGCTGCAGAGTCGCGTGGCCGGTTTGCCCACTTTGCAGATCCAGCAGAACAGCGTGATTGGCTGCATCAACAACCACAAGCCTGGGTCGTCGTGGTGAGGCGCCGATGCGCCTGATCGGCAACGAGCCGCTCCAGATATTTTTAAGCGACCAGTTGCCAACCCGATCGCGACTCAAACTGCGTAGCGTGCCACGCTCTGCGCCCAGGTAAATTTCCTCGTCGCTGGAAAATGCTACGGCAGAATGCAGTTCACCGAGATCAAGCTCCATCAAAACCGCGCCATCGGCAACGTCTATGATCGCTATGCGACGCTCTGCCAGTATCGCCAGGCGGCTGCCAGTATGAGAAAACACGAGCTGTCGAACCCCGGATGCCGCGGCGTTCGCATGAAACGGCCGCGGCAAACCGGTCGCCGCATCCCAAATACGAATCGTGCCGTCGTCGCCCGCACTTGCGACCATCGCGCCGTCGTCACTGAACGCCAACATCAGCACAGCGCCTTGGTGTCCGACGAAATTCAACTCGTCGCTGGCGCGCTCGAGCTCTTCGGCGCTTGCGTGAACATTCAGCAGGTGTACATGACCGTCGCTGTCCGCGACCGCAATATGCTGCCCACCCGGCGCAATCACGGCGGGATTATCACCCGAATTTCGCCAGACCTGGTGTGTATTCGGAAGGCTTGCAAGCTCGCTGACATTTTCTGCCAGTGGCATCGGTGGCAGATGCCAGAAGCGCGCCTTGTCCTTTGCGGTTGCAGTCAATAGCAATTCCTCGTCCGCACTGAATTCCAGTAAGGGCTCGCTGCCGACTGCCAGGCCTGCGTCCAGAGTCGGACCGGTTCGTGTTCCATCGTTGCTGCGATACACCTGGTAGCCACGACGAGGGCTGCCGGCGATCAGCCGTTCGCCGGATGGCGAGAAGCGCATCTGCCAACGATCGTTACCGCGCTCGTTCAATATGGGCGGCGCAGCGGCATCGGTACGCCATAGTGAAAAGCCTTGCTCGCCATGCACCAGCGCAACGACGCTGCCATCTGCGGACATACGCAACTCGCTGGCTTGTGCGTGCGTGTCCAGCTGTACAAGTTGCTGGCCGTCGCGCATGTTCCAAATGCGCACCGAACGATCGTAGTCCGCAACCGCTAATTTTTGCGCACTACTGTCAATGGCAATCAGCGCTGGTGATCCCGCAATGTGAAGGCTGGCAAGCTTTTCGCGCGTGGCCAGCGACCAGACACTGAATACAGATTCCGGTTCGCCGCGGCGAGCTACGAACAGATGCATGCCATCGCGACTTAATTCGACCAATGCGCCACCGGCATTTGCTTCTATGACAGCTTCGCGACGACCATTACTGGTACGCCACAGATGCACGTTGTTCTGTGCAACAGTGACAAGATAGCTGCCATCCGCGCTCAGACCAGCAACCCGTTCACCGGCGGGCACCGCCACGGTCCTTGCAGGCCGCGCGCTGGCCATGTGCCACAACCGCGCGCTGTCGCTGTTCATTGCTCGCGCCACGGCGTAGCGACCGTCGTTGCTGAACCAGATATTGTCGGATTCACGTTCAAGCGGCGCCGGAATATCCAGGCCGCGATCGAAACTTTCCACGATGCCCTGCGAGTTAAGACTGAGATTCCAGCCCACGAGGTGCCCGTTAACGCCTGTCGCCTCATCCCGAATACTCAGTGACCAGGTACCCGCTATGGACTCGCCGACCAGCGACGACAAATCAGCCGCCGCAAATGCCGTCTCCTCGTTGGCGCCCGAACGCTCATTTGAAAATTCCAGTTCGACAGCGCGGCCAGATGGTGCAATCAGCTTCATTCGAATGTCGTCGAGCCGGGCATGGCTGATATTGACCTTCAAGCCGATACGCGAAACGCTGGTATTGCGATCTACGACAACTCGACGAACGAGAGGCGAAACCTCCAGTGCGGAAATCGTCCAGGGCTCCCGCGGCTGCAAGAGGCCGTTCTGCAATGACCACTGATTAACCGACGCGCCGGTAATGTAGTTCAGCAGCATGTCCTGGCCATTAAAATAAAGACGGTCACCGCTGGCGCTGGCAAGGGTCGCCAGCAGCTGCGCATAATCATCACCCAGTAATGCAGCAGCAAGCCGACGCCGTGCTGGCGTCGCCACGGCCAGTGATTCCAGCGCAGCGATCAGCGCGGCATCACGATGTTCGTTGCGCACTGCGCGTTGCGCCTCACGATCCCAGAATTCCGCCACAATGTGGCTCGCAAACTCGTCGCCGTTTGGCATCGCGCGAGCAAACGATTCCAGTTCAACTATGTCATCACGTTTACGTGCGATGCTGGCCCTGCTACCGAGTAGATTCAGATACAGCCGGTCAGCTGTTTCCACGTGCCCGGGAAACGATCTCAGGTTACGCCAGGCTTCGCTTACCGATTCAATCGGCAAGGTAGGTGAAACCAGAATCCGCATATACGGCTTCGGCAGCAATTGCGTGTACCAGAAAGGCACGGCTAGCAGTGCGACCACCATCATTGTGACCACGGCCGGTCCCCGCCAATGCAGGGGCAGATTTCGATTCGCCCAGCGTGCGGTAAATACCGCCGCGTACAAGCGGTTGCGCACGACCAGAGCACCGTCTTCGCTTACGACAACGATGCCGGCAGCTATTAGTTTGCGTTGCTGCCGGGATGCCGGTTCGTAGGCGACGTCGAGACCTTTGCGCAAGCGTCCATACAAATTCAGCATTGCCTCGAAATCGCGTTTATCGCGAATTATCCGCCGATGAATATGATTCATGTGCGGTTCGCTATGCAGCGCTGCGCGTCCCGCCAGCTGCAATTGCGCGATGCGATCGACATAGTCTTCGATGTCGGTAGTCACTGGATCACGCGCGACAGCCCGGCACAGTTTCTGGGTCAGGTACGGCTGCCCGTTAGTCCAGTACCAGATTCGATCCAGTGCGGTGTGTGCCTGTGCAGTGGAAAGGTTCAGTTCCGTCGCGAATAACTCAAGGTCTGCGCGCGTGAAGTCATCAAGCGCAACAGGTTGTGAGTCCGTGAATGGCGATATGTTGGGCTCGCTTGCCAGTGTTTCCACATCGCACTCGCCGCACATGACAAAACAGAGGCGCTGGAATTCCGGATCAGTCGTCCGCGCATTCTGCGCAGCGCGAATGCTCGGCAACAAATGCTCGGTAAAAGGCAGGTTCTCGAGCTTCTGAATTTCATCGACAAAAATGACGATTGATTCACTGATGTTCTGCAGAACAACTTCGACATAGAATTCGACGAGTCGCTGCCGATTGCTGAGAATCGCCTTGTCCTGCCACCAGTCTTGCAAGTCAATCTTGAGCCGCAGCTGGCGCAACAACCGGTAGGCAATACTGTAATACCAACGCCCGGCGTCGTGTCCGCCGTCACGATCAGAAATCTGCGCGAGATCAAGCACGGCAACTTTGAACCCGTTGTTACGCAGACGTGCGGCAGTTGCCGCGATCAGGCTGGATTTGCCGCTGCGCGCGGGGGCGATCACATGTGCGTGACGACCAGCGACCACTGCCCCATACAAAGCATCATCGGCCGGGCGCCTGATGTAGCCGCCGCGTACCGGGTGCAGCGGCGGTCCGACACTGAAAAAATCGCTGTCACCGCCGGCGCCGCCGGTTTTCGTATTGTCCGAGGTCTCGCTCATAGGAACAGCTTATCGGGCTCTGTGGTGTATTCTTTGCAGTTTGCCACAGTCGCCTGCCAGCGACTCGCCAGACACCGCAGCCATGCCACAAAACGAACACAAGTTCTTGAAAAGAGACCTGTTTGGTGAAGTTCGCCTACAGCAGATCGCGACCGGCACCTGTATCGTTCGCGACGTTAGCGGCGCGCCAGTCTGGACCCGCTGGATCGCCCGCCGGCTCATGCAACGCGAGGCACGCGGCCTGCTCGCCGCGGACGGATTGGCCGCGGTACCGGAACTCCTGCGACTGGAACGGAACAGTTTGCACCGCAGCTATGTTGCTGGCGAACCCATGCAGGTCGCACGACCGTGTGACCGCCAGTACTACCGGCAGGCCCTGAATCTGCTGCGGCAACTACACCGCGCCGGCATCGTGCATAACGACCTGGCCAAAGAACCCAATTGGCTGGTGCAAGCCGACGGCAGTCCAGCGCTAATCGATTTCCAGCTGTCTATGCATTTCAGCCGGCGTAACCGACTCTTCCGCTTGTTGGCTCGCGAGGACCTGCGACATCTTCTGAAGCACAAGCGCACCTACATGCCGCAAAACCTGACCGCAGGAAATCGGTCGATTCTCGCCAACCCGAGTTCGCTGGCGCGCCTGTGGTCTGCCGGGGGTAAACCCGTTTACCTGTTTATCACCCGGCGCATCCTGGGCTGGGCGGATCGCGAGGGTACGCATGAGCGCAATGGGCGTGGCAAAGCATAGTCGCTGGAGGGCTTCCTGCGATATACTGCGCGGCGAATTGCTACCACAGGTTTTCGCGTGAATTATTACCACCAGCACAATCTTGTCGAACCGGGCAAAGCCGGTATCGAGAAAAAGTACGGCGTTCGAATCAGCTTGCCAGCCGGCGATACTTTTCAACGCTTGCTGGGCGAAGACTGGCTACGTGTCCGTTGGTACGCGACCGAAGCGGAACGTGATCGTGCCTACGACGATATTGCCGGGCGCCACGTCTTTTCACGACGAACCGACACGCCAACCCAGGTTTTGGAAAAAATTATTCGCTGATGGCGCAGATTCGTCGACGCTGACTCAGCGCGGTGGCCCGCCCAGTGACAGGTAAAAGTTCGACCTGCCTTGTTCTGTCAAGCCGGCCGCAAGATACATCGGCCCAAAGTACGTATCCAGGCCAATAAACAGACTACCGCTCATCAGCAACGAGCCCGTGCTGATCTCCGAGCGCTGCTGCCACGCGTTGCCAGCCTCAAACGACGCACCGACGTAAAGTGGCACGTCAAACACGCCGCCACCTGTTTCACCCGAACGTCGATACCAGATCACGCGGGCCAGGCCAGCATGCGGGCCGGTGATTTCACCGCGCGCGAGACCTGACATTCGAGTAAAGCCGCCCAGGGGGAAAAAGTTTTGCACTTCGTTCACTGTCTGAATAGTTGTCGCGAAATTCAGCCCGAATTGCAGCGTATGCCGTCCCCAGCTGTTTACTGTCAAGATCTCGCTGATGACCGTGTCAATTTCGTTGTCGGCGCCGAGACCCGGGCGAGACATCTGCCAGCGCAGGTTTATCCGTGACCCATGCAGAGGGATCTGCGCATCATCCAGAGTGTCTACCGCAAAATTGGCGAAAAACCCGCCCGTTTCGAAATTAATATTCGGCAACAGCGGATCGCCCACTTTCAATCTGGCCTCTCCCGCACCGCGAAACGCGCCAACTCGAAATTCGCCCCAGCGACCCAGTTCGCGGCCGGCATCGATTCCAAACTGCGATTCGGTTACGCGGAAGCGCGCAACGCGATCGTCACTGGAGAACACACCGATATTGGTTTGTGACAAGTCAATTCGCGGCGCAATGAAATATCGTGCGTCGAAACTCAATGGCTGATAAAACTCAGAGATCAGCAACGGCTCGGTTCCGACCTGTACATCTGTACGCCATTCCGCGCCCAGGCGATTGACTCCTGCCCGGGTCAGTCGCGCGGATAAATTGAACGCTGTGGTGCCATCGAAATCGTCTTCCAGCTGCACGCCGAAATGGAGGAAGTTAGGGCCCCAGGACTTCGGCCGCGCGTCAAATTCAATGCCGGTTTCAGTGCCTTCCTTGACGATTCTGTAGTCGACATACTCGTACAAGCCGAGGCCATACAGATTAGCTGAGTTATCGGCGAGCACGTCGGTGTCCAGCCGGTCGCCCGCTTTGATGCTCAATCGGGATTTCAAAACCCGGGCTGAAAGTGGGCCGCCATCTTTAACGCGAACGAAATCCAGACGCGGCCGCGGTGGTGGATTTCCCGAACGCGCTGCAAGATGTTGCTGCCAGGCTTCATCGTCCAAAGAATAGCGGCGCAGCTTTGCTTCATTCTTGCGCGCAGCAATGGCACCTGGCTCGACAGCCTCGGTGATCTCCGCAAAATTGGTGGACCCGAATTCGCCCAGCGCGGGACGAATGAGAATGTCATCCGGGCCGAGATTTTCTAGTTGCCTTCGGGTTTCTTTCTGGATCAGGATCGTTAGCACCTGCGCCGATATATCCAGTGCCGATTGCAGTTGATCCTCTGCGTACAGAGGAAATTCAACGTCGACAGCAATGATGACATCGACGCCCATCGCCCTGATCGTATTGACCGGCACATTGCCAACGAGGCCACCGTCGACAAGAGTGTGCCCGTCGACCTCAACCGGCGCGAAGATGCCCGGCGCAGACATGCTGGCGCGCATTGCCTGCGACAAATCGCCAGAGCCCATGACGTAAGCCTCGCCAGTTTCAATGTCGGAGGCGACTGCACGAAACGGGATTGGCAGTTTGTCGAAATCGTCGATGCCCGCCGTTGCCAAGGTCAGTTCACGCAAGATGCGGCCCAGCTTTTGCCCCTGGATAAGGCCACGCGGCAACTGCAGACTGCCATCGCGCAGACCCAGTTCAAACTGAATCGGGTAGGCGGCGTCATCCTGCTTGCGGCGAAACTGCAAATCGCGGCGACGTGTTCTGTCATTGAAGGATCCGCTCCAGTCCAGCGACGCGACTATCTCCTCAAGCTCGGCGGAGGTCTTGCCTGCAGCATACAGACCACCGACGATTGCACCCATACTGGTTCCGGCAATCGCGTCCACCGGAATTTGCAGTCGTTCCAGCTCACGAAGCACACCGATGTGTGCAGCGCCGCGGGCACCACCACCACCGAGTACCACGCCGATTCGAGGCCGCTCGCCCGCGGCCAGCGCCTGCTCATCAGCTTGCGCCTGCGCAGGAACGTCGTCGGCATGCGCCGGAATCAGGATGACGGCCACTGTGAGCGCGCCAAGAAAAATGGATCTGATCATTTGCAACTTCTTAGTTGTGACTGGTTCAAACTATGGCAGATTATGCTGTGCTACCCCTGTCACCATTGTTCACGTTGAGCAATGCACCAACACTGCGAGAAATGTATGGCCGAGCCCCGCTGCCCAGAATGTGCCACCAACGGCGTCGACAAGATTGTTTCGACGCCTAGCACCGAAAAATCACGCGAAAACACACCCTGGTTCTTTATTGCTCACTGCGCTGATTGCGGCCATGTTTACGGTGTGTTCACAAAACACGTATTTGGCCGCAACGGGCCGAAATTAATCGTCGACCGACCTTGAACGCACTAGCCTGGTGCCGGCCTCAGTCGCTGATTGTAGTCTGCCAGCGCCTGTAATTGTCGAGACGTTTCCGCCTCACTCCAGCCCAGCTCTTGCGCAGCCAGCCCGGCGACGGCGGCCGCCACCGCATCGCCCTGGTCAGCAGACAGGCCCAGCATCAGCCTGCGGTGCATGATATCGATCAGGGTACGCGCGAATTCGTCGCGGATCGCCAGCACGACTTCTGCTCCGACAAAACGACCAGCAACTGCCGTTGCCAGCGCTGGCGATTCCGCACACAGCGCGGCAAGCATGGCCGCCCGCGAACCGTAAACAGCCAGCAGGCGATCAATCTGCGTACTCGCCAGCCCATCGATCTCTGTCAGGGCCGAGCGTGCCGCGGCAACGTCGCCGCCGCCGGGCAGCACCGTGCTGGCCGTTGTGCAGTTGGATACCACGCCGCCAAGCTGTCGCTGGGTACGATCCACAACCTGTTCTGCAAGATTTCGATAGGTCGTAAGCTTGCCGCCGATAATCGACCAAATGCCACTCGCTGTACCCGTATGACGATGGATAATGTGGCGACGGGTGATCGCTGACTCGGGACCCGCTTTCACATAGGGCAAGGGCCGAACTCCGGCGTAAGCGAAATTGATGTCGGCACGATTCAGATCAGCCGTCGGAAATATTTCATTGGTGGTGGCCAGCAGGTAGTCCACTTCCGCCGCACTCGCGGCCGCGTCACCCGGGTCGCCGTCGTAGCGAATATCGGTAGTCCCAATCAGGTATTGCTCGTTCCATGGAATAATAAATACCTGACGACCGTCACTTGGCGCTTCGACGTAGAACGCATCCCGGGGCGCTCCTGCGAACGGCTGGACAATGATATGACTGCCCTTCGTGCCGCCCATGAGCCGCTCGCTATCTGACACACCTTTGGCTAACACGCGATCGACCCAGGGCCCCGCAGCATTGACAATACAGCGCGAGCTGGCGATCGCATTTTTCTTGCCTGATTTGAACTCCACCCGGTGCAAGCCGCTCGCAGCAGGATGTAGTGCCGTGACTTCGCTGTAGTTGCGCACATCCGCCCCGGCTTGCGCCGCGGCAATTACGTTTTCGACAACCAGACGTTCTGCAAAAGTAACTTGCGCATCGTAGTAGCTGGCGCCGCCTTTGAGTCCCGTGGTGTTTATTGTGGGGGCCATTTCGATCAGCTCTTTCTTCGACAACATGTCATGCCCCGGCAGCGATTTGCCAATGGACAACGTGTCGTAAGCGATCATGCCCATGCGCACCATCCACGGAGGTCGCTTGCCACTCTTGTATAGAGGGATAACAAGACGCAAAGGTTTGACCAGGTGACCCGCCATGCGGCGTAAATTGCCGCGCTCGTGCAATGACTCGTACACCAGCGGTATTTCACCGTACTCCAGGTAACGCAAGCCGCCATGAATCAGGCGACTCGACCAACTGCTGGTGCCGCTGCCGAAATCCCTGGCTTCGAGCAGTAAAACCTTGAGACCGCGCATTGCGGCATCGCGGGCAATACCTGCGCCATTGATGCCGCCGCCAATTACAATGATATCAAAGCGTTGCGTATCCTTACTCATGGCGATCTCAATTGCCCGTCGCCACGAACAAGGTACTTGTAGCTCGTCAGTTCGGCGGCGCCGACAGGCCCACGCGCGTGAATTCGACCTGTTGCGATGCCGATTTCAGCACCCATGCCGAATTCGCCGCCATCGGCAAACTGGGTCGATGCGTTATGCAGCAATATCGCGCTGTCTACATCACTGAAAAATGTCTCTACAGCGCCAGCCTCGTTCGCAACGATACATTCCGTATGGCCGGATCCGTACTGGGCAATATGAGCGATGGCTTGCCGGATATCGTCGACAACGCGCACCGAAATAATGGCCTCGAGATACTCGGTCGTCCAGTCTGATTCCTGTGCCGGCACAACTCGCGCATCCATTTCACACACATCGGCATCGCCCCGCACTTCGCAGCCGGCTGTAAAAAGCTTTCCCAGCACCGCCGGCAATAAGCGCACGGCCGCTGTACGATCGACGAGGACAGTTTCAGCTGCGCCGCAAATCCCGGTGCGACGCATTTTTGCGTTCAGCACCAGGTCTGCCGACATGTCCGTCGAAGCCGACTCATGCAGGTATACGTGACACAGCCCCTCAAGATGACCGATAACCGGCACCCTGGCATCCTGCTGCACGCGGGCGATCAGGCTCTTGCCACCACGTGGAATGATGACGTCGACGTAATCAGTCATCGATGACAACATTATGCCGACCGCCGCACGATCGGTCGTTGCAACCATTTGCAAGGCAGCATCAATGAGACCGGCTTGACGCATGCCCGCGCGCATACAGTTAAATATGGCCATGCTCGACGCAAAGCTTTCCGAACCGCCACGGAGAATGACCGCATTGCCGGACTTGAGGCACAACCCTGCGGCATCTGCCGTTACGTTCGGCCGACTCTCATAAATTATGCCGATGACGCCAAGAGGTACAGAGACTCGCTGAATGTGCAAACCGTTCGGCCGCTCCCAGTCGGCAAGTACGCGGCCTAGCGGATCCGGTAGTTCCGCGATTGCCTCGAGGCCGCTGGCCATAGCCGCAATGCGCGCATCGTCGAGCATCAGGCGATCGAGCATGGACGCGGCCAAGCCGCGCTCGCCCGCCGCACGCATGTCCTCGGCGTTGGCCAGGCGAATGTCCGCGGCACTCGACCGAATCGCCGCTGCGGCATGCCGTAGTGCCTGGTTGCGTTGCTCCGCGGTAGCGACTGCCAGTCGTCGACCCGCATCCCGAGCGCCTTTCCCAAGCGCAAGCATTTCCGTCAGCAATTCTGTCTTATCAGTTTCCGGCACGTTGACCTGCTTGTTGATGTGCGTGTTGAGCGTATCGTGCTTTACGCAGAGCGTTCGGCGAACAGTACGAGATCGTCGCGATGTACTACCACCGCCGGGCCGCGATAACCGAGGCGGGATTCAATTTCCTGCGAACGACAGCCACATATGTCAGCGACTTCCTCACTCGCATAGGCAGACAGGCCACGGCCAAGTTCTACGCCCGCTGAACTGACCAGACTGACCGCATCGCCGCGACGGAAACTGCCTATAACCTCGCTGATTCCAACCGGCAGCAAGCTATTGCCCGCTCGCAATGCAGCACTTGCGCCTGCGTCCAGGCGCAGCTCGCCGCGCAGTTCCAGCATGCCCGCAAGCCACTGCTTGCGTGCCGCGGCCGGCGTACCCGACGCCCGAAATCGCGTACTGCGCGCGCCGTTGTCGGCCAGCGCTCTCAGCGGATGCAATACCGTGCCACTGGCGATCCAGGTCTGGCAGCCTGCGCGAGTCGCAATGCGGGCCGCCTGCAACTTTGTCTGCATTCCGCCGCTGCCGTGATCGCTGCCTGCCCCACTCGCCATCCCCATGATGTCGTCGCTAAGCTCTGCTACCTCCGGAATGTGTTGCGCAGAGTCATCGTCACGCGGATTCGCTGTGTACAGGCCGTCAACATCTGACAGCAGAAGCAGACCATCCGCCATAACCATCTGGGCAACTCTTGCTGCCAGCCGGTCATTGTCTCCGTAGCGGAGCTCGTCGGTAGCGACAGTATCGTTCTCATTAATAACGGGGACCGCGCCGAGTTCCAGCAGCCTGGTCAACGTACCGCGAGCATTCAGGTATCGGCGCCGGATCTCGGTATCGTCGGGCGTCAGAAGAATCTGGGCTACCGATACGCCATGTTCGGCGAGCAATTCCTGGTAGGCCTCGGCCAGGCGAATTTGTCCTACCGCCGCAGCCGCCTGCAATTCTTCCAGGCGCGCCCGACGGCGGTTCAAACCGAGCGCAGTACAACCCAGGGCAACCGATCCGGACGATACCAGGAGCACTTGCGTGCCTGCATTGCGAAATCCGGCAACATCATCCAGGAGTGCTCGCAGCCAGCTACGGTGCAGCTCGCCTTGTTCATCGATAAGCAGCGACGAGCCGATCTTGACGACCAGTCTCTGCAATCCGGCGATACCGCCATCAGCCATGATTGCCTAACTCGTGAGACGGTGGTGCTGTGAATAAGTGGACAAAGTCACTTCGCCCTTGGACACCGCAACGCTGCCGCTCCGCGCAACGGCAGCGAGCGTGCCGACTTCGGCTGACTCGCGCACGAATTCATCAACTTCATTGCACCGGGCAGTGAGTTGCAACGTGCAACTCGCCAGTGCGTCATCCAGCATATCGGCACCAAAGCGTTCGGCAAGCGACCGCGCTTTGCCCAACCCGTCTGCTGCGAGCTTGAGTTTCACGATAACCAACTCGCGTTCGAAATGTTCGCCAAGAGTCATGTCGTGAATATTGACGACATCAACAAGCTTTGCGAGTTGCGTATTAAGCTGAGCAACAGCCGCGTCCGAACCACTGACAACCAGTGTTACGCGCGATACAGTCTCATCCTGGGTTGGCGCCACGTTCAACGAATCGATGTTATAGCCACGGGTGGAAAATAGTCCTGTCATGCGAGTCAATGCACCGACTTCGTTCTGTAGCAGGACGGAAATTACGTGTCGCATGTTGTGGTTTCCACTGTGATGTTCAATTCTGATGAAACAAATCGCAAATCTGCAGCCAGCATAGCCGCCGACGGAGCCAGTATTGCAATGCAACAGAAATTAGTAAACACTCGATGCAAGTCCGAAAGATTTCGCACATTCTTGGCGCCCCGATGAGTTCCGGAACGACTGTACACAAGACGAGCCAGCATGCGCTGGCCGGATCCCGCATGACGGGCGCAGATATCGTGGTGCAAGTGCTCGCCGACGAAGGTGTCGATACAATCTTCGGCTATTCCGGCGGCGCTATTCTGCCAACCTACGACGCTGTTTTCCGATATAACGACCAGAATCGCAACGCCGCTGGCGATGCTGCGATACCGTTGATCGTACCTGCGAATGAGCAGGGTGCCGGGTTCATGGCTGCCGGATATGCGCGTGCCAGCGGCAAAGTTGGCGTAGTGATGGTCACTTCAGGCCCAGGCGCCACCAATACAGTTACCCCGGTTCGCGATTGCATGGCGGATTCCGTCCCTATCGTTGTAATTTGCGGACAAGTACCAACTCACGCAATAGGCACCGACGCATTCCAGGAAGCGCCCGTCTCAGCCATCATGGGCGCCGTTGCCAAACACGTATTCCTGGTGACCGATCCAACGATGCTCGAAGCCACCATGCGTTCAGCATTCGAATTGGCACGCACCGGACGCCCCGGGCCAGTCGTTATTGATATTCCGAAAGACGTACAGAACTGGGAAGGCACCTTCGCAGGCGGCGGCTCACTGGAATTGACCGGTTATCGCAATCGACTGCAAGCGGTGGTTGAAAACGAGCTCAGCGACGCTGCATGCGAGCGCCTGTTCGCAATGCTGGCCGCAGCCGAGCGGCCGCTGATTTACGCCGGCGGTGGCGTTATCAATGCCAATGCCACCAAGGCAATGCGGCATTTCGCGAATGCCTTTGGCATACCGGTTGCGACGACGCTGATGGGCCTGGGCGCCAGCGACACGACGCACCCACTGTCGTTACACATGCTCGGCATGCACGGCACCGCATCGGCCAACTACGCCGTCGAAGACTGTGATCTGTTGATTGCCATCGGCGCACGCTTCGATGACCGGGTGGCCGGAGATCCGCCGAATTTCGCGCCGCGAGCCAAAAACATTGCACACTTTGATGTTGACGTGTCCGAGATCGGCAAGGTCAAGAGTGTCAGCTGGCACCACGTCGGCGTGTTGCGACGTGACCTCGAGCTGGCCGTGGCCTACGGCAAGCGCAGCGGATTCGATAAGTCGTACGATCGCTGGCACCGTGAAATTGCTGATCTGAAATCGCGTTACAGACTTAACTATGACCGCGACAGCGCGCTCATTCAGCCCTACGCTGTTATCGAAGAGATCAACCGTATAACCGCAGGCGAAGCCATCATTACAACCGGTGTCGGCCAGCACCAGATGTGGGCAGCGCAGTACTTCGACTTCCGCCAGCCTCGTCTCTGGCTGACTTCCGGCAGCATGGGCACGATGGGCTTTGGCTTGCCCGCAGCAATTGGTGCTCAATTCGCGCAGCCGGACCGGCTCGTTATCGATATTGATGGCGACGCCAGCATCCGCATGAATATCGGCGAACTTGAAACGGCTACAACCTACAAGTTGCCGATTAAGGTAGTGGTACTCAATAATTTTGGCGACGGCATGGTGCGGCAGTGGCAAAAGCTGTATTACAAGGGCCGAATGTCCGGCAGTGATAAGTCATTGCATCGCAAAGACTTTGTGAAAACCGCAGAGGCCGACGGCTTCGAATTCGCGCGCCGCCTGGACAAGAAAGAGGACCTGGCCCAACTGGTAAGTGAGTTTGTGCACTTCGACGGCCCCGCATTCCTTGAAGTCATTATTGATCCTGATGCCGGTGTGTACCCGATGGTCGGTCCAGGCCAAAGTTACGAGCATATGATTACCGGCGACTTTATTGAGAGCCGCAAAGAACCGGAGAAAGAACAGCCCGGTCCCAGTGAAATGTTCTAGCAATTTGCTCAGAAAAGACTTTTCAACAAGCCGCCAGGCCCGAGCAAGCGCTTCAGGCTATGACCTGGTTCCGCCCGCCTTTCTTCGCTTTGTAAAGATGCGTGTCTGCGATACTGAGAACGCTCGCTCGGCGCGCGTCTGCATCGACTGCGGCAACACCGAAACTGATGGTTATGCCAAAATCATCCGGAACGGTTACACCAAGTCCTGACCAGTCCATCTTTTCCACCGCCTCCCGAATGTGGCCGCAAATCTGCTTAGCGAAATCAACATTCGTATCCGGAAAGCACAACAGAAACTCTTCACCGCCGTAGCGAGCAACCACATCCGTCTTGCGACAGCGATTCACAAGCAGTCGTGAAACTCTGCGCAGCACCTCATCTCCAATCGCGTGTGAGAATGTATCGTTGATGGCTTTGAAATGATCGATGTCGGCGAGAGCGATCGTGAGGTCCCTGCCTGTTCGTTGCGATGCTTCCATTTCACGCTGCATATAGTCGTCAACATAGCGGCGATTAAAAAGCCCGGTAAGTTTGTCATGGGTCGCTTGCCGCTCGAGTTCAATCGACTTGAGACGCAATTCTTCGGTACGCTCCTCGACCAACTTTTCCAGGCGGTTGCGCATGTTGGCAAACTGCTTAAGCACCAGCATCCCGAGGCTCATCACCGCCAGCATTAAGACCAGCACAGACGTATCCATGCGCACATAGACAATAACAACAAGCACGGCGATGATGCCGGAGACAATCTCCACGGCTGATGTAAAAACGTTCAGCAAGCTGGTGGGATCGAGGTGCTTGAGATAGATCAGCAACAACATGCCGGCATCATTCGCCAGCTGCATGCTTAGTAACAGCAACAACAGCAATCCGGCTGCCGCGCCGTCAAGCTCTGCCAACGGGATCGGCCCACCCAGCTGGGTATACAAGGTTCCGCAAGCCAGAATGACCAACGACATCAGACCGGCGTTGTGCAGAGATGCGGTGATTACGGCATTCAACGGAACGCCTTTCAGCAGCCTGTGCCACGGCCAGAGCAGTGACGCGAGGCCGTTGATCCACGCCGCATCCAGTGGCCCGAGCAGCAGCAGGCTGGCCACCTGCGCGACACGATCAAACGAGACGTGGCCGAAACTGGGATGCGGAAAACCGAGCGTAATGGTGAACAAGCCGAACAAGACAAAGAACAACGCCGTGTCCATTCCTTCCGGGCCGCTCATGAAGCCCTGGCGCGCGCCGAGCACCAGGATGGTGGCGAGTGCGAACAGGAACAGAACCAAGGACCAGAAAAAGTCCGGACGCATAAAAGTGCTGTCGTCCTGACCCCCTCTCATTCGTTCCGTCTTAGTCATTTCTGCCCCGGCTATCGCCGTGTCCCGGCCAGGATCGGATTAAGGGCACGGCAACGCTGCGTATTATTATGTGTTGTGTTTGCATAGTATCCTTCCTACGCAATTAAGGCGACGGAGATCAGTATGAGCGAGCAGCACTTCACAGGCAGCTGCCTGTGCGGCAAAGTTGCGTTTGAGATCAGCGGCACGGTACAGGCATTTTTTCATTGCCATTGCGGACGCTGTCGTAAGGCGTCGGGTACTGGCCATGCGAGCAACGTGATTGTCGGCTATAGCAAGATGGCATGGACTCGTGGCGAAACGCTGTTGCGGCGCTTTGATCTGCCTGGCGCGGAACGCTTTCATAGCCATTTCTGCAGCCAGTGCGGCAGTCCGATGCCCCGCATATCTCCAGAGCGCAGCGTTGCTGTCATTGCTGCAGGTGCACTCGATAACGACCCTGACCTCATTGTCAGCGGCAGAATTTTCCAGGATTCGCGAACATCATGGTCGTGCCAGGGAGACGCGGTGCCCTGCTGGGAGCAGTATCCGGATGGCGGCTGAAGCGCCCCGCTGTGGTTGTTGTGCTACCCGCAGCCCGGTATTCTGGGTCGGTATCGTACGCACTGTTTCCTCACTGGAGCACACTCATGGTCGCCAGAACAATCTTTGCAATCGCACTGCTTATCCCTTGCCTGCTCGCAGCTTGCAGCCCCGCACAAGATGAAGCTAAACCTGCCATGGAGCCGGCGAGCAAAGCAGCAACGCAGCCAGCGACGGCGAGCCTTGCGGAGCGCCTGGCCAGCAGTTCGCGGCCACAGGCAGACCGTGATCGTGACGCCGGTCGTAAGCCTGCTCAGGTAATCGAGTTTCTCGGTATCACGCCTGGCATGTCGGTCATCGACCTGATTGCAGCCGGTGGTTACTACACAGAGGTTCTGGCCATTAGTGTCGGCCCTCAGGGTCGCGTAGTTGCGCACAACACAGACGTGATTCTGAAAATGCGCGACGGCGTAAATGAAAAGGCGTTGTCCGAACGCCTCAGCGGCAACCGCCTGCCCAACGTCAGTCGACTGGACAGAGAGTTCAAAGATCTTAGCAGCGATGACGGCGAGTTTGATGCTGCGATCACCGCACTTAATTTCCACGACATTTACAACAGTGCGGGGCCAGAGGCGGCAGTACAGGTTTTGAGTACTATCCGCAGCATGCTTAAGCCAGGTGGAGTCTTCGGTATTATCGACCACGCCGGTGCCGAGGGCGCTGACAATGTCGCCATGCACCGCGTCGAAAAGGCCCGTGCCATTGAAACAGCGGAAGCCGCGGGCTTTGTCGTTGAAGCGAGCAGTGATCTGCTGGCAAACCCCGACGATGATCATACGCAGGGTGTGTTTGCCGAGGGCTTGCGCGGCAATACTGACCGATTCGTATTGAAGCTCCGCAATCCGGCAAATTAGATGGTGCGCCGCTGCAGTGAACTCCGTATGCGCCGAGCAGGCTCTGTGCATAACGGAGTCCCTGCGCCCAGAGTGTGACCTGGCGCAACGTTGAATACACCGCGATCCGCCAATGTTGCAGGCATACCGTTTGGTGCGATGGCAGCAATGACGACTGGCAAGGACAAATTGAACAAGATTGTGGTGCTGAACCCGAAAGGGGGCTGCGGCAAGACAACGCTCGTCACCAACCTGGCCAGCCGCTTCGCGGTGGATGGCAACACGCCTGCAATCATGGATTACGATCCGCAAGGCTCAACCATGCGCTGGCTGGAAAAGCGTCCTGCGGACCGCGCGCCAATCTACGGCATCGCTGCGTACAAGAAGACGATGGGCGCAACCCGTAGCTGGCAGCTGCGGGTACCGAGCGAAACCACTACCCTGTTCATCGATTCGCCCGCCGGCGTACGTCAGGATGAGCTGTGTGAATTAACCCGCGACGCCACCAGTATTCTCGTCCCGGTACTACCATCGGCTATCGACATACACGCTGCTTCGCGCTGCATTGCCGACCTGCTTTTGATAGCCAAGGTGGATCGCCGCGATGGCAAGCTCGGCGTTATTGCTAATCGAACCCGGCGCAATACGCGCAGCTTTGCCGGGCTGATGCGATTTCTGGATTCGCTTGGGATACCGGTGGTCGGAATTCTGCGTGACAGTCAAAGTTTCGTTCGCGGAGCCGAAGAAGGTCTTGGGGTTGTGGAACTACCGGGCCGACGCACCGAACAGGACGTAGAACAAATCGAAAAAATAACCCGCTGGCTTCGGGACTGGGACAAGCGCGGCCGCAGCGCTACGCTTGATCAGCAGATTCGCGACGCCAGCAATGTGACTGAAATGCGCAGCAGCGTTTTCAAACCGCGGCTGATTTCAGCCGGCACGCTGAATCGTCGCGAATAACTCTACGTCGACATTGCCTCCACTCAGGATGACCACAGTCGTCCTGTCTTTGCATTCGATACGCCCCGCCAACAGCGCCGCAAGCCCCACCGCTCCGCCCGGTTCGATGACCAGCTTCAATTCACGAAATGCGTAGCGCATGGCCTCCGCCACTTCCTCATCAGAAACGCTGAAACCTGCCGCGAGCTCGGTCTTGTTGATGTCAAACGTCATTCGGCCGGGCGTTGCCGCTTGTAATGCATCGCACATGTTACGCATGCCGGGATCGTTGCTGACCCGCTTGCCCGCTTTCAGTGAGCGCGCTGTATCATCCATTCCATCCGGCTCAACGGCGTAAACAGCAAGCTTAGGCGCGGTCGCATGCGCAGCAACGGCGCAGCCGGCGATCAGACCACCGCCGCTGCAGCTGACCAGCATCTGATCGGGCAGTACGCTGCCGCACTGCTGCATGATCTCGAGGCCCACGGTACCCTGCCCCGCGATGATGTCGTTGTGGTCGTAGGACGGCACCAGCACGGCGCCGCGCTCTTCGGCCAGCTCGCGCGCGATCTGCTCCCGGTCGCCGGTGTAACGGTCATAAAGGATTGTTTCCCCACCCAGTTTGCGCGTATTCCTGATTTTGGCTGCTGGCGCATCCTCCGGCATGACGATCGCTGTCTTGATGCCCAGCAAGGTGCCCGCCGCAGCGACGCCCTGTGCGTGGTTGCCCGATGAGAATGCAACGACGCCTTTCGCTTTCTGATCCGCATTCAACTGCGACATCAGGTTGTAAGCGCCGCGAATTTTGAACGATCCGGTTCGCTGCAGGCACTCCGCCTTGAGCAGCACACGACCCGAGACCCGTTCGTCCAATGCCGGACAGGTAATCAGCGGTGTGGTTACGGCGACTGCCTGCAGGCGTTCCGCCGCGGCTTGTATATCTGCAATTGTAATCATGGGAACCTGCTAGGCCGCTGCCAAATGGTCTATCTTCGCTGCACAAATGAAATCATTATCGGACAGGCCATTGATGGCCGTCGTGATGTATCGAACCTGGCAACTGCCATAGTTCACGGTGAGTTCAGGATGATGACCTTCAACCGTTGCTATCCACGCCACAGCATTAACGAACGCTATCGTGCGACTGAATGCCGGAAATCGAAATTCGCGCAATATGGACTTGCCGTCGTCACTCAGTGCCCAGTCAGTATGCAATTGTCGCAGCAACTCCTGGGCCTGCACACGACTTAGGGGCTCCACACCACCCTCGCATGGTACACAGCGGCGCTCGGTCAACTCTGTCACAGTCCTGCGTATCCTGGCTGGCCTTTCGGGTCGCCTACTATAAATCCAGAATTCCTGTAATGCATCTGAATCCGCAGCAACGAGTCGGCGGCATTCCTGGCGATACGACTCGGTGTTAGTCAGCGGAGCGCTGCATGCGGTCCTGTCGAGCGTCCCGTCGCAGTTTGCTATCCCCTCTCGCGGCGCAACCCGTCGACACTACGCCCGCATCCTTCGCCGACCGCACGATGAAGAAACAATGCTGGTGATACGTACCCAGCCTGCCTGGCAAAGCAAAAAAGCCGGCCCTCGCGGGCCGGCACAGTGCGACTCATAGATGAGTCAGGCGGGGATCGAACTATTTTGGGTTGGCAGCAAAAGACGGCGATTCTGCAATAAAGAGCGTCAGGCTAACTTTGCGATCAAGTGCGTAGCTGTCCGGGTTACTGTCAGTTGCCGGCGCTTCGCCATGTGCAACGATCTTGATGCGGTTTTCGTCTACACCGTTCTCGAGCAATAGTTGCCGAATCGCTTCTGCCCGGCGGGCAGATAAATCTCGGTTGTAGAGCTCGTCACCGCGCTCGTCGGCGAAACCATCAAGTTGAACCTGGACATCCGGCATCTTCGCGAGGGTCGCGGCCAGTTGGCCAACACGACTGTGAGTGCCGTCCATCAGCACATGCTCATCCGTGCGGAACAGCAGGTCCATTTCAATACCAGCCTGCAACAACGCGAGCAGCTCAGGCCGCGCCTGCGACTGCAGGCGACGCAGGTCGCTGTCGATTACGCTGATATCACGGTTGAGCTCCGCAACTGTCTGCTGCAACTCGTCGGCGCGTAGCGTCGAATGCTCGAGCGAGGCGGACAGGTCGAGAATCTGTTCGTTCTTCTTGTGATAGTTGTCGCCAAACTTTGCGCCAATTGCTGCGCCGATGAGCGCGCCAACCGGGCCGCCTGCAACGGCACCCACGGTCACGCCGACGCCGACGCCAATGCGTTCCTCTTTAGGGCTGTTCGCCTGGGCTGCCGTGCTGGCCAGAATGAGTGCGGTACCAAGAACTATGAATGTGCGTGTCATGAATCGATCCTCAGATTTATCGGCCCCTGTGGCCGTCGTCGAAATCAATTACACAACTTTGCCTGGTCGGCAGCCGGCCGCTGGTATGGCAGGACGAGGATCAATTATGGCGAACTGTGGCGTGCTCGCTCAGCGATTGCGGGTGGTCAGTGCGACAAAGGTGCCGCCGTTGCGCTCGCAGAGTGCTCGCATCAGGCCTGCGAAACGCTGCGAACTGGGTGGAATCGTGCTGCCACTGAACGAATATGGAAATCCGACTGCATGAATTCTTACCAGTCGATTGCCGTTATCGTCTTCGCCGTTGATCTTGTCTATATCTCTCAGCACCGCTTCGATGGACGTTCCCTGGAATTCGTCGCCGAATACATAAATGCTGATCTTTTTATCCGGAGCCCAAAACGTCTGGATGGCGTAGGCAATGCCGTCTGACGGATCGCTGTCTGAGAACGGTGCCCAGGTGCGCATGGTATTTTTTATGGATTGACGCAACTGCGGCGTATCCGGCAACCAGGTTCGACCGTGTTGCTGAAACATGAAACGGCCATTGTCGTTCATGATCTGCAAGCCCTTCACTGTCGGATAGACGTCAAGGACCTCGCTAAGCTTTTCCTCAGCCCAGTCCCATTTCGCCTGCATGCTGCCCGAGGTATCGATCACGAAAATAATGTACTCACTGTCGACGGGGATCCCACCAATTGAGTCGTCCGGCGCCCTCCGAAAGTTCGGTCGCAATCGACGCATTTCTGCTGTCAGCCGTTGCCGGGCGGCCTCAAGTTCGCCCTCGTCTACATCAAGCTCGGGCGCATCTTCCGAAAGCAATTTGTACTGACCTTGCACCTTGTCCAACTCTCGTTGCAGCTGCCGGAGCGTCAGGCGCGTATCCGTGGTTTCCTTGCGACGTGCCACGAGGTCACGATTCAATACCGTAGTATCTCCACGAATCTCGAACAGCTCCTCAGTGAGCATCGCGATTAATGCCTGGAGATCTTCCTCTGTCTTCTCGATCACAGTCGGTTCATAGATTTTGCTCAACACGAGCAACAGCAGAATCGCGCCGAAGCCACAGGAAATGCAGTCGAGGAACGACAGGCTGAACGCTTCTATATTTCTACGTCGTCTCATCGGTGCTGGCCTACGGCCAATCCTTGCTGATGCTCATGAAGGATCCGCCAGTCCGGTAGGCCATGAGCCAATACGCGATCGACGCGTTGTAGTCACCCTCCATCGGGTACAACAACACGTTGACGGGCACGCCCCGGGGAATCTCTTTTTCGGCTTCGTAGTGAAAACGCAGGCGTTCCTGGCCAGTGACCATACCGCGCTCTGTTTCCGCAGCGTTCATCGTCGGCAGCCCGTCCACCAGCAAGATAACGTTATCGGGCTTTGGGTTCAGGCTGTTAATAACGCGATACGCGTCCAGCATGTTGGTGCCATTCTCGGGCACCGTGCGGCGCAGTATGCGTATGGCCTCGTCCAGCTGCTTGCCATCGCCAACTTCGAGCCAGACACCGTCGCTGCCATTCAGTACCGGCTTCGCGGTCGTATTGAATGTATAAATCTGGAACTTGCTCTTCGCCGGAAACTGGGCCGACAACCAGTCAACACTTGAGACCGCCTGACGCCATTTCATGGAACGCAACTTGACGTCGTTCGACATGTTACGGCGCCGGAGAATATTGATGATCCGTCGATCCAGCATGCTCGCTGACGTGTCCACCAGCACCAGTATGCGATCGCCGCCTACCTTCAGTCCGGTCAGGTACTGGCGATCGCCTTCGCCTGTGAACGAACGTACCTTGCTACCCGATTCGCGCGACTGTTCTGCGGCCAGCAGGCGTTTGCGCTCTTCTTCGAGGCGCTCGACATCCGATTGCAGTTTCTCGACGCGTTCAATCTTCGCAAGGGTTTCCTGATCGTGCTTCGCTAACTCGATCTTCAACTTTTCAATCAACGCGGTGATCTGCGCGATGCGGCTCGATGCGCGCGACTGCTCGTCATCGAGTTCCTCGATAGTATTCTTGGCGAGCACCAGGTCTTTGCGCGCCTCGAGGACTTCAAATTCCAGCCGGGTCGTCTCGCCAACAAGCTCCTCCGGCGGCGCATCCGTAGTCCGGGTCACCTGGGAGTTGATGATCATGAAAAACAGGACAACAGCGCCAAAACCACAGCTCATGATGTCGAGAAACGACATGCTGATGATCTGATTGTCGCGCCGCTTACGCGCCATGGTGTTCGTCCGTAGTAATCAGCAGAAACTCATAGCCGGGCGTGCCCACCCGCAGTGAGTCGCCTACCTGCAGCACAGTAGACCCGTTTACACGATGACCGTTCAGGAATGTGCCGTAACGACTATGGTCCTCGACAAGACACTGACCGTTCTCCCGGCGGACTTCACAATGTTGTCGGGATACACCGGGCATTTCGCCGGGCAATTCTATGTGACGGGAAGTCTGCCCTGTCTGTGAGCCCAGTAGCAGGCTGTTTTCGTCAATATGCCAGGCTGTATCACCAAACAAGAGGTGGGTAGGCACGCCGGCGGACCCAGCTGTCGCCTCCGGCGTTTTGATCTCGATACTTGCCTGGTCCCACGGCAATTGTCGCAGCAGGCTGACGCTGTCACCCGAACGCCCGTCGCGTCGACAGCGCGCGAGGGCACCGCGTGCGCTGGCACCGGCCTCCAATGCATAGATTTCACCGCCTACACGTGCTGTCAGCAGTTCGGCCAGACCCGGCAGATTGGCCACCCGCGAGGTTATCTGGATGGCCGGATTCTCACCGGCGCGATACAGCGACCGTAGCTGATTCGCAATCTGCTGATACCACGGCGCCGCTGCACCGATCAGGCTCAGTGACTCGATCTCCGCACTGTGTGTCATCCCTCCCGAGTCCAGGCTCATCGCTACGGTGTCGCCGCGCCCTGCCTGGTTAAGCCAGTTACCCAGCTGATCCAGCAGCATCTGTTCAGTCTCGGCCGTGTACAGCGGATCAAACCGCGACTGCCTTACAAAAGCCTCGGCAACGGTGGTAAGCCAGGCATCGTATAGTGCATACGTTCCGCAATTTTCAAGAACTTCGCTACGTTCAAGCTGCGCGCCGTTCTCCTGACCGATGCGGGTGAGAACAGTAGAGTGCAAGCCACAATCAATGTGCACGGGTACGGCGTTGCGGTATTCGCGGCGGGTCGCAGCAACCGCCGAATCTGCCAATGCTATGACGGGCAATTGCAGATCGCCGGCTATGCCAAGAAACAGACCCAGTTGTGCGGCATTCAATGACGCCGGCACTGCAACCACCAACTCGCTGATACCCTGGCCCGCTGACTGCCACATCTGCTCGAGTTGGCGGCTTGCAATATCGGCCGCCGTCAGGTGCGAAAAGTGTTGCTCCGGCAGAGCTTCCGTATCCAGCTTGCTCCAGTAGCGGTGCTGCACATGCCGGGGATTAATACGAGCACGCGCGAATGCCCCGGTGCCTGTCGTCAGCGAATTGTCAGCGAGTAACGCAAAACCCGGCTGCCGATAAAGTATGGACTCGGCGTTCAGCAAGGTGATTCCCGCATCGTTCAGGTGCAGTGCCGCGCGCGACATTCAGGCGTTCCCCAACATGCCGGGAATGACAAAGTGATGGGCTACCAATGACATCCGCTCAATCCGATTTCATATGCCGGATCAGCTTGTTGTTCGCATAGTTTTCGCTGTCGAAAACCAGGCGTTCCTGCAACAACTGCAACTGGTGCACCAGGAACATCAAGAATATGCTGATCAGCAAGGCGATAAATGTAGAGTTAAAGGCAACACCCAGGCTTTGGGTAACACCAGCAATGTCACCCTGCACAGCTTTATCCGCTTGCGCCAATGCCTCACCAATACCGCGTACGGTACCGATAAACCCGATCGAGGGGATGGCCCAGGAAATATAACGAATCATCGACAGCTCGGATTCCAGCTGCTCCGCCTCCGATTCAAATAGTGTATGGGTACTGCTGGCAACGTCCTGAATGTTCCGTGTGGAATTGAAACGCTGTAACGCGTGCAGCAGTGCGCGCGGTAACATGAGTTTCTGCTTGGCATCCGGCAAGGCTTGTACTTGTCTTGCAAACTCGCGGGTATCCTCAGGCAATATTCGCATGCCCTCAGCTATGGCGATCATATCGGTGTCCAGTAGCGTTCTTTCCTGCAACAGCAGCTTCGCTTTAAAACTCATGATGGCCAGTGCCCAAAACATCAGTATGAAACAGGACTCCTGCTCCAAATCCTTGATCAATACCCAGTTGGACCGTTCACGTACGTAATCCGGATTTTGTTGTGCTTCCAGGGTCTGCTGTGCAATAACTTCTGTCGCATTGGGGCGCACAACCGCTACGTAGAAAGCGTGCACTACGATGATTGCGATGATCAATGCGAACAACTGGTAAACAAACTCGACCGGAATATTCTTTTTATTCATTCGTAACTGTTCCTTCGGGCGGCAGACTGTCGCTGGTCAGATATTGGTCGGGAACGGTATCGGTTCGTCCGCCGGAATCTCTTCTGTCGGGACGAATACGTCCTCGTCCTCTTCGTAGGTTTGCTGGTCGAGATCAGCATCGTCAAACTCGTCATCAGTATCCGTCGACGTATCCGCCTCCGGCGCATCAGCTGCACTGCTGTCTTGTTCCGTGGCGGGCGTCTCGTCGACTTCTTGCGCGGCAACAGTCGTCACCGCAAACAATAGCAACAGCGTCAGCGTGCCTGGCCTGACCATGATCTGACTCCAGTAGTTCTTCACTATAAATAGGACAGCGTCTATGACAAAAAGTCCCGTTCCGCTTACAAGGCGCTGCGAGCGAGGCGAAACCCCAGATCGATACGCCCGTTGCTGCCGAACTCACGGTAGCTCAGGCGCAATTCCGTCACGCCTGCGTGCCGCCAACTCGAACCGCGAATGACATGATGCGCTGCTCGATTGGGCCCCATCGGGTCTTCGACCGCTGTAGTCTGACCTGGTGTGGGCACAGCATAGTAATCCTGCACCCACTCGGCAACATTGCCACCACCATCGTAAATACCGAGTGCATTCGCCGGAAAGCTGCCAACCGGCGCGGTTGACGCGAAACCGTCGTTGAAGCCGGGCAAAATTGACGGCACCAGCTCGCTGGCTGCCTGGTCAGCATAGTTGCCACTATCGCGGCTCGGCGGCAGGCGATTTCCCCACGGAAATACGGTTGCCTGGGACCGACCCTGGTAGCGAATGGCCCAGACCCATTCCGCTTCTGTCGGCAGGCGATAACCATCAGGTGTCGGCTGCACCATCTCCCACTTCTCGAAACGCTTTATGTACGCGGGCGTCAGCCCTTCCTGCAAACTGAGCCAGTTGCAGTATTCCACTGCATCGGCCCAGCTGACGTTGGTGACTGGATTGTTATTGCCCGCCAACGAGGCGTGAATGTCGCCACCCGAATCGTGATTTGCGCGAAAACGCAGATATTCGGTGTTGGTCACTTCCTTGGTACCAATGTAATACGGTTTGGTGATCGTGACGGGCACCAGCACTTCGTTGGCGCGCCTGCCCTGCTGGCTGCGCGATGCCCCCATAGTGAATGAGCCTGGCTCAACGCGCCGCATTACCTGGCCCTGCGACGTGCTGACCGTCGACGCGATGCTGCGCAGTCGTACTTCCTCGTCAGACAACAACCGTACCTGGATGGTTTGCGGATAACCCGGCCGCGGCGTAACGCTGCGGCTGAACGTTTCGAAGCCATCCTTGCGCACTTCAAGCGCGTGCGGCGACGACGGCAACTCCAGGGTTACGGAACCGGAACCACGAGGCCGGTCGTTCAGGTAGACCACCGCATCGGCTGGCAGGACGTTGATGCTGACTGTGCCGGTGCGCGCAGTCAGGTCTACGGTGAGTGCTTCGGAGGCGGCGGCTCGCAGGCGCACACTGCGTACGGTAGAACCATAGCCGGCCTTCGAAAGACCGATCTGGTAGTCAATACCGGGCGACAAGGCCAGTTGCAGTGGCGCCTGGCCACGGTATCGACCGTTAACTGAGACATTCGCCCCCAAGGGTATGGAGTTGACCTGCAGCCGGGCATTCGCTGGCTGTAGTTTGATTACCGGCAGCTCCTGGTTCACGTTGGCAACAGCAGCGACAACCCCGTCCCAGGCGCTGAAGCCGTCCTTGACGACCGTGAGGTCGTGACTGCCTTCGTTGAGCTTCAGTCGCGCCGGCGTTTCGCCCAGCTTTTCCTCACCACGGTAAACAGTTGCACCCGCCGGTTCCGAGCTTATCTCCACCTCGGCCCAGCGCGGCACCAGTTGCACATCGAGGCGCTGGGCAATGCCGAGCCCCGGCACGGTCAGATTGTATTCGTACGGCAAATAATTCTCGACATTCACCGTAACAAGGTGCGTACCGGGCTCAAGCTCAATCGGACCGTACGGCGAGCGCCCGAGCATAGTCCGATTAACCGTTACCAGCGCGTCGCTTTCGGGGTCCGTTCCAACAGTCAATGTGCCCGGCAGTTTACGCATCTCTATGACTACGGTTCGGCTTGGCGCCTCGTCGACGCGCAATGCCTGGTTAACATCGTAGTAACCCGCTTTGGCAACCTGCACCGTGTAATCGCCTTCGCGGAGCAAAATGCGATCTGCCAGTGGCAGTTGAAACCACCCGCCACTGATGTCGACTTTATCGGGCCCGGCAGGGTGAATTTCGAACTGGATAGAACGCGAGGTGAACAGTAGCCAGGATATGCCAATGAGCAAAGCGATGCCGATTGCGACTGCGGTTTGCCACACGTACTGTTTGCGCGGTTCGGCGACCTGGCGAATATCCGCGGCACGCCGAAACGCCGACGGGGCGATCGTTTCGTCGCTCGCAGCGCTCGCTGCAGTATCTTCAGGCGGACGCGTTATGTAGGCACTACTTTCGAGTTGGACATGCAAGCTGAGCTCTGTGCCTGAGAGCTCGAGTTGTATACGCGTACCGTAATACTCAAGTGTGTCACCGCTGTTGAGTGCGCGGGATGCGCGTAGCGCATCACCGTTTACTTTGAGATCAGAGCCACGCGCGGCGGGCTGCAGAAACGGCTGGCCGTCCAGTTGGTCCAGGCTAGCGACGACGGCACTGCCGGGCCCCGGAATACGCAGCTCGCAGTCGGTGCCGGTGCCGATACGAATTGGCAGCGCATCGCTGGCTATTCGCCGTTGACCACCCGCATCACTGATTATCACTGCATCAAGATTCAAATCGTTTCCTCGCAACGGACGATAATCGGTTTCATTTCCAGCTCGGGCGCTACGCGAAATTCCAGTCTGACGTCGCGATAGCCTGGCCGACTACCCGTCGCAACATAGGATCCCGGCCGCAACTCAAGCTGCCTGCTCTCGAAGCTGCCCAGGCGACCGACTCTGAAAATGGATACTTCTGTCTGATTATCTGACACCAGCTTAACCGGCAACGGTGTTGCCGCGCGCTTCAACAAGCGCGACAAGGATTCCTTTTGATCCTCCAGGCGAGGCCCGGACGGCGAAATTCGCGACAGTTGCAACAGCATATTGGTGGCCGCTTGCATTGTCTGCGGCGCACTGAGGGAATCCGGATCCGAAATAAACTTGTCGAGCTGCTGATGCAACGCCGTGCGCTCGTTAGCCCGACTCAAACCTTCCTGGGCGAACTGCAAATCGCCGTCAACACTCAACGCCTCACGGTACGATTCAACGGCTGCTTCCCATTGCTCGTTCTGCTCCTGGCTGGCCGCCAACGATTCGAGCTGGCGAATGCGTTGCAGCCGAATCTCCTGATCAAGTTGCTGCAAACCATCGACGGGTTGGGACGACCCTGGCCGCATGGACTTCGCTGCTTCAAACGCCGCGCGGGCACTGTCGTAATCGCGTCCCGCCAGTGCGTTGAATCCTTCCGTCATGCGCATTTCGAATGCCAGTTGCTCAAGTGCGGCACGAACTCGCGCAAGGGCTTCTGTCGCCGGTTGCCAGGCGGGGTCGACTTCCAGCACCGTGGCAAACGCCTGTCGCGCAGCATCGTATTCCAGATTTTTCTCAAACTCCCTGCCACGATCCATCAGCTGCAGAATACGTTCCAGATTCTGCGCACGTTGCAGGCCGGTCTCAGCCTCGGCATTGCCGGGCGTGATCGCAACGGCGAGATCAAAAAGGCGAATGGCTTCGCGATGATCCTGCCTCTCGAATGCTTCTCGGGCAGCCTGCATAGTGTCGCGAAAGACGACAGGGATGCGGGCAAAAAACGGCTCCAGCATTTTGCTGGTGGCACGATAGTGATCGCCGGCGGCCTGGTAGTTTTTGGCTATGTACGACGCATCACCCGCCGCATATCGATCAAGCGCATCAAGAAACTCCTGTCCGCCCCAGCGCTCGACGCCGCGAAACTTTAAACGCTCCAGTTGCGACAAGAGATCACCCAGTGCTTCGTCAGCTGCCGCCTTGATAGCGGCAGGATTATCACTTGATGTACGTTGCACATTCTCTGAGAACGAGGCGGATTCATCATCCAGCTGATCGGTGTTGGTGGACGGTATTGTGCCGTCCGGCGACGACACCGCAGCAACCTGCCCGCTATCTGATGCCGTTTGCTCGGCGGGCGGCAACAAGAACAATACGGCGAGAAAAGCGAGCAGCAATACTGCCAACCCCGCCATTACGAAGCTTGTAGGAATACCGCGGGAATTGTCAGCAGCGTTCTGCGCCTGGGCGGCCGCAGCAGCGCGCGGCCGTACAGCGCGAACCGCGATCTCCTCGCGGAATTCGGGCACTGAAGTCGCAGCGGCTTGCTTGAGCAATGCTGCGCCGGATGCAAATCCCAATGTCTGCAATCTGTCAGCAACCGCTTCAGCCGACGGTCGCGTACTCCGGTCATCGGCGAGCATTTGCCGCAGCAACTCGCGCAGGCTCGTCGGAATTTTTTCGCCTGCACTCGTCTGAATGGCAAGGTCGCCACCAACCGGCGGTGCACCGCTTAGTAGCTCGTTGATCAACACGCCCAGTGCATAGATATCGTCGGCAGGATGCGCCGCCGCGCCTGCCCGTTGTTGCGGACTCTGTGCGATTGGCGAACCGCCACCCGCCACATCTCCTGCCTGGCGCGCTACACCGAAGTCCAGTAAATACGGCGCACCGCGGGCATCAAGGCGGATATTTGCTGACGTCAGATCGGAATGCACGATGCCTTTGCCGTGCGCATACCGCAGCGCATCGGCGATCAGCCCGATCGGGCGCAGAACCTGGTCGAGGGCTTGCCCCTGCAGGCTTGCAAATGGCGGCCCGTCGATATACTGCTGACCAAAATACGGACGCTCCGCGTCATCGTGATACTCGAACACATGCACTATGTGTGCATGCATCAAGCGGCTGGCTAACCGCCACTCTTGATGAAATAACGCTCTCAGTCGCGGATCGTTGCAAAATTCAAGCTTGAGAAATTTCAGCGCCAGTGGTGAATCGCTGCGGGTATCTTCGGCCATCCAGATTTCGGCCATACCGCCATCGCCGATTCGGCGCTGCAGTGTATACCTGCCGGCCAGACGGAGGCCTTCGGAAAGATCCTGCATGTATCAGTGGCTACTCAATCACCGCTGGGCGCAGACCTGGCGGGAACGCCTACATCCACATCCTTGGGAAAGCCCGTTTCCAGTTGATAAATATCCTTCAGCAGCTTGCGCCAGCTCTCATACTGGGCTTCGGCAGTGCCGGTCAGGCGACGTGATTCGCCCTCAACCTGCACCGTCAACGGGGCCGCTTCTGCGATGAACGACTCAGACAGCTCGCGTATGTCCTCGCGATAAATATCGGCCGATTTGCGCAGATTCCAGGCGCTGATAATGGTCTGCAAGCCACGGTCAATGCCCACTGCCTGGGTGACGTTCTTTGCGCGCCGCCTGGAGCGGCTCGAACTGCTGGTATCCATATTCAGTGAGCCCGCCACCACTACGACGCCAAGCAGGGCGCGCATCGTTGCCGAGCGCTTTACCTGGCGAACATTGATGGCGTTCTCGCGTGCTTTCTTGCGCCAGCCCTCGTACGGCAAAGCCACGCCGTAATAAAAGTTGGCGTAATGTTCATTCAAGGTGTCGATGACCAGGCGATCGCGTTCGCGAATCTGCCGCAAGCGATCAACCATCGGGTCGTTTTCCGCCGGCAGCCGCTGCAGTGACGTCACGCCGTCATCACTCGTAGCAATGTATTCCGCGTACGAGGTAGGTGCCATGTCAGCAAAAAACTGCATTTCCGATACCTGGCGAATCCGAAGAACGTCTTCATTCGATAGCGTCAATGCAAATGCCCGCATGTCATTTGCAACATCATTGAACACTTTCTGGTAGGGGTCCTGGGTTCGATCGCGCCCCTGGTCGTAGGAGCGAATTCCGGTTTGCATATCGTAACTGCGCTCGAACCATTGCCGACCCGTTGCGTCCGCAACCCGAACCCGCAATTCGACGTACTCGCCGTCCGAGCGTTCTATTTCACCCGTCAGGGTGACATCAGTAAACACGTAGCGTGACGGAATCACACGCACAGCACCCCAGAAGCCCGTGCCCTGCAATGTGGTTTTGATGTGGTAAGGGAGATAGCGCGACTCTGCGCGACGAATTTCGTCGTACACACCGGTTTTTTCCGGGTCATTCTTGCTTGATACGCCGGTATCAAAATTAATGACGCCGACATCCAGCAACAGATTTTCGGCAATTTCCTTTTTGGCGACGGCCAGTTCCGTGTATTCCGGCGTAATGACTTCGGACACAGTGCATGCCGAAGTCAATGAAACCAGCAGCATGCCCAACAGCAATGGGGCTCTGCAGTTGAAGTATCCCGTCATCAGATGCTCATCCGTAGGCCGCGCGTGTCGTCTCACAGTCTGTTGTAGCGGCGGTATTCTTCCCAAAGCCGCTCGCGCAATGCAGGGTCGTCTTCCGACAGCGCCGCCTCACGCAACTGCTTGGCAACGATGTCCTCGCTGACCAACTCCGGAATATCGTCCGGCGTGCGTTTCTTGACATCGTCTTCACTCATGCCCGCTACGCTCGGTGTCGAACCTCCGCCGCCGGCGCCGCCTTGGCTGGTATCGGCGGTGCCGCCGGTGCCGCGCATGCCTTCCTGCTTGCCAAGTCCAACGCCACCGCCACTGCCACCAGCGCCGCCGCCGAAGCCCTTCGTATCGCGACCAACCGTTGAAATCTCGCGTTGTTCATCGGCCAGCACTTCGTCAAAACCGTCTACCGATTCGTCCAGCTCACCTTCCAGGCGCGCCCTGCGCTCTGCGTCAGATTCGCCCGGAAACTGGCCAACCCCGCCTGCGCCGTCACAGTCACTGGCTTGTTCCATCCCGCCAACGCCACCCGGAATGTTGTTGCCGCCACAGTTTGTTCCAGCGCCCGCGGCACCGCCGGCGCCGCCTTCGCCACCCGCACCGCCGGCTCCTCCGCCGGGCATTTGACCACCGAGGCCCCTGATGCCGCCCTCTGAGCCGCCTGCACCACCACCCGCACCGCCAGCCGAGCCACCGGCCATACCACCACCGGCAGATCCGCCGGGCATTCCGCCGCCGGAAGCCCCACCGGGCATTCCACCACCGGAAGCGCCGCCGGGCATCCCGCCACCGGACGACCCACCGGGCATTTCGCCACCGGACGAACCGCCGGGCATCCCGCCACCGGAAGAGCCGCCGGGCATCCCGCCGCCAGCGGAACCGCCCGGCATGCCGCCACCCGAGGAACCGCCGCCCGAGGAGCCGCCGCCAGGCATTCCCATGCCGCCGGAACTGCCGCCGGAACTGCCGCCGCTCATGCCGCCGCCGCTACTC
>JBBKWB010000059.1:0-25081 GCA_037968755.1 Woeseia sp.
CTTCACCAGCATTTTGAATCAGTTGGCAGCGATGGGGAAAGACGCTACAGCAACGCATTGAGCGAAGACCGCGCTGAAGCAGGAAGGACGCAGGAAGGAACAACTATGTTGCTCGACACGCCCATTTGTAACTTTGGTCGGAAGGACCCAGCCGCCACTCCTGCACTGCGGTGGCGCATAGCCGATAAGCGGTCTGACGCTATTATACGCTGTAATGCCCGATACCATTTTGAGCAATCATTCGCTAAACCTCATAAAAACCGACATAACCGAGAGAGATGAAATGACGTATACACCACCGGCCGTTTGGACCTGGGAAAAGGAAAGCGGCGGCAAGTTTGCCAGTATCAATCGCCCTGTTGCAGGCGCTACCCATGATAAGAAGCTGGCGGTCGGCAAGCACCCCTTACAGCTTTATTCACTGGCGACGCCGAATGGTGTGAAAGTCACTGTCATGCTTGAAGAGCTACTTGCTCTGGGTCATGCCGGTGCGGAGTACGATGCCTGGCCAATTGATATATCGGAAGGAGATCAGTTTTCCAGCGGTTACGTTGAGATTAATCCGAATTCAAAGATTCCGGTGATGGTCGATCACAGTGGACCGTCAGCCATTCGGGTTTTCGAATCGGGATCCATACTCATGTACCTCGCTGAAAAGTTCGGCGCCTTCCTGGCGGCGGACGGAGCTCGGCGTATTGAGACAATGAACTGGCTGTTTTGGCAAATGGGCAGCGCGCCGTACCTGGGTGGCGGCTTTGGTCATTTTTACGCGTACGCGCCTGAGAAATTCGAGTACCCAATTGACCGATACGCGATGGAAGTCAAACGTGAACTGGACGTACTTGACCGCCAACTGGCGAACAACGCCTACCTTGCCGGGGACGAGTACAGTATTGCGGATATGGCCACGTGGCCGTGGTATGGCGAGCTAGCGCTCGGCAAGCTGTACGAAGCTGGCGATTTTCTCCAGGTACAAAATTACAAGAATGTGCAGCGCTGGGCTCAGCAGATCAATGAACGCCCTGCCGTTCGACGGGGACGTATGGTCAACCGCACCTGGGGTGCCCCGGAGAGCCAACTTCACGAGAGGCACGACGCCAGCGACTTTGAACATCGCACGGCCGACAAGCTGGAAGATTCTGAGTAGCTATCGGAAGTTCGTTTTTCTGAGGAAACGAGGCAATGGATCATATAGTGCCGGTACTGCAAACTGACGACTATGCCGAAGCAGTTGAGTTCTACATTAGACGATTAGTTTTGAGATTCTTTTCGAACATCGTCATGAACCCGGTTTTCCGGTATTCATGCCAGTAAAGAAAGGCGATTTGACTATAGCGTTGTCAGAGCACGGTCGCGGGCACCAGGGCTCAGAGATTTACATCTAGGTGGATGACATCCGTGCCTGGAGTGATCTGTGCAAACAACAACAGATTGAGCCTGAGCAGCCGCTGACGCAAATGGCATGGGGCAATACGGAGATGCTGGTTAAAGATCCATTTCGCAATGCTCTGCGCTTTGCCCAGATTGGTACGCACGAGGCACGTCAAACGACAGCGTAGAGCAAACGCGGCCTGGCTTAGAGCGTCTTGTAGAGGGCTTCATGCTCATCGTCAGCGAGCACATGCGGTTCGGCTATCGGCTTGCCATCAACATTGAAAAACGGTGTATGCCGGTAGCGGCCGGAGAGCCGCAGGCCGAGCATTTGCGAGAGAATATTAGCGAAGCCCAGAACCGGGTGGCTGGCTTTGACGTTCAAGTCACCATTCGCGCCGCTGGTATTTACGTGTTTGCGTACCGGTCCAATGTGCTCATCGAGGCTGGTATCAGCGGGTAACTCGATTATCGAGTGTGTCATGCCGATAAACGACCACCTGAAGTTGGGCAATGTATTGCCTACCGGCGTACTACAACAATTGGTGAACCAGCGATACATCCCGCTTTTCTTTAGCTGAACGCAACGAAGCTGCTCGATTCCTTCAACGAAATGCAAACGATAAGGGCTGACCTGGATAACATTGGTACCGCCATGCTGGTCCAGTATTCGCCCTGCCGCTTTCAGATAGTGGGCGAAGGCCTGGCAATCCCGGCAATAGCAAATCACTCGATTGACGTTGCTGCCAATGTCCAGTGTGCCGTTTACCGCACCGCAAGCACATTTTAGTGCGCACGTCATGGCCTTGCGCTAGTTCCGCGCCAAATATGGCTTATTGATGCTTAGCCCGACTTCCTCGTGCACAACCTAGTCGCCCTGTACTTTCTTCAGTGCAATCGCGTTCATGCAGTAGCGCAATCCACTTGGTTCAGGACCGTCCGGAAATACGTGGCCAAGGTGCGCGTCGCATGTACTGCAGATTGCCTCAATGCGTACCGCTCTCAAAGACTCATCCTTCACGTAGGAGATCACATTGTCTTTGGCTGGCTGGGTGAACGACGGCCAGCCGGTTCCTGATTCGAATTTATTCTGGCCGTCAAACAGTAGAGCGCGGCAGCCGGCGCAAGCATACTCTCCGGGTTCAAACAGGCTGCACATGTCTGAGCTGAAAGCACGCTCCGTGCCATGGGCACGCGTAACCCGATAGACCTCGGCAGAAAGTTCGGCCTTCCATTCAGCATCCGTTTTCTCCACACGCTCATCCGAATCAAGATTGCCATTGGTAGCTCGATCGATAACGTCGCGCCAGGTGATTGTCATTGCTGTTGTCCTCTCTCAATCATTTGCTTGCTGCACATTTTGGTGCACTCAGCCAGTCGCTGATTGCGCAGAATACACCGTGTCTCCCACGGCAAGCGTGCCCGCCTTGGTCCGGCGAACTGTAATGTCGCAGTGCCAGCGTACGGTATGGTACCTACCGCGCCCGAATGTCTGCCCCATCAGGCTACAGGGATGACGAAGTCCCGTCACTTCCTGCAATACGCGCGGGATGATGTTTGACGGTCAAGAATAGCGCGGTCAGGTCGCAAGACGTCCACCGGTCGCTGATCCGCAACAAGTCGGCGTGGAGTCGCGACTACTGGATTCCCTGCAAGAGTGTCTGCCAGAATCGAGAGTCCGTTTCGTCGCGAGCTGTCAGATGAGCACTGCACGTCTATCCCAATCCAGCCTTTCCATCGTATTCCTGGCCATGTTACTGAACGGCTGCGGCGGAGCAGCTGGCGTGAGTAGCGCCAATTCACCCGCGCGAAATTCATTACCAGGCGTGTCTTTGCCTTTTGTCGGCCGCGGTAATGAGCCGTTCTGGAGCGCGCAAATTACGCGTGATGCATTGACGCTGACACGCGAACTAGGCAGTAATGTGGTCACTGTCCCCGCCTATTTTGCACAGCGAACAGTTGCTGGCGTTCGTGTAACCACGTCCGGGGCTGAATCTAAAGGCATAGCCGTCGATATCCTGAACGAGCTTTGTCATGATTCCATGTCCGGGATGGTGTTCCCATACAAGGTTGCTGTTATGACGGAGGGTGAAAAGTTACAAGGTTGCGGTGGTGAATCATCATCGTTGTTGCAGGACCACGAATGGCTTGTAGAGGATATCAATCACAAAGGTATTATCGACAGATCGCACGTGAGCGTGGTTTTCGATGCGGAGGGTCGCGTCGCCGGCAGCTCAGGTTGCAATCGCTATTCCGGAAGCTACGAGTTAACGGGAGAAGGACTGCGTTTTGATGGCTTTGCCAGCACACGCATGGCCTGTCCGCCCGCATTGATGAATCAAGAAGCATTGTTCTTGCGTCTTCTCGGGGATGTCGTTCGCTTCGATATAACAGCGGAAGGTGCGTTGCTGCTATTTTCTGCTGAAGAGCGAGTTATTCTCGCCCGGCATGACGATTCTTGATGCAGGCCTGCACTGGATTCACTGCGAGAACTGCGCGTTTCTTATCACAGTAGTTCGTCCGGTTCTCTACGTCGACGCAATGCACATTTACCGTGCGCAGCAAGAGTGATACGTAGCGCAGTCGTCAATTTCGCATCACTACAACTCCTGGAACTCAACGCCCACACGTTCGTAATAGTGTCGCCCATTGACCTTTGTTTACAATGGTTTCATCAGGGCAGCAGTAGTATCGGCTGCTATGAAAGACCGAGATAGGCAAAATGCAGGAAGTGGTATCGGCTATGACGGGCACACCAGCGTGTGCCGCATGCCGATATTTTCTGCACCGACTCTGAATCAGACGAGACGGACCAGTCTACCGGCCTTGCCTCTGCGCGCTACAGCGCACTTTTTGTTCTTACCGGCGGCCCCGCCAAATCCCTGCAAGAGTCGCGCCAGTGTGCAAAATCCTTTTAGCTTCACGGCTTCGCGCGTCGTCGGCAAGAGTGGTTTCAAACGGCACAGCACGCGAAAGTTGTTTGCGATTGCATCGACAGCGTATGATCTTTTCCCGCTCGGCCGCGCGTGTCGACGCAGTTTAGAATAATTCCAGGAGATTCCGCACTGATGAGTGCTCCCAAAAAAAGACTCGGCCGCGGCCTGGACGCATTGCTCGGCAATAAGACTCGCACTATTGACACTGCGACAACTGAAGTCAGCAGCAGCTTTACGACGCAAGACATTGTGATCGATGCGCTGCAACCGGGTCAGTACCAACCACGCCAATCATTGTCAGAAGAGAGCCTTACCGAGTTAGCCAATTCGATTCGGGAACAAGGTATCTTGCAGCCGTTGGTTGTACGCCCAATCAGTTCGACTACGCCTGGTATCAGTCATGAAATTGTTGCGGGCGAACGCCGCTGGCGCGCATCGCAGCTTGTAGGGCTCGAAACCGTTCCGGTCATCGTTCGGGAACTGGATGATCAATCGGCGCTGGCCGTCGCCCTTATTGAGAACTTGCAACGCGAGGATCTCAACCCTATTGAACAAGCGTTATCACTTACCCGGCTAGCCAAAGAATTTAAGCTTACGCATCAGCAGGTTGCCGATGCTGTTGGCCGTTCGCGCTCGTCTGTCAGCAATCTCTTGCGTCTCCTTGATCTGGATACCGACGTCAAAGATATGCTCGCAAACGGCAAGCTTGATATGGGACATGCGCGTGCCCTGCTTCCGCTACGCGGCGATCAGCAGGTAAAGGTAGCGCGCAAAGCAGCGGCTGCCGGCTGGTCGGTGCGGCAGGTTGAGAAGTCCGTTCGCAGTGCGCTGACCGCGGACGCAGTTCGCAAACCGGCGGGACCCATTGACTTGCAGACTCGCTGGCTGCAAGAGCAGCTCGGCAATGAGCTTGGACAGAAGGTTACCGTCAAACCGAAAGGCAATGGCCAATACAAGCTCGATATTGCTTTTTCGGACCTTGAACAACTGCAGCAATCCCTGGACAAGGTACAGGGCCTGATTGGGCAGTTGCAGGAAGCGGCGGGACCGCGGGTTCGCAAGGCGAGCAACTAGACCTACATTGGCTGCAGCCAATGGCGCAATGCAAGTCCTGCGTTGCCCGACAAATCTAGCGAGTCACGATGGATAACTTGAGGTGAGCAGGATGCGCCGTGCCAAAATGTAGCCGGTTACGCGCCACCCTGCTCGCACCTGCGCTTCCTTCCGGAGCGCCGGTATTCGGGTTGATGTCGAATTGCGGATAATTGCTACTGGATATCTCAACGCGAATACGGTGGCCTTTCACAAACAGATTACTCGTATTGAAGGGCCGTATCGTGATTGGGTAAACCTGTCCCGGGTCCATCAGAACTTCGCGATCCCATCCTGAGCGATAACGACAACGCAAGATGCCGTCCGTAATGTTCATGGCGAAACCCTGTGGATAATCCTTTCCAGGCGGATAGACATCCACAAGCTTCAGGGTGAAATCGGTATCGGGGCAATCAGAGGAGACATACAGTTTCCCAATGACCTCGCCGCTGACTTCGACATCCTCGACCAGCGGCTCCGTCTCGAAAACCAGCACATCGTCTCGTTCCGCCAAGGGACCGTGCGGGCTGTTCGCACGATACTGAAACGTCCGGGCATTGCTACGTTGATCGAATGCGCCGCCGCGCATGACGGGTTTGCCCGAAGTCAACGCGCCACCAATGGTCGGTACCGGATTTTGCGGATCAAAGTGGAACTCCAGTGAGCTGTCGGTGTATTCGGGATTGTCGAAGTCCAGAATCCCGCCAGGCTTCAGGTACACGTTCGCAAGTTTTGCCATGGCTGGCGGCCAGCTGCCAGTTGAGCACCAGTCGCCTCCATGATTGAGTCGACCATGACAGTTTTTCGCGCCGTTGCCGCCGCCCATGCGAAAGTAACGAACAGGCGGCGTTTCGCCCGTATCTCGCGGTGCCTCACGCAGATAACGGTCGAACCATTCCAGACGCAATTGCCAATAGTCGCTGGCAATGTGTTGATCGAGAATGGCCGCATCTCCAAAATCAACATCGCCAGACCAGCTTACTGAACGGTCCCCATGCGTCCACGGTCCTATCAACAGTCGCGTCGGCGACTTGTTTTTCTTTGCCAACGCTTTGTAGTTTGTCAGGCAGGTATAAACGTAGGGATCGTACCAACTGCCAACGATCATCACCGGTATGTCGGGGAATTGTTGATAGTGTTCTTCGGCTGACAGGCCAGGTTGGCGCCAGTAATCATCATAGCGTCCGGCCTGCCATTGCTCGAACAGGTAAACCTCAAACTCCGGCGCATGCGTCAGCGGGGAATGCCCGGGTCGCCATGGCATATCGCGGAACCACTGCACGATGTCGACTTGTTCCAGCGCCTCCCGGCGTGCCGGATCGGTAGCAGTGAGCGGGCTTAGCAAGGCATGCCGATAAGCCCACGTTGCCTGCTTCATTTCAAACGCGCCACCGCGGCGAATTCCGCCGTGGTAGGCGCTCGAGAAACCACCCGAGTCCATGAACATGCAGGCAAGCCCGGGCGGGTTCATGCTAGCGAGCGCGCTTTGCGTATGTGCACCGTAAGACAGACCCATCGTGCCCACTTTGCCGTTGCACCAGTCCTGCGCCAGCAGCCATGCGACGGCGTCGAAACCGTCGTTCGGTTCATTAAGGTATTTTACAAACTCACCTTCGGATGCATAGCGCCCTCGGCAATCCTGCATGACGACGACGTAGCCGCGCGCGGCATACCAGGCCGCCACTTCTCCCCGCGTATGCGCTCTATCGTCGATGGCGCGCCGTTCCGAACGGCTAATGCCCTGTTTGTCGTAGGGCGTGCGTTCCATGATGACCGGCAGCGATGAAGCGCTGCGCCGATCACCTACTGCCGGAAAATACAGGTCGGTGGCAAGGCGCACGCCGTCGCGCATCGGCACCATGACGTTGCGCTTGACGATGACCTGGCCTGATCCGCTGGACGGTGAGTCACTCATCTGCAGGACTGCCGATCAGTAACCGACCAGCACAGCAAAGCTCAGCAGCGCGATAGCGATCACTATGTAGATAGCCCACAAGCGCAATACAAAGCGTGCCCATTCGACCCAGCCAACCTGTGCGGTCGCCAGGTACGCGAGCAAGGTTCCTGAGGTCGGCGTCAGCATGTTAGTAATGCCATTGCCGAACAGAAACGTAAGCACCGTGGTTTGCGGGGGCACGCCGGAGAGTTGTCCCAACGGCCCGAGAATAGGCATGCTGACGGCTGCTTGTCCCGATGTGGACGGTATCAGGAAATCCAGAAGCAATTGCGAGCCGAACATCCCTACTGCAGAAACGATCGCGTTGTCCTGACCTATCAATTGGGTCAAGGAATGCACGATCGAATCGAGAATACGGCCTTGCTCAAGGGTGACCGCAACGGCCGACGCGACACCTATAAGGATACTGGCCATCAGGATTTTCTTCATGCCGCTGACAAAGGCGTCGGCGGCTTCACTGGCGCCCAGACCGGCTACTGCGGCAAGTATTGCGCTCAGGCCGATGTAATACGCAGACAGCTCATGATGCCCCCAGCCCCAGTGATTCGATCCGTACACGAGCGCGACGATGCCAACAGTCAGAAGGATCAGGACCAGGCTGTGGCGTATCGACAAAGGCGAGCTGTCAAAGCTTTGCTCAATGGCCGAATCACTCGCTTCACTGCGGATCACGTAAAGCATGAAGGCTATTCCTACCGCGAGGAACACGAGATAGAACGCGAGCCGCATGCCGGCGCCACTGAAAATCGGCAGGCCTACGAGCGGTTGCGCGATAGTCAGCGGTATCGGGTTGGTGACGGAAGCCAGGTAGCCGGCTTTGACCGCAATCGTGACAATACCAAGACCTACCACCCGGGACAGACCGAGGCGCGTTGCCATGGCCACGACCAGTGGGATGACCAGCAGGTATTCCGAGGCCAAACCAAGAAAGGTACTGCCGGCCGAAAAGACGACCATCAACGCCGGGACCAGTATGTAGACGTTACCGCGCACTCTGCCAAGCAGACGCTCGAGCCCGGCATCAATTGCGCCGCTATGGGTAAGAATGCCGAACATGCCGCCAATGATCAGCACCATGAAAATCAATCCGGCCATGCGCTCGAGACCGACTGGTATGGTCATCAAGGTAGCGACGAAACCGACCGGCCGGACTTTGCCGTCATCCGCATGTTCGCCGACAGCGAACAAATTGGTGATTGACCGGTCTTTCTCAAGGGTTTGGTAGCTGCCCGGGATGACCAGACGACCGTCGCGTTCGTAGCTGCCGGAATCAACGAGAAACGTCAGGCCCATGGCAAGAAACAGGATGCCCATCAGGACGATGATCGGGTTGACGTGTTTGCGTTCCCTTGCCGTCATGCGTATGTCCTGCCTGAATCAGCGTCCAGTGTATAAGAAGTTTCGCCCGGAATGCCGTTGAAAACTTCTGCAGCTGCAGGACTTCTACTTCGCAGCCAGTGCGGTCAGATACTCGCGGACGGATAACAAGTTCGGATAGCGGCTGCGTAGAGACTCAATGTTGACGTCGTAGCCATCCTCTGCAAACCAGTGGTTCATTGCAGCGATGTCTTCGTTGACCGAGGCATCGTATTCATCCCAGGAGATTTGCTCATAAACCACCGGGCGTCCAAACACATCCGACATGACCGCGACCAGTTCCGCAAGCGATAGCTCATCGCCGGCAATATCCACAGTGCGGCCCAGCCAGTCTTCCGGATGCTCGAATGCTTCAGCTGCGAAAAAGCCAATGTCACTGGCTGCAATCCACTGGTGTTGATCAGTGGCGTCCCGAGGGCTGCGATAGACGCCAGAGCGATACTCATCGATGCTGTAGCGCCAGTTATCCATGAAACCGACCGGGCGCAAAATGGTGTAAGCCAGATCAGACTCGGTCAGCATGTCCTCGATCTCGAGTTTGCTGTCGAAGTGTGCAATGCCGGTATCCCCGTCCACGCCCGATGCCGAGGTATAAACAAAGTGCGCGACCCCCGCCGTCTCGGCCGCAGCGATTAACGCGTCGCCGTGCCGAACCTCTCCGGCATAGCCGTGTTCCCAGAAATCAGTGATCGCAAAGACACCGTGGGCACCTTGCATTGCCGCCTGCAGTGAGTCGGGGTCTTCAAAATCACCGCGTACCACTTCTGCACCGGCGTCCGCCAGCGCCTGCGCAGACTCGCTGCCCGGATTGCGCGTCAATGCACGTACCGGAATGCCGCGCTTCAGCAGTTCGCGGGCAACCGCGCCACCCTGAGTCCCGGTTGCCCCGGTGACCAGGATAATGTCCTTGGAACTGGCAACGGGTTCGTCAATGTCCGACTGTCCACAGCCGCTGATAAGCAACAGCAATACGAGCCCAGCCAGATGTCCGATACGTTGCATTACAGGTCTCCCGTCATCGCGTTTCGCAGAGTATACCTGCCCGGCGGGCGAGATTACGGACTGGTCAAATCGATTGCGGGATAGCCTGCCCGCGGGTCGAGCGGTTCAAGTCGACGGATTCGATCCAGACGCACTTCGCGTTCGCCGTCATGCTCGCTGATAACGAGCCACTCGGCATGGTCAGCCGTCGTGCGCGTGGTCACGGGCATGCCGGTATAAATTTCGTCAGCGGTAGTAACCCGGACGGCGTACGCCCGCATGCACGCCAACTCAAGCTGGTCATGAACACCGCAGTCGATCGGTTCGTATTGATTTTCAATCATAAGTGAGAGTTCCTGGCCTATGGCGACGGCCTTGCTGCCCTGGTTCAGGGCACGCGCCGATACGCCGCAACAGCTTGCTATGACCCATTTGAGCCATGTTGGTTGCGGTCCGGTTGCGCTTGAAATTGGTCTTGCAGCACCAACATCCTGCATTCCTGTGTCACCTGAGAATTACCAAATGGTCAAACGTGTCGTCCTGTTTATTGCTACCAACCTTGCCGTAGTGCTGGTACTCAGCATAGTCCTGCGGCTGCTCGGTGTGGATCGGATCCTCGACGAGTCTGGCAGTAATATCAATTACCAATCCCTGCTGATCCTGTCGCTCGTGATCGGTTTCGGTGGCTCGTTTATTTCGCTGGCAATATCCAAATGGATGGCCAAACGCTCTACGGGCGCCAAGGTCATTACGCAGCCCAAGGACGCCACAGAGACATGGCTGATGGCCACCGTCCAGCGGCTTGCCCAGCAGGCTGGTATTGGTATGCCTGAAGTTGCTGTCTACCAGTCGCCGCAGCCAAACGCGTTTGCCACAGGCGCACGGCGTAACAGTGCCCTGGTTGCTGTTAGCAGCGGCTTACTGCAAAACATGAAAAAAGAAGAGGTCGAAGCCGTTCTCGCTCACGAAATTTCGCACGTGGCGAATGGCGACATGGTCACGCTGACTTTGGTGCAAGGTGTGGTCAATACGTTCGTCATTTTCCTGGCGAGAATCATCGGCCACATTGTTGACCGAGTCGTGTTGAAGAACGAGCACGGTTACGGTATCGGTTACTTTGTATCGGTGATGGCGGCACAGCTGCTACTCGGTATTCTCGCCAGCACCATCGTGATGTGGGTATCAAGGCAGCGGGAATTTCGCGCCGATGCCGGTTCAGCGAAACTGAACGGGCGCGGTCCGATGATTAACGCGCTGCGGAGACTGGACCAGGGTCGCACTACCGATCTGCCTGAGGCACTAACGGCATTCGGCATAGCCGGCGGTCCTGGGAAAGGGGCGCTTGGCAAATTATTCCTCAGTCACCCGCCGATCGCTGAACGAATCGCCGCGCTGGAGAACAGTAGCTATTAGTTCGCTACCTCAGGAGCTGCGGTTATACGGGTTATAAGCACCGTTGCCGAGTGCCGGTTGGCGACCGTCGCCGTCTTCCAGGCAGAGTGCAATGTCGCCCTCGGCCGTTAGCAGCTCACTGCACTTTTGCCGGATGTCGGCGAGTTTCGTGGGGATGGTGGCTTCCGATAGCGGCACGTCGGCTGCCCGGTACTTATTATTATTTGGCATCAGTTCTTCCGGCTGACTTTTGACTGTCGCTATCCGGCGACAGTTTGTGCTTGCAGTATAGGAGCCGATTTCGCGTAAAAGTGTGAACTGGTTCACACTTTTACTTTCCCTTCCCTATGATTTCAATCATTTATGACGGCATTCTAAAGCTGTTTGGTGGCACCAGTTGCGGCAACGTCGGGCCCGACCGGCCTAGTAGCGGACCAACGCCGAGCCCCAGGTAAACCCTGCGCCAAAGCCTTCAAACAGCAACAATTCACCTCGTTTGATGCGCCCGTCGCGGACGGCGACATCGAGGGCGAGCGGGATCGACGCGCTGGATGTGTTGGCATGCTTGTCGACCGTCACGACAACTCGCTCCATCGGCAAGCTAAGCTTTTTGGCGGCGGCGGCGATTATCCGCAGGTTTGCCTGGTGCGGAACTAGCCAATCCACCTCTTTCTTGTCGATCCCATGATTCGCCAGTGTCTCGCGGGCAATCGAGCCAAGAGTGCCGACCGCGCGTTTGAACACTTCGCTGCCCTTCATGTGAATAAACGCTGCCTCCTCACGTACCTGGTCGTAGCCGCTCGAAATTCCGCTCGGTACATGCAGCATCTCCTCAAACTGGCCATCAGCATGACAGTGTGTGCAGACTATGCCCTGTTCGTCGCTGGCTTTGAGCAGCACCGCACCTGCACCATCCCCGAACAGCACGCAGGTCGTACGATCTTTCCAATTGATGATGCGTGAATAGGTTTCTGCGCCGATAACCAGCGCACAACTTGCGCCGCCGGTTCGAATAAACCGATCGGCAACGTCAAGTGCGTAGATGAAGCCGGCGCAGGCCGCATGCACATCGAATGCCGGACAATTGCGAATGCCCAGTTTGCGTTGTACCCGGCAGGCAGTGCTCGGGAACACCAGATCGGGCGTGGTGGTTGCGAGCACGATCAGATCAACGTCAGCGGGCACCATGCCAGCGCTCTCTAGTGCCGCGAGCGCAGCCGCGTAGGCCATATCCGAGGTGGTCTCGTCATCCGCAGCAATATGCCGTTGCTTGATACCGGTGCGTTCCTGGATCCACTGGTCGGAAGTATCAACGAGTGCTTCAAACTCCTGGTTCAGCATGACCCGCTTGGGCAAATAGGAGCCGGTTCCGGCTATCGATGAATGGCTCATGGCACAGTCCTTGCGAGTGTCAATCAGCTACGGAGAAACGCCGCAAGCTCGCGAATGCTCGGGTAATCAAAAAGGTCGTTGATATCGACCCGGCCAGGGTGTTTTTCGTCAATAGCCAGCATGATCTCGGTCAGGGTCAATGAACTGATGCCGACTTCGAACAGATTGTCATCGGGGCCTACGACCTTGTCTTTGGAGAATTCGGCACAAATCGCCAGGATTTCGCGCACCAGCGGATCGGCTTCATCTTCATCATTAGCTTGCTGCCCCTGCAAAGCCTGCTGAGCGGCAATCTGTTCGGCGTACTCGCCGTCAAGGAAGGCTTCCGCCAGCATGCGTCGCTGTATCTTGCCACTCGTGGTTTTCGGAATTCGCGCGACCGGCAATACGAAGTCGACGTCGAGCCCGAATTGCTGGCCCACGATACTGCGGGTCTGCTCGGCCAATGCGGCAAATGATTCTGCGTCCTTACGATGCAGAATAAAGATAACAAGTTGCTCAATCTGACTGCCTGCTGGTCGAGCACCGCAGGCGACGACCTTGCCAATATCGAGCTCGTCGATATGCGCCACCACTTCTTCAATATCGTGCGGCAAATAATTCTGCCCATTGACGATAATAATTTCTTTGTGACGCCCGGTAATTAATAGCTCGCCATCCGCGAAGGCGCCGCAGTCGCCGGTACGCAACCAGCCATCCGCGGTATATATCCCGGCCTCATCCTCAGTGTCGCCGAAGATGCCCGCGGTGATATTCGCGCCACGCAAATGGATATGACCAACGTGGCCATCTGGCAACGCTGCATCGTTGTCGTCACTGATTTGAACTTCACAACCCGAGACAATGGCACCGTGTTTTACTAGACGAACGGCATCATCTGACTCGTCGTCATTGGCAAGTTCGACGTATGGCTCGCCGATGCGCAGTTGATGGCGATCTACAGTGATCCAGGAATACGGCTTGCCCAGTTCGGGAATGGCAACTGCAAGCGTTGCCTCAGCCAGGCCGTATACAGGGAGCATGGTCTCCCGCTTGAGTCCGTGCGGCGCCATCGCTGCGAGAAACTCATCGGCGAGGGCCACGGAAATAGGCTCCGCGCCATTCAGCAGCAGGCGCACTTTCGACAAATCGATATCGCCCGCGCCTTTACGCTCAAAGACCTTCAGGTAATGTTTGTAGCCGAAATTGGGTGAGCACAGAACAGTTGAGCCAAGCTCGCTGACTTTCTGCATCCACAGCAAGGGGCGACGAACGAACACATTGGTGTCCATGATCGCGTGATTCATGTTCGCGGTGATCATGGAAACGTGAAAACCGATCAGACCCATATCATGCGTCAGCGGCATCCAGCTCAACGAACGCTCATTCTCTTTAAGCCCGAGGCCGTCAATGATCGCTCGCGTGTTAGAGACCAGATTGTGATGGGTCAGGCATACGCCCTTTGGATCGCTGGTGGAGCCGGATGAATACTGGATAAACGCGAGATCGTCCGCAGCCGGGTCGTGCAAGCTGCCCTCGCCGTCGGCAACGATGTGGTCGCTGGAGACGGCGCGCGTGTTCAGCAGCGAACTGATATCGGCATGGGCTTGCTCGGCGGCGAAAGTCTTGACGCGATCCAGCAGTCGATCATTGCTGAACAATGACGGATTGTTAAGTTGGCGAAGTATTCGGAACAGTTTCAGGCGGTGTTCGTCGCTGATACCGACAGCAACGGGCACGGGCACCAGGCCACCGAGGATGGCGGCCCAGAATGCGGTTAGAAACTGCTCGTTATTATCGGTAAAGATGACCAGCTCATCACCGGCGCCAAGGCCGTGCGTTTGCAGGGCCTTGAGATAGCCAAGTGCGTTGGCCACCAGCTCCTCAAAGGTGACGTCGCGCTGGTCGTTGTCGCTATCGATAAAAGACAAGCGCTGTGTACTGGCGCGGCGGGCGAGCAGCATCTCGCTGAGCGTAGAAAATTCAGTCATTCGATTCAGTTTCTGATCTCGGGTTTCAGTCTTATGTCGTTCTGTGAGCGTAAATTGATACCCAGGTCGAGGCCTGGGTAATCCTGGTCTCCAGGTTGCAACCTGAATTGTTGCACCAGCATACCGAGATGTATTTTCATTTCCAGAAAAGAGAAGTATTCACCGAGGCAACGGCGCGGCCCAAGGGAAAACGGAATGAACGGCCGATCACCCTTCTTGTAGGGTCCATCCGGCCCGAATCGCTCGGGCAGGAAGCGTTCGGGCTCAACCCAGAACTCGGCGGTACGCTGCATTATGAACGGCGACAGGTAGATATCCGCCTTCTCCGGGATGATATAGCCTTCAATTTCGTCAGTTTCCAGTGCGCGGCGAGAGAACAGCCAGACCGGCGGATACAGCCGCAGCGTTTCGTCCAGAACTTGTTGAGTCCAGTTCATGTTGGTGAGTGCCGGATCATCGGCAGCGGCGGCGAAATCACTGCCATACGCTTCAGCTTCAGCGTTGATGCGATCGGCCACTTCCGGGTGATGCGCGAGCAAATACCAGGCCCAGTTCAACGTTCCCGCCGATGTTTCGTAGCCTGCAACTATGAGATTCATTAGTTCGTCCAGCAATTCCCGATCGCTGAAGGGCTGCCCCTGCTTGTCGACAGCGGCTATGTACATTGACAGAAAATCATAGCCAGCACTTTCGGCACGCGAACGCCGGCTCGCAATTATCTCGAGCAGCAATTTCCGCAAGTGGCGTAGTTTCAAGACGACCGAGAGATCGCGCGTCGCATCCTGGCTCAGGAAGGCAAACGGGTTCTCGCCGTCCGTCAGGATATAGCGCTCATAGTCATCGCCGAAAATGGCTCGCAGTATGAGTTCTAGAGCAAAATCGCTCATTTCCTGCGAAACGTTCAACTCGCCGCCAGCTTTGGCAACCGCTGTCCATGCGCTTACTTTCTGGCGGGTACAGTCGATCATCAGTTCGACCAGTTGATGCACGTTCTGTCGGCTAAAGGCGGGTTGGATCATCGTGCGGGAGCGACGCCAAACGTCACCGTCACTGACTATCAGGCCATTACCGAGAAGCATCTCCACGCGTTCGAAGCCACGGCCCTTGCGGTACTTGGGGTGGTGCCGCACCAGCAGGCGGCGCACGGCCGCAGGCTCATTGATGAACAGCGCGCGCCGGTCGTTCGGCGCGGCAAATTCAACAACGTTGCCAAAACGCGCTTGCAGATCGAGCAAGGTCTTGAGGGACGAGGCCTCGACGTCGATCGAAACCACGCCGTCCGGACCGGGTGCCCGTTGGCTGTCAGTGCTTGCTAAGCTCATGATGGATCAGGATTTTACGCGATCGTCCCGGCAATTTGAGGCGCAATCTTACATTGACCGGGCTTCCCCGCATACTGCAAACTCGCGCGCACAGTCACCTTGGCCGTCCGGACGCTCCTGCCAATTCACGCGATGTTCATGGTGTTGGCTGTAAAGTCGACGTTACATTACGCGCAGAGCGACTGTCGCCGTGGCGCATTTTTCGGAATCTGCATGTCGCACACAAGCAATAGCCCGCAACCCGCCGATATTGAAGCGCGCCGCAGCGAGGCTTCGCGCAGGCGAATGACGTTTGCCCGACGCCTGTACTACCGCGCCGGCTTGCCAGTATTGAAAGGCCTAAGTCGGCTCCTGTGGTGGAGTTATCGCAAAGAGTACGTAATTGGCGCCGAGGTTGCGGAACGCCTGATCCGCGACAAAGTTGTATGTGCACCGGTGTATTGGCACCAGCACACCTTCGTCGGCCTGAATCTGATGCGTGACTGGCTGCTGCGCGGTTTCAAAGCCGGCTTCATCATTTCCGCATCGGTGGATGGCGAAGTTCCGGCACGCATCGCGTATTCCTGGGGCGCAACTGTGGTACGTGGTTCGGCCAAACAGACCAACGCTCTGGCCATGCGCGATATACAGCAAGCAATGAAAAGTGGTGTGTCCATTGTTAGCGCGGCAGACGGCCCGCTCGGACCTATTTACCAATTCAAGACCGGAGTCGTACTGATGGCACGGATTGGCGATGCCCCACTTGTACCTATTTCCTGTGCGACCGATCGAGCGTGGTATCTGCGGCGCTGGGACAATTTCGAACTGCCCAAGCCTTTTGCCAGGGTCGTTATCGCCGTTGGCGAGCCCATGGCAGTACCACGGAAAACGCCCGTCGCAGAACTTGAACAACATCGCAAGAACATAGAAGACGCAACGAATGACCTGCTGCAACGGTCGAAGTCCGCATTGGAGGCGCGCCGCTGATGGTTAATCATATTCGCACAATTGTTTTGCTATGCGCTGCAGTCACCGTTTTGTCCGCAGGCACAGCATATTCTGACCCTGCTGAAACGCGCCTCGTTCCACACGTGGCCGAGTACAAGGTCAAGATCAGTGTGCTGAGCGGCAGTATGCGGACGGAGGTATCTGGGGTCGGGGATACCTTCATGGCTCGTTCTGAAATTTCTCCAACGGGGTTTGCGAGCATTCTCAAGAACGGCAGTATCGTTGAGCAGTCGGAGTTTGCAGCTGTACACGGAGACATTCGGCCACGTCACTATGAGTCTGACGATACGCTCTCCAAAGACGAAACCAGAATGGTGTTTGATTTCGACCGCGACTCCTATGCCGTAACCGGCAAGATCAATGGCGATGACTTTGTGTTTCCTGCGGATGGACCCGTGCATGACCGCGTATCCATCCAGTACCAACTGATGGAGAACTTGCGTAATGGACAGCAAGTCACCGAGTACGCGTTGCTTGATGGTGATGAGGTCAAGCAAATTAGCGTAAGCAACATCGGTGAAAAGCGAATCAAAGTGCCGTTTGGGCGTTTCGATGCCATCGGCATAAGGCACCAGGCCGACAATTCTTCACGAGTCAGCACGCTGTGGTGCGTGAAGGAACTGGGTTACTTGCCCATCGTTATCGAGCAACACAAGGACGGCAAGTTACGCGTTCGCGCCGTGTTGACGAGTTATAGCCCGCTCGTTGACGAAGCGTCGGAAAATACGTTGCGGAAAGCTGCAAATCAGCTCAATTGAATTGAAAGCTGCAGTACGCCGAGTAGCGTTGCGGTAAACAGCGCGCTCGCCAGCATCGCAAAACTCCAGCGCATCAGCACATCTTTGTGCAGCACACCGGCAATCACCGGTGTGAACGGCAATGCCGCTACACACGCCAATGGCAAAGTCACTCTCGCGAGGCGTGGCCAGCGAAGCCACCAGCTACGCAGCTCACGATGAGCGGCCATTTGCGTAGCAATTAAATCAAGTGGGCCGAGTTGCTGACGTGCTTCGGCTGCCGCGGCTTCCTGTTCCCAGCCGTTTTCGCGTAGCTCCGAAATCAGGTCGGCGTAGTGTTCTGCGAGCTCGTCAGCCGCCCGCTCAGCGTAGCGGTTAGCGATACCTACATCGCGTAAGCGACCGGCGAACGATGTGAAATCCGGATCAGGCACGTCCACCCTCCAGTACGGCACTGATGCCGCCCTGTACCCGTTGCCACTCATCTTGCAGGCGGTCCAGGCGCTGGCTGCCTTTGTGGGTTAACGAGTAATAGACGCGGGTGCGACCATCGACCGGCTTGCGTCGGGCCTCAAGGGCACCGTCCCGCTCAAGGCCATGCAATACAGGGTAGATAACGCCCTCACCGAGCCGAATCGCTTCGTCGGTAACCTGGCGAATGGCTTTCACCAGCTCGTAACCGTACATCTCGCGTTGGGCCAGCAGGCGGAGCAAGAGTAGCTCGGGAACACCACTCATGAACGGAGGGTTTGATCGGGCCATGGGCATGCCTTTTCCGTCGTTTGACCGCTGAACATACCTTGCGCTACTAGGTATGTCAATCTATACATTGCCATTCGATGTATCTAAACTATACCTGTAACCAACAGGTATTCCGGCGGGCAGGATTGCAATAGCAATCCGAAACGGAGGATCCAACCATGATCAAGCGCTACATAGCCTGTACTCCACCCGGTGTCATCGTCACAGCTGGCCTGCTACTGCTCATGCAACAGCTGATCAGCACGGGAGAAACCGTGCTGATTCCGGGGACCTACCGTATGCCAACGACCTTTAGGTCTGTCGAGCTCCCCCCTCCACCGACACCCGCTGACACGAGTCGGCCGCCCCCACCCATTCCGCGACCGCTACCGGTTCCTGGCGGTATGCCGGTACTGCCGGACGAGGTGCCGATCAACGACACGTCAATCCCGATAGCACCACAACCGGAACCGTGGAAGCGTCCGAGTGGCGAACTGCCGATCTGGGCTGATTCGGCCTTGGTCAGCCTTGTTCGTGTCGAACCAAAGTACCCATCGCGGGCAATCAATCTTGCGCTGGAAGGCAATGTTCTCGTGCGCTTCGACGTCGGCATGGATGGGCGGGTATCGAATCCGGTTGTAGTGCAGACGAGTCACGTCGTCTTCAACGGTGCGGCGCTACAGGCGGTCAGGCAGTTCCGCTACAAGCCGCGGGTGGTTGATGGATCGCCAGTAGCCACAGCAGGCGTGCAGACCGTATTTCGTTTTGAAATGGAGAAGCAGCACCAGACGCTGTGAGTTCGAAAGAGGCAGTTTGGGGGCGAGTCCGGGACTACCTAGTCTCCCGCCGGGCACGAACGGATTCGCCCCCTTTTTTTCACCACAAGCCTCGACGCGGTCGGATTCGCGGCTACTTGTTACTCAACCCGTGCGAAGGTCTGGACTACCGTTACCGCGTCATTGTTACGAGCGCGAAAGGTAATTCGACGGGTCAGCGTTTTACGATCACTCGACAAGTCGTAACGCTCGGACACTTTCATACCCTGCCGGTCCAGCGTTTCAATAACGTAGTCAGTCCCGTCCCAACCCGAAACGCGCTGCGCTTCGGCCTGGCCTAACTCGATGCCGCGCATCTCTCCGAAGCGATACTCTTCAACGATCGCCCGATTGAAACTGATAAACATGGCAGATGGCGTTTGGGTAATTTTCAGGGCTTCCGCGTTTTTAAAAAATACGTGCGCAAGACCGCCGTTCGTTCGACCGCTGCCACGCCTGTTGCCGCGCTGGCCCTGGGGCATGATCCTGGCATCATCGCGAATGCCGTCCGTTTGTCGAATGGCGCGAGCCAGTTCGCGCTCCATTGCCCGTGGATCATCACGCAAGAGCCAGTTGCCGGCCAGGCTTACGGTTGACGGGTTCAAGGACGGGTAGCGCTGCAACGTTTCTCTGCCGCCGCAGGACGTTAGCAAGACCACGACTATCAGGCTGGACAACAAACGCAATGAGGACATGCAGCAATTCCATTTGGACGGCGAACGAGCGATGGCACGCCAGATGCAGGCAGCATACGCAAAAATGGCCTGCCCCTAAAGAATGGCGCTGCCATTAGCTGATTTTGGCGAAGCGACGACGCTCTTTTTCATGGAAGCGGAGATCAATTGCGATCTTGACGGCGATCAGCACCAGTAACATTGGCAAGGTACTGCCAGCCCAGCTAGCCAGCATTGCTCCGGCGATGATCGTCGTTTGCATGACCATAATGCGCGCGTACGGTTGGGTCATCAGAGTCATGACGTTCGTGCGCCGATACTCACGATTTCTGAGAAAATTATTGCCGAAAGAATACAAGTGGCTAGCCAGCAAGGCGGCGACCGGCAGCCATAAACCGGGTTGCCACAGTTCCGGCAGGGAGTTTGCCAGTTTGTCTGATTCCGGGGCGAACAGGCCGACGATTGCTGCGATATGTGCCAAACAGAACACACCGTAATGCACGATGAAGAACGGTATCAAGAACCACTTAATAGCCGCAGGAGGCAGGCCCGGCAGGTTATGGTAACGCAGGCTTGCAGTCCGGTTCAGTGGTGGTGCCGTCAACATTTCGCCCAGGGCGCCGCGCGACTCGCAGGTAGCAATCCGCAGCACATTGACGACACCGATCAGGACGCTTTCGGCCCAGTACAGCAGCAGCACGCTGAGTACATCCCAGCCGAACCAAAAGACGCCAACAGCGGGCAACAAATTGGCGAGGACGATACTGATCGCCGAGGTACGAATTCGCATGCCGCGATCCTCGCACGGGCTTGGCGGGTTTGTCGTGACTTGAATCGCAATCCACGGCAGCTGCCGCAAGCTACCGGGGTCGCCGGGACGATTCGCCGTATACGGCCAATAAGGCCTATATCGGTATCTGACTCATGGTTATAATGCAGCGCAGCAAACCGCACTGTTTTCTATCCATCGCATGCTCTCTGGCAGCTTTCCCAAGTTGCGCGGGTCGTTGCGAACGAAACAAAGATATCGACCAATGACGGCAACCCGAACGCTATTTCTGCTCACTCTTTCCTTCGCCTGCAATCTCTCCGTAGCCGCTGTGCCGGTCACGGTCGGTCGTCTGACTGAGCAACTCGTCGACCATGAAGTGCGGGCGCCGGCCGTGGTGGTACCCGCGAATCGCGCAGCGGTTACCGCCCAGATCAGTGCGCTGATTCAAACCGTTCATGTAGATGTCGGCGCTGCCGTCAGCAAAGGCGATTTGCTGGTGAGCCTGGACGACGCTGATGCGCGCCTCGCTGTTGATCGTGCGTTGGCGGACCTGCAGGCGCTGGATGCACAAATTGCACAGGCGGATGCGCGCCTCAAACGTGGTGAAGGCCTGGTTGACAGTAATTTTATTTCCGCGGATGAATTATTGGAGAGGCGAACCGCTGTCTCGGTCCTCAAGGCCAATCGCGTTGCCCAGGAGCTGGCGATTCGCAGCGCCCGACTGAACTTGTCCCGTACCCGGGTCAGCGCACCGTTTGCTGCAACTGTTGTCGCGCGATCAGCCCAGGTCGGCAGTCTCGCTCTACCGGGTACCGTCCTGATGTCCCTGGTCCAGACCAGCAATCGTGAAATCGATGCCGATCTGGATCCCCGCTACGCCGATCGACTGGCAAAGGCTGGCCAATTGCGCTTCGTAAGCCAGGGCAAAACCTGGCCGGTAGAGTTTGCGCGTGTTTCTGGCGTTATCGATACAGCCGCACGAATTCGCAAAGGTCGTTTTACGTTCACGGCCGAAGCTGCGGCGATCGGCACCAGTGGCGAAGTCGCGTGGCTGGACTCCGCAGGCTTATTGCCCGTGCCATTAATTGTGCAACGTGACGGCAAACTCGGGATATTTGTAGCGGAGAATAACAAGGCCCGCTTCGTTGCCTTGCAAGACGCCCAGGAAGGCCGTCCCGCAGCGACCGACCTGCCCGCGGATAGCCTTGTCGTGATTCGTGGTCAAACTCGCTTGCAGGACAACGACGAACTGCGGATCAATCGGCAATGAGCTTCATGCGTACACTGTTGACCAATCATCCACTGGTCAACATTCTGTTTGGCGTCGTGCTGGTACTCGGCACTCTGTCTTATTTCCAGATGCCGCGCGAGCAGGATCCGGAAATCAACTTCAATTTTGTCAGCATCAATACGATTCTGCCCGGCGCCACGGCTGCCGATGTTGAGGAACTGGTCACAGGCCCGCTCGAAGATGCACTCCGCAACGTGCAGGACATCCGTTTTGTATCGAGCAGCTCGCGGGATAACGTTTCCAATATCCTGGTGCGGTTTCGCGAACTAAGCGAAAGTGAGTTCGACAAACGGGTCACAGACCTGCGACGCGAGATTCAAAGCAAAACCAACGACGAGCTGCCGGACGACGTAGAAGACCCTTACGTCCTCGAGATTACTACGTCCAATGGTTTCCCTACTGCGAGCGTCGTGCTGCTCGGACAGGCTGATGACGAACGGCTACGTCGGCAGGCCAAGCTCATAAAGGAAGAGATCGAGCGCTTAAAGGGAGTCGATCGGGTTCAGGCGTTTGGCTTCAACGAGCCGGAATTGCAGGTCGAAGTTGACCCGGTCCGGCTCGCAGCAAATGGCCTGACGGCCACTGACGTCGCCGACCAGCTACGCGAATCATTTCGCGACGTATCGGCCGGCAAGATTGATGTCGATAACGAGGCCTGGTTGGTTCGCGTCGAGGGCAAGACCACGGACCCCGAGGAATTGTCCGCCTTTCTGATCGCACCCCGAAGCAATCCGCAACTCAAGATTCCGCTTGATCGGGTTGCAACGGTCCGGCGCGGCCGGCAAGAGGCCCAAAACGCGGTCAGTTTCCAGAACCGTCCTGCAATCTTCATGTCGATCACCAAGGTCGGCTTTACCAATACACTTGAGCTTGTTGATCGCGTTAATGCGTACGTGGCGGACAAAAACCTGGCTCTGGCTGACACCGGCATAGAGCTGATCTTGTCAGACGACCAAACGGTCCAGACCCGCTCCGCGCTCGACGTGATGCAACGTAACGCGGGCTTGGGCCTGATCCTGGTGTTGGGCGTTTGCTGGTTGTTTCTCGGCATGCGCATCGCATTCTTTGTCACGATGGGCATAGGTTTTTCTATCGCCGGCACGTTCTGGATACTCAACATGATGGGGAGCACGCTGAACGTATCGGTGCTGCTCGGCATCGTCATTGTTCTCGGTATGTTGGTCGACGATGCCGTAGTGGTTGTGGAGGCACTCTACTACCGGCTACAGCGCGGCCAGGAAGCGGTCTCGGCCGCGCTCGATTCACTGGCGGAGGTTGGTAAGCCCGTCACCTCGGCTGTGCTGACGTCGATTTCCGCATTTGCGCCGTTAATGTTGCTCCCCGGGATTCTGGGTGACTTCATGCAGGTTATTCCGCTGGTGGTTACTGTCGGCTTGCTGGTGAGTTTGCTTGAAGCCTTCTGGATCTTGCCGTCGCACGTGATTTCCGCTGCAAAGGCACCGGTCAGCTACAAAGAAACGATGACACATTGGCGTGGCCGCTGGACGCACCGTTTGCGTACCCGCTATACGCGATTATTAGCATACGTATTTCGCCGGCCCGTGCGGTTTTTCGTTGGCAGCATCGCTGCGTTCCTGTTGTCGATCGTGGCGGTCCAGACCGAGTTGGTGAAAGTTGAGTTCTTTACTTTCGATCCTATTCGCATGTTCTACGTCAATGTCGACATGCCACCCGATGCACCGCTTGAGGAAACGCTGGCGCAAACGGTGCGTGTCGAAGAGCGTATCCGCACGCAATTCCGCGACGACGAAGTGCGCGCCGTTACCAGCATTGCTGGCGTAAAATTTACTGACGCAGAGGCATTGTTCGGCGATCAGTACGGGCAGATCCAGGTTTCTTTGCTGCCGCGTGCCCGGGACGGTCGTTCCGTGCACGAGGTGGTGGATGCCGTCAGTCCCATCGCAACCTCAACTCCTGGTGACGCGGAAATTACCTTCTTCGAGTTGACGGGCGGCCCACCAGCAGCGAAAGATATTAGCGTAAAGGTACGCAGCGATGACTTCGCTGAGTTGCGCGCCGCGACAGAGGCCGTAAAACGCATTGTTGAGTCCATCGAAGGGAGCAACAATGTTGCCGACAATGATGTTCCGGGCCGTTACGAACTGACGCTTGATCTGGATGAAAACGCGATTCGCGAAGCCGGGCTCACTCCCGGCACTGTTGCACGCCTCGTTCGCCTGCATCTTGACGGCGAGATCATTGCATTTACTCGCAGCGGCGGTGAGAAAGTTGAGTTGCGGGTGCGTGGACCGCGCCGTACCGTCAGCGATGTGCGCGCCATCCTCGATGACCCGGTCAGCTTGCCCGGCGGCGGCACGACCAGCCTGGCGGCACTATCGACAACCAGCAGTTCGCGCAGCAGTGGCACGGTTCGTCACTACCAGTACCGCCGTTCCATCACGGTTGAAGCCGATCTGACCGCCGAAACCATCAACACGGTCGCAGCCAATAACTTTATTCGCGACGAATGGGCCAAGATTCGCAATGACTACCCCACATCGGACCTCGAGTTTGGCGGTGCATTTGACGATATCCAGGAAAGCCTCGATTCAATGCTGATTCTGTTGCTGTTTGGGCTTAGCCTTATCTACCTGATTCTGGCGACGCAGTTTCGCAGCTACTTCCAGCCGTTCCTGATTCTGGTGACTGTCCCCATGGCATTTATTGGCGTGGTATTCGGCTTGTTCATCACCAACAATCCATTAAGTCTGTACACGCTCTATGGCGTGGTGGCACTGACAGGTATCGCTGTGAATGCCGCTATAGTTCTGATCGATGCGGCCAATTCCAGGATAAAAGCGGGAATGCGGCCATTGCACGCAATCATCTATGCGTCGCGGCGGCGCATTGTCCCCATCCTGATGACAACGCTCACAACCATTGCAGGCCTGTTTTCGTTGGCTACCGGTCTCGGTGGCAAGTCGCTGTTGTGGGGCCCGGTGGCCACGAGCATGGTATTCGGACTGTTTGTCGCGACGACCATGACCTTGTTCCTGGTACCGATCCTGTTCCGTACGTTCATGCGCCAGCGTGAGCACCGCCTGCAGAGTGCGGTGCAACGAGGATTGAAAAGCCTTCGCGCCAAGGTAGTATCGCGTTAATCGCCTGCCGCATGCAGGCCGGCAGCGAACAGGCAGCGCATTGAAATGCTAGCTACGGACTACAAAGTATCCGCCAATTGGGAACAGGCACCCCACCCTCCCCAGCGGCTCCCGGATCGGGCAGACGTGGTTATTATTGGTGGCGGCATCAT
>JBBKWB010000060.1:0-13347 GCA_037968755.1 Woeseia sp.
TTACTGGAATGCTCGACGCCATCCTTCATCCCGCAGTTTGATTCGCGGCCCAAAATTCTTTTCCTCGAGTACCAGAACCACCCGATCGAAATTGGCCTGACCTTGTGGGCGGCCTACAAACTGCAATTGCTGTTTGCAGCGGTCGCCTTGTTTTTCATTGGCCGATGGATGATTGCTGCGCTACGCCTGCAAACCAGCCGCATACGGCCGACCGGTTGGCTGCCAGCGATGTTGGCAACACCCGTCCTGCTGGTGCTGTGTGTAGCCGCCGTGCGCTCAACGACGGCACACCGGCCAGTGAACCCCAGTACCGTTGCTGTATCCGTTGATCCGATGGTGAACGACCTTGCTCTGAACTCCCTGTACACGGCGTTGTACGCTTTGTACGAGGTGCGCCACGAGCCGGAAGGCGGTTTTCGCTACGCCGAGATGGATGACGGCGCGGTCCTGCAGGAAGTTCGGGAAGCGATGGACGTCGCGCCAGACGAATTTGTCGAAGGTCCGTTGCCCACGCTGCATCGGCAAACGGCCACCCGTGCGCGGCGCCAGAATCTCGTGATCATTATCGAGGAAAGCCTCGGTGCAGAGTTCGTCGGCTCGCTAGGCGGATTGGACCTGACACCCAATATCGATCGCCTCGCGCAAGATGGCATCTGGTTCGAAAATCTGTACGCGACCGGAACCCGGTCGGTGCGCGGTCTTGAAGCTGTCGTTAGCGGTTTCACGCCGACACCGGCGCGCAGCGTGGTCAAGCTGGGCAAGTCGCAGCGAAATTTCTTCACACTGGCCGAGTTGCTGGGCAGGCACGGTTACGATACCCAGTTTATCTACGGCGGTGAGTCACAATTCGATAACATGCGCCGTTTTTTCATGAACAACGGTTTCGAAAGCGTTGTTGACCGGATCGACTATGACGATCCCGTGTTCCTCGGTTCCTGGGGCGTGTCAGATGAGGACCTGTTTAACAAGGCGCACGAAGAGTTCAGTGCCGCGCGCGACAAGCCGTTCTTCAGCCTTGTCTTCACTTCATCGAATCACTCCCCTTACCAGTTTCCGGACGACCGTATCGAGCTTTACGATGAGGAAAAGAACACGGTAAACAACGCAGTGAAGTATGCCGACTACGCGCTGGGAGAATTTATCGAGAAAGCGCGCCAGTCAGACTACTGGGACGACACGGTGTTCCTGATCGTTGCCGATCACAATTCACGGGTTTACGGCGCTGACCTGGTGCCGATCGAACGTTTTCACATACCCGGGCTGATCCTGGGTGGCTCTATTGCACCCGAGATTATTGCCAAGGTCGCGAGCCAGATTGACCTGGGACCGACCCTGCTGTCGTTGATTGGTGTGTCGTCGACACACCCGATGATCGGTCATGACCTGACCCGCTACGATGATTCTCCTGGCCGTGCGATCATGCAATACAACGGCACCCAGGCGTATATGGAAGATGATGGCGTGGTGATACTGCGCAAGGACTTGCCGGTCGAGCAGTTCACGTATGCCGATCAGCAACTCATTCCCGCCGCGCTCAATGATCCGGATCTGTATCGTCGCGCGCTCGCACATGCGAACTGGACATCGATGGCTTACGAGCAGTCACTTTACCGTTTGCCTCCGGAGCGACCGCTGATTGCCGCCGCGAAGTAGCCCGTACGCCTGCCCAATGGCTTTGGCGGTGCGTGCTAGAAGCTGCTCTTGGTACCGACGAGAAACTGCACGTCGCTGATCGTGCCGTCGCCATCCAGCGGATACGCGAGATCGATGTGGACGACGCGGCCGAGCGCAGAGCGCGTGTTGCCGAGTCGCAAACCAAAACCGACATCGCGCAACAGGCCGGGGTTTTCTGCGCCCACAGGGTTGTTACCGAAACTCTGGCCTATGTCCGCGAATACTGCGGCGCCCACGTGAAACAGGCGGAACGGATACCAGTCGGTGAAGTAGCGCTGTTCAACAGTTAACAACGCCCGTGATTCTCCCATCTGGTAACGCAAGGGGTAGCCGCGTAGACCGGAGTCACCACCGAGCGCAACCAGTTCATCGAGATCCAGCGCGTGTCCGTAGCTGCCACTGAGGCTGGCGAAGAACAGGCTTTTTTCCGATTGCCGGTGAAAATACTTCGCGTTCAGCTCAACGCCAAGATTGCGCATGCCGGCATCCTCCCAACGCGAATGCAGTCCCGCTTCCAGCATCAGGGACCTGTCTGCGCCACTGCCAAAACCCCGCGAGACCGAACTCTGCAGCACGACGGCGTCACGGTCGGAGCCGAATCCCTTGCTGGCATATCCCAGCCGGGCGCTGAAGGTGAGTCCGAGGTTGCGGTCTTCGACGCGATTGATCTGCTCCAGGTTGTGCGCTTTCTCAAAGTCTTCCTGGATAAATTCAACACCGACGAAAGGGTAAGTCAGGCGGCGATCTTCGGGCAATGGCGCGAAAGAGTCGTCGGACAGTGTCGAGAAGTCGTGATTTTCGTAAGCGGCGCCGATGCTAAGGCGCCGGGTCCAGCCAGCGCTCATGCCGCGCGACCAACCCTTGTACGCTTCGATGTCCATCGATTGGCCTCGATAGCCAGACTGCTTTTCACCTCTGTCGTAGAACGAATCAATGCGATCGTCTCGCCGCATGGAGAAACCGGTAGCATTCCGGGTGTCCAGTGCGTAGAACGGCCGCTCTAGACGCAGCGATTGCTCGTAGCCGTCGCTATTGCTGGCATAGCTCGCCTGTAGTTGAGTCCAGCTGTCGCCAAGATTGCTGTCAAGGAACTGGAAGCTCAACGAATCCCTGTCGACGTTCGATCGGTAACGCGTGCCGACCCGGATACCGCTGCCAAACAGGTTCAGCTCATCAAAGCCGATACCGCCACTGTTCTGGCCGCCGCTGCGCCCGAAGGCGAAGTAGGGGCGCAAAGTCCAGGCATCTCGGGTCGTGACCTGCACATCCACCTGGCCGTTCTCGTGGCGTACCGGCGTAATCCATGCATCCTGTAGGTACGGATCCGTACGCAAGATGCGCTCGGATTCTGCAATCAGCCGACTGGAGTAGACCTCGCCACTCTTGAACAGCAATTGTTGACGAATAACTTCCGGATTGGTACGTCGATGGATGGCGTTCGCGGCCCTGTACAAGGCCTTGTCTTCGCCCTGCACGCCGATATCAAACACGTTGCCATTATTAACGCTGATCTCGCCGATGCGCGAACCGCTGGCATCGAGCAGCGCTGCCGAGAGGTTGTCAGAGACCAGTTGCCCGATCACTGAGCCAACAGACGCTTCCGGCGCCGCTTCGTCGGCCTGTGTGGGCTGGACGGTTAGCAGGCAAAGCGATATCGCGGCGGCAAGAATACTGCGAACAGGGGTCGGCGGCACTGCACTACGACTCCGGCACTTATTTACGGTTACTTGGACGTAAGCACTCATACGTTTTTCCACTCAATCTCCGGGTGCGCAAAGCGAAGCGTAATCGCGCAAGCATTCACATTGGACGAGAACCGCCAGCCAGACTGGTCGCCAAATACCCGTTTCTTTCTATTGTCCGGAAAATCGACCAGTTTCCAGCGCGGCATCGTCCAACCGTTACGCCATTCAATTCGCATTCCGGTCTTGCCGGTGGTGCCGAATCAGCTACTGGAGCGCCTCTTTGTCCGCCAACTCTCAACGCAGCCGAATTACCTCACACCGACTAAGCGGAGTGCTGTTCATCCTTTTGCCAGTATTAGCATTGGGCTTCATTTTCCGGCTTATCCTGAGCATCAGAATCTGGGGTGAAGTCTCGGCAACACTGCCACTTGCCGGTGCGTTCGCCGTGGGTTTGCTGCACGATCTGTTGTTCGGGCTCTATGCGTCGATACCCGCAGTTATCTATCTGCTGCTGGTGCCGCAGCGCGTGTTTCAGAGCCGCGTGCACCAGGTGCTCAGCTGGTTCTTTTTCGCGTTCGTCTATTGGTCGCTGCTGTTTGTCGCAGTGTCTGAATGGGTGTTCTGGGAAGAATTCGGCGTTCGATTCAATTTCATTGCAGTCGACTATCTTGTCTACACCACTGAGGTCGTGGATAACATCCTCGAGTCCTACCCGGTTGCGGCGCTCGTTTCATTGATCGCTGTTGCGGCACTCGCGTTGACTGCATTCGTATCCCGAACCGCGGCATACCGCCGCTGGCTCGCCAGCGCAACTCCCCTGCCAGGTCGTTTGACAGTAGCTGTCCTGCTGCTGACCGTATCGGTATCTTCGACGGCTCTGTACGCACAACAGGATATGCCGCGGTTCGGGAACCGCTATGTGCAGGAAGTGGCAAAGAATGGTGAGTATTCGTTCTTCTCCGCATTCCGTAACAACGAGTTGGGTTTCCGTGATTTCTACCAGACAGCAGATGCTGCGCTGACGACGCCGAGAATTCGTGCGCTGATCAGCGAACCGATCAGCCTGTTCGCCGGCGACCCCGACGAGCCGTTTCGTCGTTTTGTCGAAAACCTTGGCGGCGAGAAGCGGCCAAATGTTATCCAGATTACGGTGGAAAGCCTGAGCGCCGAATACCTCGGCATTTTCGGCAACCTGGAGGGCCTGACGCCGAACCTTGATGCCCTGGCGAAGCAAAGCCTGAACTTCACACGCTTCATGGCAACCGGCACGCGCACCGTGCGCGGTATGGAGTCCCTGACCCTGTCCGTACCCCCTACGCCCGGCAGGTCTATCGTCAAGCGGCCTAACAATGGTGGGCTGTTTTCCATCGGCACCGTATTCCGTGAGAAAGATTACAAGACAGCATTCTTTTACGGCGGACGCGGCTACTTCGACAACATGAATGCATTCTTCAGCGGCAACGGCTTCGAGATTCACGATCAGGCTTCGGCAGATGACAAAGAGATCAACTTCACCAACGCCTGGGGCGTCAGCGATGAAGATTTGTACTCCTGGGTATTGCGAGATGCCGATGCAAAAGCCGCGGCGGGAGAGTCGTTCTACGACTTTGTTATGACTACTTCGAATCACCGGCCGTATACCTACCCGGACGATCGCATTGATATTCCGTCGCACAGCGGACGGCAGGGTGCAGTCAAGTACACGGACTACGCGATTGGTCGCTTCCTGGAGGAAGCCCGCAAACGGCCGTGGTTCAACAACACTGTCTTCGTCATTGTGGCCGATCACTGCGCGGGCAGTGCCGGCAAGACGGAGTTGCCCGTAGAGAATTACCACATTCCGTTGCTGATCTACGCGCCGGGCCTCATTGAGCCCGGGGAGATCGATACGCTGAGTAGTCAGATCGACTACGCACCGACCTTGTTCTCATTGCTGGGTTGGTCGTACGAGAGCGAGTTCTTTGGCAAAGACATTCTTGGTATGGCAGCCGAGGACGGCCGCGCATTGCTCGGTACCTACCAGAGTCTCGGATTGTTGCAAGGCGACGAGTTGACGATCCTGAAGCCGATGGCGCGCGCGGAAGCCTGGCACTACAACCCGGCCAGCCACGAACAAACGCCGGTAGCGGTATCTGCGCCGGCCCGGCTCGACGTCATCGCGTTTTACCAGACTGCCGCGGACGCATTCGATAACAAGGAAGTTCCGCCAGCAAGTTACCAGGCCGCGGCCAGCCCCTGATGCGAACACTGCTGGTCATTGGAGCAGCTACGCTCTCGGTCTGGGCGTTGGCCAGTTTCGCGCACCCATTCGATCTTCAGGTCGCCGACCTGGTTTTCGAGCCGCAAACGGCGAGCTGGCCAGTTGCTCACGAAGCCGGTTGGCTACGCGCATCGTTCTACGATGGGCCCAAGTTGTTGTTGGTCATATTCGGGCTGGCATTGTTGCTGGCGGTGCTGTCTCCGCGTTTGCTAGGCGCGCAACCCTTGCCAAAAGCAACGTTGCGTTTCCTGTTTCTGTGCATGTTGCTGGTGCCGGCTGTCACGGGCCTTGTGAAATCAGCTTCTGGAGTCAGTTGCCCGTATGCGATTGAGCGTTTCGGCGGCCTTATGCCGGATGCAAATTCTGCGTTCAGTGTTGCGGGCTTTGCGAACTCGCAGCGCAGCGACGGTTGCTGGCCATCGGGGCACGTTAGTGGTGCGTTCGCACTGCTCGGTCTTGTCCTGCTGCCGATACCACGACGGCGCCTCGTTACTACAGCAATTCTTTTTGCCGGTTTTTCGATGGGCGCGTACCAGGTTGCGCGAGGCGCACACTTCGTCAGCCATATTGCCGTCTCGTTATGCATCGCGATAATCGTAATCGCGCTTTTGCAACGCCTGCTACTCAAGCCGGTAGAGTCCCGGCGAGTATTCAGTCTGCGCGCGCGGAATGCGGGTTTGCGTAGGGCGACTCCGCTGGTTCAGCTTGGACAGGGTCAGAATTCGATAAGGATGCCGGTTGCTGGCAAGAGCGGAAACCAGTAGTCGTCTTTCTTATCCAGGCTGCGAATACCTGACAAGTCCTGATCAACGTCGAAGTCAACGCAGCACGGATTGTTGCGGTCAGTTGAGTTGGATATTTCGAAGAACCAGTTGAAATAGCCGATGCTGATCGGACGGCGATAATCCAGGCGCATGTCCAGCGAGAAAAATTCGCCAAAGTGGTCGGCGTTGCGCTCGCCAAACACCACGACAGGTTCTCCTGGCGCGGGAGCCTCTGCGAGGAACACATCAGTCTTCGGCCAGCCACTGTGCAATTTCGCGGCGATACTGTAACTCCAGCGTTCACCGCTTACAGTCAGTCCTGTCTGCAAGGCATGGCGTTGATCCCAGCTGCGCTCGATGTCCACGCCATTGATTGTGTCTTCCGCTTTCGCCATCGTGTAAGAAGCCCACCAGTCGAAGCCACTGTCACCCTCGTAGGCAGCCGACACTTCGAGTCCGCGCAGATCGGCGCGTTGCGCAACGATTGCTGTGCGGTCCGGCTCCAGTTCAGGGACAACGGTCAACGGGTCGAACAGGTTTTCAAAGCGTGGCCGCAGACTCTTGCTGGTTTTTAAATAAACTTCCGCGCGCAGTGAGTAATGCGCGTCGAGTTGGTAGTCGACTCCGAGAATCGACTGATCGAAACGTTGCGCCGGGAAGAACTGCGTAATGCCGTCTTCAATCTGCAATTCATGTGCGCCTTGCGACTGGAAGTAACGTCCCCAACTCAGGCGCAGGTTGGTTCGTGGACCCCACCGGTACAGCAAGCTCGTGCGTGGGCTGAACTGACCGCTGTCGTCGGTATCGGTATAACTTTGCTTGTCCCAGCGGAAGCCCAGGTCCGCAATCAGGCGCTTGTTGATCATCCAGCGGTCAGCGAAGTAAAACGCGATGGTATCGCCGTCGACCATTCGCGCGAGTTCCCGCGCTTGCGAATTGCTGCGGCCCGGCAGGTTCTGATAAATACCGAAGTAGTCGACCTGCGATGAGTAGCTGTAGTCAGCGTCAAGGTGCTGCACCTCGCCACCAAAGGTCAGGTGATGTTGCTCGTTCCAGGCCAGATTCCAGTCCTGGTTGAGCCTGTAAAAACCAAAAGTACGCTCGTCGCTGAGCTGGCCTGTGATTTTCTCCGGATCGTTCACTAGCGCATGCCGACCGCTGACGAAATCACTGACGGAGAGAATAGTCTGGCTCGTCAGCGCATCACTCCATTGCTGTTCCCAGGACAGCCAGAACTGACTGTTGCGCGTGTCGTTAATAGTCTGTTCGCGTTCATCAGGATCTGCTGCGGGAATTATTGTGACGCGATCCTTGACGAGCATGCCGTTCAGCGAGAGCTGCGTGTCGGGCGTGAGGTTGACGAGAATCTTGGCGTAGACATCACCGTAAGTGGGTTCGCCGATTTCTTCATTCAATACCAGATCGAGATTGCCGCGCCGAGCGGACACAATCCACTCAGCGTCACCGCCGGAAATCTGGCCTACAGATAAAAACGACGTATTGAATACACTCAGGCCGAATTCGCCGCGGTAGGGCTGCTCTGGTGTCAAGCTGTCGACGAGCACAAGACCGCTGTTCAGGTCGCCGTACTGTACCGGGAAGCCACCCGTATAGACCTCGATCCCGTCTATTGCACGTACGTCAATAGCGCTGAACAGGCTCTGGTAGTCCCGTACATGGAACGGATTCAGGAGGCGGTGGCCATCCAGCACAATTCCAGTCTCGCGCTCCGTCCCGCCACGCAGATGTGTACGTGCCGATGCGCCGCTGGCCGCGGTGCCGGGTAGTCGTTGCACGGCACGGATTGGGTCGTCACCCGTATCAGGCAGCTGCATGATTGATTGCCGATCAATTCCAACAGGCATGTCAATCGCGTCGCGCAGCATTTCATAGCGACTGGCGGCAACCACGACTTCGGGAAGCGGAACGGCTCGCGGTGTCAGTCGTATAGTGATGTCTTGTTCATCGCCTGCACTGGCATCAAGAGTAGTTTGCTCGGTTGTGTAGCCTGGCGCGCTGACGTTGACGGAATATTGACCGGCTGGTAGCTCGACGACGATGCGACGGTTGCCACGTTGCCGGCTGGCGGTCGCAGTCGGTGGCAGTCCGTTGATCCGCACGCCACCGACGGAGGCATCGGTTTGCTGGTCGCGAACGTTGATAAGCAACTTGACCACGGGCACGTTCTGGTTATCGACTTGCAGGTGGCCGACAATGTACAGGCCATCAACGTCCCGGAGTGTCAAAGAATGCGGCAGCAGCATTTCGCGCAGCGCGGCCAGCACATTGCGTTGCTGCGTAGTCGCTACAATTCGTAGTTCGGCGGGCAGCAATGCTGTGCTGTAGGCGAGTGGTGCGCCGTCCGCACGCAGTTCGTCAATGATGGCAGCAATGGATTCACCCACAACAACACGCCGCGGCAAATCCTGTTCGGACCAGTCAGCTGCCAGGCAGGCGGACGCTACCAGCAGGCAGCCGGCAAGCACATGCAAGGCCTTGCGGCAGGCAAGCACTCCCGGACCTGGCAGGTGTAGCAACGTCTGTAAATTTCTGAATCGAATCGCTGGCATCCACTCTGTCAGGCGGTCGCGCTCGCCCTGCTTGAAGTCCGTATCTTACGATCGATTATGGAGCACTTGTGGTCTGTGCGACTAATTTGCATGCATTCTGCCAACTCAGAAGGGCGGTCGCTACGCGGTTTCTGGCGGCGTTACACCCCTTACCAATGGGGCCCGCCATTGCCGGCGGGCTGCGCCTTGCCAGAAACCGAGTAGCGACTGCAGAACGTATGCAAATTAGGCGCACAGGGCACTAACGCGGCAAGTCCAGCAGACTGACCTCAATAACGCCGTCGATCAATTCGTACTTGAGATCAGCTATGAACGGAATGCTGTGCAACGCCTGCATGGGTCCAAGCCGATCCATGCCATGGACACTGATTCGGCTGACAAATTCCGCGGTGGCCGTATCGCGGTAGTGCACGCGGTAGCCGGTTTCCCGCGCGATCCAGTCGAGCAGGGCCTGCACGGATCGCCCTTCGGAATCAAACGCCGGTGCAATGTCCTGCGCCCACTGCCAGAGATCGTCGTGCGCGCGGATTTTGCGTTCGGCGGTTACACCATCGACATCCAGATCGACTTCGTCGCCCGCCGGCAGCAGCAGGCGATGCTGCTTCGCCACCAGCGAAACTTCGCCCTCGCGCACGCTCAAAGTGAGCACGGAATTGTGCAGGCGGGTCTGGAACTGAGTACCAACATGCGTAACCAGCCCATACGCGGTTTCGACTGAGAACGCGTCGTCACTCGTTGCGGGAGCCAACGCGGATTCGGAATCAAAATACACGCTGCCGGCCTGCAAGCGAATGCGGTTTGCAGCAAGCAGTTCTATTTCAGAGCCTGCGTTGATGCGCAACGAACCACCCTGGGCCCAGGCCAGCGCAGCCCGCGAGCTGCCGTCGGTTCGCAGTATCTGGCCGACCGCGAGATCGGTCAGGTCATTCGGGCTCCGTGAGCCGTCAGTGTTTAGCACCTGTACGCCGCTGCCGCTGGTGCGCTGCAATTCAGCAACGGTGACCGCTGTCGGGCTTACGCTGAACTCGCTTTGACTGAAAATGAGGCCAAGCCCCAAAACGGCGGAAGCCGCAATTGCCCACTGCACGACCTGGCGTCTGCTGCGGTTCTGCTGATGTCGTTTTGACCAGTGCTGATGCAGGTCCGCGTACGCGCGAGCGCGGGTTGCGGCCGGTGCGGGCGCGCGCCGCGCGGCATGCTTCAGCAGATCGGCCACCTGGTCGTCGGCGTGGTCGTTTCGGTCTGGCTCTTGGTCACTCATGATCTTAGTTCACCGTTATGGTGTGACGACCGCTGCTGCCAGCGGTCGATAAATGTCAGTGAAGGCGCGTTTCGCCCTTGCGGTCAGCGAATTGGCTGCGTCAACACTGATTTGCAGTCGTTCGGCGATTTCGGCCGCCGAGTATCCTTCTATGTAGCGCCACTCAAGTACGTCACCGTAGGCGACTGGCAATCCATCCAGCGCAACCTGGATCATCCGCAGCGCTTCCGATTGCTGCGCTTGCACCAGCGGATCATCGCTCGCGGGTGCGTGGAACGAATCAACCACTGCCTGAATCTCCGGCGCGTCCTCATACAGCACAACCCGGTCGCGGTAGCCGCTGTTCTTGCGCTGCCAGTCGGTAATCTGATTTCGGCAAATGGTGCAAAGCCAGGTAAATAATTGAGCCTCGCCGCGGTAGCTGCCAATGCCATCAATTGCGTTGGTAAAACATTGCTGCACGATGTCCTCCGCGATCTCGTGATCGTTGCCGAGCCGGGACAGCGCAAAGCGGTACATGCGGTCGTAGTTTTCGTCAAAAAAGCGCGCAAATGCCCGTTCGTCGCCGGCATCAACCTGGCGCGCGAGCTCGACGTCCTGACGGAACGAAATGCTGGAAATTCTGGCTGCCATCCACGTTAGACGGACGCGCCGCAATTTCTGGTTGCGCATCCTGAAAACAGGCCCGAAAAGTCGGGCCTTTGCCTGAAATATAGTGAAATTCCATACAAATAGCGCGATATGTACGGGCTGCAGTGGTGCGCAGGGCCGCTGTAGGCGGATCAGGGTGGGCGGACAATGCGGCGGCAGGCCGTTCGCGGCGACCAGTTGCCGACCCATTCTCGTCCAACTTTATGGGGGCGGTGCTGCGGCACCGCTAATGTGCGCAAGAATACCGACTGGCGACGCGTCCACTTTGCGCCGTTGGCGGACTGGGGGACATCATGCTGCAACAGCACAAAGTACTGTTTAGTTACGCCTTTCTGTCGCTGCTACCGTTGGAGGCCATGGCGGAATCATCACGCTACGAGCTGGGCGTGCGCGCGAATGTACTGCTTGGCGACGGTCAGCCAGCTAACGATATTCTTGGCGTCGGAATCAATGGCCGCTACTACCTCAGCGATGGCTGGTTCGTGGGCGCCGCTATTGAATCGTATGACTACGATTTCGAGCGACCGATTGAGGTCGTAGGATTGCGGCAGGATCCAGCGGTCAAGACGATCGACGCCAAGACCAGCATGACGGTAGCCAGTGCGGCTCTCGGCCGGGTGTACGGACGCGAGTCGGGCAAGTTCGACTGGTTCTGGAGCCTTGGCCTCGGTGCAGGCTTTCCAGACGTCGCTAATGCGACCGGTCCGCTGGACGGCGGCGGTACGTTTGACCTGCGCACTGACGCGGGTACTGAACTGCATATCCAGGCCAAACTTGGCATTGCCTACCAGTTCTCGGAGCGTTGGTCCGTGAACGCGGCAGCGCGAGCCGAGCAGCACATGATGGATTACAAGGTGCGTGAGCAGAGCACAGGCAACACCGGCAAGGTCGATTCGCAAACCCCATTGGGAATGCATCTCGGTATCAGTTATCGCTTCTGAAAATTGCTGACGGGCATTCGTCAGCCTGGCGCAGATTTACGGGTCGTTCCCAGGTGTTGTGCGGGAGCGAGTCAAGACTGGATTGCGTTCAGTTCGCTTGGGTGTGCGTGGCAGCTCTGCGAGACGTAGGGCGAAACTAATGCTCGTCCCCGGCGTAAATCCACATCGGCACCGTGGACCCTGCGCGCGCGAATCCGAGCGCCTCATAAAATTCGGCGGCGTCCGCGTCGGCAGTGAGCATTTGCTGATGAAAGCCTGAGTAGTTCTGGATTAACGCACGCATCATCTTTGCGCCAACGCCGGCACGCTGGTAATCGGGGTGTACCAGCATGTGCGGATAGTAGACCACGAGGTAACCATCGGAAATTGCATTGCCGATGCCAACGAGGCGATTGCCGATCCGCGCGGTAACCAGCCCGTGCGAATTTCGCAGCGCGGCAAGCAACTCTGACGGCTTGTCCGCGGATGACCACTTGTTCGCGCGATAGAGTTCAACAACCTCGTTGCTGCGAATCGTGTCGTTCAGGCTGATAATCGGCGTCTGGGCCATATCAGAAAATATCCAGGTCAGAGGCAAGGACGATATTGCCGTCGAAATGTTCGGCGACTTCGTCGACCACCGTATGCTCGGTCACCCCGTAGAATAAGCCGTGATACAGCACGAGTGTGCCGGGCTGCGCAATGGACGCTATGCGACCGACATCGCTGGCTGGTGTATGTGCCTGGCGATGATAGTTTTGCCAGAATTCGGTGTTTCGTTTGAGCCCGGCATCGCTGATCACTTCGTGAAACAGCAGGTCGACACCCTGAGACATCTCGATGAGCTTTTCGCTATAGGCCGTGTCGCCGGATATGACGATGGTCTTGTCGTCGGTTGTAATGCGATAACCGAATGCAGGCTTTATGCTGCCGTGAGCAACGTCGAATGCTTCGACCCGCAGGCCGTTTTCCTCAAAGATTATCCCGGAGCTGATCTCACTGACCGCAACGTTGACCATGTCCGGGTTGGCCACGGGCTGTGATCCCGTTGTGCGGATACGGGTATCCGCCGCCATCATGCGGTGCAGGCCTTCGGTCATATCACGCAGTCCGACTGGCCCGAACGCGCGTAATTTCGCCGCGCGCCGCCACCACAGCGTGTAGGCGAGCTCGCCGTAGTCCAGCGTGTGGTCGCTGTGCAGGTGGGTCAGGAATACACAACAGATCTGGCTCGGATACAACGACGGGATATCGTGAAGGTAGCGTGCTCGGGTAGCGTTGTGCACGGCGCCAGGACCAACATCGAACAAGTACGCCTGGCCCTTGTGAATTACAGCAATACTGCTGCCGGCACGGTTGCGGTCTGGTACCGGCGTTCCCGTTCCGAGCACTACGACGCGTGTTGGCAGGGCCAGTTCTGCGGCGCTGGGTTCAGCCCGAGTTTCGATGACCGCACTGACCGGTAATTCGTCCGGCATGGACTGACATGCGCCGAGCGCACTCGCAAGCAGCACGATCGTTGTGAGTTTCTGGCTTATGCACATATGCTGCGTCTCTGACAC
>JBBKWB010000061.1:0-3102 GCA_037968755.1 Woeseia sp.
ACTGTGTTGTAATTCTCGAGCTTTTTGTAAAGCAGGTGCACTTCCAGCAGATTGCGAATACGCGTTTTGACTTCGACGATATCGAAAGGTTTGCTGACGAAATCCCTGGCGCCAGCCTGTAATGCACGCAGCTTGTGTCCGGGTTGGGCGGTGATAACCAGTACCGGAAGGTAAGCGTCCTCATCGTTGGTTTTGAGGCCATTGATCACCTGAAATCCATCCATTCCGGGCATCTGCAGATCGAGCAGGATCAGGTCGTAGCGGTGCTTCCGATGCAGCGAAAAAACTTCCTTTGGATTCATGGTTGAGCTAAGCGATTTGTAACCGGCCTCACTCAGCACTTGTTCGAGCAGGCTGATATTGGATTCTTGATCATCAACGATCAGAATGCTCGCGTTGAGAATTTCGGATTCGGCGATCATCGCGCTTTTTCCTTTTCTGCGACACGTTGTGAATTGCCTGTTGCGGTTTCTTGCGAAAATTTCAGCGCTGTGTCCAGCGCGTCAAGGAACTGATTGACCCTGATGGGTTTGGTCAAATAATTGAAGAAACCGGCCGCGATCGCCTTCGCAATGTCGCTGGGCACCGCGTTGGCACTCAGTGCAATGATCGGGATATGCGCTGTCAACGGATTCGCCCGCAGAATTTTCATGACCTCGACGCCGCTGACGCCGGGCAAGTTGATATCCATCAGGATCACCTCCGGCTGATCGGCAAGCGCAAACTCGATGCCATGATCGCCGTCGGCCGCGCTCAACAGACGCAGGTCGGGGCGGCGCTCGATAATTTGCTCGACCAACTCCAGGTTGGCGGGATTGTCTTCCACATAGAGCACGGTACGTAACGGTAAGTCAGTTGACACCGGCGGTCGTACTGGCACGGCGTGTTCGCTTTCCGAATCGCCGAACTTCAGAGCATCCGTTAGATTCAACTCGACCCAGAACACACTGCCTACACCGGCCGCGCTGTCTGCGCCTATCGTGCCTCCCATCAGTTTAACCAGACGCTTGGTCACCACCAGCCCGATACCAGTGCCTTCCTCGCTGCCAACCTCCTGGCCGAGACGGTTGAATGGCTGAAATAGTTGCTCCAATTGTACTGGTGTCATTCCGACACCAGTGTCGCGCACACTGATGCGTATGCAATCTCCGGCTTTCAGCTCGTATTCGATTGAGACCGTGCCGCCGGGCTTGTTGTACTTGATGGCGTTGAACAGCAGATTGATCAAGACTTGCTTGATTCGAGTGTGGTCGGCTTTGATATAGTACGAAACTTCAAACTGGGGAAACGTCAGGTCGATCTCGCGCTCCTGTGCCTGCGGTTCGATCATGGCGCGGCATTCAAGCATGACCTCAGCCAGTGAAACCGCTTCCTGCGACAGCGTCACCTTGCCGGACTCGATCAGGGCAAGGTCGAGGATTTCGTTGATCAGCTCCAGCAGGTACCAGCCGGCCGTGAGAATCTGGTCGAGGTTACGCTTCTGGGAGGTGGTCGGTGCCGGTGTGCCGGATTCAACCAATTGGGCAAAACCAAGAATTGCATTGAGCGGAGTGCGCAATTCATGGCTCATGGAGGAGAGAAATTCGCTTTTCGCGAGGTTGGCTTTCTCCGCAGCCGCCATGGCCTCGGTTAAGGTCGATTCAATGCGTTTGCGTACTGAGTTGTCAGTGCCGATCAACAGGTAGCCGATGATCTCGTCGTTGTCGTCGCGCAAGGCCGTGATTGACACGATGGCCGGAAAGCGGCTGCCGTCCTTGCAAATATAGGTCAAGTCATAGTTGTCTTCGATCCCGCGTGAAGCCTTGAACGCGAGTGCCTCGAAACCCGGCGCGATAGACGTTGATAGTTCCAGGCTCAATGACCGGGCACGCTCTTTGACCTCTTCCGGATCATGAATATCACTTGGGCTGATTTTGTTGACGACTTCTTCGGCCTTATAGCCCAGCATGCGCTCGGCGCCAACGTTGAACAGCTGGATGATGCCTTTTTCGTCAGTGGCAATAATCGAGAAAGTGGCGCTGGTCAGAATCGCGTATTGCAGGGCTCCCGCCCTGAGCATCGGCGTCTGGGACTCCGATTCAGAAATAATGACGCCGGCACGATCAATTAACGTGATGTCATTTTCTGATTTAGATTTAGTCATTTTGTTCCAAGGTAAGGCACGGCAATTCGAAGAGATAATCACACGGGCCAGACCGTCATCGCAGCACTGCAGCCCGAAAAATCCGGAAATGGATCGCATCTTGGGATGACCGAATCAGGCCATCTGTGCGTTAGCGTACGGCGGGCGTAATAGGTCGGCTTTACGATTCAGGCACCATAGCACTTCTGCGCGCCGCGGCCTCACCTAAAGCGGCATGGCGATGGCGAACAATGACGCTGTGCACAGCCGGCTTGCAGGCCGCTTTCGATGATCATTGACTGCACGTCCACCACGTAAGCAGCGCCACTCAATGCGCCCGTAGCTCAGCTGGGTGAGAGACGGTTGCCGCGTAGCGGCATGGGCGGGCATAGCCCGGCCATGAGCGAACGCCGCTCGCCCGTGGCGAGTGGCCGGGGCCGGCGACGCAGTCGACGGCGAGTACTGCGCTCCGCTCAAAGAGGCTTTTTAACCCTGACCACCTCACCTGACACCTTTCTCCTGACCGCAAAAACTGCGGTGTAACGCCAAATTCCTAGCAGCGACTGCCACCGCTTAGGCTGTCATCAATCACCGCTTCCCGTCAGCGTGATAATCCACTAGCCCAATGGACAGATTGTCGCTGCATCTACTTGGCGCGCTACAAATAGTAAAATTCGGTTCGACCCCTATTTCCCGCGACCATTGAGCCGCTTCCATTTCAGGTCCGATTCGATCCCGCCCTGGTTGAGTTGCCCAATGTCGCCGCTCCGGCGTCGATAGTGTCATGCGTGCTGCCGAACGCGCGCAGCGCGGCGGTCATCACGATGGCCAGCAGGACGATAGCCACCGGCAGCACCCAGTAGCTTTCGTAAAGCCCGCCGAGCAGGAACGCAACAAGCGCAACCAGGCCGGTAATGCCGGCGTACGCGGCCTGCGTCCACACGTGGCTCAGGTGATCGCAGTCGGCGCCGACCGAGGCC
>JBBKWB010000062.1:0-11929 GCA_037968755.1 Woeseia sp.
ACAGTGGCGCCCAGCGGCAATACGAAACTGGAAATCTTGTTGGATACACCAGCATTTTCTTCGACACATTTCATCGTCACCGGCAACGTTGCAGATGAAGATGCAGTGGAGAATGCCGTCAACATTGCTGGCGCCATTGCTGGAAACATTTTGTACGGTTGAACTTTGCCTACAAATTTCAGGAACAACGGCAGAACAATCGCGGCGTGAATCGCCAGCGCTGCAGTCACGGTAATCGCAAATACTGCGAGCGGCCCCACTCCCGAGAAACCCGCTTCTGCGACCACCTTGCCGACCAGTCCGAAGACACCGATCGGTGCAAACTTCATGATCCATTCCGTCATCTTCATCATGATGTTGAACACACCATCCCAGAAGGCGTACATCGGCTCGGCCATGGCGTTGTCGAGCTGAGTCATGAAGTAACCGAACAGCAATGCAAAGAAAATAATCCCGAGCATCTGTCCGTTCGCGGCGGCCATGACAATGTTCGGTGGCACCATGCTCTTGAATACTTGCGCGACATCGCCCGGTCCGCGACCTTCGGCGACCTGCGCGATCTGCGCGCCGCTGGCATCAAGCCCCAGCATATCGCCAACGGGCTGACCATCGATGTAGCCTGGACCAACAATATTGATGAGTAGCAGGCCGACCAGGATGGCCGCCATCGTCGTAACAACATAGAAGATCAGCGTCTTGCCGCCGAGCGAGCCGAGGTTGCCGCCGGAACCGATACCCGCAACACCTACGGTGATGGAGGAGAAAATCAGCGGCACGATGATCATCTTCAACGCGTTGAGAAAGATTGTGCCGATGTAGTCCAGAACACCCACAACGCTGATGCCGAGGATACTGGGATCTTCCACTCCCTGGCCGACCAGGTAATTGACGGTCCCGCCTGCAACACCCGCCAACAGAATGGCTATTAAAATCTGCCAGTGCAGTTCGAGCTTGGTCATGCATTCCCCCCCGGATTGGATCATTCAGCGCGTACGCGCGCTTCTGCTAACGGCAGCAGCCAACGCACATCGCACGCCAATTTATGGCATGCATGTTACACCAGAACTACGGGATGCCGGCGCCGATTACTCAAACAGGCTTTGCTGGGCGAGCGCATCTGCGTTGCGCTCAATATCACCGATGCGTTCGAGTTCAAATACCAGCGCGGTGTAGTCCGCCTGCCCGGCCTGCGCTGACAAGCCACGCTTGCCTTCATCCCGTTGCGCGACCGGAATAGACTCCGGGCGACCCGGCGTTGACCGCAAGACACTGAACACGGCTTCATCGCCACTACTGGTCTGCGTAGTGCCAATGCGCAGCTGGTCCGCCAGTGGCTTCTTAACGCCGAACACGGCCGCACGAATACTCGCATCCGCCTCATTGTCGTCACGGCGCATTACGGTTGTGGTCACAGCGTCAGCGGCGACGGCTTCAGCAGCGGCCTGGAATTCCTGACCATCGCGCAACGCTGCCTGCAGCTCAGTGGCTTTTTCGGTCACGATTGTCCGAGCACGGCTATTGCGAATACTACTGACAATAGTTTCCCGAACCTCGGTCAACGGCCTGCGTTGGGCTTCATGATAGTCGCTCACTTGCACTACAACTGAACGATTCGCATCCAACTCAATGATATCGCTGATCTGCCGCTCATTCAGAATGTCATCGTCGAACACTGCGTCAATAGCTGCCTGGTTCGCGCCGAACGACGCGCCACCGTTGCGGGTATAGCCACTGGCTTCCTGAACTTCAAGTCCAACGTTGCCAGCAAGAGTTTCAAGATCGCCGGCATCAAACAATGCATCTGCCACAGCACGTTCTTTCTCACGCCACAGATCGTCTGCCTTGCGACTGCGCAGCTCTTGTTCGAGTTCCGCTTTGACCTGGTCAAACGGCAGCGGTCCTCCTGCCTTAACTTCGTTCAGACGGACGACGTGGAAACCAAAATCACTGCGAATCGGGCCAGCAACTTCACCCTGCCGTATTGAAAATACTGCGTCGCCCAGTGCGCCTTGCAATTGGGAATGCGGCAACAAGCCAAGATCGCCAGCGTTGCCCGCTGTGCCGGTATCAGCTGAGTACTGACGCGCGAGGTCGGCAAACGGTTCGCCGGCACGAACACGCTCGGCAATTGCAGTAGCCTGCTGCTTCGCAGCATCCTCGTCGTCGCCAAACAGAATCAGGATATGGCCTGCACGACGTTGCTCGTCCTGCAAATACCGATTAGTGGCGTTCGTGTAAGCCTCACGAAGTTCCGCATCAGTAATCTGCACCTGCTGGAGAAATGCGTCGCGACGCAATTCAAGGTACTTAAGGTCTACCGTTTCCGAGGAACGAAACTCTTCGGGGCGCTCATCGTAATAGCTCTGAACATCTTCCTCGGTAACTTCTACACTTTCTGCAATCGCTTCGATATCAAATGTAGCGATGGCCACTTCACGCTGTTCACGAACCAGGTTCAAGTATCGACGATATTCAGCCGGCGTTACGAACGCAGTTGCTGCAACGCCGCGTTGCAATTGCCCCTGGCGCAGGCCGATTCGCTGGTTAGCCTCGAAGACGACCGGATCCAGACCGCGCTCCGCAAGCCACGCGTAATAGTTGTCCTTTGAAAACCGACCATCAACCTTGAACTCATCGGCGCTTTGAATAAACCGCGTGATCATGTCATCGCTGATACGAAAACCCGCTTCACTCAGATACTGATCGACAACCGTGTCCCAGATCAGGTTGTTCAGCACATTCTGCTTGAGCAGTGTGCGCATTTGCTCCGGCAGCTGCGAACCGAATTCGCCGTAATTAGCCAGTTGCTGACGATAGGCATTGTCAAAGTCGAACAAGGAAATTTCCTCCCCGTTCACCTTGGCGGCATAACCGCTGCCTATAAAATTATAGTTAATGCCGAAGAATACGAAAGGCACGCAAAGCAGTGCCAGGATCGCGATGGCGAAGCCGCCGGTAAAACGGTCTCTGATATTTTGCAGCATAATTATATAAGTCTGAATGGATGAACAAGAGTTGCCGGTGCCCTGATCTGGCGCTCCGGAACGAATTAGGTCAGTGGGGCTCGCAAGCCCGGAAAATCAGGCGGCGATGATACTTGACCAGCTGGACCACGCCAAGTTCTGCGGCAAGTCCAGCAGCGGACATAACGTCACAACGGCGTTCAAACGGACATTCCCGCCTGCGATCGGCTTGCTGCGACCATCAGCTGTGGCCCAACCGGGGAATTACCTACCGTTAATTACTGTAAGCGTGACGGTCAATACCAGATCTTGCGCTCAGCTTCGGATCACTTGCGCCAAGACACTCAACGTTACGTCGAAGTAAGAGGAGGCGTTCGGCTGAGCCCTTTAGGGGGAATAAAGCGGACCGCAGGGAGCCATCCCCCTAAAGGGCTCAGGCGGGCGCCTTCTCGTGGGCTTGCCACCGGTTTGGCGTTGGTAACGGTTCTGCATTGTCGAATTGTCGTGCCAGTCGGTCGGCAGCGCCTCCCGCGACCTCTTTATAGGGATGGCTCCCACTCGCTTCGTTCTGTCTCAACAAGGCGATGCGGCCGAAGGCTCCCTTTGAGTGGGTCCGCTTTATTCCCTCTAAAGAGGTCCCGGGAGACACTGCCTTGGTCTCTCGCGAGGTTTCGGAGCGGAGACTTCGTTCGCTGTGTGCCAACACTGAGGTCAAAATCAAGTCTCATCAGTCGCACACTGAACACCGAATCGGGCAGTCATCTTGACCGATGTCCCGAGTTCGAGCTCGGATTCAAACGGCAACAAAAAGAAAAGGCCGGCCCTTTTCGGGGCCGGCCTCTACTTTTATTGGCGGAGTGGACGGGACTCGAACCCGCGACCCCCGGCGTGACAGGCCGGTATTCTAACCAACTGAACTACCACTCCCAAACTTGGTGGGTGCTGACGGGATCGAACCGCCGACCCTCGCCTTGTAAGGGCGATGCTCTACCAGCTGAGCTAAGCACCCGAATTTCGCGGCTTGCGCCACGAATTCAGCTTCGAAACTTTTGCATCAAAATCGGCTTAGCTACGCCATTTTTTGACTATCCGGCCTCGAAGGGCGCGCTAGTTTACGGCATCCTTAAGGGCTTTGCCAGCCTTGAAACCAGGAACCTTACTGGCTTTTATCTGGATGGTTTCACCAGTCCGCGGATTGCGTCCCTGGCGTGCTGCACGCGACTTGACAGAAAACGTGCCGAACCCGACTAGAGATACGGTACCGCCGCCTGCAAGAGTTTGGGTAACGCTATCGAGCACTGCGTCAACCGCTTTGGTTGCCTCTGAGCGCGACAAATCCGCACTCCCTGCAACCGCCTCAATAAGTTCTCCCTTGTTCATGCATTCACCTTTGAATATTGATGTATGGAATTCATTAATGCGGATTGCAAGGTTGGCAATACCGCACCCCCGATTATCATCCTGATCAATCACCAAGCGACGGATAACAATCTTGCCCTGCTCGCCAGATCAACTCCCAGTGAGCGATTCTCCGGCATGCCAACAACGAAGCACTGCTGACATAAGCACGCGTAGCTTATACCAAGCAGCCAAAACAGCGTCAACAAGCCAAGCTGATGGGCCAGCGCAGATCAGTGCGGCCGAACAATGTCCTTGCTTTTCGCTTCTGGGTCCGGTTTTGCTGCAGACGATTTTTTATCGGCAGATTTTGACTCAGGCACCGGCATGTGCTGCAGCGCATGCTCCAGAACCTGGTCAATCCATTTCACGGGAACAATATTCAGCTTGTCTTTGATGTTCTTCGGAATTTCAGCCAAATCCTTCTCATTTTCATGAGGAATAAGGACCGTGCTGATACCACCACGATGCGCAGCCAGCAGCTTTTCCTTCAGACCGCCGATCGGCAGGACTTCCCCGCGCAGAGTGATTTCACCTGTCATCGCGACATCGCTCTTGACTGCAATACCGGTCAGTGCGGACACAAGTGCCGTACACATACCCACTCCCGCGCTGGGCCCGTCCTTCGGTGTTGCGCCTTCTGGGACGTGCACATGCACGTCGTTTTTCTGGTGGAACTCATCATCCAGACCAAGCATGCTCGAGCGACTACGGACCACCGTCATCGCGGCCTGAATGGACTCCGTCATCACATCGCCCAGCTGTCCGGTGTGATTCAACTTACCTTTGCCAGGCACTACCGCCGCTTCAATGGTCAGCAATTCACCGCCCACTTCAGTCCACGCAAGACCAGTAACCTGACCCACCTGGTCATTGTCTTCAGCCTTGCCGTAGCGGAATCGTCTTACACCAAGATACTTGTCCATACCCTTGGGCAAGATTCGTACGCCCGACTTACGCGGCTTGAGTAACAAAGACTTCACCACCTTTCGGCATATCTTCGAAATCTCTCTCTCGAGATTACGTACACCAGACTCACGAGTGTAATGCTGAATGATGTCGCGAATAGACGGCTCGGAAATACTTAGCTCGCTTTCCTCGAGGCCGTTCTCCTTCATCTGTTTTGGAACCAGGTAGCGTTGCGCGATGTTGAGCTTTTCGTCCTCGGTGTACCCGGGGAGGCGAATTACTTCCATACGATCGAGCAGCGGTGCCGGAATATTCAGGCTATTCGCTGTGCAAACAAACATGACGTCCGAGAGATCGAAATCCACTTCCAGGTAATGGTCGTTGAACGTCGAGTTTTGCTCCGGATCGAGAACTTCGAGCAAAGCTGACGACGGATCACCGCGAAAGTCCATTGCCATCTTGTCGATTTCATCAAGCAGGAACAGCGGATTGCGCACGCCGGTCTTTGACAGGTTCTGCACAATTTTGCCCGGCATTGAACCAATATAGGTGCGCCGATGCCCGCGGATCTCAGCTTCATCGCGCACGCCACCCAATGACATGCGGACAAACTTGCGGTTGGTCGCACGAGCTATGCTCTGGCCGAGAGAGGTCTTACCGACACCCGGCGGACCCACCAGGCACAAGATCGGACCCTTGAGTCGTTTAACCCGCAGCTGAACGGCAAGGTACTCAAGAATTCGTTCTTTAACTTTGTCGAGGCCGTAGTGATCTTCTTCCAGCACCTCTTCGGCACGGTTCAAATCACGCAATACCTTGCTGCGTTTTTTCCACGGTGCTTTGACGAGCCAGTCAATGTAGTTGCGCACGACCGTGGCTTCGGCCGACATTGGCGACATCAGCTTGAGCTTGTTCAGCTCCGATGTTGCCTTTTCCTTGGCTTCTTTGGACATGCCCGCGCTCTCGATTTTGTTCTCGAGATCCGCCAACTCGTTCGGCACATCATCCATTTCGCCGAGTTCTTTTTGAATGGCTTTCATTTGCTCATTCAGATAGTACTCGCGCTGGCTTTTTTCCATTTGCTGCTTAACGCGACCGCGGATACGTTTCTCAATCTGCAGCACATCGATCTCACCCTCGATAATGCCGAGTATCTGTTCGAGGCGAACCTTGATGTCGCAGATCTCGAGTATCCGTTGCTTCTCGGATAACTTCAGCGCCATGTGCGCTGCCACGGTGTCCGCCAGTCGGCCCGGCTCGTCAACGCCAGTCAGGGAAGTCAGAATCTCCTGTGGCACTTTCTTGTTCAGTTTCACGTACTGCTCAAACTGCGCAATGATTGAACGGACCAGAACGTCAATTTCGCGCTCGTCATGCTGTACGTCTTCTTCGAGCGCTTCAATGTCGGCTGCAAAGTAGTCGTCGACGTAAATTTTCTCGACTTTCGCGCGCTCGCCACCCTCAACGAGGACCTTGACGGTGCCGTCCGGCAACTTCAGCAGCTGGAGTATCGTGGCGAGGGTACCGATGCCGTACAGATCGTCTGGCTTCGGGTCGTCCTTGTCTGCCTTGCGCTGGGCAATCAACAGGATACGCTTGCCGGCGTTCATCGCGCGATCCAGCGCGACGATGGACTTGTCACGTCCGACGAACAATGGAATGACCATATGCGGATAAACGACTACATCGCGTAGTGGCAACACCGGAATGCGCCGCGAATTATCACCATCAATCATGGAGTTATCGTCATCTTCGTTAATAATTTCGTCGGCCACTAAAGTTGCCCTCGTAATGTAGTTCGTGCTGCGAGTCTCGCCAGTGAGACTATAGTACGGCTTCTGCAGCGTTGCCTGCGGGACATGAGTCCATATTCTGCAATATCAACAACTGCGACACTCATAAGCACTATCGGCACGCGGCCTGGGCTCTTGAGTGTTCATGGCGTGGGTTGTGAGGCAGCTCGCTTACCCCGCCGCCGCCAATGGCAGCGTGGCTCCCGGGTTCCGGACTTAGCGATCCGAGCCGGTGGGACGTGGCTGCTCAATATCTAAGGTATCGACGGTATCGACGGTCGCCGGCTCTTCGGACTCGTAGATGATGTAAGGCTTGGTCTCACCCGCAACCACCGCCTCATCGAGAACCACTTTCTTTGCTGTCTCTGAGGATGGCAGGTCGTACATCGTATCCAGCAATACACTTTCCAGAATCGTTCGCAGCCCGCGCGCACCGGTCTTGCGCTTCATGGCTCGCTTCGCCACTGCGCGCAATGCGTCATCGCGGAACTCCAGCTCGACGCCTTCCATATCGAACAACTTTTTGTACTGCTTGGTCAGCGCATTGCGCGGTTCCAGGAGAATACTTATCAGGGCTTCTTCATCCAGCTCTTCGAGCGTAGCAACGACGGGGAGGCGTCCAACGAATTCCGGAATCAGGCCAAAGCGAATCAGGTCTTCCGGCTCTACCTCATGCAATAGCTCGCCGATACTCGGCTCCTCTTCGCTCGTCTTGACCTCGGCAACAAAACCAATGCCACTCTTGGACGATCGATTCAGGATTATTTTCTCGAGGCCAGCAAATGTACCACCACAAATGAACAGGATGTTGCTGGTGTCCACTTGCAGGAATTCTTGCTGCGGGTGCTTGCGACCGCCCTGTGGCGGAACCGACGCGATAGTGCCTTCGATCAATTTCAACAGCGCCTGCTGCACGCCTTCGCCGGAAACGTCGCGGGTGATCGAAGGGTTGTCAGATTTGCGCGACACCTTGTCGATTTCATCTATGTAGACAATGCCGGTCTGCGCCTTTTCAACATCGTAGTCACATTTCTGCAGCAACTTTTGAATGATGTTCTCGACGTCCTCACCGACGTAACCCGCTTCGGTCAAGGTAGTGGCATCGGCGATAGTGAACGGCACATTGAGCAGCCTTGCCAGGGTCTCGGCCAACAAGGTCTTGCCGCAACCGGTCGGACCGATCAGCAGGATGTTGCTCTTGGCCAGCTCGATATCGTCTTTGCCGCGCTCGCCGGCACGATCCTCGAGGCGTTTGTAGTGGTTGTACACGGCAACAGCCAGGACCTTCTTCGCACGCTTCTGGCCGATAACGTACTCGTCCAGCACAGCCTTGATTTCATGCGGTTTCGGCAGGCTGTCGCGACTGCTTTCGCCGGCATCCTCGAGCTCTTCGCGAATGATGTCATTGCACAGCTCTACGCATTCATCGCAGATGAATACAGAGGGTCCCGCGATCAGTTTGCGGACTTCGTGCTGGCTTTTACCGCAAAAAGAACAATAGAGGAGCTTGCCGTCCTCGTTCTTGCCGCGGGTCTCGTCGCTCATCGTTCGCTTGCCTCTTTGTCCAAAAATCAGTCTGTTACGACTGCTGTGTATATAACATGTGCCTTACAAGCGTGCAAAGCGACAGGTCTCATTCGACCTACCGAGCCTGCAAATAGTTGATATTGCTACTTTTTATCTTGCCCTGCCGAAGCGATTTCAGCCCGGGATTCGAGCACAGTATCGATGATGCCGTATTCCTTGGCGATTTCACCACTCATGAAGCGGTCGCGATCCGTGTCCTTTTCAATCTGGTCGACCGATTTACCGGTATGCCGAGCCATAATCTCGTTGAGGCGCCGCTTGAGCTCCAGCACTTCTTTGGCGTGAATATCGATATCCGTCGCCTGGCCTGAATAGCCCGCGCTGGGCTGATGCACCATGATTCGTGAGTGCGGCAACGCGAAGCGCTTCTTGTTCTCGCCGCCCGCAAGCAGCAATGCGCCCATGCTGGCCGCCTGGCCAACGCAGATCGTACTGACATCGCAATTAATGAACTGCATGGTGTCGTATATCGACAAGCCAGCGGTAACCGACCCGCCCGGCGAGTTTATATACAGGTGAATATCCTTGTCCGGGTTCTCAGACTCGAGATACAGGAGTTGCGCCACAACCAGGTTGGCCATGTAGTCTTCAACCGGCCCAACAATAAACACTACCCGCTCTTTCAACAGTCGTGAATAAATATCGTAGGCACGTTCGCCACGGGCCGTTTGTTCAACGACCATTGGTACGAGATTCAATGCTGTAGCGCTCATTCAGTAAGTCCTGTTCAGAAGTTCGGAAAAGGTCAGCCGTTCATGTAGTCCGAGAAGCCAACCTTCTTTTCTTTTTCGACACCACTCTTGACCAAAAGCTCCACTGCCTGCTCTTCCAAGACCAGCGGCTCAATCTGCTGCATGAGTTGGGGGTTGCTCATATAGTTTGCAACCATTTCGTCTGTGTTTTCGTAGCTGGCACAGATCTCCTCGACCCGCGCGCGTACCCGTTCCGGGGCAACGGTCAATTTGTTGTCCTGGATATACTGGCGAAGCAACAAACCGAGACGCACGCGGCGCTCGGCCGGTTCCACAAAGGATTCCCGGGGTGGCGCCTGGGAGTGATCCTCGACGCCCATCCGCCGCATCGCCTCATGCTGCATGGAGTGTGCTTCCTGGTCGATCAGCGACTTGGGCACGTCGATGGGGTTCGCCTTCAGCAATCCGTCCATGACCTGCTCTTTGACGTCATTCCGAATCTTGTCATCCGCTTCCCGGCGCATGTTCGCCAGCACATCCGTCTTCAGGCGCTCAAGACCGCCTTCCGTGACGCCGTACATTTCTGCCAGCTTGTCGTCCAGCGGCGGCAACTGCTGCTCTTCAACGCGATGAATTGTAAGGGAAAACTCCACTTTCTCGCTCTGTAGTTCGGCGGCATGGTAGTCCTTCGGAAACTTGACCTTGATGGTCTTCTCGTCGCCAGCTTTGGTGCCTGCGAGGCCTTTCTCGAAATCCGGCAACATCTGGCCCTTGCCCAGCTCGACCGGCACTTCTTCACCCTTGCCACCTTCGATGGGCTCGCCTTTAATCGTGCCAACGAAATCGACAATAACGCGATCACCATCTTTGGCTGCACGCTCTACCGTTATCCAATCGGCACGCTGGCGACGCAGGTTTTCCAGCATTTCGTCGCAATCCTTGTCGCCAATATCCACGACGGGCCGGTCGACTTTAATCTTGTCGAGGCCGCCGAGCGTAACCTCGGGCAACACTTCAAACGTCGCAACATAGGCGAAATCGCCATCGCTTTCCGAGTCCACCGGTTCGATCTGCGGTCCGCCCGCCGGCGTCAATTTCTCCTGGAGAACGGCGTCGCTGTAGCTTTTCTGCATCAGGTCCGACAGCACTTCCTGGCGAATCTGGCCGCCATAGTGTTTGCGTACCACCTTGGGCGGTATCTTGCCGGGCCGGAATCCCTTGATCTTGGCTGTGCGCCCGACACGCTGGAGGCGGGACTCGATTTCTTTTTCGATGCGCTCGGCAGGCAATTCGACGCGCATGCGCCGCTCCAGAGTGCCCGTCGATTCCACAGTGACCATCATCTTGCTTACCCTTGCTGTTGTGCGCGGCTACGCTTCGAGCCGCAACGACTAATCAACCGAAACCATCTCAACACCGCACCACAGCTGCAGCCTGGCGCAGTATCGAGATCGTTATTACTCTTTTTTCAATGAGTTACTACTGTCGAAGATACTGGTGCGAAAGGAGAGACTCGAACTCTCACGGGTTGCCCCACTGGATCCTAAATCCAGCGCGTCTACCAATTCCGCCACTCTCGCTTGTCTGGCCCAGTGGTACTCACGCCGCATATCCAGCCGGCAAGTATAGCGGATGAACAGGATGTCGTGGGCATCAATCCGGTACGGATCAACGCCAAAAAGCGCCACGAGGCTGGGCTCTGGCCGGCTCATTTGTGAACCGGGCGCTTATTGTAAGGACTGCGCCGTGACAGTAAAGGGCTGTCTGGCGCATCAGGCGAATTGGTGGGCCCTCGGGGGCTCGAACCCCGGACCAAGAGATTAAGAGTCTCCTGCTCTACCAACTGAGCTAAAGGCCCAATCCGCCCGCGATCAACAAACTCGCACTAAAGACGATCGCAGATTGATCTCTAGTGAGGCGCGAGAAAATACGGCGTTACGGGAAATTTATCAAGGTCCGGAACGAAATCTTACGCATGACCACTTACTTGCGACGGTCAAGGCTAATTCTTCAGACGGTGTCCCATCGCGCCGCATCGCGTCTCCGTCCTGAAATCTCGCGCCAAATCAAGGCAGTGCCTTCCGGGACCTCTTTAGAGGGAATAAAGCGGACCGCAGGGAGCCATCCCTCTAAAGAGTTCCCGGAAGGCACTGCCGACTATTGGCACCACAATTCGATAAAAGCAGAACCTGTACCGACCGTCAGTCGGTAGCATTCGCGCGGGAAAGTGCTTCAGGCTCCGTTCGACCAGGGAAAAATTCAGCTGAGGGAAAGCTAGATCGCTGATCCTTCAGGGCGCCGGACTAAAGATCAATCCGCACCCAGCCTCGGAGTCGTTTTTAACTTCCGAGGGCGGATTGGGGTGGACGATGGGACTCGAACCCACGACGACCGGGATCACAACCCGGGGCTCTACCCTGCGGCTGCGCCGCCCCGCTACGCCCACATCTCGCATTGATGAATAGATCAAGATGAGCGAGAGCTAAACCGCTGATTCTTCAGGGCGCGGGACTAAAGATCAATCCGCACCCAGCCTCGGAGTCGTTTTTAACTTCCGAGGGCGGATTGGGGTGGACGATGGGACTCG
>JBBKWB010000063.1:0-33682 GCA_037968755.1 Woeseia sp.
AGCCCAGGTAGCCGGCAATCAATATGGCTACTGCAGCGGCAATTCGACCAGCCCGTAGTTCATGCTTCTCCGAGATGCCGGGCGCGAAAATGCCCTTTACGAGATCGTGCGAGACCGCCGCCGAAATAACCAACAACAAGCCGGCTGCAGTAGAGAGCGCAGCAGCAATACCGCCGGCTGCTACCAGCGCGATCACCCAGTCGGGCAATCCGGCAATCTCCTGATTGGCGAGCACCATGATGTCGCGGTCAACCTCCAACTCATTGCCCTGCCAGCCGTATTGAGCGGCGCGCTCGGCGAAATCCGGATTGGTGTCGTCGTAATATTGCACCCGTCCGTCACCGTTGTGATCGGTGAAACTGAGGAGGCCGGTCTGCTGCCAGGTATTCATCCAGTTCGGGCGCTCGCTGTACTTCAGATTGCCGTCCACGGCGCCGATCTCCCCGGTCTGGACCGTGCTAAGCAAGTTGTAGCGCGCCATCGCGCCTACGGCTGGCGCTGTTGTATAGAGGATCGCAATGAACAACAACGCATAACCAGCAGAACGACGTGCATCGCGAACTTTCGGAACCGTAAAAAAGCGAACGATGACATGTGGCAGTCCCGCTGTACCGACCATCAGTGCCATCGTGATACAAAATATATCGATGCGGCTCTTGGTGCCGCTGGTGTACTGGGTAAAACCCAACGCCATTACGATGTCGTCAAGCTTCTGCAGCAGTCCCGTATCGGTTCCCGCGATGTCGGCGCCGAATGCAATTTGCGGTATGGGATTGTTGGTAATTTGCAGCGCGATGAAAATAGCCGGAACAGTGTAGGCAAAGATCAGCACGCAATACTGGGCCACCTGGGTGTAGGTAATACCTTTCATCCCACCCAGGACGGCGTAGATAAACACCACGCCCATGCCTATCATCAGGCCCACCGTGACTTCGACCTCCAGGAAACGCGAAAACACGATTCCAACACCCCGCATTTGTCCGGCGACGTAAGTGAATGACACAAAAATCAGGCAGATGACCGCGACGATGCGCGCTGTCTTGGAGTAGTAACGTTCGCCGATAAACTCGGGGACCGTGAACTTGCCGAACTTGCGCAAGTACGGCGCCAGAAACAACGCCAGCAGCACGTAGCCTCCCGTCCAGCCCATCAGGTAGACGGAACCGTCATAGCCCAGAAACGCAATGAGCCCAGCCATGGAAATAAACGACGCGGCGCTCATCCAGTCAGCGGCAGTCGCCATACCATTAGCGATCGGCGATACGCCCTTGCCCGCGATGTAAAAGTCGCCAGTGCTGCGCGCACGCGACCAGATCGCAATGCCGATGTACAGCGCGAAACTCGCGCCGACAACGAGATAAGTCAGAGTCTTTAATTCCACCGGCTTAGTCCTCGTGTACGTCGAATTTTTGATCGAGGTGATTCATGCGCCATGCGTAAAAGAATATCAACGCGACGAACACGTAAATGGAGCCTTGCTGGGCGAACCAGAAACCGAGCGGGAAACCGCCAATTGTGATCTGGTTAAGCTGATCAACAAGCAAGATGCCAAAGCCATACGAGCAAATGAACCAGATCAGCATGCAGCCAGCCAGCAGTTTCAGGTTGGCACGCCAGTAAGCCGCGCGTTGTTGGGGTTTCATTGCGTTACTCCGTTTCATTTTTATTATTCTGGACCGACGCACAATCTAGCAAAGCAACAGGAATTAAGCACGAGGCGTAATTTGCCACGTGTACCCGGCGGTCGCCCGGCACGCTATTGCGATGCGTGCCGCCTGAAAGCCTGCCGCCGCAAGCAGTGTGGCAGCCAATATGGTCGGCGAAAGGCGCGCGAAGTTTGAAGTGCCCAGCCACACGCCGCACAATGCGCTCAACAGGGCCATCTCAGCGAGTACACCGTGAATCAGTTCGCCACAGGCTTGAGCGTTGCTCGCAAGGAAGACCTGCGCTTCATAACAGGCCAGGGCCGTTATACGGATGATATCGTGCTCGAGGGGCAAACCTGGTTGCACTTTTTTCGTTCGCCGTTCGCACACGGCGCTATTACTGAACTCGACGTCAGTGAGGCCCGCGCACTACCCGGCGTGCTCGCAGTGCTCACAGCACACGATCTGCAGAGTGCCGGTGTACGTGATGTCCCGGGCGCGGCAATGCCCGGTAGCAGCCAGCCCGCGCTTGAGCAGCCACCGTTGGCGCGTGAGCGGGTCAGGTACGTTGGCGAACCAGTCGTTGCCGTCGTCGCTGAATCCGCCGCGATAGCCAGGAATGCGGCCGAGAGTGTCCTTTTCGATATCGCTGAGATTTCCGCTGTCGTAACGCCGGACGACGCATTGGCTGCCACTGCAGCGCGTGTTCATGAGGAACTCGACAGCAATCGTTATGGTGTTGTTGGCTACGGCGATAAATCATCAACGGACGCGGCATTTTCCACCGCAGCACACCGGGTAGAGTTGCAGGTCGTCAACAACCGCGTTGCACCGAGCGCATTGGAACCACGCGGCTGCAACGCCAGCTACGATCCGCAAGACGGCAGTATGCTCCTTTACCAGGGTTGCCAGGGTGTGCATCGATTGCGCGATCGTATTCTGCGCAGTGTTGATCTTGATGCCGACAAATTACGGGTCGTCTGTCCGGACGTCGGCGGCGGCTTCGGCCTGAAATTTTTTCTACAATGCGAAACCGTCGTTGCAGTCTATGCGAGCAAGTTACTCGGGCGTCCGGTGAAATGGACCGCCGACCGCAGTGAGAGTTTTCAAAGCGATATACACGGACGCGACCACGTCAGTCGCGCAGAGCTGGCGTTTGACGAGAATGGCAAGATACTCGCGATGCGCGCCAATATCGACGCGAACATTGGTGCCTATTGTTCGCAGGCCGGGCCTATCATTCCCTGGTTCGGCGCATGCATGACCACCGGTTGCTACGACATTCCCCGCTTGCACGTGGCGGTCAACATGATACTGACCAATACCGTTCCGGTAGATGCTTACCGGGGAGCCGGTCGGCCTGAAGCCGCGTATCTGATCGAACGCCTGATGGACCGCGCGGCACACACGCTGCGAATTGATCGTTGCGAACTCCGTCGGCGAAATTTTATCCGACCGGAGCAGTTTCCTTACACGACGGCTACTGGCCGTAGCTATGACTCTGGTGAGTACCAGGTCGTGATGGATGCTGCCCTGCTTCGTGCTGACTTTGCGGGCTACCCTGAGCGTCGGCAAGCCAGCGAGAAACGGGGCCAGTTGCGTGGCTTTGGATTCGCGTCCTATGTCGAAATATGTTCGGCGGCTGGCAGCGAGGAAACCCACATCAGCATGGGCAAAGACGGCCAAGTGGAAGTCCTGATGGGTACCCAGTCGACTGGCCAGGGCCATGAAACCAGTTTCGCGCAGATGGCTGCCGCGGCGCTGGGCGTCGATATCGATATGATCGACATTGTGCAGGGTGACAGCCAGCGCATACCCAGCGGCCAGGGTACTAACGGTTCGCGCTCCATGCCTATCGGCGGTGGTTCGCTTTTTTACGCTGTAGAGAATTTGCTGGTCGCCGCGCGAACGATGGCGGCGTCGATGCTCGACTGCGACAACGAAAGTATCGAGTTTGCAGCAGGGAGTTTTGGCAGTATCTCCACGAGCCAGACTATCAGTCTCGCTGAGGTTGCCCGTGCGACTTTTGACTCGACTGCTCGCCCGGACGGCGTGGCAGTGGGGCTAACGTGCCACGCACGCTTTGAACCGGATGGCGGTACTTTCCCTAACGGCTGCCATGCCTGCGAAGTCGAAATTGACCCTGAAACCGGCGTGATCCGAATCGAACGTTACACTGTCGAGGATGATGTTGGCGTGGTGATCAACCCGCTGTTGCTGGAAGGCCAGATCGTCGGCGGCGTAGCCCAGGGACTGGGTCAGGCACTGTGCGAACACGCGGTCTATGACCGCGAGGACGGCCAGCTACTGACCGCAACCTTTATGGACTACGGCATGCCGCGCAGCGACTGGATGCCGGAAGTCGACTTCCGCTACCGTGAAATCCCGTCGCCGCGAAATCCACTCGGCGTCAAGGGCGCGGGCGAAGCCGGCACCGTCGGCGCGGCGCCGGCACTGGTGAACGCCGTTCTGGATGCATTGTCCGCCCGTGGGATAGAGACTATCGATATGCCGCTCACCCCGCTCAAGGTTTGGCAGGCGTTGCACCCGCGGGTTGAATAGCGCTGGCAATTGGTCTGCCGGGCAATGCAGGTTGGCCGCTTTTGGAGCGCAGTTTGGCCACAAAAAAAAGCGGCCCCTTACGGAGCCGCCTGTTCCATCCTCAGGGCATGGCTGCTTGGCCTTGCCGTGAATCCCCCGCCAAGTAGTGCCTGAAGGTGTTATTCGGTTACATTCCGCACATAGTGTTGTGCAAAGACTACGAGTGCTGGATGAAGAAGTTCGCAGAACACTGCGCTGTTGTCAATTGGGCTGCGGGGATGACCGCATCTGCTGCAACGTGACGGAAGTTGATGTTGTACAATTACAACACTCTACGCCGCCTGGTCTGCAGGCTTCCCGGCGAATCAACAACTTGACGATGACGATACGGCAGCGGGTGAACTCCCGCGAAACCCGGAGAATTCGGGTTGCCGCAAGCTGGCGCCGCGATTTGCGCACGATCGATCGCTAATCGCGGCATCGTCTGCTAGCGAAAAACGCGCTCCGAATCGATGATCGAAATGTCTTCCGCATCGAAAATAATCGGCAACGACTCGATCATCCGATCTTCGAGAAGGACCTCGTCTGGCTGTGCAGCATCGTAGCTCATGCCTGACCGCGCACCCGATACCAGGCGGTCACGCAGCTCATCCGCGTCGCGACTGACGAATACGTATTGCAAATTGTCGGTCCGAAGGTTCTCGCGAATGACCCGGTTAACATCAGCGAGAGTCAGCCTGTCCAGCTTCTGTTGTACGTAGTCAGTAAAGCTGTCCATTCCGTAGTAACGACTGTCGAGGGCATAGCCGAGTCGCCGCGACTGGCCGTCAGTCAACAGGCTGACGTATTTCGCGAGGTAACTACGGCTACTGGAAAAGTCTTGCTCGCTCATGCCGTTTTCGATCAGCTTGCTTAACTCGAATAAGGCAGTACGCGTCGCAAACTGCGCATCATTGTTGTTCCGCAGCGGCCGCAGCCACACCTGGAAAATCTGCTGCTGACGACCAAGATTGGTATCCGGCTGGGTCAGGAACATACCCCGTGGAAAGTACTCGATGTAGGCGTAGTCGCCGTAGTTCATGCCCCGCGTCTCACGAATACGTCCGTACAGATGCCCGGCTGAGCTGCGGTGTTCGCCGAGCCACGAGCGCACCAGCCACAACGCGACCCAGTCGTCATCGCCACGGCGCAGATCAATTGGAAATCCAAATGACACCGCTACGGCAGGTGTTTCCTTCTTAATTATCACTGCGTTGTTTGCGGCAATACTACGCGGCTGCGGCACGCTCAGTTTCTGTCGCTCGCCAGCCGGCAAGGCCTGCAAGTCGCCACTGACACGTGCAGGAAATGTCTCCGGGTAGCCGCCCGCAAGCCCCAGAGTAATGTTCCTGACCGTATAGTGCTGCTCGTAAAAACGCTGCACGTCGGCCAAGGTCAGCGCCGCGACGTCAGCGCTGTTGCCCTCGTTCAGCGAACCGTAAGGATGGTTCGGGCCGTAGATACGGCTGTACAGCACTTCTTTGCCCAACTCTTCATCATTGTTGCCAACGAGGCTGGTTCGAATGGCGTTAACAAGTTGCGTTCGTACTCGCTGCAAGTCCTGCTCACGCCAGCCCGGTGACAATAGTTGGCCACTCGCCAGTGTGTACCAGGCGGCAAGATTGTCACGATGTACCTGTCCGGAAAGGCGCGTCATCTCTTTGTCGACCTGTGCATTGAAGCTCGATGCAATGGGATACATCGCGCTGTTGATCTCCTGGATAGTCAGCGCTGCGGAGCCAGCATCCGTAATCATGGCAGCCGTCAACGCCGCGAGACCTTTCTTGCCCGGCGGATCCATCGCTGCGCCTGAGTGCACGATTATCGATACGTCTACAAGCAGTGAAGTCGCTGACGGCTGTGCCACAACCTCGACAGGAATAGCGATGTCGGGCAGCGTCCCGCCAAGTGCCGACATTGACGACAATTTCGACTCTGCCTCTTCGACTGCCGCCGGTACATCGATCAGCTTGACCAGTGAATCGATAGGCTCCTTGCCAGTGAGCGTGCCGAGCGTTTCGCCATTGGACAAGGTCACGGTTACCCGGCCGGAATCGACGAAATAGCGGTTCGCTACATCGCGAATAACCTCAGGCGTCAACGCGTCGTAGCTACGGTACAACTCGTTTATGGTTTCGGGCGTGCGCCAGAACTCCACGAAGGTCGCCAGCGTGCTGCCGATTGCACCGGAGTTGTCCAGACTGCCGGTAAAAGCATACTTGAGCCGGGTCTTCGTCTCGGCCAGTTTGCGCGCAGGCACCGGTTTGCTGCGGGCCTCAGCCAAGGTCGCGCGAATTGCTGCCTCGACATCATCGGCATGCGCAGCGTCCGTCAGGCGGGCATAAATCATCAAAACGCCCGGATCCAAGCGGTTCGGAAAGTAGGTTAACAACTGATCGACGGACTGCTCCTCGATCACCAGCTTCTGATACAACGCGGACGAATCGGAAAAATAGACCGACGAAATCACATCGATCGCAGGCATGTCTGGCTTTTTCGGGTCGAATGCCGGCCCACGAAATCCCGTCAGTAACCACGGCTGGGTTGGCGCGTCCCAGACTATGTGGTCGTACAGCGGCCCCTGCAGTGGACCCTCTTGCGGAATTTCCGCTTTGTAGTCGCCGCGCTGCCATTCACCCCAGTATTTTTCGACCAGAGCAAACGCTGCTTGCGGATCTACGTCACCGACCAGGATGACCGATGTTTTCTCCGGCCGATACCAGCGATCAAAAAACTCTTTCGAATATTCGTACTGCTCCGGCATCTGTTCGATGTCTTCGATAAAGCCCATGGTGGTGTGGCCATAGGTGTGCTTCGCGAATGACAGGTCGCGTAAGCGTTCGTAAGCACGCGATGTGGGGTTGGAAAAGTTCTTGAGATACTCACCTTTGACCGCCAATGCCTCGGTGCGAAATACGTCTTCTGTATAGCTGAGATTCATGAAGCGATCCGCTTCAATCTCGATAACCTTTTCAAGGTCATCTTTCGTGAACACGATGTGATAATTCGTATAATCATCCGTCGTGTAGGCGTTCTGTTTTGCTCCGGCCTTCTTCAGAATATCCAGATACGCTTCCGCCGAATAATTTTCCGTGCCGCGAAACATCATGTGTTCGAAAAAATGCGCAAAGCCAGACTTTCCGTCTTCAACTTCATTGCGCGAACCGGTTTGCACTGGAATCTGGATTGTTACGATATCCGGAAAGTCGGTTGGCACGATGATGACGCGCAAGCCATTGGCAAGGTCGCGTTGCAGATACGGCATGGCAAACACGCCGTCGCCCCCCTGCATTGCCGGGTCCCTGGACACAGGTGCGTTGGTCTCGTCTGGGCTATTGCAGCCAATCAATAAGAATAATGCACATAGGCAAGTAACCAGGTTCCTCATGAATCCTTCTCCAAAAGCTTTACAATGCATGCTTGTATGACTGCAAATCGGGCGGCAGGTTGCGATTTATTGCGCCTGAAACGATGCGCAGCTTACCTGCCCTGCCGAGCGACGTACAGGCGCCCGCCAGGCTAAATGCAACCAGCGGGGGCTAAGGCAACATGATCATCGAGCAGATCTGGACGGGCAACAGCCTGCGTAATTTTAACTACCTGCTCGCGTGCCCGGACAGCGGCGAGGCACTGGCTATCGATCCGCTGGATTTCCGCCAGTGCCTGCGCGTTGCGAAAGAGCGCGGCTTCGAGATCACGCAGATCCTCAATACGCATGAACATGCCGATCATATTGGTGGCAACAAGGCGTTAGCGTCAGCAACCGGCGCGCGCATCATTGCTCATGAAAAAGCGGCGGGGCGTATCCCGGATATGCACAGGGGCGTAGCGGCCGGTGATGTAATTAAACTCGGCAAGACCATCGAGTTGCAATGCCTCGATACGCCGGGCCACACGATGAGTCATATTTGCTTACTCGCGCACAGTGAGCAGCCCGCATTATTCAGCGGCGATACGCTTTTTAATGCCGGCGCCGGCAATTGCCACAACGGTGGGCACCCGGAGGAGTTGTTTGAGACGTTTCGCGACCAGCTCGAAATGCTGCCCGAGACAACCGCTATCTATCCCGGTCACGACTACCTGGTGAACAACCTGGAATTTACTCTTGATCGCGAACCCGACAACGATGCTGCCCGGATGCTGCTGGCTGCGTGCGAACAGCACGACCCGAACAATGCCCCGGTCACGACCATCGCCATGGAACGCGGTATCAACACTTTTTTCCGGCTGCAAAGTCCGGCTGTGATCGCGCGTCTGCGCGAATCATTTCCGAGCATGTCCGCCAAGCCGGAACCGCGTGAGGTTTTTCTGAAACTCAGGGAATTGCGCAACAACTGGTAGGCGTCATTAGCTAAGCCTCGATGCTACTCGCTGCATTTGCGCCGAGTGCTCCCCTGCGCCTGACCAGCGCCGTGCCAACCACAACCATTGCACCGCATCAAATCGGCGCACCTGCTCTTGCAGGCGCTGCCATGAATCCGCCGTGGCGTTACCGGTGTAAGCCTGCAGCAGCACTCGCGCGTACTGCTCCGTCATATGATGCCAACCAATCAGGCTGGCGAGGTCAAACAACGCCACATTGTCGCGCGCGTATTCGAAATCGATCAGATGCAGGCGAGATGCGTCGATCAGGTTTTCCGCAACCAGGTCGTTGTGACAGCAGACAACGCCGTCTGCGTCGCCTGTTTCCGCAATGATCTCCTTGCAGCGCAGTACTGTGGCGCTGTTTGCCGCCGATGCAGGCAGTGCACTGATATACGCGTCAGCTGCCCGTTCAGCGTCGTAGCGAACGCCGCATGGCGGCAGGCCGTGCAACTCATTCAATAACTCAGCCAAGCGCTCAAGCTGCCGGGTCTCCTGCAGGTCTTCTGTTTGCCAGGTGCGCCCGTCGAGATAGTGTGTCAGCAGCAAGCCGCTTGCAGGGTTCGCGTATTCAATGGCTGGTGCTATGCCAACCGCGGCGGCCTTTAGCTGGACCTCTAGCTCAAGCGTAAAATCACGTGTAACTGATCCTTTGGCGTTCGCCGCAATGCGCAGGACGAAGCTTTGCCCCTTGTAGTCAACCCGATAGCTGCGGTTATTCATTCCTCCCGGAAGTGGGAGGATCTGTGTCGCACGTCCCTGCCAGCCCGGTACGGTTGCGAGCGCAGCTTGTGGCGACAGCAACGTCTTCATGCGTCGGCCGTCTTGCGATAGGAACGGGTCCAGCTAATCAATCCGATGGGGATGAGCAGCACGTAAACACCGAACAAGACAGCCGTCAGGGACAGGTCACGCGACCAGTAGATCACCATGGACGCCAGGTCTATCGCTAACCAGTACCACCAGTTCTCCAATACCTTTCTCGCCACGAGAAACGTTGCCCAAATCGCGCTCCACGTTGTTAGCGAATCGATGTAGGGATACACAGCATCGCTGTACGTTTCCAGGATGCGGCCGCTGCCCGCGGACATTAGCAATATGCTGGCGATGGCCGCGATGTGCCGGCGTGCCGGCCATATTACGACCGGAAGTCCGCTGTCCCGCTGCCCTGCCCGCCAACTGTGCCACCCGTAAATCGCCATGCCGAAGTAGAAAACATTCAGCGCCGCTTCCATGTACAGCCGAACATCGACGAACAAACCAATGTAGCAGCCTGTGCTGACCGCCGCGCACGCCCAACACCAGATATTCTGCTGAATTGCGAGCACGAGATAGGCTATTCCCAATGCGACCGCAACTGCCTCAAGCGGAGTGAAGGCCAGCAGCTGTTGCAGCAACGCGTTTAACCAGGCAAGCACGGGCTATCAGTCGCCGAGCGGATTATTGAGAATTTTTATCGCAAAGACCGCTTTCGGCAATTGCTCGAAGGACTCCCTGATCTCGGCCTGCAGCGCAGGCATGACCACATCGAATTCGCCTCGAAGCTGGGTACTCATCGAATTCATTGTTACGTCGATATCCTTGTGCGCAGAGAGGCGCGCAATGACATCCTTGATGGGTGGAATGAATTGTTCGGTAAGCGGGTACAGGCTGATATCAACTGCGATGCGCATAGTCAGAACCTCAAATCGTAAGTAATCCCGGCGTGACGCGGATCGCCCTGCCGAATGTAAAGCGCCTCAGGAAAGTCTGGCGGTTCATTGCCAAAATAGAAACCTCGAACTGCATAACGCTCATCCAGCAGGTTGCGCGTCCAGAGCTGCACCGACCAGCGCTCTGCTTCGTAGCCTAAGCGCCCGTTAAGTAATTGGTATGCGGACGAGCGCTGATCGTGGCTGACGTCGAAATAAAATGCATCCCGAGCGGTCGCATCGAGGCGCGCAAACCAGCCGGACGAATTTCGCCAAACCACGCCCGACGCCGCCGTGTAGTGTGGTGCATGCGCCTGATCGCGGCCACTGAGATTTACTTGTGGCGTTACGAAATCATTAAACTCCGCGCGTAAGTAACCGACACTTAGATACCACTCCCAAGTGTCATCTGGCTGGTAGCGCAGTTCCGTTTCGAGTCCCACCGTTCGGCCGTTCGCGGCATTGTCGGTATAAAAGACAAACGAGGTAGGATCATTCGCCTGCAACTGGAACGAGGTGCGCACCTGCTGGTCATCGTGTTTCGCGAGGAATGCGACAGCATTGATCAGCAATGCATCATCCAACCATGACGTTCGCACGCCCACCTCAAGGTTCCACAGCGATTCCTGGGCGAACTCACGACGTCCCGACGGCACAGATCCCAGGTTAAAGCCGCCAGCCTTATAACCTTTCGATAATCCGACAAAGGCGGAGGACCGCTCGGAAATATCATGGCGATAACGAAGCTCGCCGCCCAGCATCGACTCCGACGGATCCAGCACCAGCGACGCAGAGTCCTGATAGTCCGTCGTGCGCCGCTCGGCCCGCATGCCTACGGTAAGCACGCCCGAATCGCCTATATCGAAATCCAGCTGGCCAAACAGCGCCGTGTTCAATGCCTCGAAATTGCCCTTATACAAATCATCAAGGGCCAACGAAAAATTGAAAAACGGATCGACATAGTCACCCTGGTTGAGACTCGCCAGGGTATCTTCCAGGCGCATGACGTAGAAACCCAGCAGCCAGTCCGCGCGATCGTTGAATAACCGACCGGCGTCGGCTGAGGCGACACGTATCTCCTGGCTTAGCGTCTGCCGACTGCGTTTGCTGTCAGTAATGAAGTCATAGGTATAAGGCGCCCAGGCATCTGCATTGCCCCAGTCGCCATCAAATGAAAAATGGATGTCTGAATCGGCGATGGCCGTAATAGACGTCAACGAGAAGCGCTCGGGAGCGCTCCAGTCTGCACGCAACGACGCGCCCACACTGCGTTGCGCGTCACGACCCGGTCTGTCAGACAAGACAGTCAGCGAATTATCTATGGCGAATGCGTCATAGCCATCATCAACATCGCTGAACAACGCGCTGAATCGCAGCCGCAAATCGGTACTCGCATCCCATACCAGCTTGCTGCGCACGCTGGTTTCACGGCGGCGATTCGTATCGTCCCGCCCCAGATAGCTGTTCTTCCGAAAGCCATTGCTTGCGTAGTGTTGCGCCGACAAGCGGAATCCAAGATTCTCGCCATGCAATGGACCACCCACTGCGAAGCCGGCGGAAAGCGCATCATCGCCACCCGCATTAAGTTGCAGGCGCCCGTCAGCGACGGCAGTTGGCTCGGCACTCTGCACATAAACGAGCCCCGCCAGTGCGTTAGCGCCATAGCGGGTGCCCTGCGGACCGCGCAGTACATTAATTTGCGCAACATCGAATAGCGTCGCGACTGTTCCGATGCCACTGAAGTCAATATCGTCGATCAGAAAACCAACCGATGGATTGGGCGCACCCTGGTACTGTTCCAGCTCGCCAACCCCGCGAATTTGCAGGTAGCGCGCACGATGCCCGTCGCCGGACCAATTCACGTTCGGCAACGCGTAAATCAATTCTTCGAAATGTTGCGTGGCCTGTTGCGCGATAGTTTTCCGATCAAGAACACTGATCGACGGCGGCAGCTCAGCGGCCTTGCGCCCGCGGAAATCGGCAACGACGACAATCTCGTCGAGTGACTCAGGCTCGGCAGTTGCAAGTATTGGCGTGACCGAAAAAACGAGCAACGCGACCAGGCCCGGCTGCACTGCAGTGGTAGAACTGAACATCTTGAATCCCCTTCCTACGCCGGCATTACCCGGTTCAGGTTCTAAGGGTTCCCGTAATCCAGCCGGATGCTGTTACGAATCTCAGGCAGATGACATCAGTTTGTCATCGCCACCCCTGTGACGGCGGCGACTATACCGTGTTGGTCAAGGGTTCTACAACGGCTTTGCCGCTCGCTGATGATTAACGCATCAGCGCTCCAGGCGCTTGATCAGGCTGGAGGTGTCCCAGCGCCGCCCACCGAGCGCTTCCACCTCTGCGTAAAAATCATCGACCAGCTGAGTCAACTGCAGCGTGGAACCATTGCGCTCTGCTTCTTCCAGCGCAATTTTCAGATCCTTGCGCATCCATTCGACCGCGAAACCAAACTCGAACTGGTCAGCGAGCATGGTTTTCCAGCGATTCTCCATTTGCCAGGACTGAGCTGCGCCTTTTGAAATTGCGCCGATGACAGCGGCACCGTCCAGACCGGCTCTTTTCGCAAAGTGCAGACCTTCCGAGAGCCCCTGGACGACTCCGGCGATGCATATCTGGTTAACCATCTTGGCCAGTTGGCCGGATCCGGTCGGTCCAATAAGAGTGCAAGCCTTCGCATAGCAATCCATGACTGGCAAGGCTTGCTCGAAGACGCTTGGCTCGCCGCCGACCATGATGGTTAGCTGGCCGCTCTCTGCACCGGCCTGGCCACCGGACAGCGGCGCGTCGAGGAAGCCGACCTGCTGTGCTGCGGCCGCGGCACGAACTTCATGCGCAATTTTTGCCGAGGCAGTCGTGTGATCAACAATAATCGCGCCGGCTTGGCAGCCGTGCAGCACGCCGGCCTTGTCCAACAGCACCTGGCGAACATCGTCGTCATTGCCGACGCAGGAGAATACGATCTCAGCACCATCTGCCGCCTGTGCGGGCGTGTCGGCAGCCGTGCCGCGGAACTTATCGAGCCACGCTGATCTTTTTGCCTCGCTGCGGTTATAGACGCAAACGTCATGTCCCGCTTTTGCGAGGTAACCTGCCATGGGGAACCCCATGACCCCCAAACCAACAAATGCGACCTTCATCAACTCTTCCTGCGCGATTCCTGTTGCAGAAGACTACGATTCCAGCGGCCGCATCGCAATGCCGGGTGGAATCAGGCGGCGCGATCGGTACCGACAGACCTGGGCTTCTTCTTGCGCGGATCCAGCCCCATGGAACGCGCGATAATTTCACGCATTACTTCCGAACTACCCGCATAAATACGCGAGACTCGTGCATTCAGGTACATGCGGCAGATCGGATACTCATCCATATAGCCAGCGCCGCCATGCAGCTGCACACAGTCGTCAGTCACGCGCCCTTCCAGCTCGCTGGTGAATAATTTTGCCTTGGCCGCGTCATCAGCGCTGAGTTTGCCCTCGTTGTGTTCAACCACGCAGTGGTCAACAAATGCCTGGGCTACATCGATCTGCATGCGCATGTCGGCCAGTTTGAAGCGGGTGTTCTGAAAATCGGCAATGGTTTTGCCGAATGCCTTGCGTTCGCGAACGTAATCCATCGTCACGTTCAACGCCGCTTCTGCATTCGCCAAATAGCCCACGGCGCCCAACAAGCGCTCTTCGGCGAGAAAGTGCATTAAATCGTAGAAGCCTCGGTTCAGATCGCCGAGCAGGTTCTCTTTCGGCACTTTGACATTGTTAAAAAACAGTTCCGCGGTGTCCTGACTCTTCAGGCCCATTTTTTTCAGGTTGCGGCCGCGTTCGAGCCCTTCCATGCCGCGCTCAATCACGAACAAACTCAAGCCATGTCGCTTTTCCGTGTCGGTGCGCGCGACCACTACGATCAGGTCGGCGTTGATCCCGTTGGATATGTACGTCTTGGATCCATTGATCAGGAAATGATCGCCCTTGTCTTCCGCCCGCGTGCGAATACCTGCGACGTCACTACCGGCACCGGGTTCGGTGATAGCAACGGCCAGAATATGTTCGCCCGAAATGCACTTCGGCAACCAGCGTTGCTTCTGCTCATCGTTAGCCAGCTCACCAAGATAGGGGCCGACCAGGCGGCTGTGCAAGGTCATGAAGAAGCCTGCATCGCCGTAATGAGCATTCTCCTCGATCAGAATCTGCTCGTAGCGAAAATCCGCCACGCCGGCAGCGCCGTACTGCTCGTCTGCCCACATCAACAACAAGCCCTGCTCGCCCGCTTTCAGGAACGCTTCGCGATCGACAATGCCCTGCTCCTGCCAACGATCAGCATGCGGCCCGATCTCCTTCTGCATGAAGCTGCGCACGGAATCACGGAACATCTCGTGTTCTTCTTCAAAAATTCGTCGACTCATGATTGCTGTCCTGCCAAATCGTTACGAAGGGTTCGTGGCTATTTGCCTTTGAACTCCGGTTTGCGTTTATCGAAAAAGGCTTTCACACCTTCTTCGCAGTCGGCACTTGCGCGCAGCGCTGTCTGCACGGGTGCCTCCAGATCGAAGGTACTGGCCCAGTCGGCAGCCACTGCGTGGCGCATGGTTTTCTTGGTCGCCGCCACGGACAGCGGCGCCCGTTCGGCCAGCGCATTCGCCCAGTCGATCGCCACTGGCAATAATTCCGCGGCGGGCGCTGTTCGATTGGCAAGCCCCAACTCAACACAGCGCTCTGCACTGATCCGTTCGGATTCGATACTCAGCTGGAATGCGCGACGGTAGCCCAGTTGATGAACCAACAACCAGCTCAGGCCGCCATCGGGCACCAGCGAGATGGTAGTAAACGGCGACAACAGAAAGGCATTGTCAGCCATGATCAGAAGATCACAGGCCAGCGCATAGGACATGCCAATGCCAGCTGCGGAACCGTTAACCGCGGCGATAACCGGCTGCGGCATAGAGGCGATACATTCGAACACCGGTCGGTATTCGGTCTGTAGCTGCTGTTCAACCGTCTTGTCTGTATCCAGGCTGCCTTTCAGGTCTGCACCGGCGCTGAAGGAACGGCCTTCGCCAGTCAGCACGACGACGCGCACCGACGAGTCACCAGCGGCATGTTCGAATGCTTTGAACAAATCCAGGCGCAACGCCGTATTGAATGAGTTCATCGCATCCGGGCGATACATAGTGATGATCGCTACCGCGCCGTCCTGCCGATACTTTACCGTGTCCAGATTCATCATCCGTGCATCCTCAGGCCGCGTTACGGTCCGCGTCAATATCATTGCGAGGGTAGAAGCTGCCGCCTTGTTTAGCCATGCTGCGCAGGCTGTCGGGTACCGCGAAGCGTTCGCCGTAAGCTTCTGCAAGCCGATCAGCCTCGGCAACGAAAGCGTCCAGACCCACAGTCTCGATGAAAGACAGTGTGCCGCCGGTCCAGGGCGGGAAACCCCATCCGAAAACAGAACCGATATCGGCATCGGCCGGATGCGTCAGCACGTTCTCGTCGAGGCACCGTACCGTATCAATTGCCTGCGCATATAACAGTCGCTTGCGCACGATATCGGCGGTTGGCTGCTCAGGTGCCAGCGGGAAATGCTCCTGCAGACCGGGCCACAGATGCTTCTTGCCGCCCTCCGGATAGTCATAGAAACCTTTGCCGAAGCGCTTGCCCCGGCGATCCAGGTCTTCAACCAGTTTGGCGACCACTGCGTCCGCAGGCGTGCTGACATAGGCATCACCCAGGTCTTTTTTGGTCTGTTGACCAACGTGATAACTGAGCTCAAGGCTGACTTCATCAGTTACCGCCAACGGTCCAACAGGCATGCCTGCGTGACGCGCAACGTTCTCGATCAGTGCCGGGTTCACACCCTCAGCGAGCATGGCCATACCCTCACGCGTGTACACACTGAAAACGCGACTAGTGTAAAAGCCGCGGCTGTCATTAACGACGATAGGCGTTTTGCGAATCTGCTGGATGTAATCAAGAGCCTGGGCCACCGCAACATCTGACGTCTGCTCACCTACGATCACTTCCACCAGTGGCATCTTGTCGACTGGCGAGAAAAAGTGAATACCAACAAACTGGCCCGGGCGCGAAGATGCTTTCGCAAGTCCGGTGATCGGCAATGTAGACGTGTTCGAAGCAAAAATAGTATCGTCGGCAATGACCGCTTCAGCACGGCCAGTGACGTCCGCTTTGATGCCGCGATCCTCAAACACCGCCTCAATCACAAGTTCGCAGCCTTCGAGCAGCGCAAAATCCGACCCTGTCTGGATTTTCCCCAGCAACGCTTCGGCTTTATCCGCGGTCATCCTGCCTCGCGAGACCTGTTTTTCTACGAGCTTGCGCGAATAGTCTTTGCCGTGTTCCGCTTTCTCAATATCAGTATCAAGCAGCACTACGTCTATACCCGCCTTTGCTGATACATACGCGACGCCAGCACCCATCATGCCGGCACCCAACACACCCAACCGCGTTACCGCGCGATGAGCAGGACCAATCGGTCGGCGTACGAGTTTGTCGGCGGCACCTTTGTTGACGAACAAGGTACGCATCATGTTGCGGGATACCGGGTCCATCAACAACGACACAAAATATTTGGATTCAACCTCGAGCGCTTTGTCGATTGGCAGCACAGTCCCCTCATAAATCGCTGACATGATTGCGAGTGGCGCCGGATAGTTGTGATTAGTCATCTTCTGCATCAATGCACTGCCGAACACGAACGTCTGCACCGCCTTCGGGTGCATGAGGCCGGCGCCGCCCGGTACTTTGAAACCTTTTTGGTCCCAGGGCTGTTCGGCAACACCGCTCTCAAGAACCCAACGGCGCGCTGCAGCGATCTCTTCGCCCGCCGCAACCACCTCATTGACGAACCCGGCAGCGACTGCCTCGCGCGGCGAAACATGCTTGCCCTGGGTAATCAGCTGCAACGCTGCTTCGATGCCTATCAGCCTCGGCAAGCGCTGGGTACCGCCGCCACCCGGCAGCAGACCCACCTGGACCTCGGGAAGACCAAGCTTTATGCGCGGATCATCTGCTACCACCCGGTAGTGACACGCGAGGCAGACTTCGAGGCCACCGCCTAACGCAGTGCCATTGATCGCAGCTGCAACCGGCTTGCCGCAGGTTTCGATAGAGCGCAATGCACGTTGTAACTGGCTGCACCAGTCGTAAAGTTCACGTGCGCTGAGTTTCTTGTCGAATGCATTAACCACCTCCAGCAAATCAGCTCCGGCCATGAACGAGTCTTTGCCAGACGTGATGACGGCGCCTTTAACATCCGCGTCCTCTGCAATTCGTTTCGCAGCGGTCGCTACATCCGCCTGGAATTCCGGCGTCATGACGTTCATTGAACGGCCTTGCACATCAATGGTCAGTAACGCAACGCCATCATCGCAAAGCTCCCATTGAATCGTTGTCATGTCATTCATATTCGATAACTCCTAGACGCGTTCAATGATAGTTGCTGTGCCCATGCCACCGCCGACACAGAGGTTCACGAGTGCAGTGTTGAGGTCGCGCCTCTCGAGCTCGTCAAGGACGGTTCCGAGAATCATCGCGCCGGTAGCACCCAATGGGTGACCCATGGCAATGGCACCGCCGTTTACATTGATCTTATCGTGCTCGATATTGAGCCGTTGCATGAACAGCATTACGACGGATGCAAATGCTTCGTTCAGTTCGAAGAGATCGATATCGCTGGTCTGCATCCCGCAACGTGCGAGCACTTTCTCTGCCGATGGCGCCGGTCCGGTCAGCATGATTGTCGGATCGGTACCAATGGATGAGAAGCCTCGAATCCTTGCGCGTGGTTTCATACCGAGGCTTTGGCCTGTTTCCTTGTTGCCGATCAGGACCGCTGCTGCACCATCGACGATGCCACTGGAATTTCCGCCCGTGTGTACGTGATTGATGCGCTCCACCTCGGGATAGCGTTGCAACGCCACGTCATCGAAGCCTGCTTGCTGCCCTGGAATCTCAAACGCCGCTTTCAGTCCGGCCAGATCCTCGGCGGTAGTGCCGGGTCGCATGTGCTCATCACGACGTAATAACGGCAAGCCGATGTGATCCTTGATTTCGATAACCGACTTGTCGAACCAGCCGTTGTCCCAGGCATGCGCAGCACGGCGCTGGCTTTCCGCCGCATAGCGGTCGGCATCTTCACGACTAAAGCCGTACTTGCTGGCGATCAGGTCTGCACCGATGCCCTGTGGCACAAAATACGTTTTGTACGCGATAGCCGGATCGGCGTGCATGGCGCCGGAATCCGATCCCATCGGCACACGCGACATACATTCAACGCCACCACCGATGGTCATATCGGATTGCCCCGCCATGACCTGTGCCGCTGCGCTGTTTACCGCTTCCAGGCCCGACGCACAAAAGCGATTCAGCTGCTTGCCCGGTACGCTCTGCGCGTAGTCCGCATTCAGCACTGCCGTACGAGCTATGCAGGCGCCCTGCTCGCCTACCGGCGAAACACAGCCAAGCACGACGTCATCCAACCAGCTGGTATCCAACTCGTTGCGATCACGCAGTGCACCGAGCACCTGCGACATGAGGTTGACCGGAGTTACCTCGTGTAACGCGCCATTCGCTCGGCCGCGACCGCGGGGACTGCGAACATGGTCAAAAATAAAGGCGTCTGCCATCGTTAGATTCCTGTGTTGTTGAGATGGACGTGCACTCGCTGCGCAATTTCTCGTCAGGTCAGCAAGGAACGTCTCAAGTGTTTTTTCATGTCGTCGTTCGCTTTGGCGAAGTCGACGGAGTCCGGCGCAATAACCCATAAGTAGGTCATTCCCGAGATGTAGGCGATATATTGCGCGGCCACACTGCGCGGATCGATATCCGCGCGGATGCTCCGGTCCGCTATGCCCTTGCTGACCCAGTCAGCAACGTCATCCTGTTGTCGCTGATGAATGCTTCTTGAGGTTTCCCGGTATTCGGCAGTTGGACTCGCCGCGGCACAAAAAAGAATGTGCAGAACCTGCGCTTCCCGTGGTGATTCGGACAAGAACCGAAAAAACGCATCCAGCGCCGCGCACATCGCCGGCACACCGGTTTGGTCGCCAGCGCCCTCACGCAAATAGGTCAACCAGCGGCGTGAGATAGCTTTGCAGACGGCATCAAAGAGCCCCGCTTTTGAGCCGAACCGATACGTGGCAAGGCCGCGGCTGTAGCCGGCACGTTCGCCGATAGCGGCCAGGGTGGTCTTGTCCGGCCCGCGTTCCAGGATCAGGTCGACCGCTGCTGCCAGCATGGCCTTATCCGACTGGGCGCTGCGTTCAGCCTGGGTACGCGCGCCCGCGGCGCGCTTGGCGGCAGCCTCAGGCAAGCGACACACCACAGAAAGTATTTTTTGAAATCAAACTGTTACCTGGTGACCTTAGATACTTGCTGACAACAAGCAAGTCACTATACCGAGTCTCGGAGCGACGGGCAAGGATAGCCACTGGGAGAATTGCTTGTGACCAAGAAGCTGCTGGAGCAGCGACTGAACACCAGACGGAAGCAGGGTTCGACGACCGGGGAGCCGGAGACAAATGCGAGTGCCGCATTGACTGAGCGCAGCGGCAGCGCGTCAGCGCCGCTACACCCTGAATAAAACGGTCAGCACGAATTCCTGGCGGAAGGCCCGCTCGTCTCGATTATTCGAGAATCCGATTAAGGAAACTTTGTGGGCGCTATCGCTGAGCGAGGCACGTTACAGCGAGCTGCAGAGATGTCCGCCGTCGGCCGTTAAGTTGCTGCCGGTCATATAACTGCCCGCTTCGGACGCTAACAGCAATAGCGGTCCATCGAGTTCGCGTAGATCACCACTGCGGCGCATCGGCACCTGCCGCAACATCGCCTGGCCTGGTTCGGAGCGAAGAAAGCCCTCGTTAATTTCCGTTTCGAAGTAACCCGGTGAGATGGAATTAACCCGAATGCCGTATCGCGCCCATTCCAGCGCCATGGTCTTGGTCAGGTTAACGACACCGCTTTTCGCTGCGATGTAGGAACCCAGAGTCTGGCTTACCCGGTAGCCGAGAATAGATGCAATATTGATGATGCTGCCGCCACTGCCGCGCGCCAGCATGCCGCGTGCGGCGGCTTGCGCGACCAGGAATACGCCCTTCAGGTTGGTATCCACAACCGCGTCCCAATCCGCTTCGCTCAGTTCTGCAAGAAAACCCGTGCGGCTGATGCCGGCGTTGTTTACAAGGATATCAACATGCTGTCCGGCTGCCTCCAGATCGGCAAACGCCTGCTTTACGCCCGCACTGTCGCAAACATCAAGCGGAATGCACTGCGCTACACCACCAGCGGCTACGACTTGCTCGCGCGTTTCCTCCAGCTTTTCAGTGCGCCGCGCCGCCAACACGACCGTAGCACCGGCGCTAGCCAGTGTTCCTGCGAACTGGCGACCCAGACCGCTGCCGGCCCCGGTAATCAAAGCTGTTTTGCCGTCGAGTCTGAACCTGTCGATCCCGGTCATCCTACCGGTACCCGGTGTTTGCGTTGCTGTGGCTTGTAGGTACCAGTCGCCGTGGCACAAAGGGTTTTGTTGTCCGGATCAAAGAGTTTTGCCTGAGCAAAGAACAGTGAATTGGTGCGGCGAATCAGTTCACCTTCAACAATGACCGTTCGCCCGGTATGCGGTGCCATGAAATTACAATTCAGGTTGACGGTAACTGATACGTATTCGCCCGAACCGCCGTAGCTTCCGCACACTGCGCCGGAAATATCGAGCAGGGATGCGATGACGCCGCCATGCAGGTATTTCACCGAATTTCTGTGATCATCCCGCACCGGCATTTCCAGGCGTGCGAACCCGTCTTTCCAGCTTTGCAATCTAAAGCCCAGAAACTCCAGGTAGGTACCTTCATACAGGGTCGGATTGTCCAAAAAGCTCTTTGGGACCTCGTCATTCATCGTGCTACAGCTCCACTTCGTTTCAATATGGCAAGAAAGATATCGGGTTCCGGCCGTACGCGATAGTTGTCTGTCTGGTCAGCGAACACAATGGTGCCGCTGGCATTACAGACCACCACCGTCGGCATCACGGTGTCCGGGTGAAAGCCGCCACCCACGCCCGCCGGTACACCATGACCTACCGCGATATCCAGTTCGGCGGCAACCCGATTGTCATTATCTACCCAAAACTGGAACGGCACAGCGAGGCGCTCGGCCAGCGCCTTGGTGTGAGTGTCGGCTTGCGGGCTGATCAGTATCACCGCGATACCCAGTTCAGCGAACTCCTGGTAACGGCTGGCGAGTTCTTGCGATTGCGCCATGCACAGCGGACACCAGTTGCCGCGGTAGAAGACGAGAACAGCTGGTTTTCCCAACAAGCTGGTCGTACTTACTTGTTCGCCGTGGATATCGGCCAGCGAGAACACGGGCAACTTGTTGCCGACATCCAGTTTGGCGCTCGCGATTCGTCCGAATCGGGCGTACCAATAGATATACAGCAGCAATAGGCCAAGGCAAATGACGGCAACGGCGAATGCGTGCCAGTTGGCGACACCCTCTATGAGCCACTCCCATGCAGCGAGCAGACCACCCAGCGCTGCAACGAACGACGCCAGTGGCGCGTTCTCGGACGCCCGCGCGACTTTCGCGAAAAGCAGGTGACCCAGGATGGCCGGCAACGGCAGTGCCGCCACTGCTGCACCAAGCCACGCCAACTGGTCGGGGCCAGCGCGTGCAGCCATCACCAATGAGAACAGCAACAGCAGTACAGAGAGTCCTGCCGCTGGCATTATGAATAGCGACTTTGTTTTTGCTTTGATCACGAACAGAGTGCCCTGGCTAGTGTCCTGTGAGACTGATTCGCATACCTTCAGCGATTGCTACGCGGTTTCTGGCAAGGCGCGCCCCGCCGGCAATGGCGGGCCTCTCATTGGCAAGGCATGTAACGCCGCCACGAGTCTTCACTGAACGATAAGTGTTACATATTGCGACGATATTCGCCGCCCACCTCGTACAGCGCTGCTGAAATTTGCCCCAGGGAGTTCGACTTCACCGTATGCATTAGTTCCTCAAACACGTTGCCGCGCGCCCGCGCAACCGCTTGAAGCTTTTCTAAAGCCGCAGCGCTGTCGTCGCTATGGGTAGTCTGGAATGCGCGTACGTGGGCAATCTGATCCTGCTTCTCGCCGTCAGAGGAACGAATCAATTCCTGCTTATGCACTTCATCTTCATGACCTTTCTTGGGCAGGAACGTATTCACACCGATCAAGGGATAGCTGCCATCGTGTTTCTTGCTTTCGTAGTACAGGCTCTCATCCTGGATCTTGCCACGCTGGTACATCGTGTCCATCGCGCCGAGTACGCCACCACGCTCAGAGATACGTTCGAATTCCTGGTACACGGCCTCCTCAACGAGGTCCGTCAGTTCATCAATGACGAACGAGCCCTGCCAGGGATTCTCGCAATAATTCAAACCAAGTTCCCTTGAGATAATCAGCTGAATCGCCACGGCGCGACGCACGGAGTGTTCGGTCGGCGTTGTAATGGCCTCGTCAAATGCGTTGGTATGCAGGCTGTTGCAATTATCGAACAAGGCATAGAGCGCCTGCAGTGTCGTGCGGATATCGTTAAAGCTGATTTCCTGCGCGTGCAGACTGCGCCCGGATGTTTGCACGTGATATTTCAGCATTTGTGAACGCGCGCTTGCGCCGTAGCGTTCGCGCATGGCACGTGCCCAGATGCGCCGGGCAACACGGCCGATAACGGAATACTCGGGATCCATGCCATTGGAAAAGAAGAAACTCAAGTTAGGTGCGAATTCATCGATATTCATACCACGCGCAAGATAGTACTCGACGATCGTAAAGCCGTTTGACAAGGTAAACGCGAGTTGGCTGATCGGGTTCGCGCCAGCTTCCGCAATGTGATAACCGCTGATAGAAACACTGTAGTAGTTGCGCACGCGATGGTCGATAAAAAACTGCTGCACATCACCCATCATCTTCATCGCAAATTCCGTTGAGAAGATGCACGTGTTTTGTGCCTGATCTTCTTTCAGAATATCGGCTTGCACGGTGCCGCGAACTTGCGTGAATGTGCGTTCACGAATTTCTTGATAGACCTCGGGGGACACCAGCTTGTCGCCGGAGATACCAAGCAAACCCAGACCCAATCCATCATTGCCGGGTGGCAATTCACCAACGTATTCAGGTCGAGTGCGACCCTCATACCAGTCAGCGATCTGTTGTTCAGCGCGATCCCATTCGCCGCTCTCTTTAAGATGCAGTTCAACCTGCTGGTCGATTGCGGTATTCATGAAGAACGCCAGGATCATTGGCGCCGGGCCGTTAATGGTCATGGATACAGAGGTCGTCGGTGCACACAGGTTAAAGCCCGAGTACAGCTTTTTCATGTCGTCGACGGAGGCGATCGAGACCCCCGAGTTTCCGACCTTGCCAAAAATGTCCGGCCGCTCATGCGGATCTTCGCCATACAGGGTAACCGAATCAAATGCTGTCGAAAGCCTGGCGGCGTCCTGACCTTGCGACAGGTAGTGAAAGCGCGCGTTGGTGCGCTCCGGGGTACCTTCACCGGCGAACATACGGGTCGGATCTTCGCCCAGGCGCCGATAGGGATAGACGCCGCCTGTGTACGGATACCCGCCGGGCAGATTCTCGCGCATCAGAAATGACAGCAATTCGCCCCAGTCGCGATAATTTGGCGCGGCAATTTTGGGAATCTTCTGATGGCTCAAGCTCTCAAGGTAATTCTGGCCACGAATTTCACGACCGCGAACCTCATAGCTGTACTCATCCGCGCGCACCGCGTCGCGTTGCGCCGGCCAGTCGCGCAGTAGCTTGATCGCCTCTGGTGTCAACTCACTCAGCGCTTCCTGGTAACGCTGCCGCAAGGTCAGTAGCGATCGATCGCCGTTGTCGGTTAGCTGGTCAGTTGCGATCGGTGCGAACACATCGGGCAGCGCCGCATCGTCAAGTGCTTTCAATGCCTCGAACAGGTGCTGCAACTCGCTCGCCGCACGCGACTGGGATTCGATCGACGCATTGACTGCCCGGCCCTGCTCGGCGATCTCCGCGAGATAACGAATGCGGCTGCCAGGAATGACCGCCATGGCGCGCGGCTCTTTGACTGTCACATCAATTTCAGGTGTCCATTGCTCTCCGTCCAGGCCCAGTTTGCGAATCAGTCGTGAGCACAACTGGCTGAACATCCAACTGACGCCGGGGTCGCTGAACTGGCTGGCGATGGTTGGGTACACCGGTATATCTTCGTCGCTGGTCTCGAACTGAACGTGATTGCGCTTCCACTGTTTGCGAATATCACGTAGCGCATCCTCGGCCCCACGCTTGTCATATTTATTCAGAACGATCAGATCGGCGAAATCGAGCATGTCGATTTTCTCGAGCTGACTTGCCGCACCGTAATCACTGGTCATGACGTAAACGGAAAAGTCCACGTGATCCACAATCTCGCTGTCGCTCTGCCCGATACCCGCCGTTTCAACCAGCACGAGGTCGTAGCCCAGCGACTTCAGGAACAGGATGTGATCACCCAGCATTTTGCTGGTTGCCAGATGTTGCCTGCGGGTAGCAATTGAGCGCATGTAGACGCGCTCGGAACGCAGCGAATTCATCCGGATCCGGTCGCCGAGTAACGCGCCGCCGGTGCGCCGGCGTGTCGGATCAACTGCCAGCACGGCAATGCGCATATCCGGGAATGCGCCGAGGAAACGGTTCAGAATTTCATCGGTTACGCTGCTCTTGCCTGCGCCACCTGTGCCGGTGATGCCAACAACCGGCACTTTGCCGGCCTGCAATCGCCAGGCCTTGCGCAACGCTTTCATATGCGCCTCGTCGAAAACGTCTTCTTCAATAGCGGACATCATGCCGGCAATGTCGCTCAACTTATCCGGACTAACAGTATCGGCAGGTGCCGTTTCTCGTCGCGCAGCGCGGGTGCGCTGAATCAGATCATTGATCATATCCTGCAGGCCCATCGACATGCCGTCATGCGGATGGTAGATCCTCTCTACGCCATACTGCATCAAAGCGGCGATTTCCTCGGGCGTGATTGTGCCGCCGCCTCCACCGAACACTTTGATGTGCGGCGCGCCGAGTACCTTGAGGCGATCGATCATGTAGCGGAAAAACTCGTTGTGGCCGCCCTGGTAGGAGCTGATCGCAATGCCATCCGCATCTTCCTGAATGGCGGCACGCACGATGTCATCGACGCTACGATTATGGCCAAGGTGAATAACCTCGGCTCCTTGCGCCTGGAACAGCCGCCGCATGATGTTGATTGCGGCATCGTGGCCATCGAACAGCGAGGCTGCCGTTACGAATCGTAACGGCGGCTCATTGGTCTTACCCGAGGTGCGCGGCAGGTCGGTTGCGGCAGTGCTCATGGACAGATTTCCTTAAGTATCAGCACCAGAGCTCCCTGCTGTTTTTAGAATTATATTAAAAATCAGTGAGTTCTGGAGTTTGCATAAATTCTAATGGGGATTAAAATAATGCAGTGCGGAGCATAACTCAAGTGTCCCGGGCTGCTCTCGCGAATTGTGCGCCTGCAGCTTCGGTACCGCCACTGGATAAGGATCAAGACCTATGTCGCAGCCTGCCGAGGAAACCCGATTCGAAGCGCAACGCGACCGCATCCTCAAAGCCGCCGCTCGCTGCTTCAATGAGAAAGGTTATAGCGGCACATCGTTGAAGAACGTCGCTCAGCACCTCGGGCTCACGGACGCCGCGCTTTACTACTATGTGAAAAACAAGGAAGAACTGGTGTTCCAGTGCTACCTGCGGGCAGCCGAGTTAGGCAACGAAGCAATGCAGCGCGCCGCGGCTGACGGCAAGGACGGCTATCAACAGGCACGCCTTTACGTTCGCTATCACGTCGAGATCATGGTTGGCGAACGCGGCCCGGTTGCGATCATGAGTGAGATTCCATCGCTGAAACTGGAACACCGCGATGAAATTCTGGAATTGTCACGACACCACAGCCTTGCCTTCGAAAAAATCCTGAGTCGCGGTATCGCCGACGGCAGCATACGGGATTGCGATGTGCGCATGACCGGCAACGCGGTTATGGGATCAATAAACTGGATACCGAAATGGTTTCACGGCAGCAGTACTGTCGCCGAAGAAATAATTTCGGCGTTCCCCGACATACTGACGTGCGGTCTCGCGGCGCGTTAGTTCGCCGCTATCAGTCGTCGGGCAGCGCTGCGATGGCACTACGAACCCCGCCCTCAATGTCCTCAAGTCCGGGAAGCGTTGGCAGCTGGTCCAGGTAAGTTTCACGCTGACGCAGTCTCTCCAGCGCCAAGCCGCGATAATCGACGCTGGCGCCGCCCAGAAATCCTGACACCAGGTGGTCACCGGATTGCATGCTGTCGATACGCTGCAACAGGTCCAGATCGTCTTGCATTAAGGTCAGCAAAAGGCGCCGGTCACCGAAACTCAATGCAAGCCCAGTGAAGTACTCTTCTGCATCCTTAAGTTGCTGTTCGTCCAGCGTTGCCGCCAGCGCATCGCGCGCCTCGACGTACGGTCGCTCATGCCGTTCGGCCGCGAGCTGATACCAGGCCAGCGCCAGCGGCGGATTCACGTCTGCGCCACGTCCGGTCAAATACATATAACCCACCATGTACTGCGCGTACTTGTCGCCTATAGGTGCCAGGTGATCACGGTAATTCAGCAGTGCAATTGCGTAGTCTTGTCGATCGTACAGATTCTCGACGCGCTCCTGGATTCGACTCACCCGTGTGTCAATGGTGACCCCGGGAAAATGCCGATAACTTTCTGCCTGCGCGAATGCAGCGCAACACATGGCGAGACTCCAGAACAGGACCTGGCAACCTTGCAACAGCAAGCATGCCCTCTTCTCAGACCCGTCAATGGTCGCCACGGTGCGCCTCCTGATAAACAGCCGGGCACTACCTGTGTCAGCCCGGACCCATATCGATTTCGACCGGAGCCTGAAACCGGGGTTCCCGCTTCTCCATATTTGATCTAACGGCTTCAACCTGGTTGCTACCGCCGATCAACTGGCTTTGCAGACGCGCCTCCATGCGCAGTGCCAGTTCCGGCGGTAGTTCAAACGCACTGTTTAGCAGCTGTTTTGCCGCGCGCACGGCATCGGGTGAATTCGCGGCGATTTTCAGGGCAAGCTCCCGCGCCGCAGCAAGCGGATCATCACTGATTCGACTGACCAGGCCGAGCGACTCCGCCTCCGCTGCATCCACAACCCGACCGGTATAGGTCAGTTCACGTAAGTGATCGAGACGCACGGTGGCACGCAGGCTGTTGCTGATACCCATATCCGGAATAATGCCCCAACGCACTTCCATGACCGAGCAACGCGTATTCGGTGCAGCAATTCGGATATCGGCGCCAAGTGCCACTTGCAAGCCGCCGCCGTAGACGATGCCTTGCAAGGCAGCAATAACCGGAACGGGCATTTCCCGCCAGATCAGCGCGGCACGCTGAAAAAAATTCGCCGGCGAGTCTTCCATCGGCGCCATGCGGGAATCTGCGGCATCGCCAAGTCCAGCACCCTGAAACACAGTAATGTCGATTCCGGAACAAAAGTGCTTGCCGGCGCCATGTAACACTATTGCTCGCACCGATTTGTCGTCGGCGAGCATCCGCCCCGTATCGATCAGAGCCTGGAATGTTTCGAGATTAAGCGCGTTCATTTTCTCTGGTCGCGACAATGTTACGATCGCGACGTGCTGGTCGTGTTCGACAGTGACTACCTTCGTCATGCAATTTCTCCAGTGAGTTGGCCGCCAGTTTAGCAGCGCGATATGGCATAGGTCCCGACAACGATGATGATCACTGATCCCCGGGGCTGCAAAGCGCGGCGATCCGCGCTACGTAGCTTACAGTTCGGTTTCGTAACTGCGGTGCATTGCAGCAGCATTCTCCTGCAGCCGAACCACGCGGTTGCCGCAGCCCTGTACGCCATCGACGACGCAGCCAGTTCAGTGCGGATTCTTGTTTACCGCGCGGGCCTTCTGGGCAAGCTGGGCCACAACCATGTCGTATCGCTCAGGGCGATGCAGGGCTGCGTGTTGCGCCGGGAACCTATACACGAATCGCAGCTGCTTATCCGCTTCGCCGTGCAGAATTTGCTGGTCGATGAGGATGCGGAACGACGCGCAGCCGGTGACGATTTTCCGGGCAGCGTGGCGGACAAAGACATCCGCGGTACCCGTCTGAACATGCTTGGCACCAAGCTGCTTGACGCCGACCAGAACCCGGAAATTCTGGTTTACGCTAACGGACTCACAGGCCAGCTGCCGGCGTTACAGCTGAACGGAAGGATACGAATACTGCAGAAAGATTTTGCTCTCGAACTTCCGTTGCAGGTGACCGACGCAGAAGGTCACCTGGTTGCGTCAGGGGAACGGCAGCTAACGCATAGTGAATTGGGATTGCAGCCTTTTCGCGCCGCGTTTGGCGCACTGCGTGTAGCGGACGAGATACAACTGCGCTACCGCATTCGTGCCCGCCTGCTGGTTGATGAAAATGAAATATCAGACTGCCAGCGTGCACTTGCCGTTATCGATGACGACCTTGTTACGATCCCGCACGACACAGCGGAATGACACAATATTTCGGTCCTGCCACATCTCCGTAACCAGGACCTCGCCAGGATAGACGGCCGCCACAAAGCGCAAGTCGAAGCCGGAGATCAAGGTATAATCGTATTCGCAAATTGTCTGCAGAATCGCGCGGCAGGCCATTCCCGCGACACACTGTTCCTGCAATGGAGTCGTCCGGAAGCCCAGAGAACGCGCAACAGCGTCGTCAACATACAGCGGGCTGCGATCGCCGCTCAGTCTGAAGATAAGCGGCTGATCTTGAAATGATTGCAGCTCGCACGCCAGATCCGCATCGCGTTCTGGCAGTTTGTGCGGTAACGGCCCGCTGCCCTCGGGGCCACCAAATCCGCCGTCGCCGCCCGCCATCAGGGTGCTGCCGAGTGTAAACAGCACAGTGCCATCGGTCGCCATGCGAACTTCCGATTCGATCATGATACTCACGCCGAGTGCACGGCCATGATCCAGTACCGCGACCACGCGCCGATCGGCGACGAGCTCGGCGCGAGCAGGCAATGGACGATAGAGTTCCAGTTTTTGGTCGGCAACGAAAACCCGCGCTGCATCCCAGCCACAGTCAGCAAGAAAATCATTGTTTAACAGCGCGCCGGCCATCGCGGGTACAGTCCGCAGCGACTTGCCTTCGTAGCAATAATCGCGCTCGCGAATGTCGGCGCCATCGCGACCGAAGCCAGCACCCAGAGCATAAAGGATGGCATGCTCCATGCCATATTTGCACGGCATGTCGTTAACGCTGGCAGCGAGCAACGAGTCGAAGTTAATGCTCACGGCCTGACTCACTGTACCGCCTTATCTGCGAGCCTTGATGCTGCAGGAAACCACTGCATTGAAAGTCCTTCGCCGGATCCCGTGAGCGGAAACGATAACACCGGTTCGAAACGCAAGCGACCGCCGATAGTGGATTGTGCTCGATAGCCCAAAAGCGGTAATCCCCCATGCTCAAACTGCCAACACTATCGTCTAGGACCGTGCACGTTTCGCGTATTGCCAGCCGAGCTCCGCAAGCGGTGGGACCGCGCGGGCGGCAGCAGCTGCGTGATCGCTGGAAGCGGTGCCGTCACGTACCCGTCCTGCAATGCCCTGCAAAATAGCAGCAAGTCGAAACAGATTGTATGCAGCGTAGAACTCCCGGTCGGCTATGCCATCAACCAGGCCTGTCCGCTGGCAATATTGTTCTACGTAGCTGTCCTCATCCGGTATACCGAGGGCGCGTAGATCGCAATCGGTCAGGCCGGCGGAACCGAAGCCAATCTCTGGCATTTGCCAGGCCATCAAGTGATAGGTGAAATCACCCAGCGGGTGGCCGATCGTGGACAATTCCCAATCGAGCACGGCAATAATGCGCGGCTCATCCGGATGCAAAATAAGGTTGTCGAGGCGAAAATCACCGTGAACAATGCTGCTCGCATCACTGGCCGGAATATTTTCTGGCAACCATTCCATCAAGCTGTCCATGGACGGAATGGACTGTGTCTCTGACGCCCGGTATTGCTTCGACCAACGGGAAATCTGGCGCCCGAAATAATTGCCCGGCTTGCCGAAGTCTTCCAGGCCAAGCGCTTTGTAGTCAAGGCTATGCAAGCGCGCAATCGTGCGATTCATATCATCGTAGATTGCCGCCCGCTCCGCGGGATCCATGCCCGGCAAATCAAGCTCCCAGAGTATGCGCCCGGCAACAAAATCCATGACAAAGAACGCCGTGCCAATAACGGCTTCGTCCTCGCAGAGCAGCCATGGCCGTGGCACCGGAAATCCGGCGGCATGCAGTGCCGATATGATTCGAAATTCACGATCAACAGCGTGCGCCGACTTCAATAATTTGCCGGGCGGTTTGCGGCGCAAAACATAACTGCCGGACGCCGCCTGTATTAGATACGTTGGATTCGACTGACCGCCTTTAAATTGCTTGATCGTAATCGGGCCCGCGAAACCGTCGATTCGTTCCGCAAGATAGCTGGTAAGCCGCGCCTCATCAACGCGATGTTCCTCACGTACTTCCCGGGTGCCGGAAAACTGCTCCTGACGACTACTCATTGCTCGTTCTCCGCGCGAGGTTCAACGAAGAAATCCGGCATCAACGGTTTGACAGGGTTGACTGCGTAAACACTCAGGTCGGTGACGCCGACACTTTCCAGCACTTCGTCATCGATAAAGAAATTGCCGGTACAGTCGCGGCTCGGCCGGGTCAAAACAACGTGGGCAGCGTCCGCCATGATTCTTGGCGTGCGCGAGCGCTCAGTCATTTCATCACCGCCGAGTAAATTCTGCACAGCGGCCGTTGCGATACCGGTACGCGGCCACAGCGCATTGACGGCGATACCCTGTTCGCGGAATTCGCCGGCCATGCCAAGTACACACATGCTCATGCCAAACTTGGCCATCGTATATGCTACGTGTGGAGCAAACCATTTCTCGAGCATATTGAGTGGCGGCGACAAGTTCAGGATATGCGGGTTTTCCGCTTGCAACAGGAACGGCAGGCAATACTTCGACACCATGAAAGTGCCGCGCGTGTTGACCTGGTGCATTAGGTCGAAACGTCGCATGGACGTGCGCTCGGTTCCGCGCAGCGAGATTGCGCTGGCGTTGTTAATGCATATGTCGATGCCGCCAAAGCGTTCTGCACCCGCAGCAACTGCGGCCGCCACCTGCTCCTCGTCACGAATATCGCAGACTAGTGGCAGTGCTTTGCCGCCAGCCGCTTCGATCTCATCGGCTGCGGTGAAAATTGTACCCGGCAACTTGGGATGCGGCTCTGCGGTTTTCGCAGCGACGATGATATTTGCGCCGTCTTCTGCTGCGCGTTTTGCGATAGCGAGCCCTATGCCACGGCTGGCACCACTAATGAACAGCGTTTTGCCTTTGAGACTTTTCATTACCCGCCTGTCGTATGTCCAGAAGCCATGCATCATACCGCATGGACGACAAAGCGGCTGGCGCAGCTACATACGAAATATGCCGTAAGGCAACTCATGATCGCGCGGGCGATTGAGTGACGCTGCAACCGCCTGGCCAAGCACACCGCGGGTATCCACAGGATCGATTACGCCGTCATCCCACAAGCGCGCACTCGCGTAGTACGGATGGCCCTGGGTTTCATACTGGTCGCGAATCTCTTGTTCGAACTCATCCTGTTCGGTCGCCGACCATTCTTCGCCGCGTGCAGCAAGACCGTCGCGGCGCACGGTCGATAACACCAGCGATGCCTGCTCGCCGCCCATGACCGAAATGCGCGCGTTCGGCCACATCCATAACATTCGTGGGCTGTAAGCACGTCCGCACATCGCGTAGTTACCGGCACCGAACGAGCCGCCGATAATTACTGTGAATTTCGGGACCGACGCGGTCGCTACTGCATTGACCATCTTGGCACCGTCTTTCGCTATGCCACCGTGCTCGGCTTTGCGACCAACCATGAATCCGGTGATGTTCTGCAGGAAAACAAGCGGAATTCCGCGTCGGTTACACAGCTGAATGAAGTGTGCGCCTTTCTGGGCGGACTCCGAGAACAGGATGCCGTTGTTGGCGACGATGCCAATCGGGTAGCCGTATAAGTGTGCAAAGCCACAGACGAGCGTCGGGCCGTACAAGGCTTTGAATTCCTGGAATTCCGATCCGTCCACTAACCGCGCAATCACTTCACGAACGTCATAGGGAAAGCGAAAATCTCTGGATACGATTCCGTACAACTCGTCCGCCGGGTATTCGGGCTCGCGCGATTCACGCAGCTTCAAGGAAATTTCCTTGCGCCAGTTGAGATTGCCAACAATCTCCCTGACCATCTCCAGTGCCTCACCGTCGTCATCGGCCAGGTAGTCCGTCACGCCGGATATACGCGAATGCACATCGCCACCGCCCAGGATTTCGGCATCCACTACTTCGCCAGTTGCCGCTTTGACCAGTGGTGGGCCGCCCAGAAAAATAGTGCCTTGATTGCGTACGATAATGGCTTCATCGCACATGGCCGGGACGTACGCGCCGCCGGCTGTACACGAGCCAAGGACAGCTGCGATTTGTGGAATGCCCATCGCCGACATTCGCGCCTGGTTATAGAAGATGCGCCCAAAGTGGTCGCGGTCGGGAAATACTTCATCTTGCTTGGGCAGGAATGCACCACCTGAATCGACGAGATACACGCAAGGCAAGCCATTTTGCTCGGCTATTTCCTGCGCACGCAAATGCTTGCGTACGGTCAGTGGATAATACGTACCGCCTTTTACCGTCGCATCGTTAGCCACGATCATGCACTCGGTATCATTGATCAGGCCGATACCGGCAATGATGCCGGCAGCAGGAACTGCGTTGTCATACATGCCGTAGGCAGCAAGCTGGGCGACTTCAAGAAACGGTGCACCACGGTCAACCACGGTTCGGATCCGATCCCGCGGTAGCAATTTGCCGCGCGCAAGATGTTTCTTGCGGGCGCGTTCACTGCCACCTTCGGCTATGCCCGAGAGTTCCTCGCGTAATTCTTCTGCGAGCTGGCGGTTGGCGCTGGCATTTGCTTTGAATGCATCTGAGTCCGCTTTGATCTTGCTGTTTATTTTTGGCATTGCTTACGGTTACCGGTCAGGAAATAGCATCGTACAGTTCGCGGCCAATTAGCATGCGCCGAATTTCGCTGGTGCCCGCGCCAATTTCATACAACTTCGCGTCACGCCACAGGCGGCCGGCCGGGTACTCGTTAATATAACCGTTCCCGCCCAGCGTCTGAATGGTTTCGCCTGCCATCCAGGTCGCCTTCTCTGCTGCCATAAGGATACAGGCCGCAGCGTCGAAGCGTGTAGCCTGGCCGCGGTCACAGGC
>JBBKWB010000064.1:0-21948 GCA_037968755.1 Woeseia sp.
TTGTTGCCAATGCCGCACGTGTCTTGCGCCAGCAATGCCCGGCTAATCTGTGCGGCATCGACAACCAATGCGACGCGGCAGCGTCAGGCGACCGCCAGGTGTCAGAAAACCGACACCGAGTCAGTCGAAGAAGTGCCGGTAACATATTGTTTTTAAACGATCTGTAGATTGGCATGCATCTTGCTTTGCTAGATGCAGGAAGTTGAATACCGGAGCCACCAGTGATCGCCAGTGAGATGAACGCCGCCAGCCTCGAGTCTGCATTCAATGCATTCAATGAGCAGTCCGCACTGCTCGAGCACTCGTATCGTGAGTTGCAGCAAGAAGTCGCCAGCCTGACGCAGCAGTTGGATGCTTCCCAGTCGGCACGACATCGCGAGCTGCTGGAGAAAGAACGACTCGGCGAGCAACTGGCAAGCACCCTTGAAGCACTGCCTGGCGCAATCATTATTCTCGACTCCAATGGCGCTATCAGCGAGGCCAATGGCAAAGCGACGGAGCTGCTCAATCAGCCATTGCTTGGTCGTCCCTGGGCAGAGATCGTCAAGCGCGAATTCACACCGGTGGACAATGCCGATGGCGAATTGCAACTAAACGACGGTCGCATCCTGAGTTTGCAGAGACGGCGGCTGGGCGAAGAACGTCGCGAGATCCTTTTGCTGACCGATGTGACAGAAAGCCGGCGTATGGCCGACATGCTGGCACATCACCAGCGGCTCTCTGCCATCGGCGAAATGACCGCGCGCCTGGCACACCAGATCCGCACGCCATTGGCATCCGCACTGCTGTATGCCGAGCAGATTTCTCCCGGCGACAAGTCGCCGAAAACACCAGCCAAACGCATTATCGACCGACTGCGCGAGCTCGATCGCATGGTCATAGACATGTTGCAGTTTGCAGGTGGAGCCCGACATGACGATGAAGGCATCAATGTCGAACGTTTGCTGGCAGACGTTGCAGAAACCGGAGCCGCACAACTACTGGGCGATGCCAGGATTGCAGTCCATATCGCCGACAGTGATTTGCGCGTTGCCGGTAATCGCGGCGCGCTGAAAGGTGCGCTGCTGAATCTGCTCGATAATGCCCTGCAGGCCTGCACCAATGATGGCCACGTTGAGCTGAGCGCCGTGCGCGATGGCGACCGGGTTTGCCTCACAGTAACCGACAACGGTTGCGGAATTGCCGCTTCCCAGCACGAGCAGGTATTCGAAGCATTTTTTACGACGCGGCCGCAGGGCACAGGACTCGGTCTGGCCGTAGTCCGGTCCGTTGCCGAGGCCCACGCCGGCAAAGTGGTGCTGGATTCAGGCGAGTCGGGCACAACAGTTGCCTTGTGCCTGCCAGCCGCCGCCATACCGGAAGAACACAAGGCATCGGCCAGAGGATTTGCATATGTCTGATGCCGCCGTATTGATTGTTGAGGACGATGCGAATCTACGTGAAGCACTGTCGGATACGCTTGCTGGCAGTCCCTATCCGGTGCTTGCGGCAGCCAGCGGTGCAGAAGCACTGCGTATTCTTGGTCGCGAACGCGTAGGACTCGTCGTTAGCGATATTCAGATGTCGCCAATGGATGGTCACGAACTGCTCGGCGAGATACGTCGCCAGCATCCGGCCATGCCTGCTGTGCTGATGACCGCATACGGCACAATCGAAAATGCAGTGGACGTCATGCGTCACGGCGCATCGGATTACCTGGTGAAGCCGTTTGCGGCAGATGAGCTGATTGCAGTGGTCGACCGTTATCTGCAAAGCGACGAGGACAATGGTCAGCCCATCGCGGGCGACGCCAAGACTGTTGAACTGCTACGAATCGCGGAACGGGTTGCGCGTACGGACGCGACGGTCACTCTGAGCGGCGAATCAGGCTGCGGCAAGGAAGTATTCGCACGATTTATTCACGAGCGCTCATTGCGACGTGACAAACCCTTCGTTGCGATTAACTGCGCGGCGATTCCGGAGAACATGCTTGAGGCGGTGTTGTTCGGTCACGAAAAAGGCGCGTTCACCGGCGCGACTGCAGCGCATGCCGGCAAGTTCGAGCAAGCCGAGGGCGGCACCCTGTTGCTGGATGAGATCAGCGAGATGGAACTGTCGCTGCAGGCCAAACTGCTGCGAGTCATCCAGGAACGGGAAGTCGAACGAATTGGCGGCCGCACAACGATCCCGCTGGATGTGCGGGTGCTCGCGACCACCAATCGCAATCTGCGCCAGCAAGTGGCCGACGGCGACTTTCGCGAAGACCTTTATTACCGGTTGAACGTATTTCCGCTGTGCATTCCGCCATTGCGTCAACGACCCGGCGACGTGCTGCCGCTCACTGATTTAGCGATCGCGCGCCATCACGTCAGCGGTGGTCCGCGGCCGGAACTGGCGGAGTGTGCAGCCGCACGGCTGCTGACGCATGCCTGGCCGGGCAATGTTCGCGAGTTGGACAATCTCATACAACGCAGCCTGATCTTGCTGACCGGCGCAACACTGCGCGCGGCGGACTTGTGTTTTGAAGACGACAATCCGGACGCGGTCGAAGCAAATCCCGAACAAGCCCTGGGCTTGCAGGCCGACGTCAAAAATCATGAATACGAACGCATCCTGGGCGCACTTGGCGCGCATAACGGCCGACGTTCGGCGGCCGCCAAGGCCCTGGGAATCAGCCCGCGCACATTGCGCTACAAGATCGCGCGCATGCGTGAAGAAGGTGTCGATCTCGACGCTACCAGTAAACAAGTGATGCACGCATGAGGACCCGGCGATGAATGAGATCAGCCCACAACAGCTTCTAAGTCAGATTCGTGCCGTGCAGTCCGAACTGCATGGCCCGCAAGCGGTGCAACCCGCTGCCGGCAACGGTTTTGGCGATTTGCTTAAAAGCGCTATCAGCGACGTGAACGACGTGCAGAAATCAGCGGCGGGCATGAAGCAGGCGTTCGAGACCGGTAACACACAGGCCAGTCTCGCAGAGGTAATGATCGCCTCACAGAAAGCGGACCTTTCCTTCCGCGCTATGACCGAAGTACGCAACAAGCTCGTCAATGCGTATCAGGAAATCATGAACATGCCCGTTTAAGGACGTAACCGAAGCACATGGATAATTCAGCAGTAGTTCAGTCATCCGGTCTGCCAGTGAGCCAGATCAGCCTGGGTGGTGTCATTCAGATTCCGGCGGTACGCCAGGTCATGTTACTGGTCGGTGTCGCGGCGGCCGTTGCGGCCGGCTTTGGCATTTTTCTGTGGTCGCAAACGCCTGGTTACACTCAACTGTATGCCGGTCTTGAAGCGACAGAGGCTGCCGAGGTTGTCGGCGCGCTGCAGAGTGCCCAGATTGATTACAAGATGACAGACAACGGCAGCATCATGGTGCCCGAAGCACAAATTCACGACGCCCGCATGCAGGTCGCCGGCCAGGGACTCGGTCAGGGCAGCGGCATGGACATCATGCAGGACCAGTCGAGTTTCGGCGTCAGCCAGTTCATGGAAAGCGCTCGCTACCAGCATGCCCTTGAAGCTGAGCTGGCCCGGACCATCACGAGCCTTGGCGCTGTGCGCGAAGCTCGCGTTCACCTTGCGTTGCCGAAACAGTCCGCATTCTTGCGCGAGCAGAAGGGGGCCAGCGCGTCGGTATTGTTGCAACTTGGACGCGGCGGCGCTTTGGAGCCGGATCAGGCTGCAGCGATCGTCAACCTGGTGGCGTCAAGCGTGCCGAATCTGACGGCCAGGAACGTAACGTTGATCGACCAGTTTGGCCGGTTGTTAAGTTCGGCTGGCGAAGAATGGGGCGATGCGCAGGCCGTGAGCCAGTTCAAACATTCGCAACGCCTTGAAGATATTTACACCCGACGCATTGAAGACCTGCTGACACCTCTCGTTGGTCGTGGCCGGGTTCGTGCACAAGTTGTCGCAAGTCTGGATTTCACCGTAACGGAAGAAACCCGCGAAACCTATGACCCCGCGAGCACGGCTTTGCGCAGCGAGCAATTCAGCGAAGAGCGACGCAGCGGTAGCAGCGGTGTCGCCGAAGGCATACCCGGCGCACTAAGTAACCAGCCGCCGGAAACAGTCGCGGTCGAAGAGGCGGATGGCACTACAGAATCATCGGCATCGGTTAACTCATCACGCAGCAGCACGCGAAATTTCGAAGTGGACCGGACTGTCAGTCATGTACGTCCGCAAACGGGAACTATTGAGCGACTTTCCGTGGCTGTACTCGTCGACGACAGTCCGCTGGAGGACGGCGACGATGCGGAGGCATTCAACGAACAGGACATCGAACGTTTCACGACACTCGTAAAAGAAGCAGTGGGCTTTCAAGAAGCCCGCGGCGACACCGTCGTTGTCGTCAACGCGGCTTTCCGTAATACGCCGATAGCGGATGAAGCTGAAGAGCCTGCGTTCTGGGAGAAGCCGCTGATGCAAGACACGCTGAAACAGGTGCTGGGTGCCTTGCTGGTGCTGGCGCTGGCCTTCGGCCTGGTCCGGCCCATGCTCGGGAAACTCCTGGCAGGAGGTGGCGGCCAACACGCTGGCGGCGCAGCGGGTGAGTTGTTGCCGGCCGGCAGTAGTGTGGGCGGCCTGCCTGCTCCCAGTTTCGACGAAAAGGTATCGGCCGCGCGCAATATTACCGGAGCTGATCCGGCGCGCGTAGCTCAGGTGGTGCGTAAATGGGTGACCACCGATGAATGAGGGACAGGAATTGAAAGGCACGCAGCGCGCAGCGCTGTTGTTGATGACGCTCGGTGAAGCGGATGCCGCCGAAGTACTGAAGTTCATGAGCCCGCGCGAGGTGCAAAGCATCGGCACCGCGATGGCCTCTCTCAACAGCATCTCGCGTGACCAGGCCAACGTCGTGCTGGAACGTTTTATTACGGAAGTCGAGGACCAGACTGCGTTCGGCGTCGGTACAGAAGATTACGTACGCAAGGTCCTGACAGGTGCATTTGGCGCCGGCAAGGCGAACGCATTTATTGATCGCATTATGATTGGCCAGGACGCACGCGGTCTGGATGAGCTGAAGTGGATGAGTTCGCGCGAAGTTGCCGATATCGTCGATGGTGAGCATCCGCAAATTGTTGCAATCATCATCGCCTATCTCGACAGCGTGCAGGCTGCTGAAGTTATCGAATTGCTGCCCGAAGAGTTGCGTACGGAGGTTGTCATCCGGATTGCACGCCTTAGTGACGTTCAGCAGAGCGCGCTCGCAGAAATTGAAAACCTGATTGCAAACAAGTCATCGAACAAGAAATCCGGTGGTAGCGAAAAAGTAGGCGGCGACAAGGTTGCCGCCAATATTATTAACTCACTCGGCGGTGGCAAAGGCGAGGAGCTACTGGACAAGATCAAGGAACGCAACGAAGAGCTGTCGACACGCATCCAGGAAATGATGTTCGTATTCGACACCTTGCTAAATGTCGATGATCGCGGCATTCAGACCCTGTTGCGTGAGGTGTCGAACGATCTGCTGGTTGTCGCGCTGAAAGGCTGCGATCCGGCAGTGCGCGACAAGATCTTGCGCAACATGTCGAAGCGCGCGGCTGCGTTGCTCTCTGAAGACATGGAAGCGAGAGGACCGATCAAACTGAGCGAGGTTGAAGTAGCACAAAAGGAAATCCTCGACGTCGCAAGACGTATGGCCGATGCCGGTGACCTGGATCTTGGTCAGGGTGGCGACGAGTATGTCTGAGGAACAGACGGCGACAGCGGAACGCTGGGAAGTACCGGCGATTGACGGTTCGTCTGGCCAGGGCTTCCTGACCGCGAGCCGCCTCCAGGAACTACAACAGGCAGCGCACGATGAAGCCTTCCAGCAGGGCTTTGCCGAGGGGCTTAAAGCGGGCGAGCAGGAAGTTGTAGCACGTATAGCGCGCCTGGACGCGTTGTTGCTTGCGCAGGCAAAGCCGCTCGCAGACCTGGACGAAGCCGTCGAAAAACAACTGGTCGACCTCGCCATGAGTGCAGTGCGGCAATTATTCCGGCGCGAACTCAAGACCGACCCGGGTCATGTCATTGGTGTTGTCCGCGAAGCAGTGAAGTTGTTGCCGGTAGCCAGTCGCGATATCAAGGTGCACCTGCATCCGGATGATGCAGCATTGTTGCGTGACTCCTTGTCGAAAACGGACGGAGACCGTGCCTGGGCCATAGTTGAAGATCCTTTGATCACGCGCGGTGGTTGCCGGGTTAGTACGGACTCTTCGCAGATCGATGCTCAGAACGAAGCGAGGCTACACGCCCTGATCGCGTCGATTGCCGGCGACGAGCGGCAACTGTAATGGCTACCGAAACGCCTGCAGGTGCAGCACCGTTGCAGGGGCCAAGCCCCGATCGCAACGCAGCGCGCGCTGCTGGCCTCACACGTTTTGTCGAGCGCGCAAGGCTTCCGCCACAAAAACTGATTGTTGAAGGTCGCCTGCGCCGTACCGTAGGCATGGCGATGGAGGCGGAGGGTTGCTTCGCAGCCGTCGGTGGTCGCTGCGATGTCGTCGTCGAAGACGGTCGCCGGGTCGAAACGGAAGTGGTTGGGTTTGCCGGCGAACGCCTGTTCCTGATGCCGCAAGGTGAGATGCGCGGCATCGTGCCGAACGCGCGCGTAATTCCGATTGCGGGTGTGCCTGAAGTGACCGTTGGCGACGACTTGCTCGGCCGCGTGCTGGATGGCCGTGGCAGGCCACTCGATGGTGGCAAGCCGATTGAACGCAAACACAGCGTACCGCTCGTTGGCAAACCGATTAATCCACTGGATCGACAAACGATATGCGAACCACTCGATGTCGGTGTCCGCTCCATTAACTCGCTTTTGTCGATTGGTCGCGGCCAGCGCATGGGTCTGTTCGCAGGATCCGGCGTGGGCAAGAGCATGTTGTTGAGCATGATGACCCGCAACACCAATGCCGATGTCGTGGTCGTTGGCCTGATAGGTGAACGTGGTCGTGAGGTGAAGGAATTTATTGACCTGACCCTCGGCAGCGAAACCATGCATAAGGCAGTCGTGGTGGCGACACCGGCGGACGATACGCCATTGATGCGTATGCACGGTGCGTGGCTCTCTGCGGCAATTGCTGAACACTTTCGTGACCAGGGCAAGAACGTATTGCTGCTGATGGACTCGCTAACCCGCTTTGCACAGGCACAGCGCGAGATTGCCCTGGCCATTGGCGAGCCGCCGGCGACCAAGGGCTATCCACCCTCGGTGTTCGCCAAGTTGCCGCAGCTCGTTGAGCGCGCAGGTAATGGCGCGGTCGGTAGCGGATCGATAACCGCCATTTATACCGTGCTTGCGGAAGGCGACGACCAGAACGACCCGATTGTCGACGCATCCAGGGCAATTCTCGATGGCCACATTGTGTTGTCGCGCAAGCTGGCAGAGTCCGGGCTGTATCCCGCGGTGGACGTCGAAGCATCCGTCAGTCGCGCACTCACCAACATTACCGGCGGGGAGCAGCAGGCGTTGATCACTCGCTTCCGACAAATTTACTCGACCTACCAGGAGCATCGTGACCTGATTGCCGTAGGCGCATACCAGCGCGGCTCCGATCCACGGGTTGATGAAGCGATAGCCTTATGGCCGGCAATGCTCGATTTTCTGCGCCAGGGCCATAGCGACGCCGTCAACTTTGCTGCAAGCCTGGATGCCCTGCGCAAGTTGCTGGGCCCGGCGATGAACAACACGGCCGCGGTATCCTGATATGGCTAAGCGTTCGGATCGCATACAGCGCGTGCACGGTATCGCCGAGAACGAAGAACGCGACTACTGTCGCGCGATGGGCGATGCCCAGCGTGCGCTGGATGAACAGCAACAGCGGCTCACTGAATTGCACCAATATCGCGACGAATACGCCGCGCGGCAACCCAAGGGCATGCGCGGTTCGGTCAGCAGTGTGCAGTGGGCCGATTACCAGAATTTCCTGCGCCGCCTGGATGATGCCGTACATGCCCAGTCGCAGCTCGTCGACGACGGCAAGCAGAATCGTGATGCGCATCGTCAGCGCTGGATGATCAAACGACAGAAGATGGAGTCCCTGCAAAGGGTCGTCGAGCGCTATCGCAGCGATGAAGTGCGCGCCGATGAGCGCGAACAGCAAAAAGTGCAGGACGATTTACCGACGCGGACCGAATTGTTTGCCCGCCGCTGACAAATACTGGCATGGAACTTGCTATTTCTACTGTATGGAGAAAGCCAGGTGACCTGCCTGGCCTATGGCATTAAGGATAATGGATGTTGCAGTTTACTGAGATGAGCACGTTGGATAACGTGCTGCCGACCACAGACGCCGCGGCAACACTGCTGCCACAAGGCTCGCAGACCGCGCCGTCAGGCAGCCACGGGTTTGCGGAAATGCTGATGGCCAAGACTCCTGTTGATAGCGCCGACCTTGCCATGGATTTACCTACCGGTGAGGCCTTGCCGGAAAGCGGCAAGGATTTGCCGGTTCGCGCAATGCCTGTGCCATCCGTAGAGGTCGAAGCGCTGCCCCTGGTTGAAGGCATGGCCGACCTCAGCGCAGAAATGCCTGGGCTTGCAGTGCCTGTCGATCAGGTCGCGCCCGCCATACCGCAGAGCGTTGTCCCTGATACTGACACGACGAGAGCAAATGCTGATGACGGTGAACTGGCAGCACTGCAGCGCATGCTGGCAGTCAATATTCCGCCGGTATCCACGACGCCAGCCCCGCAGGCAGCAGAACCGGTAGTCGCCAGCGGTCTCGTTGCAGCGATTCCGAATCCATTGCGCGACGCGCGGTCCCTGGCAGCAGGTGGCCGGTCGTCTTCCGTGACGCAACTGACAGCGGTCAACAGCAGGCAAGCAGCCCAACAAACAGATAGTAGCGTCATGCCCGTAACGTCTGCGGCAGCCGAGTTTCCGGGTCCGCTCGCGGACCTGAGCCAGACATTGCGGCAAACCGGAGCGCCACTGGCCGTTGACGTGCCGGGTGTCGCGACATCGACCGCAGATCAGCGTGCCGGCGAGGCCATGCTGGCCGCGGGCGACATTCGACTTGAAAGTCTGGAACCCTTGCAACGGCCCTTGCCGATGCCAGCGGCACCGCTGACAGCCACGACGCCCGCCGCAGCACCACCAACGACCGCACTGCCTATCGACGTACCGGTCACGGATACGCGCTGGGGCGAAGCACTGGGCGAGCGGGTCATGTGGATGACCGGGCAAAAACTGGGCAGTGCCGAGATTCGCCTGAATCCGCAGGAGCTCGGCCCGGTAAAGATCGAAATCAAGCTCGATGACAACCAGGCCCAGGTGCACTTCACGGCCCAGCATGCCGCAACTCGCGAAGCGATTGAGCAGGCCTTGCCGCGCTTGCGTGAGCTGTTGCAAAGCGAAGGCCTGAATCTCGCGAACACGAACGTCAGCGACGACGGCGTACAACAACAGCAAGACGGCCGGGGCGAGTCCGCTCGCAGTGCACCGGACCGGCTGTTGGCGGGCGACAACGACGGTGACGACGCCGATCAGCACGGCGTGCTGGCACAACGGCTCGGCGACGGCCTTATCGACACGTTTGCCTGACAGGGCGTCAGATTTCTGACCCTCAGCGGGCTCTGCAGACGCCGGGGTCGGCTAATACGCCAAGAATCCGACTTCCGGTACTCAAAAAGCACTCAAGAAGAAATATAAGTTATTGAAAATAAAGAATAACTTAGGGTAAGCCGATCTTGGCACAAGGTTTGCATCAGTAACGTTGAACGATTACTGGAGCTCACCATGGCCGACACGGAAAACGACATCGCCGAAGACGAAGAAGCAACCGAGGCAGAACCTGCAACGGGCGGCGGTCTTAAACAAAAATTGATATTCGGCGGCGGCGCATTGCTGTTGCTGGTGCTTGGTCTCGTTGCCGGGCCCATAGTCCAGAACATGCTGTCTCCTGCTGATGCAGATGCAACCGCCGAAGCTGAGGCGGAGCCGGAAGTCGAAGAGGCTGTGGTCAGTTCGGATGACCCGGAGCTGTACACCGGCATCTACCCGGCCATGGTCGTGAACTTTCGCGATGCCGTTGGCGATCAGCACTTCATGCAGATCGAAATGGAGTTGATGACGCGCGACCAAAAGGTCATCGAAGCGATCAAAAACCACACGCCACTGATCCGCAACAACCTGATCCTGTTGTATGGCGGCGTGCAGTACGAACTCATTACCACTCGCGAAGGCAAGGAGCAGATGCTTGCTGACGGCCTCCGCGAGATCCAGAAAGTACTGGCTCCTCGCGTTGGTAAACCGAACGTCGAAGCGCTGTACTTCACCAGCCTGATCATTCAGTAGGGCGGTCGGATGAGCGAACAAGTCTTATCGGACGACGAGAAAAACGCATTGCTGGATGGCGTGTCTTCTGGTGCGGTTGAAGTGCAATCAGCAGACGGTCCGCAATACGCAATGGTCAAGCCCTTTGTCATCGGGCCCCGTGCGCGCATCGTCAGCAACAGTTTTCCACGACTTGACAGCATGAACGCGCAGCTCGCCGCAAAAGTATCCGACAACGTCACAGCATTGCTGCAGGCTGAAGTTGAGATCAGCGCTGGCGCAATTCGTCAGCAGGTATTTGCCGACTATTGCGAACTGTGGCCCGCGCGTTCGCTGGCTATCGGATTCAGTGCAGCACCGCTGACAGGCGATGGCATGTTGGTCATGGATTCCGTGCTGGTCGGACCGTTGGTCGAGGCGTTCTTCAGCGGCAATTGCCCGGAAGCTGTTGCCAGTACGGACACGGCGCATTCGTCCGGCGCACTCAGCATCGCTCACCTTTTCTCTCGCGAAGTACTAAGTGTATTGCGCGACGTCTGGCTGCCACTACGTGAACTGGGTGTCGAGCGCACATCGACCCAGGTGGGCCTGGAGTTGGTTGAATCGATAGCTCCGGGCGACACCGTTATTGCCAGCGAATTCGAAGTGTCGATTGGCGAAGAAAGCGTGCAGCGAGCTGCGTTCAGCATCGTCTGGAACGCCACGACGGTAGCGCCATTGCGCGCGGCGCTCGAGGGCAAGCCGCGCGATCGCAATGTCGCCGAAGATCAACGATGGGAGAAGGCGCTGCGGCGCAGATTCGCTGACGTCGTGGTCGATCTTAGCTCCAACGTCGGCCACGCCCGCATGAATCTTGGCGATCTCGTCAAGCTTGCACCGGGTGACGTCATTGGCATCGACACACCGCGCGTTGCCACGGTGCTCGCGCATGGCATCCCGTTATTAGAAGGTCGCTTCGGCGTTCAGGCTGGCCGCAACGCGGTGGAAGCCGTCGCCTGGCTCGAACCACAGAACAGCAACTGACAAGGCAAGGAATCAGGACATGAGTGAACAACAAGAGACAGAAAGTGGCGAGCAGTTTGCACCGGATGAACTGGGCGCAGGCAAAGCAGCTGCAAAAGGCGCTGACATAAACCTGGATCTGGTGCTCGATGTGCCGGTCAACGTTTCGCTGCGCGTCGGATCAACCGAAGTACCGATTCGTGAGCTCGTCAAGCTTGTCGAGGGTTCGGTAATCGCGTTGGACCGCGATGCCAGTCAGGCAATGGATGTGCTGGTTAACGGCACGCTGATTGCCCACGGTGAGATCGTCGTTGTCGACGACAAGTTCGGCGTTCGCCTGACTGACGTCGTCAGCCCGATCGAACGCATTCAAACCATTAACTAGAAGCAGGCAAATAACGCAATGATTCGCGTATCCCCCATCCGTGCATTGAGTGCCGTGAGCAGCTTGTGTCTGGCTATGCCTGTGCTGGCAAAGCCGGCGGCCGTACCGGTGGGCCCGGCCGACGTGCTGAACATAGGCACCGGCCTGATTCTGGTGATAGGCGCCATCCTGTTATGTGGCTGGCTGTATATGCGTACGCAAAAACTGGGTGGCGCGAACAGCGATCTCATTCGTATTGTTGCCAGCCAGCCGCTGGGTACGAAAGAGCGGGTTGTTCTGCTGCAGGTCGCGAACAAGCAGTTGCTGGTCGGCATGACCAGTAGCCAGGTACAGACACTGCACGTATTCGACGAACCGATTGCCGTTGCAGAAACGCCGACCGGTGGCTTCGCCGAACGGCTGCGGGCAGCGGTAAAAGGGCAGGCCAAGTAATGCGCTACTGCCTGTTGTTGATTTGCCTGCTGTTGCCGGCCTTGGGGCTTGCGCAAACGGAACCGCTTGTTGTTACGGGCGCGGCTGGCGAATCCTTTTCGCTGAGCCTGCAAATACTGGTGCTGATGACGCTGCTGACCTTATTGCCAGCAGCAATACTGTCAACCACGGCATTTGTGCGCATCATCATCGTACTGTCGATCCTGCGCCAGGCGCTGGGCACCGCGCAGACACCACCTAACCAGGTGTTGCTCGGGGTTGCCTTGTTCCTGACCTTTTTCATCATGACGCCGGTCATCGATTCGGTATACGCCGACGCCGCGAAACCGTACATGGACGACGAAATTTCAGCCGAGGTCGCTTTCACCCGCGCTGTTACACCGCTGCGCGAATTCATGCTTAACCAGACCCGCGAGAGCGACCTTGAACTGTTCGCTCGCATTGGCCAGCGCACTGACATCACCACGGTAGAGGAAATCCCGTTGTCGATTGTTGTGTCCGGCTTCATGGTCAGCGAGCTGAAGACGGCGTTTCAAATTGGCTTCCTGGTTTTCATTCCATTCCTGGTGATCGATCTCGTCGTGTCCAGCGTGTTGATGTCCATGGGCATGATGATGCTGTCGCCGATGCTGATCTCGTTGCCTTTCAAAATAATGCTGTTCGTACTGGTCGATGGCTGGGCATTGGTGCTCGGCACGCTCGCGTCCAGTTTCTACACCTGAGAAAACTATGACACCGGAAATGGTAACGACCATTGGTCAACAGGCGCTGTGGGTCACGATGCTGATCGCCGCGCCGCTGTTGTTGTCTGCACTGGCAGTAGGCCTGCTCGTCGGCATGTTCCAGGCGGCAACCCAGATCAACGAAATGACCATGAGTTTTATCCCGAAGCTGCTGGTGGTTGTAGCTGCATTGGTGATCGCCGGCCCCTGGATGCTCGGCGTGATTGTTAATTACACACAGGAATTGATGGCGCAAATCCCATCATTAATTTCGTAGGGCGCGCCATGTCGCGAGGATGCCATGAACAAGAGAATGAAACGTGAATTTGAACCTGGCCATTGGACCGCTGTTCGAATCGACAGCGATGTATCTGTGGCCGTTCGTCCGGGTAGCGGCGTTTGTCATGGTAATGCCGGTCATCGGTGGCAGCTTCGTGCCGGCGCGTGTGCGCCTGATGTTGGCACTTATGCTGACGTTGGTAGTCGCGCCCGTAGTGCAACCCGCTATCTCCGTCAACTTCTTAAGCTTCGCCGGTGCGATCATCATCATGCAGGAAGTTGCCATCGGGATAGCGATGGGCTTCGCGGTGCAATTGGTGTTCGACGCGATTGCATTGGGTGGTCAGGTGATTGCAATGAGCATGGGTCTTGGCTTCGCGGTATTCATCGACCGGCAACGCGGCGTGAATATACCGGTAGTGAGCCAGTTTTTTCTGATGCTCGGGATGCTGCTGTTCCTGGTGATGGATGGACACCTGGCGCTGATCGAAATGATCGCCGAGAGCTTCCGGATCTTGCCGATTGCAGGTCATGGCCTGACGCGCGCGGCCGTTTCGTATCTGCTGACCTGGTCGGGCCAGGTATTCATCGTTGCAGTGAAAATAGCATTGCCTGCAGTGACGGCCTTGCTGGTCGTGAACCTGGCGTTCGGCGTGATGAGTCGCGCGGCGCCGACCCTGAATCTTTTCGCCGTCGGTTTTCCGGTTGCCATGTTATTGGGCTTCGTGGTCATTTTTCTGAGCATGGGCAGCCTGACAGAGAATGTGTCGCAGTTGTCGGACGCGACCTTGAGGATGTTGCCTGAGCTGCTTAACAGCCGCTAGGGACGAATAACGATGGCCGACGAACAACAACAAGATAAGACAGAACAAGCGACACCGAAGCGCCGTGAAGACGCGCGTAAAAAAGGTGACGTTCCGCGTTCGCGCGAGTTGACCATGACGGGCGTCATGTTGACCGGCGCGTCAGCGCTGTTGTTCATGGCCGCGCCGCTAGGCAACAATATTGTCGGTGGTTTTCAACGCTCATTCAGCATTGAGCGCGATGTCATTTTTGATCCAGGCTACATGCCGCGCGCATTCGGCATGGCTGCGGTCGACGCCATCGTCGCATTGGCGCCGTTTGCCGCTGTCTTGCTGCTCGCGGTATTTGGCAGTGCCAGCCTCATCGGCGGCTGGTCATTCAGTATGAAGGCCTGTGCGTTCAAGGCCGAGCGTATGAGCCCGCTAAAAGGAATCAAGCGCATTTTCAGCGCCAACAGTCTGAATGAACTCGTGAAGTCCATGGCGAAGTTCATGATCGTAGCTGTCATTGCCGTTGCATGGCTGTGGTGGTCTGTTGACGAGTTGCTGATGCTCGGTCGGCAGCCGGTGAAAGACGGCATATTGGGCGCGCTGCAAATCTGCGGCATCTCCTTACTGGTCATCAGTTCCGGCCTCATCCTGATCAGCCTGGCCGATGTGCCATTCCAGCTCTGGAACTACCAGAAGAAGCTGAAGATGACGCGTACCGAGATCAAGGACGAATACAAAGAGTCGGAAGGCCGACCTGAAGTCAAAGGCCGCATTCGCCAGCTGCAACAACAAATTGCGCAGCGCCGCATGATGGAAGACGTGCCATCGGCGGACGTCGTGATCACGAACCCGACGCATTTTGCCGTCGCTCTCAAATATGACACCAGTGGCAACGGCGCTCCGAAAGTCGTTGCTAAAGGTAAGGACCTGATTGCTGCGCGCATTCGCGAGATTGCTGCAGAAAATCGAGTTCCCCTGTTCTCCGCACCGCCGCTGGCGCGTGCGTTGTACCGCAGTACCAAGCTTGGCCAGGAAATACCAGGTGCGTTGTTTAGCGCAGTTGCCCAGGTGCTCGCTTACATCTTCCAGATTCGTGATGCGGCTTTGCCCGCGCACAAATGGCCGACACGCCCGACACCGGACGTGGATGAAAGTCAGTTCTAAGAATTCTAATTATGGAATCGCAACATGGCAGACTCTAAAGGAATAGTTGGCGAAATCATTCGGGGGCTGGGCGTGCCGCTCATGCTGCTGACGATGCTCGCGATGGTCATGGTGCCGCTGCCGCCGATGGCGCTCGACATCATGTTTACGTTCAACATCGCTCTGGCTGTCGCTATTTTGCTCACCGCGGTATACGTCAAGAGGCCGCTTGAGTTCGGTGTGTTTCCGACCATTCTGCTGATCGTTACCCTGTTGCGCCTGGTGCTCAATATTGCCTCGACCCGCGTCGTGCTTCTGAAAGGCCATACCGGCACAGGTGCGGCGGGCAAGGTGATCGAAGCGTTCGGCGAATTTGTTGTTGGTGGTAACTATGCTGTTGGCCTGGTGATATTTGGCATTCTCGTCATTATCAATTTCGTCGTGGTAACCAAGGGCGCGGGGCGTGTCTCGGAAGTAACCGCGCGCTTCACGCTTGACGCGATGCCGGGCAAGCAGATGGCGATTGACGCCGATTTGAATGCCGGTGTGATTGACCAGGACGCGGCCCGCCTGCGTCGCCAGGAAATTGGCGAAGAGGCTGATTTCTACGGCTCGATGGACGGCGCCAGTAAATTCGTTCGCGGTGACGCGGTGGCCGGCATCCTGATCCTGTTCATCAATATCATCGGTGGCCTGATTATTGGCACCGCGCAGCACGACCTGACGCTATCGGCTGCAATGCATAACTACACGCTGCTGACCATCGGTGATGGCCTCGTGGCACAGATTCCGTCGCTGCTGTTGTCGACCGCCGTTGCCATTATTGTGACTCGCATGTCGCGTTCACAGGACATGGGCAGCCAGATGTTCTCGCAGCTGTTCGCCGACCATCGCACGCTCGTGGTGACAGCAGTGGTGCTGACCGTGCTGGGTCTAATTCCCGGCATGCCGAATTTCGCGTTCCTGTCGCTGGCGGCCGCCTGTGGTTACGGTTCCTGGCGCATGCGCCAGCAACGCTTGCAGGCAAGCCAGGCGCCGCCACCAGAGACCAGCAGTGGTCCGACGGCTGCCTTGCCGGATCTCGGCTGGCAGGATGTCTCGCCCGTCGACATGGTTGGCCTGGAGGTTGGCTATCGCCTGATCCCATTAGTGGATCGTGCTCGCGATGGGGCGCTGGTCAACAGAATCAAAGGGGTAAGAAAGAAGCTGACAGAAGACCTCGGCTTCCTGATTCCGCCCGTGCACATTCGCGACAATCTCGATCTCGGCCCGAGCTTCTATCGTATATCCCTGATGGGCGTACCGATCGGCGAGGCCGAGGTGCACATCGATCGGGATCTGGCCATTAACCCCGGGCAGGTGTTCGGCAAGATCAACGGCATTGCAACCCGCGACCCGGCATTCGATCTCGAGGCGTTCTGGATTGACGCAGGCCAGCGCGAAGAAGCGCAGATGCTTGGCTTCACGGTAGTGGACGCCGCTACCGTGGTGGCGACCCATTTGTCGCAGCTGCTGCAGAACCATGCCCACGAGCTACTCGGTCACGAGGAGACCCAGCAACTGCTCGACCGGCTGGCGACCAAGACGCCAAAACTGGTTGAAGAGCTGACCCCGAAGACCCTGCCAATGAGCGTAATCGCCCGCGTTCTGCAGAATCTGCTGCAGGAGGGCATCTCCGTGAAGAATATTCGCCGCATCGCCGAAACTTTGGCGGAGTCCGGTGGCAAGAGTCAGGATCCCGACGTTCTGTCGGCCGCTGTGCGGGTCGCGCTCGGCCGCTCAATCGTCCAGAACGTAGCAGGGACGCGGCCTGAGCTGCCGGTTTTGACCCTGGAGCCAGAGTTGGAACGAATCTTGAATGAGAGTACTCGAGACGGCTCGAGTATGGGACTCGAACCGGGCCTGGTGGAGAGATTGCATGAGTCGCTCAACGCGGAAGCACAGAAGCAGGAAGTCAGCGGTGAACCGGCAGTGTTGCTGGTGCCGCCCAATCTGCGCCCGTGGCTGGCACGCATGATGCGCGGTATACGCAATCTGCACGTCCTGGCCTACAACGAGGTGCCGGACGACAAGCGGATCCAGATGGTCGGTGCAATCAGCTAGTGGGCCTGGCAGGAATCAAGGAACGATAAGTGAAAATCAAACGATTTGTGGATAAGGATATGCGCACGGTTCTGCGGCGGGTTCGTGAAGAACAGGGCCCGGACGCGGTCATCCTCTCGAACCGCCGCGTTGCTGAGGGCATTGAAGTCATTGCGGCTGTTGATTACGACGCCGCACTGATGCAGCACGCTTTAGGCAACGGTCCGGCAGACACCGAATCAGCGCAGGCTGCTGTCCCGGACGCGGCCGGTGAGCGCGACATCGCTCAGACAGCTACGGATACTCTGCTGTCAGATGACGACGACTTGCCTGCAATCCTGGCAGAAGAAGCGTCAACCACGGCAGCATTCGACGTGGCGGCCGCCGCCGCAGCGGTAGAGCCGATCGCGCCGGCACGGCAGTCGGTTCGCCCGTCGCCACAATTTGCACGCGACGAACCCGCCCTCGCTGCCTTGGCGGCCGAGGAAAACTCGCTGACCATGATGCGTACAGAAATCACCTCTTTGCGCGGACTGCTGGAAACGCATGTCTCCGGTTTACAGTGGAAAGAAAGTTCGGCGCGCTCGCCGATGCTCGCGCAAGTGCTGCGCAACCTGGCGAGGCTGGGTGTTGCTGCGGATGTTGCCGACAAGGTTGTCCAACGCATGGGCCCTGCGGACGACCTGAAGCACATCTGGCAGCAACCGCTTGCTGCGCTGGCGCACCTGATTCCTGTTACCAGCGACCGGCTGCTGACCGACGGCGGCGTTGCTGCGTTGATCGGCCCGACCGGTGTTGGTAAGACCACTACGATTGCCAAACTGGCAGCGCGTTATGCGATGCATCACGGCACCGACAATATCGCACTGGTGTGCGCCGATGCTTATCGCATTGGTGCCCGTGAGCACCTGACCGCATTCGCCAATATCCTCGGCGTCAAAGTGCATTCAGCCAGTGACCCGAAGGACCTGGGCAAATTGCTGGGTCAACTTGGTTCCAAGAAACTGGTGCTGATTGATACCGAGGGCGTTAGCCAGCGCGATGCCGATCTGACCCGCCGCCTTTCCGACTGGAATCTGAACGGCGACAACATCAATTTCTACCTCACGTTATCTGCGAGCGCCCAGGAAGCCGCGTTGGACGAGACGATTTGCAGCTTCAGCCAGGTGCCGTTGTCCGGCGCGATTGTTACCAAGATCGACGAAGCAGGTCAGCTGGGTTGCGTATTGAGCGCCTTGATACGTCGCGAGTTGCCACTGGCCTGGCTGGCTGATGGCCAGCACATACCTGACGACTTGCACGCGGCAGAGCGGCGCAAGCTTTGGTTGTTGAAGCGCGCAGTGGATTGCATTGACGCAAGCCAGCCGCGAATCGACGAACACCTAATGGCTGAACAATACGGAAGTGTGAGTGCAATCCATGCATAGTATTTCTCAAGGAGAGGGCATCAAACAGGCGTTTCGCCGCGGGCCGGTCAAAGTCGTTGCAATAACGAGCGGCAAGGGCGGTGTCGGCAAGACAAATGTTGCAGCCAATCTCGCAGTGGCCTTATCCGGGCTAAAACGCAAAGTAATGTTGTTGGACGCTGACCTTGGCCTTGCCAACGTCGATGTACTGCTCGGGTTACAACCACGCTTCAACCTTGCGCACGTCGTCAGCGGTGATGCTGATCTGGCGAGCACAATAATTGACGGTCCAGGTGGAATCCGGATTGTGCCGGCGGCATCGGGCAATTTCGTAATGACCGAAGTGTCGAGCGTTGCGCAGGCGGCTATCATCCAGGCATTTGCCGAACTTGGCGAGCAGCCGGACGTGTTGATCGTCGATACCGCTGCAGGTATTTCCGAATCGGTTGCGCGCTTCGTGCAGGCTGCACAGCAGGCTGTGATCGTAATTTGCGACGAGCCATCATCCATTACGGATGCCTACGCGCTCATAAAAGTATTCAGCAAGCACTACGGCATCAACCGCTTCCAGGTTTTGACCAACCAGACCCGCGACGAAGGGCACGGCCAGGACCTGTACCACAAGATTCGCAAGGTCACCGACCGCTACCTCGACGTCGTATTGCGTCACATCGGCAACGTACCGCATGACCAGTACCTGCGACGCGCTGTACAGGAACAGCGCGCAGTGGTTGAGGCCTACCCGGCTAGCTCCGCTGGCGTCGCATTCAAACGTTTTGCGCGCGCACTTGATGAGTTACCTGCTGCGAGTGGCCCAAATGGCGGCATCGAATTCTTCTTCGAGCAGTTGTTGCATGCCGAAACGGTCTGCGTGGGGAGCATGGCATGATCGGTTATGCAAACTATTCGGTAAACCAGTACGCATCGCAGGACGAGCTGGTAAGCAATAATCTCGATCTCGTCAGGCGTATCGCACATCACCTCGCAGCGCGCTTGCCGAGCGGGGTGGATATTGACGACCTGATGCAGGCCGGCATGATCGGCTTGCTTGAAGCATCGAATAACTTCGATGCGACTAAAGGCGCAAGTTTCGATACTTATGCGGGTATCCGGATTCGTGGTGCGATGCTTGATGAAGTTCGCAGGCTCGACTGGACGCCGCGTTCTGTGCACCAGAAACACCGCCATGTTTCCGAGGCCATCCGCGAGATTCAAGCGGAGACCGGTCGCCCGGCGCAAGCCAGGGAGATTGCCGAACGGCTGGGAATAACCGTCGACGAATATCACGACATCCTCGCCGATACCGCGGGCAGCCGCCTGTTCAGCTTCGAAGAAACGCTGGACGATCCCCATCATGGCCGGGACCTGCCAAGTTCGGACATCGCATCGCCGGACCAGGCTCTGACCGACACGCAATTTCGCGAGTCCCTTGCGGGCGCCATCAGTGAGCTGCCGGAACGGGAGCAACTGGTGTTGTCGCTGTATTACGAGCGCGAACTGAATCTGAAAGAAATCGGCGCTGTGCTCGATGTCAGTGAGTCGCGCGTTTGCCAGATTCACGGGCAGGCACTAATTCGCCTGCGTGCAATGGTCAGTACGGAAGGCTAGGGCGGTGGCGGATAACAGCATCTCGGGTGTGTATCGGATATTGCCGACCTACCCGGTAAAACCGCCGCAGCCAACGGACAAAGATCGTGAGAATGAACAGCGCCAACGCAAGCCTGAGCAACCGCGGGACGCTGACAACGAGAGTTCAAACGAGTCGGATCGCGACGACGATAAACCTGTAATTGATGAGTATGTGTAATGACTATTGATGATTCTTTCTGGCAGTACGCACTCCTGCTGCCGAATGCGCTGCTGATCGCAGCTGCGGGACTTGCAGTAGTACGCGTACGCAACGAGTTGCGCGCTACGCGTGCTTTCTGGAGCAGCCCCGCTATGACCGCGATGCAACCAGAGCCCTATGATGATCGTGACTTGCGACGCATGTTTGATCGGCGCATTACGATGTTCGAGAAGTATCTTGAGCAACAGATCGTAAGTCGTACCGAAAGTGCGGCGGAATCGCCGACTACGTCACAGCGCAATAATGAGTTGCCGGTAGAGTATGCGGTACGCATGGTACGTAGCGGCGCCTGCGCAGACGACCTCGTTCGCGGTTGTGGCTTGAACAAGGGCGAAGCGGACTTGTTGATGCGTCTGCATGCCAATAGCAAAACAACCACCGCACCACTGACCCACTAGACAGAGACTGACGCAATGAGCAATGAAGCCTATTTTAAACTGGTCTCTGACCTGGCCCGCGAGTTGACGCGAGGCGAAGTGAGTCTGCCTACCTTTCCAGAGGTTGTACTGCGAATTCGCAAACTCCTTGAGAAGGAGGATGCGTTGATTGGCCAGGTGAGCAGTGCTGTTGCTGCGGACCCCGTGTTGGCATCCCGGCTACTGGTTTTCGCCAATTCATCACACCACAACCCCGCAGGTGTGCGTATTGACTCCGTGGATGTGGCTATAAGTCGCCTGGGATTCCAGCTCGTCAAGAATACTGCCGTGTCGTTAGCAGTTAAACAGCTGGCGCTCGCTGAGGAGCACAAGGATATAGCGCCACAGATGCGCACTGTCTGGCAGCGCAGCATGCAGCTGGCCGCCATGGCTTCGGCAATCGCTGCCGATCGCGGTGGTCTGGATAAGGAAACAGCGTTCTTGTGCGGTCTGTTGCACGAAGTAGGCAAGATCTACATTCTGACACGCGCGAAAGAATACGCCGACTTACTCGCCGATCAGGAGCAGTTTGAGGCACTCCTGGCCGACTGGCATCCCAAAGTCGGCAAAAGCATCGTTGAGTCCTGGGATTTTCCTGACGACGTTGTGCACTCTCTTGAGCCGAATGAGCACATGAGCGAGTTCACTCATGAGGAGCCAAGCCTTGTTGATGTCGTGTTCATGGCTAACTTGCTGCAACAACATGCATCGACGGACCTCGATGACGAAACTGCGGCAGAAATTGTCGCAGCGCCTGCATCTGTGAGGCTGGGAATTGATATTAGTGATCTGGCGCCGTTAAAGACCGCCTACCAGGAAAAACTCACCGCAGTGCGCGAAGCATTGACCGCTTAGTCTGCAAGGCTATTAACCGTCGAGCTCGAGCCGGCGCATGCGTAAGGTTGCTGACTCACGTGTAAACAGGTGCTGGATCAGAATTTCTTTCTGAGCTGCGGTCATGCCTACAAACTCTACGGCGATTCCAAACGGTCTCTCCATGTCGCTGCTCGCCGGTGGGTCTGCTTCTCGCACCACGCGACAGAATGTTTCAATGTAGCGGCTATCTGACTCGAGCAACAGGCGCAGCACCATCTTCGTTCCCGGTGCATAAGTCTTGCTGACGCCGAAAACCATGCCGTCCGCACTGAGCTCGCATACCTGTGGAAGCTGTTTCGCGAGTGAGGTTTTGCAC
>JBBKWB010000065.1:0-18627 GCA_037968755.1 Woeseia sp.
GAAGCAGATAGTGCTGTTCTCAAAGCCTGTGCCGACTGGCTGGCGATTAAAGCCTGAGTGACCCGAGGGAGCTAAGCTGATGGGCTGCAATGTGCCGCCTACAGCAGCGTCAGCGCTCCCGGCACAACTTCAATGTCGAATTGCGTTTGCAGTGCCTGATCTTCTCCATCAAGGTGTGACGGTATCGGGCTATTAGCCTGGACGCGGCACGACGTGAAGGCCTGGTGATGCGCTTCCGGCTCACTCATGTGTTTACCTTTGAGGAGTTTCGGCAGCAAACGCAGAACGCGTGCTCGGCTTAATGCATCAACGTATACGAGATCCAGCAGGCCATCGTTGTTCTTTGCCATCGGTGCGATAGGAAATACGCTGCCAACCCACTGGCCGTTGCTGAAATTGGCGAGTGTGAACTGGCCTTCGAACGTATGCTCGTCGCACTCCATTCGGAGGTGCGGAGTGATCACACCCGAGATGAGCCCACGGGCAACCGCGAGCAGGTACACCGCATCACCAAGCGGAAACTGAATAGAGTTCGCAATCGCGGATACTTTCGCATCAAAACCAATACCCGCGCCATTGGCAAAGTAGCGGCCGTTCATGCACCCCAGGTCGATCTGCCGGAGTGGTGTGTCGCTGGCCAGCCGGTCGGCCAGCAACTCGGCGGCATCCGTTGCATGCGCCGGAATGGCGTTTGCTTTCGCGAAATCGTTGCCGGAGCCGGCGGGAATCACACCCAGCGCCGCGCCGCTGCCGCTCGCCATCACCCCGTTCACCGCTTCATAAATGCTGCCGTCACCGCCCATAACCACAATGCGCGCTGCACCGTCATTCGCATGTCGACGCGCCCGCGCTTCAACATCACCCGGGGCCGTACTCGCCTCGGCGCTGTAGGCAATACCCAGGCGATCAAAGACCTCGCATACAGGCGCGAGCTTCCGCGCCGCACGGCCACGGCCGGCAGCGGGGTTGTAAATCAGGGCAAGCGGAGCGCTGGTCATACTCAATTGGTCCGGCATTCGTCGAGCCGGATGCTACAATGACCGCAGCAGTTCCACCATACGTTTTCCTTCATGCTTGAGCTCGGTCTCAAAATTCTCATCTCGTATTTCATCGGCTCACTAATGGGCTCGATGATTATGGGCCGTTTGGCAGGCGGCGTGGATATTCGCACAATGGGCAGCGGCAACGCCGGCGGCACCAACGCGTTGCGGACGCAGGGCTGGATGTTTGCCCTGGGCGTCGTGCTTATCGATGTAGGCAAAGGCATGCTCGCGACCGGCGTCATTCCGGACATCAATATTCCGTTCGCGGCCAATGATCCCGAGATTTCCCGCACCTGGCTCGTGCTGGCCTGTGCAACCGCCGCGGTCGTGGGGCACGTCTGGCCGGTCTGGCATGGCTTTCGTGGTGGCAAAGGTGCCGCGACCCTCATAGGCACAATGGCGGTTTTGTCTCCCTGGCTGCTGATTCCAATCCTGCTCGTCTGGGCCTGGGTGCTGGTGCTGTTTGGCTACGTTGGCCTCGCTACCATGTGCGCCGGGCTTACCGCACCGCTGTACCTCGCCATGACCGAGTTACCGGATAACCAACCTTTGTTCATCTACAGTGCGGTCCTCGCGCTGTACATTATTTTCAGTCACCGTTCCAACATACGCCGCATGCGAGCCGGTACCGAGCACCGCAATGACCGGTTGATGATCTTCAAGAAGAGTCGAGCCTGACGGGTGTCTGATCTGCTTGATGCGGACCTGATCCATCGCACTCTAAGCGACCAGAGTCGCACGGCCCTCAATGCGCTTGATGTATTCGACGTCATTCCGTCGACCAATACCTGGCTCATGCAGCAAGACCGGCACGAACCCGGCCGCTTTCATGCTGTCCTGGCCGAACACCAGACCGCGGGCCGTGGCCGCCAGAGCAAACGCTGGATTTCGCCGCCGCGAGCGAGTGTGTGCTTATCCGTCGGCTACACGTTCAGCAGCAACCCGAAAAACCTGGCATGCCTGACCCTGGCAGCGGGCGTTGGCGTATTGAATGCGTTGCGCGATGTTGGCGTAGCAAACGCGAAACTTAAGTGGCCAAACGACATTTACGTTGCTGACGCCAAACTGGGCGGCATCCTCACTGATGCGCAAACAGCAAGCGGCGGACGCATTACAATGATTTGCGGTGTTGGTCTGAACGTCGACGTTGGCGCAGTGAGTGACGTTAACCAATATGCAGAAGTCGACTACACCATTACCGACGTGCAGAGTCATACCGAACAACGGGTAGATCGCTCCGTCATCGCCGCCGCCGTAATTGAACAGCTGATTCGTGTCGTTACCCGCTTCGAACAGGAAGGCCTTGATCCGTTTCGCGCCGACTGGAACAGTGCCGACTGGCTGCGCGGCAAGAAGGTCAGGGTCAGCATGCCTGACAGCGAGGTAACCGGCATAGCAGATGGCATCGATGCGAACGGCGCATTGCGGGTCATGACGGAGAACGGCCGTCGACGCGTTTACACCGGCTCGATTACCGTGCTGGACGCGCAGAGCCCGTCTGAATGAGTAAGAAACGCGCGTTGTTATTTGACGTTGGCAACACGCGACTCAAGTGGGGTTACGCGATTGGCGATAACCTGCACCGCACCGGTAGCATCCCGCATGACGAGCTGGCGGAAGCGGATCTCGAGCTACTTAAAAAGCAACTCCCGCAAAATATTGACCACGTCCTGGCCAGCAATATGGCGGGGGCTGAGTTTGGTGTCTTATTGTCTGCCGCGGTCCGACAGCACTGTGGCTTGTCGACAAAATTCGCGCGGAGTTCAACGTCCACCTGTGGCGTCACCAACAGCTACCGTCAACCGCGCCGGCTTGGTATGGACCGCTGGGCCGGTATGATCGGCGCCCGCAATGAATTTCGAACCGCATTGTGCATAGTCGATGCCGGTACCGCCGTTACGATCGATGCACTCGATGACACGGGCCGACACCTCGGCGGACAAATCTTGCCCGGCTTCTCATTGATGAACGCGGTCCTGCACAAGTACACGTCGGGCCTGCCCGATGTGCGGCGCGGCCAGGCTCGCTCCGACGAGGCAATGAAAGCCTTTGCAAAAAGCACCGGCAACGCCATTTACCAGGGTGTACTCGGTTCTATCGTTGGGTCGGTCGATCGTGCAATGCGCCGTTTGCGCAAGGCCGGCTACAAGCCCACCTTTGTACTCACTGGCGGCGACGCATCGCGCATCCTGGAGGAGATTGATGCCCCTGTAGTGCATCGCCCTCACCTGGTTCTGCAGGGCCTGCTGGTCATGTCTTTAAGCAAAGGCTGAATGCCTGCGTTCGATTTGTGAATTCATGAGCGGCTTATTCCGGCCACAAAAAAAGCGATCTAACGCTCTTCCAGTCAGCTATAAAACGTTACTACAGTAACGGCTGCGACAATTTCCAGACATGTCACTTGAAACATTGACCGCAAATTCTAATTTCGATTTAAATACCAAGTGGCGCTACCATGGCAACTCAGAAATCGCTGCGCCTTTCACTTGAGAAACCTGAGATCGCTCAGACTTTCACAATGTCGAGATAGCTAAGCAATAATATGCTGGAGCCGATTGGCCAGGCAGTACGAATATAAGCAGGAGATAACAATGAAGTGCGGCACTAAAATGAAGAAAGCGGGGATTCTTGCGGTACTGGCGTTGGCCACTGCTGTTCCGGTTACCCATGCACAGGAACGCGGTTCGTCGGAAGGCGTCATCGAAGAAATCATGGTCACCGCGCAGCGCCGCGAACAGTCATTGCAGGATGTCAGTGTTGCAGTAACCGTTCTGACTGGCGACCAACTCAAAGCGCAGGGCGTTACCAATATCAATCAATTACAAAACTCCGCGCCGAACCTCGAGGTCGAGCCCGCGTTTGGCGGCGGTGCTGCACAGTTTCGCTTGCGCGGTGTTGGCTTCCAGGATTACGCGAGTAACAACTCACCAACCGTTGGCGTGTACGTAAACGAAGTCGCGTTCCCCGTTCCCGTTATGACCCAGGGACTTATCTTTGACGTCCAGCGCGTAGAAGTGTTACGCGGGCCACAGGGCACCTTGTACGGACGTAACACCACCGGCGGTGCCATCAACTTCATCACCAAGAAGCCAACTGAAGACAATACGTCAGGCGTGTTCGCCGAATTCGGCAGTGATGAGGAGTACAAGATTGAAGGCTATGTGTCCGGCTCGTTAACCGACAAAGTACGTGGCCGTCTGGCCGCATCCACCCTGCAAGGTGGCGCCTGGCAACGCAACCGGGACACCGGCGAGTCGATTGGCGATGCAGATCGCGGCGGGTTTCGCGGTTTGCTGGACATCGATGCCAGTGACCGTGTCAGCTTGATGCTTGACGTGCACGCAACCTGGGACAAATCAGAAAACCGCGGCTTGTACCTGTTGAATGATCTGGCGACAGCAGGCGGCACCGGCCCAACGATCCTGGCTGATACCGATCACTCATTAACGGGTTGGGGCATTACCCCGATCTTTGCTGCAGATATCGGCGTAGGTCTTGATGCCAAGCCAGGCCGCGACAACAGCGGCTGGGGTACCTCGGCGACCGCCAATATCGAATTCTCGAATACGGTACTGAGCAGCATCACGAGTTACGAAGAGCTTGATCGCGAAGAGTACGGCGACTGGGACTCTTCTGCATCATCGGAAGCCGATACTTTCTTCGGTAGTGACGTTTCTGTCCTCTCCCAGGAACTCCGCTTGTCGTCTACGGGCGATGACCAGATGCACTGGACGGCGGGTGTCTATTACTCCAAGCAGGAACTGGACGAACGCTTCTTTTCAGACTTCCTCGATATTTTTGGCACCTACGGCCGCGTAAATTACAGCCAGGAAGTGGAGTCCATTGCTCTGTTTGGTCAGGTCGAGTACGCCATCTCTGAGCGTTGGAACCTGATCGGCGGCCTGCGGTACGAGAACGAAGACCGCGATTTGCAGGGCTTCGGTACCGCATTCGGTGGTGCGCAGGCATTGCCGCCAACGGACGTCAGTACGTCCATGAACCCGACGACCGGCAAGCTGGCCGCCGAGTTCACGCCTAACGACGACTTGTTGCTCTACGGCTCCGTCAGCCGCGGTGCCAAGTCTGGCGGATTCACCACCTATAACACCGGCCAGGAAAGCAGTATCCAGCCTTTCGACCCGGAAATACTTATCGCTTACGAAATGGGCTTCAAGTCTGACGTAACAGACAGCCTGCGCGTTAACGGTGCAGTGTTTTACTACGACTACTCCGACCAACAGGTGTTAACCGCAGTATTCGGTCCGAATGGCCCGGTCGGCCGTTTCGCCAACGCTCCGAAGACCACTATCTACGGTGCGGAACTGGAAGTGAACTGGCAGCCAACCCGCGACCTGGGCTTCATACAGACGTTCGGTTACAAGAAAGGCGAGTACGACGAGTTCTTCGACCTGGACGTTCCCCTGTCGCGCGCCGCCAATGAAGCGGTGTTTGTCGATCGGGCAGGCGAGTCACTGCCGTTTCCTGATTTCAGCTACAGCGGATCGGGCAACTACGTATTCCAGGTCGGCGATTACGAAATGATGGCGGAAGCGAATTACAGCTACCACGATCACTACACTTCATGGCTGGGCACGACCTACGACGTCCCCAGCTACTGGCTGACCAATGCCAGCATCAACGTGATGCCCGGTACGGACGGCCGCTGGAGCATGGGTCTTTGGGTACGTAACCTGTTTGACGAAGACTACGACCTGACCCGCAACTTCTTCACCAGCGCCGATATCGCTCAACCCGGCCGCGACCGCACTATGGGCCTGCGCTTCTCGGCTGACTTTTAGCCGCTGAACAGGCGCACGACCAGGCCATCAGAGCCTGGTCGTGTTGTGTGTGCCCACAGCAATGCGCTCCCGTAGTACATTGGCAGGGCGTGCTGCGGGCAAGCAGCCCAAGGCACAACATTCCAGGATCCGGACATTGCGGTGGGCAATAACAAATGAGTAATCGACTGTGAAAATGCCGTCGTACTTCAGCAAAGTATTCATTGACGGCCAATGGCAGGCTGCCGCCAGCGGCGAATTCCTGCCGATAGAAAACCCGTCAACGGGTGAATCACTGGGGCAGATTGCAGCCTCGGGCCAGGACGACGTCGATGCAGCTGTGATCGCAGCACGCAAAGCCTTAAACGGGCCGTGGGGTCGCCTCACTGCCGCAGAACGAGGGCGTTTGCTCTCTGATATCGGCCGGGCCGTCACTGAGAACGTCGATACCCTCGCGGAGCTTGAGGCACTGGACGTCGGCAAGCCGCTGGCGCAGGCACGAGCCGATGCTGTCGCGCTGGCACGCTACCTCGAATTCTACGGCGGCTGCGCAGATAAACTGCACGGCGAATCGATTCCCTATTTAAACGACTACACGGTTTTCACAATCCGTGAACCGCATGGCGTGACCGGCCACATCATCCCGTGGAATTACCCGATGCAGATCATCGGTCGTTCGGTGGTTGCCGCATTGGCAACGGGTAACGCAGCCGTGTTGAAACCTGCCGAAGACGCATGCCTTACCGCGCTGATGTTCGCGCAGATTGCAGCCGACGCAGGTTTACCGGCTGGTGCACTGAATGTCGTGCCAGGCAGCGGCGCGGTGGCAGGCGCTGCGCTAACGGCTCACCCCGGCGTCAATCACATTTCCTTCACCGGCTCGACCGCGGTTGGCGCAATGGTTCAGGCGGCCGCTGCACAGAACGCACTGCCGGTAACCCTGGAGCTCGGTGGCAAGTCACCGCAAGTGGTTTTCGATGACGCGAATTTGCAGGCTGCTTTACCATTCTTGTTGCGTGCCGGTGTGCAGAATGCGGGCCAGACGTGTTCAGCAGGTTCGAGAATCCTGATTCAACGCGGTGTCTACCAGCAGCTGGTCGATTTGCTGGCCGGAGTTTTTGGCGCGCTGCGCGTCGGCCCTGCGCTGCAGGACCTCGATGTAGGGCCGCTCATATCCGCAAAACAAAAGAAATCAGTCTCGAGCGTAATCGAGCAGGGCAAGGCGAGCGGTTTTACTCTGGCAGCGCAGGGCAACATTGTCGATGACGCGCCAGCGGCGGGGCACTACGTGCATCCCTCGTTGTTCGTTGATGTGCCGCCGGATTCGAACATGGCGCAGGAAGAAATCTTCGGCCCCGTGGTTGCCGTGATGCCCTTCGATACAGAAGAAGAAGCATTGGCGATTGCCAACGGTGTGCAATATGGCCTCGTTGCCGGCGTCTGGACCAAAGACGGTGGCCGGCAAATGCGCCTCGCGCGGCAACTGCGCGCCGGACAAGTGTTTATCAATAACTATGGCGCAGGTGGCGGCGTGGAGCTGCCGTTCGGTGGTGTTGGTCGTTCCGGTCACGGCCGCGAGAAAGGCTTCGAAGCGTTGTACAGTTTCACGGCGGTCAAGACCGTCGCCGTGCTGCATGGAAAGGGGTAGGTCGTTATGCGTTTGGATGGAAAGTCAGCAATTGTTACCGGTGGCGCGTCCGGGTTTGGCGCAGGCATCGTTAAGCGTTTTATAGACGAGGGCGCAAGAGTAGTTATTGCCGATATCAACGGCGATGCCGCTACTGCGATGGCTAACGAACTCGGTGAAAACGCAATCGGCGTGCAGGTGGATATTTCCAGCGCCAGTGAAGTGGCGAACCTCGTACAGGAAGCGACGAAGTTTTTCGGTGGCATCAACATACTCGTCAACAATGCCGGCGTGGGGCATACGCCGCAGCCTTTGGATGAGCTCTCCGAAAAAGACTTCGACCGTATAGCCTCGGTCAACATGAAATCGATTTACTACACAGCACAAAGCATTGTGCCGCTGATGAAGAAAAGTGGTGGCGGCGCAATTCTTAATATTGCTTCTACCGGCGGTGTCAGCCCGCGACCGAACCTGACCTGGTACAACGCGTCAAAAGGGTGGGTCATCACCGCGACGCGTGCAATGGCCATTGAGCTCGCCTCATTTGGCATCCGCGTTAATGCCCTGAACCCGGTCGCCGGCGAAACGCCCGCGCTCAAGACCTTCATGGGCAGCGACACGCCGGAAATTCGTGCGAAGTTTTTGGCCTCCATTCCTATCGGTCGTTTCTCGACACCGGAAGACATGGGTGCTGCGGCCTGTTTCCTTTGTTCCGACGATGCCTCGATGATTACCGGGGTTGCGATGGAAGTCGACGGTGGGCGTTGTATCTGACCAGTGCGGCAATCGAACAGCAGCGTACTCCGGTACGCACGCAATGCATCGATGATTCGAAGACCTACGATTGACGTAAAACGTGAGTGCTGTATCTGACATGAATACGAATAAAAAAATAAAACTACTCGTTCTGCCTGGTGATGGCATTGGCCCCGCAATTATCAGTGAAACCCTGCGCGTCGCGGACTGGTTTGCCGACTATCTCGGCATTCAGTTCGAACTCCAGCAGGAACGGGTCGGCGGCGCGTCGATTGATGAGTCGGGTGTGCCCATTACTGATGCGGTTGTAAGTGCTGCGCTGAAGTCTGATGCCGTAATCTTCGGCGCCGTGGGTGGCCCCAAGTGGGATGCATTGCCGCGGAAGGACCGGCCCGAGATGGGCATTTTGCGTCTGCGTAAAGAACTGGATTTGTTCGCGAACCTGCGGCCGGCGGTAGCCTTTCCCGAGTTGGCGGCAGCATCTTCGCTGCGCCCCGAGATCGTGAATGCCGTCGATGTCATGATCGTCCGCGAGAGTACAGCGGGCGTGTATTTCGGTTTGCCGCGCGGTATCGAAATCCGCGGCGATGGTCAGCGCGCTGCTGTCGACACGCAGGCGTATGACGAATCGCAGATCGCACGCGCCTGTCGCGTTGGTTTTGAACTGGCGCGGCAACGCAAAGGACGCTTGTGTTCCGTCGATAAAGCGAACGTCATGGAGACCGGCGTGCTCTGGCGTACGATTGCCACCGAGCTTGCCGCCGATTATCCGGATGTCGAGCTGAGCCACATGTACGCCGACAATTGTGCGATGCAGTTGCTGCGCGCACCGGCACAGTTCGATGTCATCGTCACCGATAACTTATTCGGCGACATACTCTCGGACGAAGCCGCTGCATTGTGCGGCTCGCTCGGCCTGTTGCCGTCCGCAACGCTGCACGTCGCCGATGATGGCCGCGCGGGTGCAGTTCGCGCCTTGTATGAACCGATCCACGGCTCCGCGCCGGATATCAGCGACACCGGCATGGCGAATCCGATTGCCTCTATTCTGTCGTTCGGCATGTGCCTGAACCACACTCTGCAGAATCGCGATGCGGAGGTGCTGCTCAATCAAGCCGTGCGGCAAGCGCTGCACAAGGGCCTGCGCACAGCGGATATCGCGGCCGCGAGTGAAGAAGTAGTGCATGGCTCAGCGATGACCGATGCCATTATCGTTGAACTAAAGCTGTTAGCGGCCAGCAATCGACAGGCGGTGTCGCAGTGACGATGAATCTTGAACCCGTACTGGATCGCATCGATGGCCGGGTCGATGAACTCGTAGAACTGACTCGCGACCTGATTCGTTTTCCCACGATCAACCCACCGGGCGATGCCTACCAGCCCTGCGCTGAATACCTCGGCAACCGGCTGGCGAAGCGCAAGTTCTCCGTGGAGTACGTGCGTGCTACCGGTGCACCTGGTGACAGTGACAAGTATCCGCGCATCAATGTCATTGCACGCCGCGAAGGCAAGAAGGCCGGCCCGTGTGTGCACTTCAATGGCCACATCGACGTAGTGCAGGTGGGCAGCGGCTGGACCGTGCCGCCGTTCGACGGCCTCGTTAAAGACGGCAAGGTGTACGGCCGTGGCGCCTGCGACATGAAAGGCGGTCTGGCCTCTGCGATCATCGCCGCCGAAGCGTTGATCGATACCTACCCCGATTTGCCCGGCACCATTGAGATTTCCGGCACCGTCGACGAAGAGTCCGGCGGCTACGGCGGCGTTGCCTATCTCGCAGAGCGCGGCTGGTTTACGCCGCCCAAAGTGGATCACGTCATTATTCCGGAACCGCTCAACGTTGACCGCGTGTGCATCGGCCATCGCGGTGTCTGGTGGGCAGAAATCGAAACGCTGGGTCGCATCGCGCACGGTTCGATGCCGTTCCTCGGTGATTCCGCGATTCGCCACATGAGTGCAGTGCTCGAAAAATTCGAGACGACGCTTTACCCGGCACTCGCGCAACGAAAATCCGAGATGCCGGTGGTGCCGGATGGCGCACGCACTTCAACAATGAACATCAACTCGTTGCATGGCGGCCAGGAGGAAGCATTCGAAGGCTTACCGGCACCGTGTGTCGCCGATTCCTGCCGCGTAGTGATTGATCGCCGCTTCCTGATTGAGGAAACGCTCACGGACGTGCGCGCTGAGGTCACAAAGATTCTTGAGGACCTCGCGGAAACACGACCGGAGTTCGAGTTCAAACTGCGAGAGTTGTTCGCGGTCGAGCCCAGTATCTCCGACCGGAACGGCCCGGTTGCTTCGACAACCGCTGCGGCAATTAAAGATGTACTCGGCGTGGATGCGACCTTCGTCTGTTCGCCGGGCACCTACGACCAGAAACACGTCGATCGCATTGGCAAGCTCAAGGATTGCATTGCCTACGGCCCGGGCGTACTCGATCTCGCGCACCAACCCGACGAATGGGTCGGTATCAAAGACATGACCGATGCGGCCAAGGTCATGGCGCTGGCTGCCGCACGATTGCTTACCAAGAACGCGTGATCTCGTTCTTCGGTAACAGCGTCAGGCTCGCGGCGATATCGCCGCGGAAGCTTCGGATGTCTGTTATCACGACAGGGAGCTGCTGTTCTTCGCAATTGCACGCAATCTTGTTGTGCTCCCGAATGTTTTTTTGGCGTCAGTCTTTACCGGCCCGCGCGCGGCCACGCGTACTCCTGGCAATATTGGCCTGCGCGTATACATCGGTACGGATGTGAGCTCGGTGCAAGAATCCAGCGCCCGGCGCCTTGCGACATTGCGTCGCACGGTCAGGACGTGTTTTATCGCCGCGTTGCTCACAGTGCTGTTGCCACTGGCCGCCGGCGCACAAAGCCAGCTCGTACTCGGCGTACAGCTCGAGCCACCCAACCTTGATCCGACATCCGGCGCCGCGGCAGCCGTGGACGACATTGTTTACGGCAACATCTTTGAAGGCCTGACGCGTATCACCGAAGCGGGCGAGGTCGCCCCGGCCTTGGCCGTATCCTGGCAGTTGGTCGACGACGGCGTCGCTTACGTGTTCCAGCTTCGCCAGGGTGTGCGCTTCCATGATGGCAGCACCTTTGATGCGCACGACGTCAAGTTCAGCCTGGACCGCGCACTCGCAGCCGATTCCAGCAACGCCCAAAAGGCCCTGCTTTCGCCCATTAAGCAGGTTGACGTTGTCGACGACTACACGGTCAAGCTGCTGCTGCACCGGCGCGCCGGTGCCATTCCCTACATCCTCGGCTGGGGCGACGCCGTCATGGTCGCGCCGGAAAGCGCGGAGTCGAATTCCGTTAACCCGGTAGGCACGGGTCCATTCCGCTTTGCCAACTGGCGGCGCGGCGATTCGATTCGCCTCGTCACCAACACCGATTACTGGGGCACGCCGCCACGCATGGACAGTGTGGTGTTCAAGTTTGTCAGCGACCCGGCCGCCGCGTTCTCGTCGATGAAAGCCGGCGACCTCGATGCCTACCCGAGTTACCCCGCGCCCGAGAACGTTGCCGAATTCCGGAACGACCCGAATTTCAAAGTGGTTATCGGCGCATCCGAAGGCAAGATCATTTTGTCGATCAACAACCGCCAGCCGCCCTTCGATAATCTGAAGGTTCGCCAGGCCATGTCGCATGCGATTGATCGCAGGGCATTGATCGACGGCGCCATGTTCGGCCTTGGCGAGCCCATCGGCAGTCATTACACACGCCAAAGCCGTGCCTACATCGACCTCACCAATCGCTACCCCTACGACCCGGAGCGGGCGAGGGCGTTGCTGGCTGAGGCGGGCTACCCAAACGGTTTCTCCGCAACACTAAGATTACCGCCACGCTCTTACGCACGCCGCGCCGGCGAAGTAGTCGCCGCTCAACTGGCTCGCGTTGGCGTCAACCTGACTATCGAGAACCTTGAATGGGCGCAGTGGCTCAACCGCGTGTTCGGGCAAAAAGATTTCGACCTGACCATCGTTGAACACCAGGAACCGATGGACTACGGCATCTACGCACGCGACAACTACTACTTTGGTTACGATAGCGAAGAGTTCAAACAGCTGTTCGCCGCATCAGAAACAGAAATCGACGAGCAGGCAAAAGATAAGCTGCTACAGGACATACAACGCAAGCTCGCCGACGATGCTGTGAATGTGTACCTGCTGCAATCGGCACGCATCGGTATCTGGAAAGCGGACCTGAAAGGCCTGTGGGTGGATACGCCGATACCCGCGAACATCGCGGCCGCCGCATACATCGACGGCGAAGCGTCCGGACGTGCACAGAACAATGCAACGCAACCAGCCATTCCGCCGTGGCTCAAAACATTACTCGCTGTACTAGCCATCGCTCTCGTGCTGTTTGTCATCCGCACCATGGGTGCGCGTTACTTCATCGGCCGCCTCGCATCGAACGCCGGCACATTGGTCGGCGCCAGCATCGTTATTTTTCTGCTGATTCAAATCGTCCCCGGCGATCCTGCCGCCTACATGATGGGCATGAACGCCAGCCCCGAATCGGTTGCGGCTCTACGCGAGCAGATGGGCCTCGATTCACCGGCCATTGCCCGCTACTTCGATTGGGTCACGGGCTTGCTGCGCGGCGACTTCGGCACCAGCTACACCTACGAGACGCCCGTCGGCCAGTTGATATCGGAACGTCTGCAGGCCTCTGTGCCGCTCGCCTTGCTGGCCATGGCGCTGTCCATCGCCATCGCGCTGCCCATTGGCATTCTGGCGGCAAGTCGTCGTGGCAGCGGTCTTGATTCCGGTCTCAACGTGGTCATGCAGATCGGCGTGGCCTTACCCAATTTCTGGATCGCGCTGCTGCTGATACTCGTGTTCGCAACGCAGTTGCAATGGTTCGCAGCGGGCGGCTTCGCTGGCTGGAACGCAGGCTTCTGGCCCGCACTGAAAGGCCTGATCCTGCCCGCGTTCGCATTGGCCGCGCCGCAGGCCGCCATCATTGCGAGAGTGCTACGCACCGCGTTGCTCGAAACCATGAACGAAAACTACGTACGCACCGCGCGCGCCAAAGGGCTAAGCAGCCACCAGGCGATGTGGCGACATGCACTGCGCAACGCGATGATCCCCGTATTGACCATAATCGGTTTGCAGTTTCCGTTCCTGCTCGCCGGCGGCATCATCATCGAGAACGTGTTCTCGCTGCCGGGTATCGGCCGGCTGGTGTTCCAAGCCATTACGCAACGCGACCTGATCGTCGTGCAAAGCGTAGTGATGGTGCTGGTATTCGCTGTAGTCGCGGTCACGTTCCTGATTGATCTTGCCTACGTTGCAGTCGATCCACGTTTGCGGAGCTCGGCCAAGTGATCGCGCAAGACGCAAACAACGCGACCACCGAAGCCGTGGCAACGTCTTCCGTACCCATGGGCCTGAGCCTGAAGATTGGTCTCACCTTAATCATCATAGTACTCGCGACGGCATTGCTGTCTCTCGTCTGGACGCCGTTCGATGTCACGGCAATCGATATCCCGGCACGCATGCAGGGCCCGTCCTGGTTACACCCGTTCGGTACGGATCACTTCGGTCGTGATGTTTTGTCGATGATCATGGTGGGCACCCAGAACTCGATTGTGGTCGCATTGGTTGCCGTCACCATCGGTGCTGGCATCGGCGTGCCACTCGGCTTGCTCGCCGCCGCGAAAACAAACTGGCTCGGCGAAACCGTCATGCGCACGAACGATGTGATCTTCGCGTTCCCGTCGTTGCTGATGGCCGTCATGATTACCGCCGTTTACGGCCCGGGCGCCATCAACGCGATTATCGCAATAGGCATCTTCAACATTCCGGTGTTCGCACGGGTCGCACGCGGCGCGGCGCTGAGCTTGTGGGCGAAGGAATACATACTCGCAGCACGGGCGGCGGGCAAATCGCCGTATCTCATCTCCGTGCAACACATACTGCCCAACCTCACGGGCTTGCTGGTTATTCAGGCGGCTATCCAGTTTGCGCTTGCCGTGGTTGCGGAAGCAGGCCTCGCGTACATGGGCCTCAGCGTGCAGCCACCCATGCCTAGCTGGGGGCGCATGCTGAGCGAAGCCCAGACCATGATCGGCTTCGCACCGTGGCTGGCCATCTTCCCCGGGATGGCGATCATGCTGTTGGTACTCGGCTTCGGCCTGGTGGGTGATGGCCTGAACGATCACCTTGATCCACGTATCCGGCGGGGGCGTTAGACGATGCTGCTGGATATTCGCGAGCTGACGGTATCGATCGGGCCAACCGATATTCTGAAGTCCGTGTCACTGCAGCTCGATGCCGGCCAGATCCTTGGCATTGCCGGTGAGTCCGGTTCCGGCAAGACCATGACCGCTATGGCCATAGCAGGCCTGTTGCCGGAAAGCGCGCGCCTCTCCGGCGAGATACTGTTCGATGGCAACTCCCTGTCCACGCTCACCGAAGAGCAACTCTGCAAGATTCGCGGCAAAGACATCGGCGTAGTGTTCCAGGAACCGATGACCGCACTCAACCCGCTGATGACCATCGGCGACCAGGTTGCGGAGACCGTCCGACTGCATCGCAACGTGTCGAAAAAAGAAGCACTGCAAACCGCGCGCGAGACACTGAACAAAGTCGGCCTGCCGGCGGAACAGTTCTCCATGGACCGCTACCCACATAATCTTTCCGGAGGTCAACGGCAACGCGTTGCTATCGCAATTGCCGTGGCGATGAAACCCAAGCTGCTCATCGCCGACGAACCCACCACCGCGCTCGACGTAACCACGCAAGCCGAAATCATGGCGCTGTTCCAGAAGCTCGTGCGCGAGGACGACATTGCGCTGATCCTGGTAACCCACGATCTCGCGGTAGTCGCCGAGACCGCTGACTGCGTCGCCGTAATGAAGGACGGCGAACTCATCGACAACGGCGACGTACTCAACGTATTCCAGAATGCCCCACAGCCGTACACGCAAAAATTGATCGAAGACTCCACGCGCGCACCAACCAAGAGCGTCATACCGGATGCCAGTGCGAACGCCGTACTCAACGTCAGCAATGTCGTGCGCGAGTACTACGGTGCGCGCAGCCTGTTTGGCGAACGCGCGGCGTCGCGCGCTGTTGATGATGTCAGCCTGGAGATTTACCCCAACGAGAACGTTGGCCTCGTGGGCGAATCGGGCTGCGGCAAATCCACACTGCTGCGCACGATACTGGGCCTCGACCGTGCCCAGGCCGGCGAGATCAAAGTATTCGGCAAGCCGTTCCCAACCGACAACGTCGCGGACGTGCGCGCCATTCGCCGGCACTTGCAGGTGGTGTTCCAGGACCCGTTCGGCACGTTCAACCCGCGCTGGCGCGTACGCGACCTGATCGCCGAGAACTTCCACCTGTACGACACCAAGCCGGACAAGGCAGATGCGCGTAAACGTATCGATCACATACTGGAGCAGGTAGGGCTGCAGGCCGCGGATGCGGATCGTTACCCGCACGAGTTCTCCGGCGGCCAGCGGCAGCGCATAGCCATCGCGCGGGCGTTGATCACCGAGCCGTCACTGATTGTTCTCGATGAAGCGGTATCCGCACTGGATGTTTCCATCAGGGCGCGCGTGCTGGAGTTGCTGGTGGAGTTATCGGACCGGCTGGGTGTGGCGTATTTGTTCGTAACGCACGACCTCTCGGTAGTACGCAACATCACCGACCGCCTGCTCGTGATGCAGCGCGGCCGCATCGTGGAAGCGGGCAAGACCGAAGTGGTCTTCGCCAACCCGCAGCACGCGTACACCAAAGAACTGCTCTCGGTGGTTCCGGATTTGAACAAGGCGTTGGCGAGCCGCAAGGCAGCAACGAACTAGCAACCGACCAAACACAGACATACACACTTACGAATCGTGGTTTTAGGAGAGTGAGATGGACCGAAGAGAATTGCTTGGAAAGCTGGCCGCCGTGTCAGCCCTGGGGCTGGCGGGCGTAACAGCCAACACAGCGACGGCCGCCGAGAAGAAAGCAGCGGCTGCTGCCGTGACCTCGTCGAAGACCGGTCCGAGAAACCTGATCACGGACGTACCGGGATTAAAAGTAGGCCACTCGCAGAATGCCGACGTGGCAACGGGTTCAACAATCATCCTGCCGGACAAACCCGCCGTAGCCGCCTGCGATGTACGCGGCGGTGGCCCGGCTACCCGCGAGACGGATGCCTTATCCGCCCAGAACCTGGTGCAGGAAGTGGATGGCATCGTGTTCTCCGGCGGCTCGGTGTACGGCATGGCCGCCGCCGACGGCGTGGCCGCCTGGATGGGCGCGCGCAACCGCGGCTTTTCGATGGGCGCACAGCCCGGCGTGCCGCCATCACCCATTCTGCCCACCGCTTGTCTTTACGACCTGGCGAACGGCGGCAACAAGGCCTGGGGCGAACTACCGCCGTACCGCGAACTGGGCATCAAGGCGCTGGAAGCGGCTTCGCATGACTTCAAGCTGGGCACCGTGGGCGCAGGCTACGGCGCGAACTCGGGCGGTATCAAAGGCGGGCTGGGTTCGGCCTCGGCGGTCTCGGCCGAGGGCATTACCGTAGGCGCACTGGTAGCAGTGAACAGCCTGGGCTCGGCGATTGCACCGGGCGGCAAGCAGTTCTGGGCGGCACCCTTTGAGATCAACGGCGAGTTCGGCGGCCTGGGAACGGACGGCATGGTGGCCGGCCCCGAAGACTACGGCAGGGCAATGCAACCGCGCGCCAACACGACACTGGCCTGCATCGCCATCGATGTGGCAATGAGCCGCGTGGAGTTGCAGCGCATTGCGATCATGGCGCAAGACGGCATGGCCCGTGCATTGCGGCCCATTCATGCGCCGTTTGATGGTGATGTGTTGTTTGTGTTGTCCACGGCGCAACAGGAAGCACACGAAGCGATGCCGAGATCGGTGTTGTCGCTGCGACTGGGTGCGATGGCAGCGGATACACTCGCCCGCGCTATCGCCCGTGCTATTTACGAGGCTACTGCATTGCCGGGTTCCAAGGTTCCGGCGTGGCGCGACCTGTAGGCCGCTAGTTAGGAAGCTTGTGCGCACTGAGTCGCGGGTCCGCATAAGGCGGGCTCGCGATATTCACATCAGCAAATAAGCAAAGAGGCGTTGCGCTAGAATGCACACAGCGCATGCTGCGTAGAGCTGACAACCCGCCGAGCCGCGTCTTGACCGGCGGAGACGCCTGCCGCATGGTGACGACACGTAACGAGGCCGCGAAACTGAGCCTGCAGGAACTCGCGAACATGGTGCACGACCCACAATGAGAAACCTGCTGCTGACATTGCTGCTGGCGAACGTCCTGTATTTCATGTGGGGCAAGCTGGTGGCACCGGATGACAACAGCGGTATAGCGGTTGTTGAAGAGACCGACATGGGCCCGCCACTGCAACTGGCCAAGGCCGACAGCCCGATCCCGGAGCCCGCACCCGTGGACCCGGATGCCGAAGCGGCGCCGGCCATTCGCCACGCTGAAATCGAAGCCCAGGTGGGCCGCTCCTGCGTGACCATCGGCCCGTTGCGGGAAAGCAAAGAAGCCAACGACACCCTGGCCGAGATGGAAGAGGACGGCCTGAACGGCCGGGTGCGCACCACCCAGGGCGAAATGTTTGTGGGCAACTGGGTACAGATTCGCGGCATCCCGAACCGCGCTGCGGCCAACAGGATGCTGAAGACCCTGCACGAAGGCGGTCTCGGCGATGCCTACATCGTGGAAACGGACGACGAGGGCATCAAGATCTCACTAGGCCTGTTCGGCGACATCGCCGGTGCAGAGCGAATAGAACTGCAAGCCAAATCCATGGACCTGCCTGCCGAGATAGCCGCACGAACCCGCGCAGCGACCGTGTTCTACGTGGACCTGGGCCTGCCCCCGGGCCGCGGCGCAGGCAGCATGATTGAGCGCTATGGCGAGGACCGGGTACTGCTACGGGACGCGGCCACGTGCCCGAGGGCGAACTAGCGGATTAGCCACTGAGCCACAGCACCGCGCCAATCGAGGGCCGACCAGCTCTCAAAAGCCAAGAAAGACACTTGCCCCAGCGCCCCGAAACACCAATAATGCGCCCCTGCGATTCCGCAGCCCCGCCCAAAATGCCGGTATAGCTCAGTTGGTAGAGCAACTGATTTGTAATCAGTAGGTCCCGAGTTCGACTCTTGGTGCCGGCACCATACGAAACAACAAAAAGGCTCACCGCAAGGTGGGCCTTTTTAGTTTCTGGGGTATTTAAGGCCCGCCTCCGGAACCACTTCTCGAAAGTACCCCCTTACGAGACCCAGCGGTCAAGGCCACTTTAACCCGACACAGCAGCTCTGGTATGAGCTAGCATCAAGGCACGGCAACGATCGACTCTTTACTACTACGTTCGACCGACCACAAGCCAAGCTACTTAGCGGATGATCCCCGCAACGTCATTGTTAGATTGCAGGCTTACAATG
>JBBKWB010000066.1:0-7015 GCA_037968755.1 Woeseia sp.
CTGACCAAGTATGTTACGACAACCACCTTGAACCATGACGCCGGAAAAGCTGCGTTCGGCTCAGGACTGATAATAGTCCCTCACCCCAAAGGTCCGTTCTATTTGCATGATGGCGACGCTGATGGCTTTGCATCGGTTTATGTCTTTTCGCCAATGCACAATGCAGGTGTCGTAATCCTCACCGGAAGTGGCGGGCAATGGGTAACCGAAAGTGCGATTAGGATATTGGTCGATTTGATCGATGAACGTCCGAAAAATTGATCGCCGGTCAATAAAATAGCGATGGCGAAGCGGCAGCTTTCCCTTGCGTCGGGGCGACCGGTTTCAAAATCCTCGCGAACGATCTTCAAGAACCGACCCTGGACGAAATACGCTATGCTTCACCGGTGTCAAAGCCGAACGATTGTGACACGGGACGAACGGCAGGCTTAGCCTTTCACAACCCCGAAACCTGCCATTCCGCTTCCCACCCAGGGTTTGCTTTGAGGAGAAGCGGACGCGCAAATTACTAAAATTTGTCGATTTCCACGGTCGCCTTACGGCCACTAGCGGTTAGTCAATAACTTCCAGTGCCTCACGCATAGCCGCGTATATGTGGCAATCTCCATAAGACGGATACGCGGACATTGCATCCCGTGCGAGTGGCCTCAATGCAGGATATCCCCGTAAGACCCCACTTATGTCTGCTAGACTAACTTCGAATGTTGTACGCGGCAGCATCCCGTTTTCGTAAGCAATTTCGACACTCATCCAGATGTTCATGTGCGCGTACAGGTACGCGTAAAGTTTCTCTGTTTCGATTGCTGAAAATTCCGCGTCGATGTCTGCGGCTTTGACAAGCAATTCCGCGACTGCGTCGTTCGCGAGGACAACTTCATTGTTCGTCCTGAATTGGTCCCTGACGCTGATCTCTGTTGCCGCAATTGCAATACGATTCGACTGTCGAACCTCGACGGCCAAGAAGATAATTCCGATCAATACGCCAATATTGGCCGAAAGTGTAAGCCATTTGTTGATTTTCTCAGTATTCATCGGTGCCTTCTCTAGCTGCTAACGGCATTTGTCGAAATCAGCGAATTATAACTCTGAAAACTAAATAGCCGCTTTGGGTCAGCAGCAGCCTGTCAGCATGATGATACGCCGACGACTGCTTTCGGGGGTAAAACAGTCATCCCGCCACACCTAAGAAAGGTGTCAGGTGAGGTGGTCAGGGTTTAGCGGACACATCCATTAGGGTCTTGAGTACCTGTAAGAGGTGTCTGGCGAACGACGGTGAACCGAGGCCAATCATCACCGACAAATTTGAGGAGTTACGGTGTCGCTCATCGCGAGCTCAATTCGGATACGATTCGTGACACTTCTCAAAATGCAAACAATCGAGCCGAGCATTGTCGGTTCGTCCGACAGCGCTCCTTTGCAATTTGGAAACGTGTAACCACCGCATGAATAATAATTAAACGGCAATTAGCACGTCATCAAAAGTTAACTTGTCGGTACCCCAGTGCGACCTTATGATACGGTCTCACGTTCGAGTTCGAATAAAGTTCGGCACGCCATCCTGGAACTTGCTGAAGCCAAGGTCGATCCAAATGACACTGGTTGTTTCTGTTGGTCGTATACGCGGCGATGTACATTGCATCTCGGGTGACTAGTAAGACGCAACATTGAGGACAAATACGATTACCTCAATAAACCGCAAATTGTCCACTATGATGTTTCTGCAGTGGTTCATATGGGGCGCTTGGTTCGTTCCGCTGTGGCAATACCTGGACAAACTCGGTTTTAGTGCGACTCAAATAGCGTGGTCGTATAGCTGCACATCCATTGCCGCCATAATCTCACCAGTCCTTGTCGGAGTCATCGCGGATCGATACTTCTCGGCACAGAAGGTGCTTGCGTTTATGCATGTAGCCGGTGCCGTGCTGCTCCTCTTTATTACACAACAGACGGTTTTCCGATCCTTCATGCCGATGTTGCTGCTCTATGCGCTGACCTACATGCCGACCGTTGCGATTACTAACAGCATTGCATTCAGGAACATGGAAGATACCGAGCGCAACTTTCCTCGCGTACGAGTGTTCGGAACCATTGGCTGGATTTTTTCGGGCATCACTGTTGGATTTGTTCCTACGATGCTGGGATTCAACGACATATCGGCGACTAGCATCCCTTTCGTAGTAACGGCCGTGGCATCAATTTTGCTCGCAATATATGCGCTTTTTCTTCCTGATACGCCACCGCAAAGTGGCAACAGGACAATTGACCTGAAGGAACTACTTGGACTGAACGCACTTGGCTTGCTAAAAGATCGGGCGTTTGCTGTATTCGCGCTATGCTCATTCTTGTTCGCCATTCCACTTGCGTTCTACTATCAATTTGCGAACGGTTTCTTGACACAGGTTGGTCTCAAGAACGCAACCGGTTGGATGACACTGGGACAGTTGTCTGAGATTTTCTTCATGCTCGCCTTACCCTTTTTCCTAAAACGCTTTGGGATCAAGAAGGTCTTGCTACTAGGCTTGGTAACCGCCGCCATCCGCTACGGATTCTTTATGTACGGCGGAACGGAGAACCTGCTGATGTACAGCCTGCTATTTGGTGGGATTTTGTTGCATGGGGCGAGCTACGACTTCTATTTCATTACGGCATACATTTATACTGACCGAAAGGCGCCCGCGCATATGCGTTCGGCAGCACAGGGTTTGCTGACGCTGATCTGTATGGGGCTGGGAGCTCTCGTCGGTAACCAGGTTGGTGGTCAGGTTCTTGAACAATTCGCATTATTGGAGCCAAGCGACGCCGCGAAATTCGACTGGTTTGCTGTTTGGGGTGTGGGGTTGGCAATTATCGTAGCTGTAGCAATGCTGTTTATCTCGGCGTTCCGTGAATCGTCGTCGACGTATCACAAGACCAAAGCCTGAGGAAACCATTGCAATGTCACAGGAAATCGAAGAACGCATTTTGGGAGCATTCTACGGCCAGGCTTTGGGCGATGCTTTCGGCATGCCTTCAGAATTATGGCCACGATGTCGCGTCAAAGAACATTTTGGCTGGATAGACGACTTTCTCGATGGCCCACAGGAAAATAGTGCGGCGAAGTACTTCAAAGCCGCACAGATAACCGACGACACTTCAATGGCAATTGCATTGGCGGAGTCGATAATTGAATGCAACGGTCGAGTCGATACCGATGTGATCGCCGGCCGTATTCTCGACTGGGTCGAGTCCTTCGATGCCTTTTCCAGGAACGTACTGGGACCAACCTCAAAGGTCGCGCTCAACGCGATCAAAGCCGGTCAACCCGTATCGGACATTCCGAATTTGGGAGTGACAAACGGTGCCGCAATGCGTGTGATGCCGCTGGGCTGCTTGTTGCCAACAGAATCTTTCGACGACTTTTATGCCGAGGTCGCCGCTGCCTCTGCACCGACGCACAAATCCGACGTATCCGTTGCCGGGGCGATTGTAATTGCATGGGCGATTTCGATGTCAATCGACGGGCACCCGTGGTCGAAGACGAAAAGCGACCTTCCCGAAATCGCACTCAGAGCACAACAAAGAAATGTTAATACGTTTAGTCCCAGTCTTGCTGCTCGCATCGAACTGGCCTTATCCGTTACCAACAAGAAATCCGATGATGTCGCAATATCAGCCAATATCTATGATTTGATTGGTGCGGGTGTCAGCGCAATTGAATCGGTACCGGCTGCCATTGCAATGGTCGATCTTGCGAAAACTGATCCTGGTCGATGTGCGGTGCTGTGCGCCAATCTTGGCGGTGATACCGATACCATTGGCGCGATGGCAACCGCTATTTGCGGTGCGATATCCGGCATTGGTCGGTTTGACGCGAAAACTCTGCAGCGATTGAAAACCGCTAACGATGTCGATTTTGAGACCTATGCAAAGAAGTTTTCGACCTATCGCTCCGCGAGGCATGTGCGTTGACGGCTGTAAGGTCATTGCTCGACAAGCTCCCAACGCTGGCGCCCAAGCGCCATATCTGTGTACTGGGTGCCGCTGTTATTGACCAAATCATAACCGTTCCGACGCTACCGGTCCGAGGTGCTGACATAGAAGCCAGCAACAGTCTGACGATGATCGGCGGGTGCGGATTGAATATCACCTCTGCGTTACATCGCTTGGGATTCTATCCCACGAACGCTTTCTTGATCGGCAATGGAACGGGTTTTGATCAAATATCGAAATATTTGCGCGCACGAGGGATTGAATCGCACCTGTCACAAATAGACGGAGACAATAGCTGGTGCCTGGCTTTTGTCGAACCCGATGGTGAACGCAGTTTTGTGACGGTAACGGGCATTGAGAATGATTGGACGCCGGAGATCCTTCGTCAGATTGATATTCAGGCCGATAGCCTGATCTTCTTGTCGGGGTATCAGCTAGTGCCGTCAGCTGACGAAGTCATCGTAGCCTGGTTGGAATCGCTCGATAAGAATGTCGAAATTGTCATTGATTTTGGGCCGCGAATTGGAGACGTCCCGCCAGGAATCGTAACTCGATTGCTCGCTTTGAATTCAATTGTGACGCTCAATCGTGATGAAGCGCGATTTATCGGCATTGATGACCCACTGGAGAAATCGGCAGCCGCCTGGAGCGAACGGCACGGTTGCACGCTGATCGTTCGCCGCGATAAGGAAGGCGCTTTTTATTATCGGTCGAATGTTGATGCAGGATGGGTCGAACCTTACGCCGCCAGTGTCATCGATACCATAGGTGCCGGCGACTCACACGCTGGCGGTCTGTTAGCAGGGTTGTCGTCGAACTGGAGTTTGGTGGACGCGATTCGCCTCGGAAATGCCGTAGCATCGTTTGTTGTTGAACGGCCAGGTGGTGATTGCGCGCCAGATTTACCCGAACTCCGACAGCATCTGGCGCTGAGATAGTGGGTGGAATTGGGGACAGTTAACTCATTTCGCCACTGTAACGTTGCCAAGGACCACCACACCCTGGGGAAATAGGTTAACTGTCCCCTATTCCCAATGAAAAGCGTTACACGCGTACAGTTCCTGAGCACTGCGTGATCGTGTTCAAGATTTTCTCCAAACTAGATTGCGCTGTAGTGAAGGCTGATGATCTTCCACTCGCCATCGATCTTTTGCCACACGTCAGTTTCGAACGCTCTCGACGTCGCCGTTGTTCCATCAGGCGAGCGCGTGCGGTTGTCAATGAAGGACGTCGCTACAGCGACATCACCACCGGGCATGACTTGCACCTGAAGATCCGACATTTCGTTCAGCTCAACGCCACCGCCCGCTTTCATTAACCCAGTCCACATTTCGTGGTAAGCCGCGATATCCACTCTGCCATCGCCGAAATACGCAGTCGCATCGTCGGCATAGAAGCTGAAGTATTTTTCGACATCATTATTAGCATAGGCATGGTCAAACGCCTTTATCGCAGCGTGGAGATCCGCGTTCTCCATGGCATGGTGTTCGGCCATTGCAGAAAACGACATCAATACAATAACAATGCAACTCAAAATTTTTCTCATGAATTCGATCCTCTATTTTGTTCTGCCACGGCGCGCCAACCAGAGTCGATTGTAGCATCCAGGTAGGCGCGACCCTCGGAATCTGAATTAGCGATTGAAATTCTGCCGAACTGAGCTCGCCCGATTTCATGCGGTGCTTGTCCTTCAGCCCACTCCGGGTCATCAACTAACATGTACTCGTAGGAATAACCGTGCGGCCAGCGGTAAACAGTAATCGCCTCGATATCGGTCTCATGATTGAAACCGTACTCACCGAGAAGTCCCTGAAGCTGATCCCTGACTTCCTGTTCATAGGTATCAAATGTGGTTGCGTATACCTGATGACGTGCTCTTCGCAGCAAATCCCGACTCTTTTCGCCGTCGGCAGGGTCGATCTTCGGGGCACCAAGCATGTAAATAACTAACGGATCATCCGGCCCGCGTGGTGGCTGGTGTCCACCCGTTGTCGTGGGCGGAGCAACAGTTACCACGGCGTATGGGTCATCGTTTGTTGTTGAACGGCCAGGTGGTGATTGCGCGCCAGATTTACCCGAACTCCGACAGCATCTGGCGCGGAGATAGTGGAGTTCTTGGCCGAAACCGCAATGCTGTGTCAAGCGAACCACGGCAACAGCTCAGTTGGTAACCGACCAATGAGAAACTGCCGGTGCTGAACAAGCACGGAGAGGAGAAGACCAAACCGCTTTATTAATCCCCACCCGCGAGCGGCCGCTTATTCGGTTCGACCCCTATTCTTCCGTGGGGCTGCTAGACTTGAACGCTGCACAGGCTTTGATCGGGGCGAGATTGTCAGAGCAGGACATCATTGTTATCGGTGCCGGTGTCGTGGGTGCTGCAACCGCCCTGGCACTGCGCCGCGACGGACACGGCGTACTGCTCATTGATCGCGAAGGGCCGGCGGCCGGCGCGTCCTCCGGCAACGCCGGTGCGGTCGTTAACGAATCCTGTGCGCCTACCGCGATGCCTGGCGTCTGGAAACAGGCGCTCGCGAGTATCGGCGATCCGCTGAGCCCCCTTTCGATCCGGCCGTCCTACCTGCCGCGCGCGGCGCCATGGCTGCTGCGGTTCCTGCTGGCCAGCCGTCAGGGGCGCGTTGCCAGCATCGCTCGCGAACTTCACGCGCTGTCGCGGCACGCCAACTCGGACTGGCGCAAACTAACGAACGGCACCGCGCTCGACGGGTTTTTTCACGACGGTGGCTGGCTCAAGGTCTACGAGACCGAGGCGGCATTCGAGAAGACAGCCGCGGCACGCAAGTTGATGGACGCGCTCGGTGTCGGCTACGAGCTTCTGTCGGCCGACGACATCCAGAACCTCGAACCGGCGCTCGCGCCGATCTTTCATCACGGCATCTTTCAGAAAGGTTCGCTGCGCTGCGACGACCCTGCGTGACTGGTGCGGGCGATGGTGGATGAGGCGGTGTCCGCGGGTGCCGCGTTCCGGGTAGCGACCGTCACGGCGCTCGAGCCGCAGGGCCAGCGCGTACGAGTCCGCTGCGGC
>JBBKWB010000067.1:0-32830 GCA_037968755.1 Woeseia sp.
GCCGGGTCCATGCAGAAACAAACAGGAACCAGCCTGCAAACGGTATGAACCATAACGGCACTGCGACGAAGAAAGCCAACGTGCCCAACCAGTTCTGGAACAATGGCGCAGAGCCCCACACGATGCTCCAGCCATCGCCGCCTCGCAGGCTGATCCATATCGACAATGCGATAAGCACCAGAATCTGCGTGATGACAACGATAGCGAAAGTAACGAGAGGGATAACCAGCACCGCCGTGAACAGTTTCGACAATACCGTTTCAGAATCCGTAACCGGTAGTGAACGCCAGAACAGGATGCTCTTGTTCTTGCGCTCCGTGTACAGGGTATCAAGCAGGTAGTAAGCGCTGAGTATCGCCATGGACATCATCAGCATGATGGCAATAGCAGACGTAACGACGCCGACGGCTGCTGCGCGTTCCTTTTCACCCAGGTGACTTGCGCCGAGGATGCCCAGGTCGACCTGCTGGTCGAACGCTGAAACGGCAACTTGCCCGGTAATCGACAACAATACGATCAGGAATGCGATGACCCCCGGTGCCACGTAGATCGAGCGGTGCTCCCAGAGCTCGCGTTGCAGCAGTGCCAGTTGAGTCCGAATCATGCCATCGCTCCTTTGACCTTCGCGACGAACAGGTCTGCCACTGCTGGAGCCCTTACCTCACCAAACCCCTGCAACTGTTCGCGCGAGACCCCCTCAAATGTCATGATTTTTTTGCCAAAGCCATCGCGTTCATGCAACGGCCGCAGGCGTCTGGCTTCGTCGGCTTTGGATCCTGAGGTTTGCAGTTCCACATAAGATTGCGGCAGGTCGTCCATGGCCGCATCGAGAATAAGTTTGCCGTCGTTAATGAACATGACATGCGTTAACAGGTTTTCGATCTCTTCAACCTGGTGAGTCGTAATAAGAATTGTGCGGTCCTCCTCGAAATAGCTGCTGAGGACATTCGAGTAAAATTCTTTGCGGAAAATAATATCAAGGCCGAGTGTCGGCTCATCAAGGATCAGCAAGCGCGCGTCGATCGCAGTGATAATCGACAGATGTAACTGCGTGACCATGCCTTTGGACAGTTCGCGAACCCTCGAGCGGCTCTTGATGCGCGTTTGCGCGAGTAATTCATCCGCACGCTTGCGCGAAAAATTTGGATGCACCTGCTCGGTGAAATCGAGGAGTTGTGACACTTTGATCCAGCGAGGTAAGACGGCCACATCGGCGATGAAACAGATATTCTGCATGAGCTCGCGGCGCTGGCGGAACGGGTCGAGGCCGAGTACCGACAAGCTTCCCTGGCAGTCCGTCAAACCGAGTATCGCCTTCAGGAGCGTCGTCTTACCGGCACCATTAGGACCGATCAGGCCTGTTATGCGGCCCTGGTCAATCCGGAAACTGACATCGTCCACTGCGCACGTGGCACCGAACGATTTGGATACATTCTCTGCAATTACCAGGCTGGTCATCTCAGGCTCCGTCATTTTTCTTCGCCCGTCGTCGACCGCTCTGCAAGCAGGTCGTCCCTGTCGAGGCCCAGCCGTTCGATCGTGGCGACCACGGCCGGCCATTCCTTCTCGAGAAAGCGTCGGCGTTCATCTTTTAGGAGTTGTTTGTGCGCACCGTCTGTCACGAACATGCCGCGACCACGCTTCTTTTCAACGAGGCCCTCATCCACCAGTTCCTGGTAGCCTTTTAGTACAGTCAATGGATTGAGCCGGTACTCTGCGGCCACATTGCGCACTGACGGCAATGCGTCGCCGTCAGTCAATACGTTTTCAAGGATCATTGCGACAACCCGATCGCGCAACTGGCGATAGATCGGCAAATCATCATTCCATTTAGGATCCATTGAACTCCCTGCCATCTTCATTTATTGCCGGCCATGCGGATGGCTCGATTGGTTTGATTTATTGCGACAGCTGGATGGATATTAACAGGACGGCAGCCGCCTTCTACCGACCGGAATGTCGGGGCGACCCGTATCCGTGTGCTCGAAATCGTCATCGGCAGCGGGTCCCTTACGGGGCGCTCGACAGGCTGTCGGCTTGCCGCGATGGTGCCACCAGCTCCACCGCGATCGTCGCCATACGTCGCATCAGCAAGCCGGGGTCCGCCCGCGTTGGCGAGACCGTCGTGGCCGTCACGGAGCGATTCTGGCCTTCCGCCTGGCCCGCGACGATAGCAACCAGCAAAATAATGAATACCGCCAGGGTGATGCGGCGTGGCAAATGTGCCTGCGTTGGTTTGAACATCAGCGAATATCCTGTTTGAAGCGGGTTGCAATGCCGGGCCGGGCCCGGTGACTTGGTGTTGTAGTTGACTATAACACCTAATTCCTATTTTGCAATAGCCCTGTGCCTGGCTGACCCCGACTGCGCCGCCCCTGCGTTTACCGTAAGCAGACTACGCATGGAAAATGAGCGGATTGAACAGCATTACGACTGATAAACGGGGAACGGGCACGAATTCGGTGCTTTTGCGCCATGCATGACGCCGTTCAGGTGGCGCTGTCTGCGGGTCAGGCGCTTTCGCAGGTGCCAGCCCTGACATATGCTCGGCGCATGAGTGTTCCGCCAGATGATTCAGCCTTGATGTTGCGCTACCGGGACGGCGATGTCGCCGCTTTTGAAAGCCTGTATACCCGCCACAACGATGCGCTGTTCCGCTACCTGTTACGCCTGTCAGGTAACAAAGACCAGGCAGCCGACATTTTTCAGGAGGTCTGGAGCAAGATCATCAAGGCGCGCAAGAACTATCGCCCGACTGCAAAATTCACGACCTGGCTGTACCGGATTGCACATAACAGCTTCATCGATTCGATCCGCCGCAACAAACGTTACAGCGATGGAGCTGCACACGATCCGGACACCCGGCCCGCAGAGACGGCAGATATTGAAACCCAGGTGGAAAATGCACTGGCGCGAGAGCGTCTGCTTTTGGCGCTGCGGGATTTGCCCGTGGAGCAGCGCGATACCTTCCTGCTACGCGAGGAAGGCGGGCTCAGCCTGGAGCAGATCGCCCACGTGACAGGCGTTGCTCCCGAGACAGCCAAGAGCCGCCTGCGTTACGCCATGAGCAAGCTCAAGACCGCGATGGGTGAATCGACAGCTGCCGACAAACTGGCTGGTCGCAACAGCAAACTGGCCAGGGAACATGAGTAATTCAGCATGAGCACTGACATGGACAACAAGGCCGACGAGCGTGTCAGCGAGTTGTATCGCGAGGGCGCAACTATCACCGCGCCTGAGGCGCTGAATCGCGCTGTACTGGCTGAGGCAGCTCGCGCCGCGAAGTCGCCGGCAGTAAGCGGGCGCGACTGGTTCCGGCCTCTCGCATTCGCCGCAACCCTGGTACTGGCGGTCACGCTGTTGTTTGAAATGCAGGCCGATCTGCCGGCACCGGCTGTTTATCCCGTCACGGAGCATGAAATCGCCGAGATCGACGAAGATCATGGCCCGGCACCCGTCGAATCACCCGCGGCAATGATAGAGGCCGACAGGTACAACTTGCAGACTCCTGCAGCCGCGCAGCCAGAACCGGTTACGAAGCGTCAGGAAAAGTTCGGTGCCAGCCGCGACCTCGGCGAATCACGAAACGACGCGGTTGCCGAATCGAGCCAGCGGATCGAAGCCGCCGCCGAGGAAGCACGCAAACCCTCGCAAGATCTCGCCGATACCGCCGCACGACGAGAGTCGGTGGGCGCGACGCTGCGTACAGCGGCGCCGGCAAGCAGCATGGAAAGCAAGTCCCTCCAGGAGCATTTGTGCGAACCTGCCACCTCAGCAGATGACTGGTGGCAGTGCGTAGTGAGGCTCCGGGAGGCTGGTGAGACAGAAGCTGCCGCCGCCGCGCTACTGCGTCTCCGGGAGCAGCATCCGGAGTTTACCGTTCCGGAGTAATCGGCGCGCCGCGTGCCGTCGTCGCGCGGCAATGCTAGAATCGCCGCCCGCTGTATTCGCAATGCCGCCGCAAAACCTCCGCGCTGTAGAGCCAGCCTGGGGCGGACCGCCGCCGTATGAGACATTCTTGACTATCGCCAGGGACCATCATGAAAAAACCAGTACGCGTAACGATCACCGGTGCCGCCGGCCAGATTGGCTATCAACTCGCTTTTCGCATTGCCTCCGGGCAAATGCTGGGCGCTGACCAGCCGGTCATCCTGCAATTGCTGGAAATTCCGCAAGCGCTGGACGCACTCAAGGGTGTCGTAATGGAACTGGACGATTGCGCGTTTAGTACGCTTGCAGGGGTGCTGGCCACGGATGATGTGAACGCAGCATTCAAAGACAGTGATTACGCGTTGCTGGTCGGCGCCCGACCACGCGGACCCGGCATGGAACGCAAGGACCTGCTGGAAGCCAACGCACAGATTTTCTCGGTGCAGGGCAAGGCCATGAACGCGCACGCCAACCGCGATATCAAGGTACTGGTTGTTGGCAACCCGGCCAACACCAATGCGTTGATCGCGAGCAGCAATGCTCCGGATATCGATCCACGAAATTTCACCGCAATGACCCGCCTGGATCACAACCGTGCGGCAGCTCAGCTCGCGCAGAAAACCGGCAGCCATGTTAACGATATTCGCTGCCTGACTATCTGGGGCAACCACTCAGCAACCCAGTATCCGGACATTCACCACGCTACAGTGAAGGGCAAAGCGGCAAGCGACCAGGTCGACAATGACTGGTTGGTCAAAGACTTCATACCCACCGTGCAACAACGTGGTGCGGCAATTATCAAAGCACGCGGCGCATCGTCAGCGGCATCGGCAGCGTCCGCCGCTATTGATCACATGCACGACTGGGCACTCGGCACAGCAGGTGATAACTGGGTCAGCATGGCCATTCCTGCCGATGGCAGCTACGGAATTAAAAAAGGTGTGGTTTATTCTTACCCGGTGCGTTGCAAAAATGGTGCTTACGAAATCGTCCAGGACCTTGCTGTCAATGACTTCAGCCGCGAACGCATGCAGGCCACAGAGAAGGAATTGCGCGAAGAACGAGCGGCGATTGAGAAGCTGCTGGGTTAAGTCATTGTTGATGTGGCACCGCCGCATGGCGGGTGCTAGTGTATTTACAACTGTGCGCAGGTAGCACACAGACATTCGCGATGTGTCGCCGGGGGCGCATCCGACCAAACGGCTCCGCTGTAAGCGGAGCCACTTGAGCGACGTCCGTCGCTCGCGAGACTTTGCAGCGTGACTGCATCGCGACAACGCAGTATTCGCGATACAACTACAAAGTTTCCCTGATGAGGAAGACATAGTGTCAAGTTTGTTAGTCAGCCTGTTCTGGTTCCTGTTGTTCGCCGGCGGTGGCATTTATCTCGCCTACAATCGCGTGAACTTGCTTGGCTCGACCATTGCCGTTGCGGCAGCGGTCCTGGCGTACACACTGTTTGGCTCCGGTCATGTGCTGTGGGTTCTTTTGCTATGGGTGCCCGTAGCGGTACTCGTCGTACTGAACCTCGAGGACTTCCGACGCGACAAGCTGACGCGCCCGGCACTTAAGATTTATCGCACGATGTTGCCTTCCATGTCAGATACCGAGCGCGAAGCGCTGGAAGCCGGCAACGTCTGGTGGGACGGTGAGCTGTTTTCGGGAATGCCGGATTGGGATCGGCTTATGTCGTATCCGGCACCGCAATTATCAGCAGAAGAACAGGCCTTCATGGACGGCCCTTGTGAAGAGCTTTGCGAGATGATCGACGACTGGGACATCGCACATAACCGTGCAGATATGCCGGAGGAAGTCTGGGCTTTTATCAAGAAGCATAAATTCTTCGCGATGATTATCCCGAAGCAATACGGTGGCCTCGAATTTTCTGCTTACGCCAATGCAATGGTCATAACCAAGCTGGCCAGCCGCAGCGCTACAGTCTCATCGACAGTCGGCGTGCCAAATTCATTAGGCCCCGCCGAGTTGCTGTTGCATTACGGCACCGACGAACAGAAACAGCGTTGGTTGCCAGGTCTTGCCGACGGGACAGAAATTCCGTGTTTCGCACTGACCTCGCCGCAGGCAGGTTCCGACGCGGCAGCGCTGATCGACACCGGCGTCGTGTGCAAAGGCACGTTTGAAGGCGAGGAAATTACCGGGTTACTTCTGAACTGGAACAAGCGCTACATCACGTTGGCGCCAGTCGCAACCGTGCTCGGCCTCGCGTTTAAACTGTATGACCCGGACCACCTGATTGGTGACAAAGACGAGTACGGCATCACGGCAGCATTGATTCCCGCTGACATGCCAGGAGTTGAAGTTGGCCGCAGGCATTATCCGTTAAGCATTCCCTTCCAGAACGGCCCGACCTCCGGTAAAGATGTCTTCGTGCCGCTCGACTACATCATTGGCGGCAGCGAGATGGCCGGCAAGGGCTGGAAAATGCTGGTCGAATTGCTGGCGGTTGGGCGGGCCATCACATTGCCGTCGAGTGCTGCAGGCGGCGGCCAGGCCGCATCCTGGGCCACCGGCGCGTATGCGCAGCTACGCAAACAGTTTGGTTTGCCTATTGCCAAGTTTGATGGCGTTGGAGAAGCGCTGAGCCGCATCGCCGGACACTCATACATAATGAACGCCGCGGTATCCATTACCTCTGGCGCGATCGACCAGGGTGAGAAACCAGCGGTACCGTCCGCGATCCTGAAATACCATTGCACCGAGCTTGGCCGCAAGGTTGGCAACGACGCCATGGACGTACACGGCGGTAAGGCCGTGATGATGGGACCACACAATTATCTGGGTCGCGGCTACATGGCAACACCTATCGCGATAACGGTTGAAGGCGCCAACATCCTTACGCGCAGCCTGATCATATTCGGCCAGGGTGCCGTACGCTGTCATCCGTTCGTCCTGCGCGAATTGCAGGCTGCGCAAGACAGCGATGAAGAACGTGGCCTCGCGGAATTTGATGACGCGTTGTTCTCGCATGTTGGTTACGCGATCAGCAACCTGGCGCGGTCATTCTTTCTCGCGCTAACCCATGCGAAGTTCAGCAAGGTTCCACTGAATACACCGACGCGACGTTATTACCAGAATATCAATCGCTACTGCGCCGCGTTCGCGCTGGCTTCTGACTTTGCGATGCTGACACTGGGCGGCAAACTGAAAATCAAAGAATTGCTGTCAGCCAGGCTAGGCGACGTATTGAGTTCTATGTATCTCGCATCCGCTGTTCTCAAACACTTCGAGAACGAGGGGCGACGGGCGGCCGACCTGCCGCTGGTTGAATGGTCAGTGCGCACCTTGATGTACCAGGCACAGGAGCAGCTGCACAGTTTTCTGCGCAACTTCCCGAACCGCCCGGTCGCGTTCTTCCTGCGCTGCTTCATTTTCCCACGCGGCCGCACCTATTCGGCGCCATCCGACGAACTGGGCCAGAAAGTTGTTGACCTGATTACCCACAGTGGCGAGTCGCGTGATCGCTTGAGCAAACAGGCGTACACAACCCTGGAACCCGGCAACCCGCTAGGCCTGCTACAGGAGGCGTTGCTTCTGTCAGAAGTGCTGGCACCGCTGGAGAAAAAGCTTCGCCAGGCGCACAAGGAAGGTCTGATCGACTCCGAGTACCTTGGCTACCAGATCGACGAAGCCCTGCAGGCGGATGTCATCACGGCAGATGAGGCTGTGGCGCTGCGTGATTACCACGCCAAGGTGGAGCACCTGATGTCTGTCGACGACTTTGCACCAGAGGAATTGATGCGAGTCACATCCGGCGCGGCCGAGTCGAATCGACCTGCCAGGAAAGCGGCGGCCAGGAAGAAAACCCCGGCACGGAAGAAAACAACCAGTCGTAAAAAGAGCGACTGAAGATAAGCCGGCGGGACCACGCCCGCCGGCCCTTTGGCTTCAGAGAACCGCTGCCGCGCCGGAAATGCTCGCGAACAGCACCTTTTTGCGGCAATCTGCCAGCAGGCGCATTATCATTCGCGCCCGAACCAGCCCATCAGGAGGACAGTGTGAATTTTACGTCCCGACAGTTTTTGCGCATTACATTGATCATTGTTATGCCACTCGCGGCGGTTGCCTGCAGCGAGCAGGCAAATAAGGAACCCGCTGCTCCTCAGCCTGCAGCGAAATCGAGTGACAGTAGCCTGACGATGCCGCGCTCGGCTGCCGCAGACAATGCTCGCCTGTATTTCATTACTCCGGCCGACGGCGCATCCGTTTCGAGCCCGGTGCACATAGAATTCGGCCTCGACGGCATGGACGTTGTTCCGGCCGGGACAGAAGCCCCGCTGAGTGGCCACCATCACGTTATAATCGATGCCGAATTACCGGCCGCCAACCTGCCCATTCCGGCTGACAAGAATCACGTGCACTTTGGCGATGGCCGGACCACAACCGAGTTGCCGCTCGAGCCCGGACAACACACGTTGCAACTTATGCTCGGCGATTACCTGCATATTCCGCACCAGCCGCCCGTGACTTCGGAGAAAATCACGATCACAGTTGAATGAGCCGCTTGAGCCGCGTAGCCGGGCCATCTAGAATTTCGAGGCTACGACTCTTGCCGCTCACAGCCGGAAATTGTGACTCACGCCACCCATGAATAAGAAAAGCATAGGAATCAGCGGCTTAGCGGCCTATGTGCCGCCCTATCGGGTCTGGCTGGAAGACTGGTGCGACTGGAGTGGTAACCAGTGGCCGAAGATTCGCGAGGTGGTGGGGCGCAGTTTCCGGGTGCGCGGACCCAATCAGAGCGTCTATACGATGGCCGCCACCGCTGTAATGCGGTTGATCACCCAGTACGACATCGATCCCAGCCGGGTTAAATTCCTCGGCCTTGGCACCGAGTCCAGTACCGATAACTCGGCGGGCGCGATTATCGTCAAGGGCATGGTCGATCGCGCTCTGGCGGCTGCCGGCAAACCACCTATCTCACGCAGTTGCGAAGTACCTGAGTTCAAGCACGCTTGTCTCGGTGGTGTCTACGGGATGAAAGGCGCCATACGGCACCTCGCGCTGGACGGCGCGGGCAGCCAGGCCATCGTGGTCTGCGCCGACATTGCCGAATACGCCCGCGGTAGCAGTGGCGAACCGACCCAGGGCGCCGGCGCGGTTGCGATGTTGCTGGAAGAAAACCCAACCCTCGTCGAAGTTGACCTGATCGGTTCCGGCTCCGCATCCGATTACCGGGTCATGGATTTTCGCAAACCGATGTTGCGGTTTTGCGGCCAGGACCGCAGTGAAACGCACCAGGTGCAGGACTTCCCTGTCTTCAATGGCAAGTACTCGACCACCTGCTACATCGACGAAACACTGCATGCCCTCGGTGACATGTACGAGAAGCGCTCATTGAATGCCATCTCCTACATGCGTTCGCTGAATACCGTCTTCATGCACCGGCCATATCGACGCATGCCGGAAACCGGCTGGGCACTTGCCTATTTGTTTGCACTCAGCGGCGGCGATGCGGCTGATCGCGCGGAGCTGGCGTCTTACTGTTACGAGGCCGGAATCGAACCTGCAGCGCTGCAGGCAGAAATGCTCAGCGAGCCGGAAGTCGCGAACCTGGCGTCGCCGGAGCGGTTGCACTTCGAGGCGTATCCGTTAGCGATGGCGGTCTATCGGATATTCCGCGCGTCACGTCATTACCGTCGCGAAATTCTCGACAAGATGGCGCTTGGCAGCGACACGATGCTTGATCTTGGCAACCTGTATACCGCGGCTCTGCCGGCATGGCTGGCTGCGGGCTTCGAACAGGCACTGGACGAGGATCGCCTCTCTGCCGGCGAAGAGGTACTGACACTGGGCTACGGCAGTGGCGATGCGGCTGAAGTGATTCCCTTCATCATCGCCGATGATTGGCGTGATGCAGCGGCGAAGATTGGATTCGGCAAGGTCATGGATCATGCCGTCGACATCAGCGCGCAACAGTATTCGGACTTGCATGCGGGCCGGCGCGCAAGCGGGCTGGACTTCCTGCCACGGGCAGAGTTTGTTATTGAGAAAGTCGGTGCAACCGATGAACGCCAGTTCCACGATCTCGGCATCGAGTACTACCGGTACGTGAGTTAGTTAACGCCGCGCGGTATAGACGGCCAGCCTTTCTGCGAATTCCGAGCAAAGGCGTTCCCACTCCATTCTGAACCAGGGCGTAAAGTGTTCGCCATGATCCCGTAATTCGTACGCGAGCGATTCCGGATCGACATAACGAATCGCCGAAATCTCAGTGCTATTTGGCCGTGGCTGCTCGGCGCTGCGGCCAAGGTATACCCAGCAGAGCTCATGCTCTGAACCCAGATCCCTGAAGTTTGCCTGGTAGGTAAATTTGTAGATGAATTCAACATCTGCATTGATGTTCAGTTCCTGCTCCAGACGTCTTTCGGTTGCGAACTGCATAGTCTCGCCCTTGCGCGGGTGACTGCAGCAGGTATTCGACCAGTATCCTGGCCACAACCGTTTGCCCGCAGCCCGTTGCTGCAGCAGCAACTCGCCCGCATCGTTAAACAGGAATACGGAAAAGGCGCGATGCAATACGCCATCGCCGTCGTGGCATAACGCTTTACTAAGGCTGCCCGTCTCCTGGTCGTTGCTATCGACCAGGATCAACTCCTCGCTATCCGAGGACACAATTTTGTTGGCGCTTGCTGCTGGCATTCGTACTCCGTGGACAGTCAGGAATCACTCAGACGGATGATCGCATAGCCCGCTTGCTTCAGCGCGGCCGCGACATCGTCAGCGCGGCCCGGGCACAGCGCAACGATAGAACCACCGCCGCCAGCGCCGGTTAGTTTAGCGCCGAGCGCGCCGCTTGCACGAGCGATATGAATCATCGACTCAAGCTCCGGTGTGGATACTTCGAGTGCATTAAGGAAGCCCTGGCAGACATTCATCATGGAGCCAAGTGCCTCGTACTGTCGTTCCCGCAAGGCGACAGATCCGGCAACACTCAATTCATCAATCTCATTGAAGATCGTGTCGTACATCGCAGTATTCTTTGCATGGCGTTGCCTGACCCCGGCTACCATTTCCTTGGTCATACCACGCTGACCACTGGCGGCAACAACCAGGGGTGGCACTTCCTGCAGGTGCAATGGCTTGGTTCGACTTGCGGTTGAACGCGTGTACAAAACAGGTTCACCGTAGGTCGCGAGATTATTGTCGATCCCCGATGGGGTGCCGTGCGCCAGTTTCTCGCATTCAAATGCGAGCGCATCAACGGCACGGTTGTTGAGCCCCAGGTTGAGGCGGAGGTCAAAGGCGCGAATGATCGCCACTGCGATGGCGGCCGATCCGCCCAGGCCCATCGCCGCAGGTACACGAGCTTCGACGTCAATATCGAAACATTCGTCGACGAGCCCCAGTTCGCGCATGATCAGCGCAACCGTTGCAGCAACTCCGCTCGCCGCATGGCGGACATTGATTTCCTCGTCTATCCCCCAGGCCGGAATTCGCACAGTGTTCTTGTCCGCTCCCGGCCGCACTACAGCGCGCACCGCATCCGGCAACGGCAGCGCCAGCACGTGCTTGTCAAAGACTGCCGCATGCTCGCCAAGCAGAATAACTTTGCCGCATGCCCTGCCGACGAATTCCGGTTCGTGATTAACCGAGCTGCGCGTCGCCGACTTGCCGGCATGAATGCCTTCGATCAACTCATCGGCTTTCCACGACTTGATCTCGCCGCTGGCAATCAGGCCCTGCACGACTTCGTCGAAAATATCGGCCGAGGCTCCGGCGCCGGCGGCGACGCTGCGAGCATGCAGGCTCATATGGCCTTTCTGGATCCCGTGAGTGACGAGCGCACGTAACGCCGCAAAATTCTGCGCGAGGCCAACGGCCGCCATCATCGCCGCGAGCTCCGCCGACGTCTCGATACCGGCGATTCCCAGTGCCAGCCCGACTGCCGGGTTTGTATGCAACGATCCGCCCACCGTGCCGACCTTGAGCGGCAGGCATAATTCGCCCAGAAGCTCGCCATCGTCGCCGACGGACCATTTGCTTAGGGAGCGGTACTTGCCATTTTGCACCGCGAACGCATGCGCGCCGGCCTCGATTGCACGCCAGTCATTGCCCGTCGCCAGCGCCACCGCATCAATGCCATTCATGATTCCCTTGTTATGCGTCGTTGCACGATAAGGATCAGCGTTCGCAAATTCAGTCGCCAGTACAATTCGATCACGAATAAATTCTGCGCCGAATTTCTGGTCTTCCAGGCTCTCGAGCGGAATACTGACGCGTGCGGTAACGAGCGAGCGATCAGCCAGGTTCGACAGAATCTTCATGGCGACCTCGGCACCGGAAATTGTCTCGATGCGTGGCGCGATGCCCTCACAAATCGTATTGACAAGGTTCGCGCCCATCGCGTCGCAGGTGTCGATCAATAAATGCAATACAACGGTCCAGCGTCCATCGGGCAAACGGTATTTGAAATACTCGATTTCACGGACACCGCCACCGCGGGCGAGCAAATTAGGTTGCAGTACATTTGCAAAGCGCAGCAGCTCGGCATCGTGCGCACGCAAGGATTGAATCGTCTCGTCCGGATTGGCGACATCGATCAGCTGTACCTGACCGATAAGGAGAGACTCCGGCATTTGCACGCTGAACCCGCTGCCGGCACGTGCCAGTTTCGCCGCGCCACTCACACCGGCAATAATCGAGGGTTCTTCAACGACCATGGGCACCAGCCAGTCTCGGTCATTGATACGGAAGTTCGGCGCCACGGCCAGGGGCAGGCCAAACACGCCAACCACGTTCTCGATCATCTTGTCCGCAGTTTGCGTGGGCAGTACGAACTGGCCCTGGCGCAAGCGGGCGCCGTCCTCAGCGCTGAGCACGCGTTGCAGAACCAGCTGAGCTATGCGCTCCTCGACGCTGAACCGGTAAAAACCGGGAATGGTTGATTCAGTGCTCAAACCTGCCTTCCGTTACAGTCGACGCCGGACTGATCAAGTCCCGCATTCAGCGCAGTAAACCCAATTTGTTTGGCCTGATCGACAAATCGCTCAAGCGCATCTGCATCGATGCCAAGCGCGACACCAATATCGCCGCCACCGGCACCACAAGGCTTGTACACAAGCCCAATCGATTCTGCTGCGCTACGCATCTTGTCGTGACCACCTTGGTATATACCGAGGCCCTGATCCTGATCAAATGCCAGCAACGCAGCATTGTAATTCAGGAACTGCTGCTGCACGGCCGCAGCATTCGCGGTCGGCCAGCAGACTGCGAGCTCGCTGGCCGCAGTGCTTAATGTTGCGAGGCTGCTTAGCCGCGCCGGATCCAGCAGCTGTTTGTCGAGTTGCCTGATCCTGACGGGCGTACTGACAGCAACACCGCTCCAGAAGAATTGCAAATGCAGGCCATCGGGCCACTGCCTGTGCTGCACCTGCGGTGGCTCACTCGCGCTGAACTCGATCAGGCCACCGTGGACCGCTGCAGCGATGTCTACGCCGCTGCCGGCGCCGTCCTGAAACAGCCGGTGCGCATCAGCAGCGCTTGTTGCCACCCGGTTTGCAGGCTGCAAGAGCGCGCAGAGCGCAACCATCAGCGCCGCGCTCGAACCGAGCCCCAGTTTGCGATTACTCGCGGAATCGAAAAACTCGCGGCTATCGAGAGAGACCTGCACGGCAGCAGGAGTTATTGCCGGTGCGAATTGCCAGGCGCATTCGAACAAGGCGAAAGCATCGTCGCGTGGCGCGCTATCCAGCCATTTAATATTGCCTGCGCCGTCGTGCCGAAACCGGAACGTGCCATCAACGAGGCCCGGCATACTGAGCTCGCTGTCACTACCATCGACAATTCGCAGCCGTGCATGTGCGCGGCGATTGATTGCCATCGCCAGTGCGGGTGCACCATGCAAAACAGCGTACTCGCCCGCCAACACCGCCTTGCCAGGCGCCGACGCGTGCCCTTCCGTTATGCGCATTCGATAATCCGGGCGCCGTTTCCCAAGCCACTTTGCAGGACGTCGATTACGCCGCTCGTTGCGCGCAGTTTTGCGGCAATCTGATCGGCTACCTCCGGTAACGATACGACTTTTACCTGCGGCCCGGCATCGATCGTAAAAAATGCAGGCAGGCCGTTGCGCTGCATCTCGCGTACCGATTCCAGCACTGACAACGTGGCTGAGTTCCAGTAGACGATCGCTGGTCGGGACGACCACATGACCGAGTGCATCTTGAGGCAATTGTGCTCGGACACTGCCGCCAGCGCCTGGAAATCACGTGCATGAACCGCTTCGCGCGCCACCGCAAGATCCTCATTCTGACGCTCCACCCAGGCCGAATAAAACGGCGACGTCTGCCGACTGATAATCATGGCCGCACCGGAAGCAACTGGCTTCGAACCTTTTGCCGTTACCGCGACGGTGACCGTCAACGGCCAATCCTGCGGCATCGCGAGCGTGGTCAGATCGACATTCTTGTCGCCGACTGAGAGTTCAACGATACCGGGATACAACGAGCGCGCCGCTGAGCCCGACGCGCGTCCGGCGCTGCGCGCGAGGCTCAGCTGGTCGCTGCGCCGTCCGTTCGCTTTGCTGGCCGCCGTGGCAAGCGCGGCAAATGCCGAAGCAGACGAGGCCAGACCGGCGGCTATCGGAAAATTACATTGGCTGTCGATACGTGCAGCAGGGCGACCAGCGCCTGCGATATCATCGAGACAGCGGCGAACTCGCTCCAGCATCCCGGGTTGCGGCTCACCGTTAACCAGCAGTTCGTCCAGGCCCGCATGCGCTTCAAAGTCGACCGTCATGCGTGTCCACAAAGAATCGAGCGTCAATGACAACGAGCCCGTCGCCGGCAGATTGTTGTCAATGTCCCGCTTTCCCCAATACTTGACGAGGGCGATGTTGGGTTGGGCCTGGCTGGTTGCCCGCATTAGTCTGATCCGTAATTGGGCTGGCTGGCAGCGTACTGGGGGCCGGGATTATAGCCCAGCGACCAGCGGATTCCCCGCCGCGCCGCGGACGCAAATCCGCCGGATTCCGTGTAGGCTTCAGGCCCGAATGCCATGCATAAGGAGCTTGTAGTTGGCCGCCCCGTTTGCCGAACGCCTGAACGCCTACACCGATCGCATCAACCAGTGCCTTGAGGCCGTCTTGCCGGCAGAAACCGAGCAACCTGAGCGCCTGCACGCGGCAATGCGCTATTCGGTACTCAATGGCGGCAAACGCATACGCCCGCTGCTCTCTTATGCCAGCGCGGAATGCCTGGGAGTCGATCCCGCAGCGGTCGACAGCACCGCAGTCGCCATTGAACTGATTCACGCGTTCTCACTGGTACACGACGACTTGCCTGCAATGGACAATGACGACCTGCGGCGCGGCAAACCCACCGTGCACCGCAAGTTTGATGAAGCGACCGCGATCCTCGCCGCCGACGCACTGCAGCCGCTGGCGTTTGCCGCCATAGCGGAATGCGACGTTATCAATGAACAGCAGGCCGCCTGCCTGGTCCGCCTCGTGGGTGCTGCCTGTGGTTCGAGAGGCATGACCGGCGGACAGTCGATCGATTTGCTGTCGGAGGGCAAAAAATTGCGTGCCGACGAACTTGAGCATATGTACGCGCTCAAGACCGGCGCACTGATTCATGCTGCGATCATGGGTGCAACCTGTGTTGCCGGTGATTTGTCAGTCAAAGAGCTCAGTGGCCTGCAGCAATACGCCGACTCGATAGGCCTTGCTTTCCAGATTCGCGACGACATCCTCGATGTAGAAGGCGAAACCCAGGTCATTGGTAAACCAGCCGGATCGGACGAACGCCAGGACAAAGCGACCTGGCCCGCACTGTTCGGGCTGGAACCGGCCCGCCGCCGCTGTGCTCAACTACTGAATCACAGCCTCGCTGGACTGGATCCGTTTGGCACACGCGCCGAGCCATTGCGGTGGCTCGCCCGCTATATCGTAGAACGCTCGCAATGAGCAGCGCGCCGCGCCAGGTTCTGCACGTCGACATGGATGCGTTTTACGCCTCAGTTGAACAACGTGACAACCCGGAACTGCGCGGCAAACCACTGGTGGTCGGCGGTGGCAGCAACCGCGGTGTGGTAGCCGCCGCCAGTTACGAAGCACGAACATTCGGCGTGCGCTCGGCCATGCCGATGCGCGAGGCGCAGAAACGCTGCCCGCAGTTGTTGCGAGTGGCACCGCGCATGGCGCTCTACAAGTCCGTGTCCGCGCAGATATTCGAGGTCTTCCGCGAGTTCACGCCACTGGTCGAAGGCCTGTCACTGGACGAAGCCTTTCTGGATGTAACCGATAGCATCGCGCTGTTCGGCACGGCGGAAAAAATTGCTGCCGACATCAAGGCACGCATCAAGGAACGTACCAATCTCACTGCGTCGGTTGGCGTAGCGCCGAACAAGCTGGTCGCCAAGATCGCGTCAGACCTCGACAAGCCTGACGGGCTGGTCGTCGTAACCGAGGCCAACACCCGCGAAACGCTCGACCCGTTGCCGGTCAAAGTAATTCCCGGCATTGGGCCGCGAATGCTGACGAAGTTGCACACGATCGGCATCCGGACGATCGCCGATCTGCGTACGGCATCCGACCGCGAACTGGACGCCCTGTTCGGCCGCTATGCAGCGCGCACCCGCGAACGCGCCTGCGGCATCGATACGCGACCTGTGCAAGCCGGTCGGGACGAGAAGTCGATCAGCGCGGAGGAAACCTTCGACAAAGACCTTGTCGATCTGGCCGACATGCAGCGGGAACTGCTGCGCCTGTGTGAACGCACGGCGGCACGGCTCCGGGCAAAAGACCTGCATGCAGGAACCCTGCAGATAAAGGTCAGGCAAGCGGATTTTTCGACATTCACCCGCCAGCGCAGCTTGCATCCGCCGACGGCTGGCACCGACGTCTTGTATGACGCTGCCCTGGATTTGCTGCAAATCTGGCTGCGCGAACATCCGGGTGTCAGCATTCGCCTCCTCGGCGTAGGCGGCAGCGACCTCAATCGATCAGCACAAGGCGATTTGTTTGCTGAAACGCCCGCAAAAGACCACGCAACGCTTGATCGAACAGTCGATGAGATTCGCGAGCGCTTCACTTCGGTCAAGCTCGGTCGAGCCAGAACCTTTAAGAGTGACCAAATCGGGTAGAATCGGGCTCCTGTCGTCCGTGCGGGAATGTCCACAACCCATGTACACCCGATTTTTCGGTCTGAACGAAAAGCCCTTCGCGATTACTCCGGACCCGCGCTACCTGTTCATGAGCGAACGGCACGGCGAGGGTCTGGCGCACCTGATCTACGGTGTTACCGAAAGCGGCGGCTTTATTCAGCTTACCGGGGAAGTCGGCACCGGCAAGACGACCCTGGTACGCAGCTTGCTTGGGCAGTTGCCAAACGAAGTCGATCTCGCGTTGATACTGAATCCGCAGGTCACGGCAATCGAATTCCTGCTGTCAATTTGTGAAGAACTGCACGTCGAGCTGCCAGCCGACAAGCAGAGCAGCAAGGCGCTGGTTGACGCACTTAATCAGCATCTGTTGGACGCTCATGCAAAAGGCCGGCGCACGATACTGCTGGTTGACGAAGCGCAGAACCTGGCAGAGGACGTACTTGAGCAGGTTCGGCTGCTGACCAACCTGGAAACCGCAAAGCAGAAATTGCTGCAGATTATCCTTATAGGTCAGCCAGAACTTCGCGAGCTGCTGGCCCAAAACAATCTGCGCCAGCTCGCGCAACGGGTCACCGGCCGATATCACCTCGAGCCGCTGACCCGCGACGAAGCCTCACAGTATATCGAGCATCGACTCAAGGTCGCCGGCGCGCTGGGTGAGATTTTCGATGCCGGTGCCAAACGCGCGGTCTTTAAGCTGGCAGGTGGTATTCCGCGCATTATCAATGTTATTTGCGATCGCGCCTTGTTAGGCGCGTACAGCGAAGAGTCCCGCGTGGTAACTCGCAGGATCGTCCGGCGCGCCGCTACCGAGGTATCCGGAACGGACAGCATGCCCGCCTGGCGATGGCTGCTGCCCACAGTTGTCGTAGTGGTTTTGCTCGGTATTGCGCTCTATCGCACCCAGGTGCCGAAGGTAGCCGCACCGGTCGCAAACCTGGCCACGCCTGACATGTCGCTGCCGGCAGCGGTGAGCTCCAATATTCAGGCCGCGGAGTTGCCCGTGCCTACGGCAGATGAGGACGTATCCGAGCCTGATCCAGGCGCGGCAGAACCCACCAGGGAACCGCTGGATGTCCTGTTACGGCGTGACCGGGACAACGTCGACACTGCGATGCGTACACTGTTTCGCCTGTGGAACGTCGAGTTTGCGAGTGGCGCGGGCACCGGCTGCGCGCAGGCAGCCAGCCACGGCCTCAGTTGCCTGTTTCAACGCGGTTCCTGGAATATCGTTCAACAACTGGATCGCCCTGCGATGCTGACCCTGACCGATTCGGTCGGTGAAACACACCACCCGGTCTTGATTGAAATCGATGGCGAGTTTGCACGCCTGGCCTTCGGCGACGAGGAGCAGCAATATCCAATAGACGAGATCAGCGACTACTGGTTCGGCCAATACATGCTGTTGTGGCGGCCGCCGAACGGGCAGGTTGCGGCACTGCGACCCGGGACCACCAGCAGCAGCGTGCGCTGGTTGCGCGAAAGCCTCGCGACGCTTGACGCCGACTTCGCCACCAGTAATGAACCCGCGGAATTTTTTGACCCGAATCTCGAGGAGGCACTGATGGACTTTCAGCGCCGCAACCGGCTGCAAGTTGACGGCCTGGCCGGGCAACAAACGCAGATCCTGATCAATTCTCTGCTTGCAGGCGAGAATACACCGCGGCTAACGGTCAGCGCGCAGTGATACTCTGCTCATTAACACGGACGCGGAATCGATAATGTCGTACATCCTTGATGCGCTCAGGAAATCCGAATCGGAGCGGCAGCAGCAGAACCTGCCGGGCTTTGCGGATATCCCGAGAGCTGGCCGGTCGAAATCGAAATCGGTATGGATCTGGCTGTTGGCGGCATTGTTGCTCGTCAACGCAGCGGTCCTGGCAGTGCTGCTTATCGATAAAGAAACGCAGAGCAGTAATCGTCGCGAAACACTGGTTGTGCCCGTTACCAACAACACTGCCGAGCCCTCGTTTCGCGATATCGTTAACGATGTGCGCGACGAAGTACCGGCCGACGTTATCGCCACGCCACCGACAACAGCGGTCGCAGCACGCGTAGTCGCTGCGGCAACAACGGCATCAACGCCGCCAGCGACGCAGACGACGACACCAGCGTCCACACGGGCGGCGAGATCGTCCTCCAGCGGCCCGGCGGCAAGCACGCCCAGCGCCGCAACGGCGGTACCGTCCTTGATGGAATTGCGCGCGAACGGCGTGCTACAACTGCCTGACATGCACCTCGACATTCATGTTTACAGCGAAAAACCCGCGGACCGTTTTGTGTTTATTAACATGACCAAGTACCGCGAGCAGTCGCGCCTCGAGGAAGGGCCGTTGCTCAAGGAAATTCGTACTGACGGCGTGCTGCTCGAACATCGTGGTCACGAATTTATCCTGCCGCGGGAATAATCTATGACTCGCCGGTCCAACGTGTGAATTCCCGCTCCTCAAGCAACCAGTACCTTGGCAGCGATCGCCTGGCACTGGCGTTGCGCTCAGGCATTCATCGCGTCATCTCGCAACAGGACAACCTGAATTCGATCAATGTCTTTCCGGTAGCGGACGGTGATACGGGAACCAACCTGAGCCTGTCACTCGGCGCTGCGCTTGGAACCCTGCAAAGGCCGCCGGGCAAACATGTCAGCACCCTGCTCGCGGCACTGGCAGACGTCCTGCTGGATAGTGCACGCGGTAATTCCGGCGCGATTGTGGCGCAATTTTTCCAGGGCCTCAGCGACACCGCAGAACAACTGACCCGGTTTACCACGCACACCTTTGCAAAAGCAGTTGGACGCGGCAACGAGTATGCCCGCGACGCTCTTTCGAATCCGCGCGAGGGCACAATACTGTCCGTGATGGCTGCATTCGCGAATAGCCTGCATCGACAAACCGCAACGGAAACTGTGCAGGATTTTGCCGGCCTCCTACGCAACTCAATCATCGATTGCCGCCAGGCGCTCGTCCGCACGCAAAACCAGCTCGATGAACTGAAGAAAGCCGGCGTGGTCGATGCGGGCGCCAAGGGCTTCGTCGCATTGCTCGAAGGTATGTGCGACTACATAGCCGATGGCAGGCAGACACCGTTACCCGAGAATGCGAGCATGAGTGATCTCGCGGCCGACATGCCGCTATTATCGGACGAGGTTCCCGAATTTCGTTTTTGCACTGAATGCATTGTGACCGGCAGCGAAATCGACCGCCGAAAACTGCGTGAGTCTCTGTCCGAACTCGGCGACTCCCTGGTGCTTGCCGGCACCAAACGCAAAGCCAAGATCCATATACATGTTAACGAGCCGGACCATGTATTTGAGCTGGCTCGCCGTCATGGCAACCTGAGCGGCGAGAAAGCGGATGATATGCATCGCCAGCAAAAGAGCTCGCACGATCGCGATATCCAGTTTGCCGTCATCACCGATTCCGCCGCGGATATCAATGATCAGGATCTGGAACGGCTCGACATTCACATGGTGCCGCTACGAGTACAGTTCGGCGATCGCGGTTACCTCGACAAGGTCAGTATTTCTGCTGAGGAATTTTTCGAGGAGCTGCAATCCAACCCGGTACACCCAACGACTTCGCAGCCCTCACCCGGTGACTTTCGTCGCCAGTTCCAGTTTCTTGCCAGTCACTTCAAGGATGTGCTGTCGATTAACCTGACGAATCAGGTCAGCGGTACGTTGCAGGCTGCCGAATCCGCTGCCGAGCGAACCAGTGCCAGCGGCAAAGTGCACGTCAGCAATTCACTGAATGTATCGCTCGGCCAGGGCCTCATCGCCGTGTTCGCGGCGGAATGTGCGGCGGCTGGGCTCGATATCAAGAGCGCCTTGCGCGCCGTCGACAGCGTGATCGCGGAGACCTATACCTTCGGCCTCGTCAAGGATTTACGCTATGCCGTGCGCGGCGGCCGGGTGCCCGCGTCACGCAAATTACTGGCCGATATGCTGCGCCTGACACCGGTACTGCGCAGCGAACCGGACGGGCGCGTTTCGGCCAACGGGCTGCTACTGGGGCGCCGCAACCTGCTGCCAAAATTCGCCCGGTTTGTGACCAACCGCATCGATACACGCGCAAAATGGCGCATCGCAATTGGTCACGCCATGTGCCCTGATGAAGCACGCCAACTCGAGGCGCTGCTGCGCGAACGCATCCCGGGCGTCACGCGCTCAAGCATCACGGAGATCGGATCGGCATTGGGCGCCCACGGTGGGCCGGGCGCATTGCTGCTGGCGCTGCAAAAACATCGCGAGCCCGAAGAGTTCATGCAGAGCTAAAACGCTGCCGGCTGCCTACGCTTCCAGTAACATCTCGCCGCTTGCTTCGATCAACTGTTCGCCCTGGTTGCGCGCATTATTAACGACGCGAGCCACCGGCCATGCTCGCATGACCGGCATCTTCTCGGCAGCGATGTCCAGAATCGGAGATTCACCACCCAGCCAGCGATCAGCCATCTCTGGTCGCAGAATAACCGGCATGCGCAGGTGCAGCTGTTGCAGGAACGGGTTCGCCGCCGTGGTCACGATCGTAGTCGACTGCACGACCTCTTCGGACTCTTTGTCCTGCCAGGTTTCCCACAGACCGGCAAACGCAAACGCCTCGCCGTCAGCAGTCGAGATGAAATAGGGTGTCTTGCCATCGCCTTCCTTGCGCCATTCGTAAAAGCCGTCGGCCAGGACCAGGCAGCGTCGCTGTCGATACGCGGCGCGATATGCCGGTTTGACGGCGACGGTCTCTGCGCGCGCATTGATCATGCGATTGCCAATCGATGGATCTTTGGCCCAGAAAGGAATCAGGCCCCAACGCAGCATGACCAGCTCGCGGCCCGCACTCTCTGCGTTACGGATTGCTGCGACGTACTGGGTGGGCGCAATGTTATAGCGCGGCTCTACCGGCAGAGCGCCGTCCACTGCAAACAACGCGGCCGTTGCCTCACTGGGTGAATAGAATGCGAAACGGCCGCACATAGGCTATTCGCGGATACCGACGCCGCGATTCATCAGCACCAGGCAGGTCGTGAACAGGATCACCACGAACAAGCAGACAATCAAATACGCATAGCCAATGCTGATGTCTGACGTGCCCAGGATGCCGTAGCGAAAGGCGTTCACCATGTACAGAATGGGATTGGCGCGAGACACGTTCTGCCAAAACTCGGGCAACATCGAGATTGAATAAAACACGCCACCGAGATAAGTCAGTGGCGTCAGCACGAACGTAGGAATTATCGAAATATCGTCGAACTTGCGGGCGAACAAGGCATTGATGAAACCGGCCAATGCGAACACCATCGATGACAGCAACACCATCGACAAGGTAATGAGCGGATGTTCGACATGCAGGCGGGTAAAGCCGAGCGCGATGACCGTTACCAGGCTGCCCACCAGCAGACCGCGAATAACACCGCCCGCTACATGCCCAAGAATGATGGTCGCGTTGGACATCGGTGACACCAGCATTTCTTCGATGTGACGGCCAAATTTGGCGCCGAAGAACGACGACACGACATTGCCGTAGGAATGGGTAATCACCGCCATCATAATCAGGCCCGGGGCGATGTATTGCATGTAGTCGAAGCCGTCCATTGAGCCGATGCGCCGGCCAATCAGGTTGCCGAAGATGATGAAGTACAAGGTCATCGTAATCGCCGGTGGCACGATAGTTTGTATCCAGATGCGCAGCACCCGGATAACTTCCTTGGTAACTATTGTCTTCAGACCGACCCAGTTGAGTGCGATATTCATTTGCTCGCGCTCGCTGCAGCTTGCTGCTTGTTCTCGACGAGACCCATGAACATCTCTTCCAGGCGATTTGCCTTGTTGCGCAAGCTCTGTACGGCGATGCCCTGTTCACTGAGCGCGGCAAACAGGCGATTCAAGTCGCCGCCGGCCTCGATGACGACTTCAATCTCGTTTTCGTCAGTTAGTGCTACCTCGTATCCGTCCAGTCGCGGAACTGACGCGAGGCTATCGCGCAAGCTCAGCACGAATACTTCGCGCCGCAATTTACGCAGGATAGTGCTCATGCGCGCGTTCTCAATAACTTTTCCTTCGTCAATAATCGCAACGTGGCGGCAGAGGCTTTCAGCTTCCTCCAGATAATGTGTGGTCAGGATTATGGTCGTGCCTGCTTCGTTTATTTTGCGCATGAACTCCCACATCGAGCGCCTTATCTCGATATCGACGCCGGCGGTAGGCTCGTCGAGGATCAGCAGTTTCGGCTCGTGAATCAGCGCGCGCGCGATCATCAGACGCCGCTTCATGCCACCCGAAAGACTGCGCGCCGCATCGTGCCGACGGTCCCAGAGTCGCAGTTCGCCAAGGTATTTTTCGGCCCGCTCATAAGCGAGACGACGACCTATACCGTAGTAGCCAGCCTGATTCATGACGATGTTCAGGACAGTGTCGAACAGGTTCAGGTTAACTTCCTGCGGCACCAGGCCGATGCAGGACTTGGCTGCCTCGAGGTCGCTGTCAATGTTGTGACCGAAAATCCGCACGTCGCCGGAGGTCTTCTGGATTAACGAGCAGATGATGCCGATCGCGGTCGTCTTGCCCGCCCCGTTCGGGCCCAGCAAGGCGTAGAAGTCTCCAGCCTCGACATCGAAGTCGATTCCCTTGAGCGCTTCGTTACCGTTCGGATAGACTTTTTTGAGATCTTTGATTGAGAGTGCATGCATGGCGCCGCGTATTGTATACGTGCAACCTACTTTGGTCAGCGTTCAATATCCTCGGCAACCCGCAGCGGCACTCGATCGATACGTCGGGCTGCTCGCGCCGGTTGCGACACTCGCTGCGGCAAGGCGGTTGTCAGTACCCGCTGCAGCGCGGATATGCGCGCAGCCGTGCGCACGGGTCGTTCGCTGCTGGTCGCGACATACAGCAGTTTGTGCCACAAGCAGGCGTCAGTTGGGGCGCGCAAAGTCAGGAGATCGCGGCACGACGCAGCGCTGACGATGTCGAGGAGCGGCCGTTCGGCCAGCTGTTCACACCAGTGCAGGCTGGCGCAGCAGAGTATCCGCGCCGCGTAGGCATTGCGTCGAGCCAATTGCCAGAGGTAGCCGAGGCCGGCAGCCACCAGCCGGGACAGTTCAACGTCAGTCTCGGCGCCCCCGAACAAGTCACGCGAGTGCGTCGATCGCAGCAGCTGTTGCCAGAATGCGCCATCATGTTCCCGGAATGAAAAAAGCAGGAACGGGGCGCTGGCGAGGCGCTCGCATTGCAGCGCTGTCAGTCGGCGATTGCGTTCGCGAAGCGCGGCTGGCAGGCCGCGCAGCAAGTTCGCTGAATGGTGCGGGTCTCGCAACAGTTTCAAAAATGCGCTGTTCAGTGCCCGTACGTTGTCATAGTCCGCCTGCTGCGGTCCGCGATATTCCATCCCCATCTCCCTGTCCAGGCCCGACCGGACCGTAATCGCCTGGCGAGATTCACGATTCCGGCTGGCCGAACCCAACGGCCGCCTGCAACCAGCGGCTGAGCGTGTCGCAACGCGAAAATCCCCGAGAACGCCAGTTTCTATATTTTTTATTGCTTTCCCATGTATGGATCATATAACGTCTAGTTATACTGTATATGGGCTTAATCTAGCATAAAGAGATAATAATGCGACTGACCGATGATCGTTATGCCGAGGAACGCCGCCAGTTCGAACTGGCTTTGCGCATGATTCGCCACGAGGCGCGCACCCGCACCATCCGGGATTGCACCGGGCTAAGCGACGATCGCATTCGCAAGCTGTTCGCGACCTATTTCCGCGGTCGCGGCAAGGCCAGTGTGCGTCGTCGCCGCGGCAAATCACCGCAACAGGTCAGCCTGTTCGTCAAAAACCCGCTCAATCAGCTGCAAGCCACCACACTGGTAGCGCTGTTCGCTGCCAACCTGCTGCTGCGCATTGACGAACAGGACGCCGTGCACCCGTGCTGGCCACGACCGGATGTGGAGTACGGCCATCGCCTGTGCCGCGCGTTCGAGACCTACCAGATCCTGCACCGGCGGCCGCAATTGAGTTTCGAATGGGCCTGGAATCTGCTGCAGAATATTTCGCGGAATGACGAACTGCGCTTGTCCGTGTGTGCCGATTGCCGCGTGCGCTACGTCCAGGATGCTTACGCGCTGGACCACCGAACCTGCCCGTGTTGCGCCATCGGCCTGCAGCGCCGGGGATGTCAGCGGGATTCGGTTGCGAAGCAACCCCGCTTGATTCGAAAAGCGCCACCGGCATAGCCTTTGCCCTTCCGGTAAACTGCACGTCGCGAAATGCTTGCACGCCGGATGTCCGGCTGCAGCATAGCCAACAGGGATAAACCGGGATGCGCATTCTTACAGCTGACCTATGTGACCTCGCCGAAAGTGAAGTCAACGTTGCCAAACCGATTTTCGCGAGCTTCGGTGGCAAGAGCAGTTGTGGCGGTGAAATTCTGACCGTGAGTGTGTTTGAGGACAACAGCGTGGTCAGCGACGTTCTCGCAACTGATGGCGGTGGCCGGGTGTTGGTGGTCGATGGCGGTGGTTCAACCCGGGTAGCACTGTTTGGCGGCAATATGGCGCTGCGCGCGCTCGAGAATAACTGGGCCGGCGTGTTGATCAACGGCTGTGTTCGGGACCGGCTTGAGCTGCTCGACGTTCCGCTCTGCATTTTTGCGCTGGCGAGTTCACCGCGCCGCAGCAACAAGCAGGGACGAGGCGAGCAAGGTATTGACCTCCGCTTCGCCGGAGTTGACTTCCGTAGTGGTGAATTTATCTATGCCGACGAAGACGGCGTCATCGTTGCACCACGCAATTTGCTCGCAGCGGACGCCGAATGACGGGGCATAATATTTTCGCCGGTGCGTTTGTTGATCGCTCCGGACACCGACGCAAAGATGCTGCGTGGCTGGAATCCGCGCTGACTCGCAACGACACGGTCTTTGTGCCCGTCTGGGGCGACAAGTGCCTCGCTACCGACGAACCCCATCACACCGTGCTACTGGAGCGGGACGATCTCGCCGCATTTTCGGGTTCTGAACCGGTATTTCTGGGTATGTATCGGGACAGCCCGGCATTCGCAATAGGCATCGATGCGGCAGAGGCAAGCCCGTTTGCTGACCGTGGCGATTTCCATGACTTGCGCTACCTTGGCAACGTTCTGCCGGCCGACGAGGCCAACCTGGTCGCACATGCACGCGCATTGGTGCTCTGGCATGGAACACAGAAATTCTGCGGTCGTTGTGGCGCGCCGATGCTGGCGACAGCTGGCGGCAACATCAGGATTTGCAGCAGTGATGCCTGCGGTACGCAAATTTTTCCGCGCGTCGACCCAGCCATTATTGTGCTCGTGACCCAGCATGATCAGTGTTTGCTTGGGCGGCAAAGCAGCTGGCCTGAAGGACGCTATTCAACAATCGCGGGTTTTGTTGAGCCGGGCGAGAGCCTGGAAGATGCGGTCGCGCGGGAGGTGCTGGAAGAAACTGACATCGCAGTGACTGACGTGCACTACCACAGTTCACAGCCGTGGCCTTTCCCGGCATCACTCATGCTGGGCTTTCATGCGTACGGCACCAGCAGCAAGGTAACGCTGAACGACGGTGAGCTGGAAGATGCACAGTGGTTTAGTCGCAAGGAACTGAATTCCGGGTTCCCGAAGCTACCGCCGCGCCTGTCCATCGCACGTCGGCTGGTCGAAGACTGGCTGAACAACCCGGAATGATGCCCTGATGTGTCTCGTTGTTCTTGCCTGGCAGGCACACCCCCGTTACCGGCTGATTGTTGCCGCAAATCGTGACGAGTTTTTCCAGCGGCCTGCAAACCCAATGCACTGGTGGCCGGATCAGCCCGACATGCTCGCCGGCCGGGATTTGCAGGCTGGCGGCACATGGCTCGCAACCAACCGGGCAGGCCGATTCGCGACCGTAACCAATTACCGCGAACCGCGCCGACCACAACATCACAAACACAGTCGCGGCGAGCTGGTCACGAATTTCGTTGCCGGTGAGCAAGCACCATTTGCCTACTCGGAGGCGCTTGATGCCAATCAGTACGCCGGATTCAGTCTGTTGACGGCCGACCGTGAATCACTTTGCTGCGTATCGAATCGTGCCAGCGGGGTCACGCGCATCGATCCCGGTGTTTACGGGCTCAGTAACGCACAGCTGGATACACCGTGGCCCAAACTGGTGAGATGCCGTGAGGGCTTACGCGACCTGGTTGCCAACGACCTCGTTAATCCGAACGCACTCATGCGCTTGCTGGCGGATACAACGACCGCGCCTGTGAAAGACCTGGATGACGACCTGCCGTTCGCCATGGCACAGGCAGTTTCTGCACCGTTCATTCACACGCCGGACTACGGCACGCGTTGCACGACGGTAATGCTGGTTGAACACGACGGCCGTACGGAGATTTTCGAACGACGTTTCGGCGCAGATGGCCGCGCGGCAGGTGACAAGCAATTCCAGTTCGGGGCACCTGCCTCCGCTTGATTGCGGCGCCGACGTCCGCTTGGTGGCGGCACCAACGGCCGCTTGCTTCAAGAGTCGCTGTAAACCGTCAGCAGCCAGGCCCGAATTGCAGCGATTTCTTCACTGCACACAGCATGCGCCATCGGGTAACTGTGCCATTCCGGTTTGAACCCTGCTGCCTGCAATGCATCCCTCGACTGCTCGCCCAGCGCCAGGGGCAGTATCGGATCGAAGGTGCCGTGCGCGAGGAATATCGGCAAGTCGCGTGGCTGCGATAGCGGGTTCTTGGCAACGTCCTGTTCAAATGCCGCAACCATGGGCATCCAGGTCGACAATGCCATCAGCCCGGCCAGGCGCGCCGACTGGCGCAGGGCCGTGTGCAGGGCAATAGCGCCGCCCTGGGAGAACCCGGCCAGCACGATCCGCTCAAGCGACACGCCGCGGTCCTGTTCGCGCGCAATTAGCTCCAGGAGCTGTTCAGAGCTCTGCTTGATGCCCTCGTCGTCTTGCGGCCCGTCGCGCTCGAAACTCAGGATGTCGTACCAGGCGCGCATGGCAACGCCGTTATTGATAGTGACCTCGCGAATCGGCGCGTGCGGAAAAACGTAGCGCAGGTTCAGGACACCATCGAGCTGCAGCTCGGGAACGATCGGCTCAAAGTCGTGGCCATCCGCACCGAGGCCATGCAGCCAGATGACACTGCCCTGTACGTCGCCTTTCGGCCCGACTTCCACTGTTTCTAATAAGGACACGCAAAACTCCACCGGATTTTGCGCTGCATGGTAGCAGCGCATCCGCCGGATGAGCAGGCCGATCGACCGACATCACGGCTCCGCCATGGCGTCAGCACCTGGGTAAGATCAGGCTATCCAGCGCCGCCCACCTGCCCCGTCCAGCAAACGCTTGACGACATATGCAACTACTGATAGTTTTATGCGCATATTTATGCAGTAGTGATCATGCCTGACCTTTCCCACAACAAGCACGAGCGGCATGCCGCCATCAAAGCCTTGCTGACCGCGGCCCCCGCAGCGACCCAGCGGTCGCTCGTCGACGCCCTGGTCTCACAGGGCTTTGAAGCCACCCAGTCGAGCGTCAGCCGCGACCTTCGCGACCTCGGCGCACTGAAGACCAACGCCGGTTACGTGCTTTCCGAAACCAGCATCGATGGTAACGACGAAATTGCGGCTATTGCCAACCTGCTGCGTGACCTCAGGCCGGCCGGACCCAATCTGCTGGTGATACGTACGGCCATTGGTGCCGCGCAACGTGTGGCTCTGGCGCTGGACCGTTGTGAGTGGCCGGAGATCGTCGGCAATGTTGGCGGTGATGACACAGTCTTTACCGCAACATCCGGCGCGCATGCACAACGTACACTCATTTCCCGAATCGAACACTGCGCGCAACGCGCCTGAACACTTATTACGGAGCAACCTGTGTCGTCTGATAGCTCACCCATTATTCTCGCGTTCTCTGGCGGACTGGATACCTCGTTTTGTGTGCCATGGCTGCAACAGACTTACGGCCGCGATGTCATTACCGTCACGGTAGATACCGGCGGCATCGATACACAAGCCGCCGCCGATCTGCGTAAGCGCGCTTTCGACCTCGGCGCCATCGAGCACCTGCAACTCGACTGCAAACAGCAATTCTTCGACCGGGTCATCCGCTACCTCATTGCCGGCAATGTGTACCGCGGACACGCTTATCCACTTTGTGTCGGTGCCGAGCGCGGCGTGCAGGCTGCTGCCCTCGCGCAGCTCGCACTGGACAGGAAAGCCACAACCGTCGCACACGGCTGCACGGCTGCCGGCAACGACCAGGTCCGTTTCGAAGTTGCCTTGCGCACACTGAACCCGGGCCTCGATGTGCTCGCGCCGGTCCGTGACAACAACTGGATCCGTGACGAACAACTGGCCTATTTGAGAGAGCGCGAATTGCCGCTACCAGCGCAGGGCTCAGCCTATTCCGTGAATCGCGGCTTGTGGGGAATAACCATTGGTGGTCGCGAAACCCTTACATCGGAGGAATCAATTCCAGAGGAAGCCTGGGTGCTGTCGGCCAACGCGTTCACGACGGCGAAGCCCGCCAGCAAGCACACCTTGAGTTTCAAGGCGGGCATTCCGGTCAGTCTTGATGGTGCAGCGTTGCCCGCCGTTGAACTGATCGAGAAACTGGAACAATTGGCCGGCAGCTACGGCATCGGCCGCGGCATCCACGTTGGCGATACCGTGCTGGGCACGAAAGGCCGGGTTGCTTTCGAAGCACCCGCCGCCGTCACGTTGATCACGGCGCACCGTGAACTGGAAAAACTGGTCCTGAGTGCGCACCAGTCCCGCATCAAAGACAGTGTCGCGGCAACCTACGGCGACATGATTCACGAAGGCCGGCAGCTCGATCTCGCCGCGCGTGACGTGGAGGCGCTGCTCGCCTCATCGCAACAACGGGTCACAGGCGACGTGAGTTTCACGTTGCAACCCGGCAACCTGTTTGTTACCGGCGTCACGTCGGTGCATTCGTTGCTCGCGGCGACGCGCGGTGTGTACGGCGAAGCGGCCGGTGAGTGGACCGCCGCGGACGCGTTGGGCTATTCACGGGTATTGTCGCTGCCGGGCATGCTGCAAACCCGCGCCGCCGGGGAGCAGTAATCGTGCGCAGTGTACTTGTCGACAAGATCGCATCGGTTGCGCAACACAGTAACCTTGGCCAGGAGTTGCGCCTCGCGGATGACATTCCCTGCGAAGAGGGTGTGCTCATTGCGGTTCGGGTCCTGAACAACAAAACACGCTACAACACGCTGGAGCTGGTCAGCGGTCGCATGGCGACCGTCAAGCAGGGCGACGTCATCGTTGGCGCGCTCGGCCATCGTAAAGCGCTGCGCGGCTATTCCGGCTACCTGCCGAAATCACTTGAGGTCGGCGATACCGTGCAGATCCTGAACATTGGCGGCGTCATCGGTATATGCGACTCCGCCAATCCGGATGTTGGCGCTCCATTCGAATGTGAAGTCCTGGGTACGGTGCTGGATTTCCCTTACCTCGGCGAACGCATCGGCGTGCCGGCGCGAGTCGGTGCCGTCGAACTGAATCATGCTGCAGCACTGGATACCCTGGGCGTGCCGGTCGTAGCACTCGCGGGAACCTGCATGGATTCCGGCAAGACGGTGGCTGCCTGCGCGATCGTCGCCGGTCTGCGCCACCGCGGCCTGCGAGTGGCCGCCTGCAAGGCAACCGGGGTATCACTGCGGCGAGACATCCTGGCGATGGAAGATGCCGGTGCCGCGGAATCAATGATTTTTTCCGATCTCGGCGTCGTCACGACTACCGCAGAGAACGGACCGGCGCTAACCCGTAACCTGCTCAGCAATCTGGCTACCAAGGATATCGACGTCATTGTCGTTGAGTTGGGCGACGGTTTGATCGGCGCCTACGGCGTCGAGGCCATTTTGTCCGACGAGCCTATACGCAACGCCCTCACTGCTGTCGTCCTCTGCGCCAATGACCCGGTGGGTGCTTGGGGTGGCGCACGCATCTTGCGAGAACAGTTCAACATCGAGCCTGCTGTCGTGACCGGGCCCGCAACCGACAACGCAGTAGGCATCGACCAGATTCGCCAGCGTTTGTCGCTTCCGGCGATCAACGCACTGACAGACGGCGAGAGCCTCGGCAAGCACGTGTCTGACCTGGTTATTGCGAGCAAAGCAAAGGACAAGGCATGAGCAGCAGCATACCGACAGTCATTCTCGGCGCGACCGGCTACGTAGGCGGCGAACTACTGCGCTTGCTTGCCGGCCACCCGCAGTTTGAATTGCACGCGGCCGTATCCGGCTCGCAGGCTGGCAAGCCCATCAGCAACACGTTCGCCGCATTGGCATCGGCGTATCCCGACCAGGCATTCAGCAGCAACGAGGCCTGCCTCGCGACTCTGCCTGATCTTGATAATCTCGCCCTGTTTTCCGCAGCACCACACGGCGCATCCGCCGCTCTTGTAGCAAGCTACATCGAAGCGGCTGCAAAACATGCGGTGCGCCTGCACGTTGTCGATTCCTCTGCCGATTTCCGCTACCCCACTTCGGCGCAGTTCGAAGCCGTGTACGGAAATCCACAAGGTGCGCCGGAGGTGTTGGAGCAATTCGAGCAAGGTGTCCCGGAACATGTAGCGTCAACGGAAAAAGCGCACGTCGGTCACCCGGGCTGTTTCGCGACAGCGGCATTGCTTGCAGCGGTCCCGCTTTGCGCATCAACCTATGCACTCGACAGTATTTTTATTAACGGCATTACCGGCAGCACCGGCTCCGGGCGCAGCCCGTTGCCCGGCACGCATCATCCGGAACGGCACAGCAATCTGTACGCCTACAAGCCGCTTGGGCATCGACATGCACCTGAAATTACCGCGTGTATAAAAAACGCAAGTGGCAACGACGTGCGGGTCAATTTCGTACCGCATTCCGGCCCGTTTGCACGTGGCATTCACGTGACTCTGCAAGCCGAGCTCGACAAAGCCGTCGATGTTGCAGAGCTGCGTGAGCATTATCGTAGGTATTACGCAGATGCTGAATTCGTTCGCGTAGTCGACGGTACACCACGGCTTAAAGATGTCGTCACCAGCAACTACTGTCACATTGGAGTCGCGAGCAATGGCAACAATGTGGTTGTAATGAGCGTTATCGATAACCTGGTGAAAGGTGCTGCGGGTGGCGCGCTGCAGTGGATGAACCGCCTCTGGTCCCTGCCGCAGGGCAACGGGCTGCAAGCGAGCGCTCCCGCGTGGACCTGATGCGCGCACAACACAACAGCAAGACGTCCGCTGAGCGCGAGGCCGCGGCAACCATCCCCGTGTACCCGCAGCTCGATATCGATCCCGTACGTGCGGCAGGCTGCGATATTTTTACCCGCGATGGCCGCCAGATTCTCGACCTGTATGGCGGCCACGCAGTAGCAGCACTCGGTTACTCTCACCCGCGTTTGTTGCGGGCGATTGAAGAACAATCGAAACGCCTGCTGTTCCAAAGCAATGCCGTAGCACTAGACGTGCGCGCTGCGGCGGCGGAAGCACTGGTCGCGGTAGCGCCCGCTAACCTGACCCGCGTATTTTTTGTTAATAGTGGCGCCGAGGCGAATGAAAATGCCCTGCGGATCGCTTGTAAGGTCACAGGCCGCAGCAAGATCGTTGCTTTGACTCACGGCTTTCATGGCCGAACCGCGGCAGCTGCCGCTGTCACCTGGAACGCAGCTGAGTCCTGGTACGGATTTCCACGTACGCCGTTCGATGTTGAGTTCCTGCCACGCAACAACGTTGCCGCCATTCACGACGTTATGGATGCCGATGTTGCGGCGGTCATATTTGA
>JBBKWB010000068.1:0-54041 GCA_037968755.1 Woeseia sp.
ACATCTACTGGCCGGTTCTTGCCCCCTGGCAATGCAAGACGGCACCAAGATCTATGCATTAGTTGGGGAGCCGTGCGGCCCAAATTCATCGAAAAACGCAAATTCGATCATTGTTCCCAAAATGGGATAATTCTAACGTCCATCGATGCGAATAATCGCGAGACGCACGCTCAAGGCATTCTGGGAAAAGCATCGATTGGCGGAGCAACCGCTTAAGTCCTGGTATCGGGAAGCTGCACAAGCCACCTGGTTAAGCCCTAAGGACATTAAGCGGAGATACAGGCATGCGAGCTTTATCAAAGGCAATCGAATTGTTTTCAATATCGGAGGCAACAAGTTCAGGCTCATAGTGCAAGCCAACTACGAATATCGAATCTTGTACATTCGATTCGTGGGGACTCACTCTGAATACGATCGTATAGATCCGGAGCATATTTAAATGACTATTCAGCCCATCCGCAATTCCAGCGACCACGAGAGTGCCCTGAAAAGAATCGAGGCACTAATGTCGGCCCAGACAGATACTGCAGAAGGCGACGAACTAGATGTGCTGGCCACGTTGATTGACGCCTACGAGAAAGAACATTTTCCGATCAATTCGCCAGACCCGGTAGATGCCATCAAGTTTCGCATGGAGCAAATGGGATTGAACCGCAAAGATCTTGAACCGTTCCTGGGTTCTCGAGCGCGCGTGTCGGAAGTCTTGAACAAACGCCGACAGCTGTCGCTGGCAATGATCCGGTCATTGCATGAAAACCTCGAAATTCCTCTGGATGCGTTAATCGGCCGCAACAGCTAGTACCATCAAGATATGCGCATAATGTATATTATGTTAAATGACATATATGCCTCTGTACAGAACAACGGATAGCGTGATGCCGCTCACTTGCCCTGTTCGCGTTCATGGCAGGCCTAGTACCCTTTGTCATCTCATAGCCGACCCGGTCCGTGAGCTCCCTGCACGTAGACGGTTTGCTCCATTACCGGTCTGTGTCCTCATAGATGCGACGATACTATGTGAACACGTCGAGCTAGCTTAGCAACCGTTTCTCACACTCAGCCATTGGTCCGCTTTTTATGTCCTCGTTAATCAAGTCCGAGGCTTCCCGCAGCAGTGCTTTGGCGCCGGACAGTGCCGGCAATTCCGACAATCGCTCAAGCATGCTCACGACGCGACGAGTGACGATCCAATCGCCACGTACGAACTGTCTAATCGGCAGTATGATGGCGAACAGGAATTCCTTATGCGAAACAGGCTCGGCGATAATCCGTAAGCGACCCTCCTCGTCATATCGTCGCGAGCTTGGAACGCGACGGCGTAACAGCTCGGCCAATGCGCGTTCGAACTGATCGAGACAAAGCAAAGCTGTGTACTGGCCATTCACGCCAGGCGACATGGCTTTCCCCAGAATCTCTGCAAGCTGTTCAACAAGAAATAAAATATCCTGTTCCCGTGTCCGTTCTGTTCCCCAGGAAAAATCGTTCATCAACGAATTCTCAATATCTTCGTTCAATTGTTGCGCAGGCCACACCTGCATCAACGACTGCCCTTCCAACGAGAAATCTCCGGGCCGCAGTTTTACCGCCAGAATGAGTTGATTCTCCTTAGCAACATTCAGAAGCCCGTCGGCATCGAGCACCCGCAAGTAACCACCCGTATCGGAGACAAGCAACTCCTTTGAATTGCTGTCGAAATCGTCCGGTAGGCTTTCGTTCTCTCCGACAACTTCAGCACGTTCCCCCACTTGCTCCGGATACATTGTCTGGATCATCCGCGCCAGTTCGTCGCCAACCCTGGCAATGACATTACTTACACTGATGGAACGCGGCACGTGGTGTATGAAATAGATAAGCACTATGACATTCAAGATGGCCAAAACCACCGCTACCATGATTGCGATATGGGGAACAAACGCAGTACTCGCATCATTGCCAGCTTCACCAGTGTGCACAGATCGCAGAACCATCAAGCAGTAAAGGAAGGTTGCGATGAATACGCCCAATGTGAACTGGTTGCCGCGGTCGCGCATAAAGTCCACCAGCAGCCTGGGGCCAATCTGCGCGCTTGCGTGGGACACCGCCAGCAGCGTCATTGAAAACGTCACGCCAGCCACCGTAATTGCCGATCCCGCCATTGTGGACAGCAATGCACGTGCTCCCGCCGGTTGGTTGGCAAGCAACCAAGGGATACTACGAAACCAGCTATCGCCGAAACGAATGTCAAGATGCACTGTGGTGACGGCAGTTAAGATCGCTCCGATCGACACTACAGAGGGGATGAACCAGTAGCTGGCGCGGAGTCGAATCCATGCATCGACAATGTAGCTTTTCATTTCGGCTCCGTAGCGTGCGAGTATCTCAACGATACGCATATGCGCCAATAAAGAAAGGGCGCCCGGGGGCGCCCTTTCTTTATCAGCACATCAGATCGTTTAAATTGGTGGTCTACCACGCAGCGCACCGAACAGCGCGCTTACGATTAACAGCACGAGAAATACGAAGAACAGAATTTTCGCGATGCCTGCTGCTGCGCCGGCTATACCACCGAAACCCAGAACAGCTGCAATGATCGCCAGTACGAAAAACGCCAAAGCCCATGAAAGCATGATGTTACCTCCTGTTTGTACGATTGCTGATATAGATATTGCAAGCGCCGTGCCAAAGCGGGCCGTATCGCTAAGCGATTGTTTTTGCTGGACGTCTATGACAGTTGGACTATTTCGAGCCAGTGCTTTTGTGCAGGAACTACAATCGACGTGTAGTAATTGCCGGCTGCTGTAGAGGGCCTGGGGGCACAATCGGCACGGCCCAATTACGAACGGCTGGTGTTCTAAGTAGCGCTATCGCGGCCACTTGAACGATTGGCATCGATAAGAATACAAAACCGCGCCGTCTTCAGCCCTAATCGCCAATTGTCATGACGACTGAGCACGGCAGTGATTATTATGCGATGTCGTCTTCGCCGTAGTCTTTCAAGCGGTTGTAGAGTGTTTTCAAACTGACACCAAGGCTGTCAGCTGCCACTTTCTTGTTACCGCCATATTGTTTCAGTGTCGCCAGGATAAGGTCCTTTTCCACATCCGCAATCGATCGACCAACCGTTAGCCCCTCGATCTCCAGGTTCAGGCCATTGTCAAAACTCTCTGGCGATTCAACGACATCATCTGTAGCCAGAATGTAGGCGCGGTGCACCGTGTGCATCAGTTCACGAACATTGCCTGGCCAGTGGTGGTTCAAGAACTGCTGCAGCGCCTCTGCTGAGAATGCCTTTTCAGTATCGTTGTCTTTGTTCAGCTTGCTAAGAAAGTGCTGGGCCAGAAGTTCGATGTCGCCCTGTCGCTGTCGCAATGCAGGCAAGCCAACAGGAAAAACCTGCAGGCGAAAATATAAATCTTCGCGTAACAGGCCTTCACGTACAGCTTCTGCCGGATCGCGGTTCGTTGCCGCAATTAACCTGGCATCAACTGGCACTTCCGTTTCCGCTCCGACGCGCAAGACCTGGCCGGTTTCAAGTACACGCAAAAGATGTGTTTGCAGTTCGATCGGCATTTCCGTGATTTCGTCAAGAAACAACGTGCCACCATCAGCGCGCTCGAAAAAGCCGGCATGGCGCTTGGTCGCGCCGGTGAAGCTTCCCTTTTCATGACCAAAAAGCTGGCTGGAAATCAGCTCCTTTGACAATCCACCACAATTTACGGGTACAAATGCGCCACTTCTTTTGCTTAATCGGTGAACCGCATCGGCAGCGAGCTCTTTGCCGGTGCCGCTCTCACCCTGGATAAAAACCGTGCTGTCGGTTGGTGCGACCTGTTGCAGCTTTTTGAACACTTTCTGCATGACGTCGCTATTGCCCAGCATTAATCCGCTTCGAGCCAGATCTACATCGGATTCCGAATCGGCAGCCGGATCGGTTGCGACCGCATTAATCATCGCGAGCATTTCACGCGGTTCAATGGGCTTTTTCATGTACGAGACGCCCTCGCCCGCCATTCCGCCAATAAGCGACTTAACCCCCGCATGGCCTGTAATGATGACGACCTTCCGGGGTCGCCGGTCTTCAAGGGCATCAAACAGTTCGAGTCCGCTGCCATCCGGCAGCATTAGGTCCAGGAGTAAAACATCGGGTGTACGCTCTGCGAGCAATTTGCGTGCTGCAGCCAGGGTGTTTGCCGTAACGACGGTATGACTATGCATCCCAAGGAACTCGGCCATCCCGCTTGTGAACGCGGGTTCGTCATCGACAATTAATATTCGCGCCATATGTATGTTCTCTGAATTCGCCGTTCTCAGCCAGCCAGGCCTGGGCGCCATAATGCCAGCCTGTACCGGCCAACATGCTCGCCTCGTTTTATCGGACAAATGGCCATGCTGCACAATGTACGCTATTGATGCCGCATGGACACTAGCAAGCCGCTGTAACCAGCGTATTGTTCAATGATGACTCGCTGCTTGTCTACTGCTAGTTGTTCGCCACTAGCCAATCATTGTTCGCTCGGTATCCGCAATTCATGATCTCGATTCGCCGCGTTTATCAATATGCGGCTGAATATGGCAAAGACAGAGTCGGAAGCGCGCCGACTCCGTGGCCACACGGAATCAAGTATTTCCTTTTCGAGCCAGAATCAGCGCATCATTGACACGCTGGTAAAGCGCGCCAACGTCGCCCGCGTCCGCGTCAGTGTTCAGCATGCTTTCCTCCGTTGCAGTCTGCAATTCAAGCAAGTCTTGCAGCCAATCGGCAAGAATCTCGCATCTTTGATCGCTACTCAGCGCAGGATCGTCGAGTACGTAATAGGGATCCCCGTTTGCCTCGGATCGGTACTCCAGTTTTGCTGCTTCTTTCATTTCCGTATCTCCTTATCTGATTCAAATCGGGTCCGGCCCATCTGAGTTGTTAACAGGACCCGTCTGTATCTTTCATTTGTCATGCTGTGTTGAAAAGCCGTCCTCGAAACTGCGACTGGGTTAATTCGGTCGAGACGACGTATTCCCCTGTCCTCTCACGAGCCATTCAACTTGACGAGCGTTAGATTGGCGGTCTGCCGCGAATTGCACCGAACAGCGCGCTAACAATAAGTAGGACCAAGAACACGAAGAACAGTATCTTCGCGATGCCGGCCGCAGCGCCAGCAATCCCGCCAAATCCAAGTATGCCGGCAACAATTGCAAGTACTAAAAATGTGAGTGCCCATGAAAGCATTGTCCTGTTCTCCTTTCTCGAGTGCCGAGCAATGTCGGCGTAAAGAATAAATGTACTGACTACTAGTATGCAGAAAGCATGCCAGCGCGTGGTGTAAACACCCGACACTACAACTACTGCCGTTTACAGCAGTGAGTAGATTAGGAGAGCGGATAATTCTTGAAAGAATTACCGAAAGAAGACTTTTTTACAGCCGAATCGGCATCATGAGCTTGCTAATCCCAGACCTTATGCGCCTTGCAGCATTTGGCACGCATGTTGCAACAGTGCATACGACGGCGAGTCGCGAATGAATCCAACAGTTCCGGAACGCCGATTTCTGCAATCAAAGTTGTAACGAGGAGTAAAGATCATGAAACAGCATACTATTCCAGCGATACTGATGAGTTCACTTGCCATAAGTGGCCTTTCTGCCACGGCTGTTCTTGCCGATGACAACGCAAAGCCGACGATGGAGCAGCGTGTTGAACACACGCAGTCTGCAGTGAAAGACGCCTGGCTGGACGGCAAGCTCGAAAGTGCATTGCTATTCAACGAGCATCTGAACTCGTTCGCAATCGATACCGAAGTAAAGAGTGGCACAGTCTATTTGACTGGTGCTGTCGAATCAGATATTGACCGTGACCTGGCTGGTGAGATTGCGAAATCGATCAAGGGCGTCACTGCCGTTGAGAACAAACTGGCCATCGATAAAGCCAAGGTCAGTATGGCTGACCAGGATGACTCCGATTCTCGCAAGGGCGTCAGGCAGTCTGTCGCTAATGCAACCCTGACTGCTCGAATCAAGACGGAGTTCCTCGTCAATTCGAATATCGGTGGGCTTGCAATCGACGTTGATTCTAGCGATGGCGAAGTAACCCTTTCCGGTGATGTTAAATCGGAGCAGGAAAAGAAACTCGCCGAGCAAATTGCGAAGAATACGTCTGGAACCCGGTCAGTTCAGAACCGTCTGAGTGTTGATTCCAAGAGCTAATCGACCGAAATTACGCTTACAACAATGAGGTACCAAGCTATGAACGAGCTTCGCATAAAGGGCAACTGGAACGAACTAAAGGGCAAGGTCAAAGAGCAGTGGGGTCGACTTACTGATGATGACCTGGACCAGATAGAAGGCGAATCAGATCAGCTGATTGGTGCGATTCAAAAGCACTACGGTAGATCTGTCGACGAGGCCAAGCGTGAGGTCAAAGAGTGGCAGTCACGCGATCGGCACTAAAGTTCGTTTTCGTACGTTGAGAGCTGGGCCGGTGGCAATGCCACCGGCCTTTTTTAATGAATAGAAGCCACGGCCTCGGCCAACTCTCCGAGCGATAGTGGCTTGCGCAAATAATACAATACATCCAGATCGGCAGTTTCATCATAGAGCTCGTCCAGAGGATGGGCGGTCATGAAAATAACCGGAAGTCCGTAGCGCTTTTGCAGTTCTCTGGCGACGTCAGCACCATTATCTCCACCGCCAAGTTGCCAATCGCATATCAGCAGGTTGGGCTTAAGCAGGTGTGCTTCGGCCAGTGCTGATCTCGCATCTGCCGCGGCGGCGACTTTGTAGCCACAGTATTCCAGATACATGCTCGTTGCTTCGCGAGCGGCGGGGTCGTCCTCGACGATGAGTACTCGTTTTATTTTTTCTTCGCTGTTATCCATTACAACGACCGATAATAGTGATCCTGGACTGATTCGACAACTCGGAGACGTGAATAGTGCCATTGAAATTGAGCGTGCCGAGTTCTTTCCCTGCATTGTTCTGGGCTAGACTGCGGACATGAAAAGCCTGAATCACCCTAGCCAGCACTGGCTGTCGCGTTTAGTTCCAGTTGCAGCTGCCGTAATCTGCCTGGCGACGGCAGCGACCGTATTAGCAGAATGGGTGTTCGATGCACCCTCGCTACTTCTTTCGAGTGGCGGTCGGGTATCAATGAAAGCCAATACCGCATTGGCATTCGTAATATGCAGCCTGCTGCTACTTGTGGCGACACTGCGACCGTCGCCCTTCAAATCCTTCTTTCGCTGGGGATTAGCGGCATTTGTATCTCTTATTTCGCTGCTAACACTGTTCCAGTACGTCACGCAGATTGATCTTGGCATCGATCAGCTGCTGGCCGCATCACGCGGCGACACCATTATGACGTCGTCACCAGGCCGGATGGCGCCGACTTCTGCGCTGGGCTTCCTGGCATTTGCTGTCGCCGTGATGATTGACCATTGGGAGGGAATGAACAGCAGAATCATCAGACGGTCGATTCTCGCGCTCTTGATTCTTCTGGCGATCGGCGCAATTCTCGGCTACGCCTACGGCGCTCCAACGATGTACCTCGGTATTGACTCGGTCACTGCCATGGCCCTTTCCACGGCTATTCTCTTCCTGACGCTTGGCATCGGAGGTGTCTGGCTACGTCCGGAGTACGGGCTGCCTGCGATCCTGATGGAACGCACTTTACTCGGCTCGAATGTGCGCGCGCTCTTGCCGATCGTGGTCGGCGCACCGCTGCTGGTAGGCGCGGCAGTCGCAGCGGGATACGGTCGCTACTATGAAGGTGAATTTGCGATAGCCATAACGTCGTTGGGCTCCGTCATCGCGGCGTCGCTCATTACCGCAGTTTCAGTAATGATTCTGCGAAAGTCAGAAGCGGCAATCTTGATCAAGGATCGTGCGCTGGCAGCCAGCCCCAGCGGAATCATCGTGACCGACCATCTCACAGTCAACGAACCCATCGTATACATCAACCCGGCATTCGCCGAGATTAGCGGATTCAATGACGACGACATAATCGGCCGCAACTGTCGAATCCTGAATCGTGATGTAGAAGGCTGCGAGGTCGCCCGCCAGACACTACGCCAATGCATCGAAGACGGGGGCTCTACAATCGTCGAGCTTCAGAATCGGCGCAAAGATGGCACGTTGTTCTGGAATCAATTGAGCATTTCCCCCATTCATGGGCGAGACAACGTCATCACGCACTATGTTGGTGTTGTCGATGACATTAGTGCAAAGCGGCAACAGCACGAGCAGCTGCAGAGTGCGTTGCGAGACACACGTAAGGCCAATGCAATACGGAATAACTTTGTACGGCAGGTCAGCCATGAGTTGCGGACGCCGCTGAACGCCGCATTGACATGGGTACGCCTCATGGAGGTTGATGACAAGGACAGCACGCGTAACAAGGGTATCCAGGTGATTGCCGACAGCATTGAGACGCAGTCGCGCCTTATCGATGACCTCGTTGATGCTACGCGATACGGCAACGTGGGCATTCGAATAGACAAGGCTGAGCACAACATTCGTGATCTGACAGACACGGCTGTCCAGGAGTTGCGACCGACAATCGAGCAGGAACATAGCCTTACCTTCGAGGTCGCCGACGGTGACTACCTGTTGCACGTCGATGGCGTGCGCTTTCGCCAGATAGTCCGAAACCTCCTGAGCAATGCGCACAAGTACACACCCTCCTCCGGTCGCATTGCGGTTCGACTTAGTGCAGATGTCCGCACAATTGAACTACAGGTGAGTGACACGGGCAAGGGTCTGGATCAGGAAGAAATTGCGAACGTTTTCGAGCCATTCTGGCGTGCTGAGTCAAATCAACCTGGACTCGGTGTCGGGCTATCTATCGTGCATTCACTGGTGATGGCGCACAGCGGGACAATCGATGTATTGAGCAAAGGAGCCGGAAGCGGTTGTACCTTCACGGTACGTCTGCCGCGGACATTGCTCGATAAAACAGAAAGCAGCGGTACCAGTGGGGCTACAGCCAGTACTCCACCGTCCAACTGAAGACTTCTCTCATTCGATCCAGAACAGGCCGACGACGCCACTCCTCCAGGGACACTTCACGTGTTTCTTCAAGGTCTTTCTGAAACTGCTCCTCCATCTGTCCACCGAAGTCGGTGCCCATGACGATAGCGTTTACCTCATCGTTGTGCAAAAAGCTTCGATAGTCGAGATTACTTGAACCAACAGTAGACCAGACCCCATCGACAACTGCCGTCTTGGCATGAAGAAATGTTCCGGTCGTCTCATAGATGCGCATGCCGCGCTTCAGCAATCTGCCGTATCGCGAACGCGACGCGTGGAGAATAGCGGGCGAATCGGAAATTCCGGGAACAATCAGCCGCACATCGACCCCGCGTGCGGCAGCGTCACCGAGTAGTTCCATGAATGTTTCGTCCGGCGCGAAATAGGCCTGGGTAATCCAGATTCGATCTTGCGCGCGCCGCATCGCTTCCAGGTAGGCACGATAGATCGGTGACTCCTTACCATCACCGCCGTCGGAACGCAGAACGGCGATAACGTCGTTGCATGATCGTGCCGGCGCGCAGGTCGAATATTCATCCTTGGGCGGCGAAAGGTCTTCTCCATCCCAATTGTCGGCAAAGGCCGATTGAAACGCTGCAACGGCGGGTCCACGGACGGCCAGGTGCGTATCACGCCAACCAGACAGAAGTGGATCAGAGCGTTCTTTCAATCGATCATTTGACGCGCTTGAGTAGCTATTGGAGACGTTGATGCCTCCTGTGAAAGCAACGGAATCATCTACTATGAGTAGTTTTCGGTGTGTTCGATTGTTCGCAGATAGCGGGTTTCCACCCTCGAGAGGGTTAATAGAATTGAATTCCTGCACATGTACGCCGGCGTCACCGAGCAGATTGAAAAACTCCTCGTCGCTGATCCAGCTTCCTATGCTGTCGTAAATCACGCGAACGGTAACGCCGGCACGGCTGCGCTCTATCAGCGCATCGGCAAATCGCTGGCCAATCTCGTCATCGGCGAATATGTAGGTTTCAAGATGTACGGTTTCGCGTGCCGAACGAATGGCTTCCAGCATTGCCTCATAGGTTTTCGGCCCGTCTATGAGCAAACTTGCCTGGCTGTCTTGATATAACGGCGTGTCGCTGAGCGACTCGAGGGCTGAAAAAAGCTCCCTGGCCGAAGCTGGGTTCGGCGCGTCACTTACCGCCACTTCAATCACCTCCTCGGCCTGGCGCTTGTCGAGCGTACCACCGCTACTAATGATCGTCGGCGTTATGGTCGTAGAAACCGGAGTGGGAGCCACGCTGCAGGCAGTCAGTGCCATCAGAATGGCCGTGCAAGCCTTAGCGTTTCGTACGAACTCGATTTTCTGGTGAAACGGGCCTGACATCGCAGAATCTCCCCACGGCGCGGTAGGCGCGCCTCTCTACAGGAACTCTCTGCAGTTCTCATGCCAATACAGTGTAGCCCAACAACCTCAGACGAAAGGGCCTATTCTGCAGGCCCAATGTCGACTACAACGGTCAGAATTACACTGCTGTGTAAATATTTCGACAATTGAAACTGCCGATCGGGCCGGAAAGCCGATCAGCACCAGGTAATTGGGCAATTCTCGCGCTTGGCACGAAGCTTGCTTTACCTACTGTAAGGCGACCGCGACAGTACTCATGGTTGCCACCTGTTTTTCTAAACTGCGAGGAGAGCCCAATGAAATCACCTACAACGTTAATCGCGCTATTACTTACCCTGTTTTTGGCAACTGCCTGCGACAACAATGGCCCGGCGGAGGATGCTGGCGAGGCTATCGATGACACTATCACCGACGTAGGCAATGCAGTAGAAGATGCATGCGAAGATGTTAAGGAGAACGCAGGCGCGAAAGACAAAAACTGCTAATCAGCGCATGCGCCCGGGATTGGGAATGACGGACAGGTTACGTAGCATTAGCCTGATACGCTGTTCGTACTTTTCAATTCCGGGCGCCCTCTGGCTACCGGACGCTGATAGATATAATACTGCTGCGAGTCCGAAGAATCGGACCGATTAGCGATGCATTAATTCATTAGTAGCACGCGGCGCGGGATAGTATCTTCCCCTTCCGCCTCGTCATATCACTCCAGGCTGGTTGAATAGTGGCCTTGTGCTATTCTCTCCAGACCGAAATATTGCCTGTTTGCGCGTCCCGTAGCGCGACGTAAAATTACACGCAACCAGTGACTACCGACTGCATCGGCGCTTCAATTCAATGATCACAACGCCCAACCAACCTACTGAGCTGACACACCGGCTTGCGAGACCACAGGACGTGCCGGAAATAATCAAGTTGATGGGCCTGGCTATCGCTGAGAATATGAAATCATTTCTCACCCTGGCCGAAATTGAGGCAGCGCAGGAGACCATGGGCGTCGATCGGACGCTGTTGCAGGACGGTACCTATTTCCTGATCGAAGCGGTCGAAGATGGCGTTACGGTATTGGTGGGTTGCGGCGGTTGGGGCAAGCGCAGAACCCTGTTCGGTGGCGACCACACTGTTGGGCGCGACGATTCGCTCAGTGACCCGGCTACAGAACCGGCGCGTATTCGTGCCATGTATACCCACCCGGACTGGACTCGTCGGGGCATCGGAACACTGTTGCTGGATCTGGGTGAAGCGGCCGCCCGGGCCGACGGATTTCGGACGATCGAACTCGGGTCAACGTTGCCCGGTGAACCGCTCTATCGTGCCCGTGGTTACCGCGAAGTCGGCCGGGTAACACACATCGCCGGCAACGGCTCCGACAACGTTGTCATAAAAATGTCAAAGGCACTTTAGCGGCCGTTGCCAAAGTGCGACATTCTGTCGAAGCTGCTAACGCGCATTCCCAGTACTGTCCGGCCAACACACTCGACTCGATTGCCTTGCCATCGTTGGCGTGTAGCCCGGGGCATGGTCCGCGTAATGCGTCATCGCGTTTCTTGCTGTACAACCTCTTCATTGAAAATATCGTCAGGTTTAAGCATGCGCCCTTTAATTCTCTTTTCGTTGTTGTCAGCAGCATTCACCGCCAATGCGCAAACCATGACACTGTCGTTAAGCAGCGACGATTTCGTGGTTACCCCGGTTTTCAGCCTGGTGGAAACATTTGCTATCGATATCGAGATCAACGCGCCGTTGGCTGTTAGCAATTACGTCAACCCGGATATCGTCAGTGTCTCCTACTCTGTTAGTGGCACCCTTGAGCCGGGAACGCCGTCGGGATTCAAGGCCTTTGCATTGCAGCGTGATATCACTGGAACCGAATTCTATGCGCAGGGAAGCTCGCTTAGTTTTCAGGTCGCAACCAATGCGGTACTAAGTGATGGCGTGCAGAGTGCAGAACTCACTGGCGCCGGCATCGTATTTACGTTTAACGGCAGAGAAGTTGGTAATGGGCGCTTCCACCCCGCTCTGCTCGAATTGAATGCGGATGGCACAGGTCGCATTCAGAACTCCGATAACATCACTTCGGAAAACCCATTCCAGCAAAACGACTTCGGTGATGAGTACATCACTGACCTGCTGTTTGATCCGGGTAACACGACAATCTTGACAGGCGCGCTGCCTGTTCCACCGATTCGCCTTGGCGGTGGCAGTGGTGCAATGGGACTCACCGAAATTGCTGTCATCCTGTTTGTCGTGTTCGTACTTCTTGTACTACGGATTACACGGCAGCGATCGAAGGCAGCCAAGCTCGCACGAGACAGCAAAATCCCATAGCAACCAACACGTTCCTCTCAGTCACGTTTGCCGCGTGCGTAAGTACTGCCAAAGCGTTGTGCCAGGTAGTTGGCGTCCTCGAAAATCCCGCGCCAAGTCGGGTCACTCGTGTCGTCGTGCTTGGGTCCACGCGCTGCAATAAGGTGTTGCAGTATTGCCGGCAGCGCTGCCAGTTCCGCCATTTCACGGTCATCCATCGATCCACTCCTTGCTGTTGTCGAGCGCTGAACCGCACGATTACGGCAGTCACTACAATTACATCAATGTATATCGGTGCATCAGACCCGTTGCGTCGCCCTGCAGTCAGAGCTAGCCGTCGCTGTCGACGTCGTACTCAGGAGGTACGATCAACTCCTCCACTGCCGGCAGAACACTGCGCAGTATCCTCTCGCCGTTCTCGCTTTCAACAAGTCCAACTAGAATGTAGTCACGCCAACGGATGCCCTTAACCATGATGGCATCCGAATGCCACTGTTTCCAGCTTCCGGACTTGCGGTAAAGCGACGCTTTCGGTGCACGCTTGTCCAGTTGCGATACGAACTTGTGGTGCAAACGTGGATCGCCAAGATCGGCGAGCATTTCGCGCGATCGTTGCGGGTTAATCAAGCGCTCGGTCGCGAGTAAATAGAAAAACCGGCATACCTGTGTGGCAGTAGCGCCGTGCGAGATATTGAACAACGGATCACCACGGCGAGGGCCGTCAGCCGCATAGCGCTTTCCGACCCACAAACCACCCCCGCGTGCTTCGTCGTAGAATCCGTACTGCGGATCTTTGAGCACCTTTTGAATTTTTAGCATACCTATTCGATCGATCATGCGGGTGGCTGCCGAGTTGCTCGATACCCTGATCATATCGCCGAGGTCCTGGCGCACTTCATCGGTTTCCTGCAGGCTGCCATCCTCAAATGAAACATAGGCGGCCAGTAGAATGGCAATCTTTGGCAAGCTTGCCGCGTACATCATCTGGTTGCCGTTCACCCGAGCGAAACGCGGCATCCCACCGTTCATGTCTACGACGCAAACAGACATCTTTTTGCGGCGTATCAGGTTTCGCCATTCATTGTTGGCGTTCAGGCGTGCTTCCAGCGATTTCTGGAAGTCGGCATCAACCCGGCTATACAGTGGTTGCCAGCTGTCCTCTACAGCAAATGCAGCGCCTGCGAGAATCAGCACTCCGACGAACAGCAGCGTAGAACGCATGTGACCTACCTCGGTATGGGTACAGGAGAATTAGCAAGACGAGCTTCTGACCATCGATCATGCTCGCGATACAGATAGATGCTCAGGCCAATCCAGGCAAATATGAGCACGATATTAATCAGGACGAAATCCAGATTTCTTAATGTGACGACGCGCGTGCCAATCAAGATCGTGAGCGCGGCGAGTCCATCGCCCAGGCGCACGAACAAGGTATCGACAGTCGGTTTGGCCTGATACAGCATCTCTTTGGTCGTTGGTAGCCACAGCATGTGTCGGGCCGTGTTATTGACCGACAGGTTGCTTGAGTTCTCTGCGACTTTCATCATTTTTATCAGTCCAAGAACAGGTGCAAATGCGAGGGTGGCATACACAGCCAGGGAAACAAAAGGTGTCGTCAGCAACAACAGACGCATTCCGCCGGCCTGGAATAACCTCGACACCAGGAATGCCTGCAGCAGCAGCGCAACGAGATTTACCCAGAAATACAGATCGCCGTAAAAAGCCGTTGTTGCTTCACGTAGCGCCTCACCGTAAGCCGCCACGTCTACCTGCTGGGCTACGAGTGTCTCGCGAATATTTTCCTGCACAATACTGAACAGTATGTTGTCGCCACTGGCGACCACCCAGCTGAACACGAGGATCATGGCGGCTGTCGCCATGAGGTACTTATGACTCAAAATCAGGCTGAACGGACCCTCACCGAGTGGCGCCGCCGGTTCGTCCCAGCGCTGCGTTGTCCATGCTGACGGATCGCCATACGTACCGCGGCGATCAGACCAGGCTGCAAGAAACAACGCACCGATCAAAGGCACTAGCGCAATTAGAATCAAGTCGAAGGCTTCGATGTTCGTCAGGCCGACAAGCTCTTCGCCTAACCAGGAGCCGGCAACCGCACCACAGGCCGCGCCGATTGCCACCAGCGGGAACAACCTTTTGCCACGTTCCGGACCATAAATATCAGAACAGAATGCCCAGAACTGCGCCACCAGGGTAACGCTGAAGATGCCGACAAACAGGTAGAAGGCAATGCCTGCATACGGCAACATTGCCAGAGGCAAGCCCGGCTGAGTCAGCCAAAACAAGACCAGCAGAACCGCAAACGCGACGCCGACGTAGACAATCAGGTTGCGCCTCGAAACCGCTGCTGCAAGGCGAGCGTAGATCGGCAGAATTCCGACCAGCAGCAGGCTTTGTGCGAATGCTGAGTATGCCTTGACTTCGAGTTGGGTAAGGCCCCTGATATCGGAGATTGCCAGCCAGCCTTCCCGCACCGGCTTGATCAGGTAATAGGCGGCCAGGATCAGGAAAATATTGCTGATCAAAATAATGCACGTAATTCCCTCGCGCGGTTTAACATCGGCGAATAACCGCAACAGCCTTTCAACGGACGAGTGATGTACAGCTGTGTTCGACTCGGTGGTCATACGCTAATGCTAATTCCTGCGCGTTTCCTGATGATATTGGGAGGATTCTTCGTGCCGGGGGTGGGCCTGGCTGGCCCGGTTGATTCGCCGCCGGGCGAAGTATTGGCAGAGGCCCGGAGTCTTGTCCAGCAAATGATAACGAATCCGCGCGGTCCGTATAGCGGCATTCGCTGGTTTTGCAATGACGGAACCGTTTTGGCACCCGTCGCCTACGCCTGCCGAGAACACGAAGGCGGCCGGCAACACGCCCAGTATTCTCGCCAGCAAGAACGGCTGGCCAGCCTTGGCTGGAATGTCGGCACGATATTCGCACCTCTGACCTTTGCCAGTCTGCAGTCGGAAGCGACCCGTGATCAACGCCTGCGGGAATTACCGCTGGAGCGCTACCTGATCGACATCGATGATGGCTGGATACTACGGGCAGCACAGGGATACCGTGGCCGGGTACAGTTAGAAGACGAGCAAGCATCGGGCCAACAGATTCTGCTTGATGCTGTCAGCAACACGTCCTGGCTGGATGATAATTTCCTGCTGCTGAGGGAACTGGTTCAGACCATTCCACATGGCGACGATTCCGACCTGGCGCGTCGTATCCGCCGCGGAGCTGTCGAGCTGGCGGAACGAGAGCCGTCAGCGGAACGCTGGCGAGCCGAGATTCATACCACTCCCTCGTCAAGCACAGCCGCAAAGTTGCGTCGTTGGTCTCGCGGTATTGCTGACAAGGGGACGGTGGAATTGGCTAGTGCTCTCGCAGACGATCTGGACCTGCAGTACGGTGCAGCCGGGCGGCGGGCCCGCCTCACCGACAAACTGCGACGGCTGAAAACATCACCTCAGTTGCGCAGTCGTGTCACCGCGTTATTGAACGCGAGCGGTCACGACCAGCAAGCAGGCCTTTGCCAGGTAACAGCCGACATCCGGCGTCACGATTTGGCTAACGCAACACCGAACGAACGGCTGCGCATTTTAACCTTGCTCAGCGATATTGAAACGGAAGTGCAATTGAATTTCGTTGCGGCCATAAAGGATTCACCCGCCAGTCGTGCAGAGCTGCTTGGCTCTGCGCAGGCATTGCTCAACTGCGTCTACGGCGCCGGATTGCTTTCAGCCCGGGAACTTGAGGTCGTCCAGGAATCACTTCGCTTTGACGATACAGCTGACACTCCCCTGGAAAAATACCAGGCCGGAATAGCCCAGCTAACGCGTGTTCCGGCATGGGCCGCCGGCAACGTGCGCTATACCTTTGCCGAGGCACTGGTCCGGTATAGCGCTTTGGAATCCCGTGCAGCGCGATTCATCGATGATTTGTTACGGGGTTCGCCGTTATGGATACTCGGTGACGTTCTCAAAACGCTGAGCCGGGATCTGGCCACACTGACAGGCAGCGAAGTGCGGATTGCCGGCAATCAGGTCAGCAGTGCCATTGCATTGAACCCCGGGCTGGCGCGAGGTCGCCTGCGTATTTATGAAACGCTGGAGGCAGCCGAATCGGCAGAACCCGCACCGAGTGACATTATTGCCCTGCCGGAAACAATTGCTGAATTGAAACCGGTTGCTGGTTTGCTCACTTTGGGCGAAGGCAACGCACTGTCGCATGTACAACTACTGGCACGTAATTTCGGTATACCCAATGTCGCAATTGATTACGCCACTATCGACCTGCTGAAATCTCTTGAAGGCGAGGAAGTGGTACTCGCCGTTAGCGCCGATGGCAATGTCGTACTGGAACGAACATCCGAACTTGGCGATATCGCGGACATGATCGCGGCAGGCGAGCGCCAGGTTCTGGCAGAGCGCATAACGGTGCCGGCTCCCGACCTCAGCCTGCAATCGGTCTTGCCATTGGCAGACATTCACCGGGCGTTATCCGGAAAAGTCATCGGCCCCAAGGCGGCAAACCTCGGCGAACTGAACCGCCTTTTTCCCGGACGCGTGGCGCCGGCTCTGGCTATTCCTTTTGGCATTTACGAGGCGCATCTGAGATCACACGGCCTGCGCGAACGCATTAATGAAGTGTATAGCGGCTTTGCCGGGGGTACGGTGTCGACTGCAGAGCTGGGAATTGAGCTTGCGAGTATTCGCACAGAGATTGCCGCACTCAGTCTGTTCAGCAGCACGCGCGAAAATCTCGAGACGGCCATGGCTGCTGAGTTCGGGCCAGCCGGTAGTTACGGCGTGTTCGTGCGCTCCGATACCAATGTCGAAGACCTGCCGCAGTTCACTGGCGCAGGACTTTCGGAAACAATCGCTAATGTCGCAGGCTTTGAAACCCAAATGTTAGCTGTGCCGCGAGTATGGGCTTCGGTCTTGAGTCCACGGGCGCTGGCGTGGCGTTCAAGCCTGCTAAGCAATCCGGAGCAAATTTATGCCTCGGTACTGCTAATGAAGAGCGTACCCAGTGAAAAATCCGGCGTGCTGGTGACCAGCAACCTCGCCGCCCCTGGACAAGCTGGAATGACGGTTTCCACCGCCTGGGGCGTTGGCGGCGCGGTAGCCGGCGAAGCGGCGGAGAGCCTCGTATTGTTGCCCAACGTCGGAACTCAATTGCTTTCCGAAGCCAAAACGCCGTGGCAACGAAAGTTGGCCGATGCGGGCGGTATCGAGTGGATTCCCGCACGATCGGGCCAGGTACTGCTGGACTCCGACATTGAACAGCTACGCGATCTGGCGCGAGAAGTTAGCCAAAAGTACGCTCCTGTCTTCGATGAATTCGGCCGGCAACGACCCTGGGATATCGAGTTCGGCTTTGTCGCAGGCGAGCTGACACTGTTCCAGATACGACCACTGGTCGAAAAGAACGCGCAACGTGCGAATCTGGCGATTCAACGATTACGCCCTGCTGGGTCACTGAAACCAATCGGACCCAGGTTGGTCGATCTAAAAGCATCAGGACACAAACCATGAAGCAGTTTCGGACCGTAGTTTCAGGACTTGTGTTGGCACTGCTCAGTGTAACGGTGCACAGCTACCCACTCGATGGCGAACCTTACAGCGGCATACGCCGCTTGCAGGGTTATTTGCTACTGCAAGAGACGCCGGGTGTCGCGCATCTTTCCAGCGGCCAGCTCTGGCCGAGCGACGCGATACGTCTGCACCTGCTCGACTATGCGGGACCTGACTTTGATGCACTGGCGCAGGACCCGGTACTTGCCGCCGCATTGAATGAAATGTTACGTCAGCGGGATGCGAGCTATAGCATGGTTCTGGTCGATTACAGCGATACAGACAACATTCGCTGGGCGGGCTTGCGGCCTGATTTGAAACAGAATCCCGGCAGTGTCGGCAAGCTGCTTTGTATGGCTGCTGTGTTTCACGCTCTGGCACAGGCCTTTCCAGAACCGACCGAACGGGCACGCATTCTGCGCACGGCCATGTCGCGCGCCGGAGATTGGGTCAACAATGAAATTCATATTGTTCCGAAGTGGAACGATCGAGAGCAACGTAATCGCTTCTCTGTCCTGAATGAAAATGATGAATTTCTGCTGAGTGAATGGATAGATCACGCAATTTCTGCGTCTGCCAATGGTGCAGGCACGATCGTTTGGCGCGAGGCGATGTTGATCAAACATTTCGGCTCGGAATACCCTGCGACACCTGCAGCTCGGGACGAGTTCTTTCGATCTACTCCGAGAGCAGAACTTAGCGCGATTGCTCGCGACGTCATCACCGCGCCATTGCTCGAGGCCGGCATTGACACCACGCGCCTGCAACAGGGTTCATTTTTCACCGGCAATTCGAAACGAAAAGTTCCTGGCATAGTCTCGTTCGGAACGCCGCGCGAACTGGCGCGCCTCCTGTTTCGGATTGAGCAGGGGCGTCTTGTTGATGAATGGTCCAGCCTCGAAATGAAAAAATATATGTACCTGACCAAGCGCCGCTATCGTTACGCTTATGCACCGGAAGTAGCGAACAAGGCCGTATTTTTCAAAAGCGGTTCGCTGTATTCATGTAAACCCGAGGAAGGCTTTCGCTGCAACAAGTACATGGGCAATAAGCAAAACTTGATGAACTCAGTGGCAATCGTCGAAGGTCGCGATGCGACCGAGCCGCGTTATATCGCAACGCTGATGTCTGACGTACTTCGTTTTAACTCTGCCTGGGACCACTCGCGCATTGCCGCAGCAACCGACGCGCTGGTTGCTACTGGCCAATCGCAGAAGCTTCGAGAGACCGTAAGTGACAAAGAGCTGGCGGATGTTGGCAAGAGCGAGTAAGGAACCTGCTCGGCCGATTTCCTTATTCGGGTAGCGGCATGAACTCAGCGTCGCCGTCTATGCTCCCCATGGCTCCGGCTTTCCAATCCTGTTTCGCTTGCTCTATGCGCTCTTTCGATGTCGAAACAAAATTCCACCAGATGTGGCGTTTGCCTAACGGTTCGCCACCAAAAACCATGATGCGACTGTCCTCCCGAGCACTTACGACCACTTCGCGATCCTTGTGCGCGATCGCGAGCACTGCCGCTTCACAGGTTTCGTTTTCGATCTGCACGCTGCCATCGACTACGTAAACAGCTCGTTCGGAGTAAGAGTTTGGCAATGCCAAAGTACTGCCTTGCGGCATTGCACACGCCATGTACAAGGTCGGCGAATATGACCGCACCGGAGACTTGAGACCATAGGCCTCGCCAATAATCATGCGCACGGTAACCCCTTTTATTTCTGTTTCGGGTAAGTCGCTTGCCGGATAGTGAAGGAAATCCGGATCGATCTCTTGCTGGTCATCCGGCAAGGCGATCCACGTCTGCAGACCGTGCAAATCCGATAGTCGCTCCAGGTCGTCGCCTGCGCGTTCAGAATGAACAATGCCGCGCCCCGCCGACATCAGGTTTACCGCACCAGCTTCGATCAATTGCGAATAGCCCAGCGAGTCCCGATGCATGATCTGGCCAGCAAACAAATAGCTGATTGTCGCCAGCCCGATGTGCGGATGCGGTCGGACGTTAATTCCTTTTCCCGGCGGAAATTCTGCAGGCCCGAAGTGATCGAAGAAAATGAATGGGCCGACCATGCGCCGACGCGCTGTCGGTAGCACCCGCCGGACAACGAGACCGCCAATATCATGGTCTTTCGCTTCCACGCGTAATTCGATCGCTCCGCTGCAATCGGCACACGCTGGCGCGGTAGCTTCCCGGAAACTCATTGCCCTACCCCCTTTCCAGTAGTCGAATCAGGAACGACTCACCGCCGGTTCAAATACCGGCCGAACATCCCGTATTGCAACATAGTTTTGATTTATTCTGCATCCAGTTTGGCGAATTCTGTCGCAAGAAAGTCCAGCAAGGCGCGCACGGACGGCAGCAGTCCGCGTCGCGAAACGAATGCAGCATGAATTGTCTCGGAGGGCAGCGACCAATCCGTTAAGAGACATTGCAAATCACCGGATTCCAGCTCCAACAAGATCATCGTTCTTGGCAATTGCGCAATTCCCACTCCCGCCACAGCCGCGGTACGCAGTGCGGTCAAGTCATCCGTAATCATTCGCGGTGTGTACTTGATAGTAGCTTGCGCGTCGTTCAAGCCGGACAAGCGCCACTCGAATTTCTGGTGTGCCTGCCCAAGTCCGATACTGGGCAAATTCGTGAGATCTGCAGGAATTGATGGCTCTCTGATAGTTGCCAGCAGCGATGGACTGGCGACAATGCATTGCACGCGGTCACCGAGTACCCGCACCACAAGGTCGCTGTCCTGCAAAGGCATCGGCCGAACCCGTATGGCTATATCAATATTCTCATCTAGCAAATCAACGCGCCGATTCGTTGCCTGCAAGTGGACGTCGACTTGCGGGAATTGCAGCATGAAGTTGGCGATCATGGTGCCGACAGTGGCTTCCAGTAATGCGATCGGGCAACTCACTCGCACGGTGCCACAGGGCTCGGCGCGAGACATCTCAATTACGTCCTGTGCCGCGTCGGCTTCAACCAGCATCGCTTTGCAATGCAGGTAGTACATCTGGCCTATCTCGGTCACGGAAAAGTGCCGGGTCGACCGCTGCACCAGTTTTACGCCGAGCCGGACCTCCAACCGGGCCAGCCGCCGGCTCAGTTTTGACTTGGGCTCCCCCAGCGCGCGACTGGCCGCGGCAAAGCCGCCGTTGTCGACGATATGCACGAAATAGTAGAGATCGTTGAGGTCCCGCACTTTGGTCCCTTGTCCTATATTTAGAACGCTGTGATCATATTTTGCAGTCTAGCGCCGCCAGTGTTCTGAATCTAGTATAGATTCCAACGTAACCACAACGGCTATCCCAAGGAGGTCATCGTGAAAAACATTACCGGCGTCTACAGCGCACCCCGCCAGCACTGGGTTGGCGACGGCTTTCCCGTACGCTCATTGTTCTCCTACCACAGCCACGGCGAGCACATCAGTCCGTTCCTGTTGCTGGACTATGCGGGTCCCATGAACTTCGAACCCGGTAACAAGCCACGCGGGGTTGGAGAGCATCCGCACCGCGGCTTCGAGACCGTGACCATCGTTTATGACGGCGAAGTGGCGCACCGCGATTCCACTGGATCCGGCGGCACCATTCGACCAGGCGATGTGCAATGGATGAGCGCTGCTTCCGGTATCCTGCATGACGAGTTTCATTCTCCGGAATTCACCAGGAACGGTGGCACCCTGGAGATGGTGCAGCTGTGGGTGAACTTGCCGGCCCGCGACAAGATGTCTACGCCCAAGTACCAAAGCCTGTTGAACGAGGATATCCCTGTCGTTGAACTGCCAGGGAATGCGGGCAAGGTTCGGGTTATAGCCGGCGATTTCGATGGACAACAGGGCTCTGCACAGACGTTCACACCCATTAATGTGTGGGACATACGTTTGAACCAGGGCTCGTCCGCCGATTTCAGTGTTCCGGAAGGTCACACCTTGATGCTCGTTGTCTTACGTGGCACAACTACCGTGAACGGCGATGAATCCGTGCGTGAAGCGCAGATGGTCATGTTGGATCGCGACGGCACGTCAGTTCGACTCGCCGCTGAGACAGACAGCACAGTTTTGCTGCTAAGCGGTGAACCGATCGATGAACCGATCACTGGCTCTGGACCCTTTGTCATGAATACGGAAGATGAAATCCGCCAGGCCATACTGGACTTCAATAGCGGCCGCTTCGGCCAGTTGCATAAGACCGGAACTGCCGCCTGAGCGGAAAACCCGTGAGTCTCCCGGCAGCTTCGGAATCATCGAAGCTGCCGGGCTTACACGTTGATGCGGCCACCCGGTGTCGACAAGGAGAGCGTCGTGACTATAAAAATTATTGGCTTGTCCGGCAGTTTGCGTCGGGATTCTTTAAATACGAAGTTATTGCGCGCTGCCGCGACCGAATTGCCGTCCAATGCGTCATTAAGCATCCACTCACTCACCGGTATTCCGTTGTACAACTTCGACGATGAAGCGACCGATGGAATACCTGCAGCCGTTCAGACTATTAAAGACGCCATCGTCGGGGCAGATGGCTTGTTGATTTCCACTCCTGAGTACAACAACTCAATCCCAGGCGTTGCAAAGAACGCCATTGACTGGCTCTCCCGGCCGCCAGCCGACATTCCGCAAGTCTTTGCTGGCTTGCCGACAGCGTTGATAGGAGCGACGCCAGGTCCGTTCGGCACGCAGCTGGCACAGAATGCGTGGCTGCCCGTCATGCGGATGCTCGGAATGAATTTCTGGAGCGGCGGTCGATTGCTTGCGCCGCGGGCGTCAGCACTATTCGACGAACAGGGCGAACTGACGGATGCGGCCTTGCGTGATCGCCTGGCGAAATTTCTCGACGGTTTTGTAAGCTACATCCAGCTGAACCGGACCCGCTAGAAGCAGAGGATCCTACTCCCACTACCGCTACCGGTGAGAATAAGCTTATTCGTCGTGCAGATAGATCACTCGCGTACGAGCGCCGATCAGACTAACGCACAGGTGCAAACCGGTCCCGAAGGCCACAGCAGCCGCATTACGACCGAACAATCTGAAACACTCGCCCAAAACGAACAATTTTACTAAAGTCGCACGCCCTCTTCCTTGTCGCGTTGGAACATTTCCTCAAGCTCCAACGCCGCAGTCTTGGCGAGTGCCTGCAACTTCTGCTCGTCGTTACGTGCTTCACGGTGCTCGTAAAGACGCTGTTCGTCATGTTCCTTGAACTTATTCACGGCCGCACGTGCATCAGCATCGCTGTCGCCAAGTCCCTTGAGCACTTCCACCGTCAAATCAAGCGCGGACAAGAATGTTTCCCTGCGAATCACCTCAATTCCGAGGTCCATTAACTGGTACGCGTGCGGGCGGTTGCGTGCGCGCGCGTAGACTTTCAGGTGGGGGAAATGCCGCCGTACGATGGCGGCGGTGCGTAAGGAGGCATCGACATCATCGATAGCCAGCACGAACAGCTTGGCCTTATCCGCGTCCGCAGATTCAAGTAGTTCCAGTCGCGATGCATCGCCGTAGTAAATCTTGTTGCCAAATCGAGCGACAAAATCGACCTGCTCCTGGCTGATATCCAGCGCTGTGAAACCGATTCGCTTCGCACGCAGTACGCGCGCGGTCATCTGCCCAAAGCGGCCGAAGCCAGCGATAATAACCGGGTTGTGCTCATCCGGCATTTCATCAAACTCTTCGGGATCAACCGGCTTCTGCGACAACCATTGCTCAAGGCGCAACAACAATGGCGTGGTTACCATCGACAAAGAAACGGTAACGATCAGAAAACCTGCCAACTCGGCATTCAGGACTTCGGCTGTCACGGCCACGCCAAATATTACGAATGCAAACTCTCCACCTTGCGAAAGTATCAGTCCCAAACGCCGCGCGGACGCCGTATCCATTCCGTGCCATTTGCCAAGCAGGAACAATGCCGCGAATTTTAATGTGACCAGCAGTGCCACGGCCGAGGCAACCTTTACGGGCGTTTCGGCAATCAGATCAAGATTCAAAGACATGCCGACTGCGATAAAAAACAGACCCAGCAACAGTCCCTTGAAAGGCTCGATATCGGCTTCGAGTTGGTGTCGGAACTCGGAATCGGCGAGCAATACACCAGCCAGGAACGCGCCGAGCGCCATCGACAAGCCCGCCAGTTCAACTACCTGTGCTGTACCGAGCACGATGAGCAGAGCCGCTGCGGTCAATGCTTCGCGTACACGACTTAGTGCCACAATGCGCAATACGTAACGTAGCAAGTAGCGGCCGCCTACAATCACGGCCGCCAAAATGAGTACGGCTCTCAGCGCACCTTCAAGGCCTACCGTTGCGCCCTCGCCTTCGCCAAGCAAAGGTACGATTGCCAGCAACGGGACCACTGCGAGATCCTGAAACAACAAGGTCGCGAACGCCGTACGGCCATGTCGCGACGTCAACTCGTTACGCTCCGCCATCAACTGCAGAGCAAATGCAGTCGACGACAAGGCCAGCACCAGGCCAATTAGGATGGCGGCGTTGATCCTGATTCCTGCGAAATATGCTGCGCCGCCGAGGAACAATGCCGTCAGCAAGAGCTGACTGCCACCGAAGCCAAATATCGCGCGGCGCAGGGTCCACAATCGCGCTGGCCGTAGTTCCAGGCCGATGATAAAGAGAAGCATCACGACGCCTAGCTCGGCAAAGTGCAGGACGCGGTCCACTTCTGGCACCAACGCCATGCCACCAGGGCCAATGAGTACGCCTGCAGCCAGGTAACCGAGCACAGCACCCAGACCGAAGCGTTGGAACAAAGGCACTGCGACGACAGCACAAATCAGAAATACGATCATCTCAGCAAACATTCGAGGTGGCCCACGGCTACTTGATTCAGCACAATATATTGGACGTGGCGAAAAGACGCACGCAATTCTCAGTGCGGGGTTGGACCAGGACCCCATCGGCTACAGACAAGGCACAACTGATGACGACCTACGTAATACTGTTATACAGCGTGACACTCGGCCCCGGACGGCGGCTCATCATGAGCGACTTGCGCGAGCTGGCGTTGGAACTTGGCTACTCGAACCCGCGCACCGTACTCGCAACCGGCAATTTGGTCGCCGAACACTCGCGGGCATCATTAGCGTCCCTGACAAAACAGTTCGAAGATGCATTCGCGGTTCGTTTTGGCAGACGCATCGACGCCATATTCTGTACGGCTGAAAACTGGCGCGTGTTGCTCGAGGACAATCCTTTTACCACGCAATCTGTCAACGATCCGAGCCATGTAACCGTTCGCGTTATGCGCGATGCATTGCCTGAAGACACCGCGCAACGTCTCGATCCATTGCGTGCGCAAGGCGAAATTCTGTGCCCCGTCAATGGTCACGTCTGGGCGTATTTTGCGAAGGGAATCGGTAATTCAAAGCTCGCAGCTGCCATGACACCCAAGCGTATGGGCGGCATCGGTACGACACGAAACTGGAATACCGTCCGAAAAATCGCAACAGCTCTCGATGCCTAGAGAGCGGGCCAACGATGTAGTCGAAGTCGCGCAAGCGGATTCCAGACGCGCCGATTACCGAGCTTGGCCGCCATTGCAGAGGTCCGGTGTCGTGTTTAGTTTGAGCGTGAACGAAGGTTACGCAATTTGCGGCGGGCGCGTGCCTGCCAGTTACCGGACAACGCGTCCAACTTGCTAAGTGATTTAAGCGCAGCCTGATCGCGGCCGCCTCCTACTAACAGCTCAAAAACCACGTCGACCGGCCATTGCGGGTTCACGCGATCCTGCAATTCAATCACATCGCCCGCTGCCACGACTCCGACTTCCAGCACGCGGTAGTACCAGCCGCAATAGCCACTATTAACAACATCATTAACCATAGCCGCATCGCCGAAGCGATGACCGAGCTTCCAGCAAGGCTGTCGAGCCTGACTCACCTCTACCAACGCGCTGCCGATGCGGTAGCAATCACCAATACACACACTGGATTCGGTCATTCCGCTGCTGGCAATATTCTCGCCAAACGCACCCGGAGCTTGCAGCTCCGGGTGCAACTCCGGCCGCTCACGGATCCAGGTTGCGTAGTGTTCGGACGCGTATTGCAGCACAGCCTTGTCCACGCCGCCGTGATGCTTGCGATCCGCTTGATCATCATTAGTGAAGCCAAGAAAGCCGACCGACTGCGGTGCGTCGCAGACTTGCTTGCGATAGGCGCTCGGTTCTTCTTTCGGACCGAAAGTAGCGATCTTTCCTGTCAGGACTGAATTCACTTTTCCGTGCATAACCGTGACCCGCAGCGAATGACTGTAGCTACGAAGTATCCGTTGTGTGCGCTGTGTTAGCCAGAATTTGCACTAGCACGATCGGTACAGCCCGGCGTTTAACGCGAGCGTTAGAGATCAACCGCCGTTCCGCTTACCACAATTCCGCCTTTGCGAGGCACTTTGACTGTTAGCACACTCGGCCGCCCCATTCGTTCGCCTTGGTGGATAAGGAATCGAGCGGGCGCGGACAGCAAGCCAGCATCACGCAAATATCCGCCCAATGCCGCCGCCGCTGCTCCCGTCGCGGGATCTTCTACAACGCCACCGACCGGGAACGGATTGCGCGAATGAAACAAGTCGTCCGACTCGCGCCAGATGAGCTGCAGAGTGGTCAGGTCATTCGCAAGCATTAGCTCTTTCAGGGCAGCAAAATCATAATCGAGTTCGTTCAGTCGAGCGCGCGAAGCTGCGGCAATGACGAGATGCCACGCACCTGCGTAAGCCTTCGCCGCCGGTAGCGCATCGTCCAGCTCATCGCGCTGCCATTGCAGGGCGCCGAGTGCACTGTCCAGCAATGCACTGTCGGCGGACATATAGCGTGGCTCGACGGAGGTCAGCGCGGCGACGTAGTGCTCTCCCGCGCGCTTCACGTCAACTGGAACCTCGCCGACCGCAGTCTGCAAACGATAGCGGCCTTCCCCAGTGAGTCTGCCAAGTAATGCGCCGGTAGCGATTGTCGCGTGACCGCAGAAACTGACTTCGGCTTCCGGGCTGAAATAACGAACCGTTCGCTTACTGCCCGTACGCGGTGCGACAAATGCGGTCTCCGAGTAGCCTACATCCGCCGCAATTTGCAGCATGTCCTCGTTCGATGGCAAGGCATCACCGATCCAAACGCCGGCCGGATTTCCACCGCTCGGCTGCTGCGTGAACGCGCTAAGGCGGTACAGGTTCTGTGAATTCATGTTCTGCTCTCGACTGATCCAGGATGGATGAAATTCTGGCATTATCCGATTTTGATTCAAGTGATCTTTTATTAGTATTAGGCTTACTATTATTTGCCCTCGATGGAGTCGCCATGCCGCCACTCAATGCCCTCAGAGCCTTTGAAGCCGCAGCGCGCCACGGCAGTTTCGCCTCGGCGGCAGCCGAACTCCATGTTACCGCGGCAGCTATCAGCCATCGCATCAAGGACCTGGAACGCCATCTAGACAATGCGCTTTTTATCCGCCAGCCGCGTGGCGTATTGCTCACTGAAGCAGGTCGCCGTTATCACGAACAGGTAGCAGCGGCATTGCAGTTGATCGAACGGGCGACCGCACAAATTGACGTGAACTCTGTCGCCGGGCCCTTGCATGTCTCGACGCCGCGATCATTCGCCGATGCCTGGCTGGTCCCGCGCCTCGCCGGGCTCCGGGACGCGATTCCCGGCCTGGCTTTCTCGCTCAGTGCGGACAGCGCGCTGGCCGATCTTCGCGATGGCCAGGCAGACGTCGCGTTGCGCTTTGGCCAGGGCCAGTATCCGGGCCTGCACTCTGAATATCTTTGCAGCGACGCCGTTACGATTGTCGCTCCAACTGCCTTGGTCCAGGGCAATGCTCGCGCCGCTGCCGCCGATCTTATTCAACGCGAAGTATTGTTGGATGACAGCACGGTGTTAGCGGCGGAGCCCTGGAGCCGCTGGCAGCCCTGGTTGCGGGAATGCGGCGTACAGGAAGCCGGCCAATTACGGCATATGGCCTTTTCGGACAGTGGACTGGTGACACGTGCTGCTGCGGCCGGCGCGGGACTTGCCATCGGCCGTTTGTCCATCGCTTATGCGTCGCTGGAGGCCCGTGAACTCAGCACTTTATTGCCCTGGCGCATTACGGAATTCGCGTACTACCTCGTGTACCGCGATGCCGATCACGTCAACCCGCGTGTTGTGGCGTTTCGTGACTGGCTCTGCGCTGAAATCAGTCAGTACGTAGCGCACTGTGAGTCACGGTTTGGCGTCCTCCTGCAGGGTCCGTCGAGCACGGCGTAGTTGCTGGCCCCGCCACCATTCGTAGACCGATGGTCTTGAAATTTCTCCGGCAGCACACATTCAGTGGTCCAGGCGCAGCGACACGCCGCGCATTGGAGACAAACCAGGAGGTGTTCCATGTCTTTAGTCAATTACGAACCGTGGAAAGGAGTAGCCCAGTTGCAGAACGATGTTAACCGCCTCTTTGGCAGCTGGTCGAATTCAGATAGCAGTGGCGCGGTCGCGGACTGGGTCCCGAGCGTTGATATCAACGAGTTCGAGAATAGCTTTCAATTGCACGTCGATCTGCCGGGCGTCGACCCGAACGAGGTTGAGATAACGCTTGATGGCGGAGTGCTGACCGTAGCTGGCGAACGCAAGCTATCGCAAGCCGATGACGACAAAGCGGTCAGCCGTCGTGCCGAGCGCGCCAACGGTCGCTTCTATCGCCGCTTTATCCTGCCCGACACGGTGGATGCGGATAACGTGCAGGCCAGCAACCGGCACGGCGTGCTTGAAATTTCGATTCCGAAACAAGCTAAAGCACTGCCGCGTCGCATTAAAGTCGCAGCTTGAAATGCTCCGGGCGAGCGCTGCTTTTATAGCGCTGGCAACAAAAAAAGGGGGGCTTTTGCCCCCCCTTTTTCGACACTGCCTTTTGCCAATTGCTAGCTGGCTAACCAGCCAAATATGCCACCAGTTACCAGCGCGTAAATTAACGCATCGAGAAAACTTTTCGCCGTCAGTGACCACGGCCGCTGGAACCAGATGCTTTCCTGCAGGTAAGCGACACCGTAGCCGATAAATGCAACCGTACCGGCGACCCGGAATATCTGCAGATAGTCACCGGGCACAGTGTTCGTCCGGGTCAACAGGTATGCACAGAGAACGCCAACCAGAATGTACATCAGGAATGACTTGACCAGCTTGCCGCCCATGACCGGCACACCGTTCGGTGCCACAGTGATGAATGCTTGTGGTCCTTCCTCGAATTTCTTGCGCATCTCCGGGTCTTCGAGTTCTTTTGGGCCCGTACAAAACGGCAACATGTAATTACCTGGCGCCAGTCCTTTCAATGCCGCGCGTGCACCCTCTTCATTCGCGACCGGTGCAAAGTCTTTTTTATGCCACGGCATGACCATCCAGACGATGGCGCTCACAAACCAGACGGCGACCGCTGAAACAACTATAGGTAGCCAGAGTGACAAAATCCCCATGAAGCCCTCCCCCGTCCTGGACGGTGTCGTTATTTGATTTGGCAGTCTATCAATCGTGGCGCGGCAGATGTAGCACTACGCATCCACGGGATATAGGTCAGATACTTCTAAGCGCGTCGGAACACCGCTGCGACGTGTTAGCTACCAGGCTTGACGAACGGGCTGCTGAATCGCGCTTCATCCAGTACAGATCGGTCCGTTAATGCGGCAAGGAAAGCCAGCAAGTCTGCTTCTTCCTCAGCCGTCATTTCAAAGCCCTGCACGAACTCAGAACGATATGGATTCAGCCTGCCGTCTCCTGCCAGCGGGCCGTCTTCGATAAGCCGGCCCCCGCGCGCGTAGTGCGCGAGCACAGCGCGCAGCGTAGTGAGGCTGCCATCGTGCATGTACGGTGCGCTTACTGTTATGTTGCGCAGGCTCGGCGCCTTGAATCGCCCCATGTCACGGCGCTGCCCGGTGAGATCGTACAGACCTGTGTTGTCGGCCGGATACGCGCCAGTGCCCGCAATATTGTACAAACCGTTGTTGTGAAAGCCGGCGCTTGTAACCGTCGCGTTGGCATGCGTGCTCGAATCAGTAAAGTTAAAACCGCCGTGGCAATGAAAGCATTCGAAGCGTTCTGAAAAAAACAACGTCATGCCCCTCTCTGCGCTCGCATCCAGCGCGCTGCGCTCACCTGCCAGGTAGCGATCGTAGGGACTGGAGAACGACACAATGCTGCGAACGAAACTCGCCATAGCGCGCACAGCATTCAGAATGGAGTACGGGTCCTCGTCCTCGGGAAAGGCTGCTGGCAGCAGGCGTTTGTAGCGGGGGTCCGTGCGCAACAAGTTGATGATTTCCCCTTCACGTCCGCTCATGCCCATTTCAATTGGCGTTTCCCCAAAAAGCGGAGTTAGCGCCTGGATTTCAAGGCGATCCAGCAAGTGATTGGACCAATTGAGCCGACTCGCATACGCGACATTAACCAGACTCATTGCACCACGCGGGTGAACCTCGCCGGTTGCGCCAACAGATCGGGCAAGCCCATCGGTGAAGGCAAATTCCTGCTTGTGACAACTAGCACACGACATACTATCGTTGCTGGACAAGCGGCTGTCATAGAATAGCCAGCGACCCAGCTCGACTTTCGTATCCGACATCGGGTTGTCAAGCGGAACAGCTGGAATGGGATACGGCTCAGGTACAGCCCAAGCGTATTCATCCGCCGGCCAAAACCAGATCAGCAAGCCACATAAACCAATCGCGGCCGCAGCCAGCATCCAACGAATCATTGCTTCGCTGCCTTGCCAAACGCCGCTGCGCTGGAAAAACTATTGCCGCTGCCGGGATCCAGGCCAAGAGAATCAAGTATGCCGTCACAAGCAGTATCCAACGGTCCCATTTCACAACTGGCAATCTGGCCGTCGAACAAATCCGCAGACGCAAACAGTACTTTCAGATCAAACGTAATGAGTTCAGTGCGGAAATCAAATGGCGTGATTCTGACTTGCGGCCGATTAGAGCCAGCGCAACCCTGCAGGTTGCCGATCACACCCTCGCAACGCGTACTGCCGAGATGTAGCCAGATACCATCGTCGCTATTGCGAATACCTGCGCGGATGAATTTGTAGCCTGATCGCCAGTGCCAGTGCATCGCGGTGTGTGTCAATGGCGGCTGCGCGCGCAACGGGTCGGCATGATTAAGGGACTCAGGCACGCCGATAGTGAATTCCACACCGAGATATTCGCCCACCGGCACAACGCCATTAATGAGAGCGTTCACCTGCAGGCTGCCGTTCTGGCATTCGCCCTCGCCATCTTCCAGGTCGATTAGTGCGACTTGCCCGGATTGCCAGGGTGGTCTGGACAACATTTGCATTGGCACTGCTTCGCCAGTGAGCGTGAGGAAATGAACATCCGCGACGTAAAGCCGCAAATCGCTCAACGCGAATTCGCCGTCATAACTCGTACAGTTAATCGCCGCCGCACCGTAGCGCACGGCAAATTCGATTTCGACAGGCTGGGAAGGCGGCTGACAAGCAGTTGCCAGCAGCAGGAGAGGAATAATCAGGCGAATTTGTAGCTGCATCGGACAGCGATTCTATCAGTCCGAAGTACAGCTAACCCAGGCCGCAATGTCAGGCTGGAGCGGGATCAGGATCCGGACTTGAAAATTTGCGAGGTCTCATCGGCTTCGTCGTCGTCATCCATGTTGTAGTCAAGGACGCCGGTGCTCAGCAGATCGGTGGATGCGCGGGCCACGGATAATTCGGTTTCGACATCACGGAGCCGGACTGTCGACCGCAGATTCTCTTCGGCGCGGTCACTCAGTTCGGTACGCAACTCGTGCGTTTTGCGGACAGACGCCTTTAAGTCGACGCGCAGCTTGTTTATTTCGGCCAGTTGCTCACGCACAGTTTTGACTTGTTCTTCAGACTTGGCCGTTAATTCTGCGAGGTCCTTTTTTTGCGCCTCGACAGCGGCCTGGGCCTTTTGGGTCTCGCTGCGCGCTACCCGCAAATCAGCTTCCATAGAACGAATTCGGTCATCGCGGGGATCGCGCTGTGCGGAGGTCAGTCGGCGACCCATCCAGGCGCTGATTTTTGCCACCAGCCAGCCAGCGGCAAAAGCACCGGCTCCGATGTAAAAGGGATTCTGCAGGGCATCTTCGAACACGTCGGTCTCAATAAACCACTGTCATCGCACAGGATTATGCACTTTTCCGTTGTATAAAAGGACCGGGTTCTCAATCCGGACAACGAACCTCGCAACCGAAACCGTGACCGCTCCCGCAATTCATCTTTTTCCCTATTAACTTCAACAGGTTAGTCTAGACCTGCGCGGTTGCGGATAGTGCTTGCCTGGCAAGGTCCGGAAAATCCGTGAACAAGCCGTCTATGTCCAGCTGTTCAACAAACCATTTGAGCATGGTCTGGAAATCACCGAAGCAGGGCTCGATCGCGTCGGCACGGAAGGTATAGGGGTGTACGCGCAGCCCGTGGGTGTGGGCGCGCTCCACGAGCCCGCTGGACAAGGGCTCGCCGTCGATCGCGGGGACCATATAAAGCTGCTGTAGCCAGGGACCGATGCCGTCGACAATCCTGGCGGCATCCTGCAGGCCGGCGTCAGTCTTCAAGCGGTCATAGTCGCTGGTCGACTCACCCCAGGCATTCTCCCCCAGTAGCTGGATCAATCTGCATTCGCAGCCGAGCTCCTCGCGAATCCGGCGCAGTTCGTCGGCATCGAAACATTGGACGAATACCGGATTCTGCTTGGTGCGGTAGCCAAATCTCGCGAGCATTTCGAGTAGCAGGCTGGCACAGTCGACGCCTTCCTGGTGATGCCAAGCCGGACTTTTTACCTCCGGATATATGCCCACCTGTCTGCCGCTGGCGCGATTGAGTCCGGCAATCAACTGCAGCTCGTCGTCGAGCGTCGCGATCTGAAAGTGACCGCTGCGGGCTGGAAATCGCTTTGGAAACACGGCCTGTCGGCCGGCATCGTCCTCGAAGCGCTCCCATACAGATAAGGTCCGCAGCTCCGCCAGGTCGAAATCACGCACGTAATAGCGACCATCCTCCCGCGCCCGATTGGGAAACTGCTCAGCAACGTTGGTAACCCGGTCAAGATGGATATCGTGCAGCACGATCAGCTGATCGTCGCGACTGACCACCACGTCCTGCTCAAGAAAATCGGCACCCATGCCATAGGCCAGCGCTTTTGCCTCCAGGGTGTGTTCGGGCAAATATCCGCAGGCACCGCGGTGGGCGATGATCAATGGACGCTGCTCGTTACGGTCAGTCATGCATCCGCCCCGGACTGGCCTGTTTCAGCGCCTGTCTGATAGTAATAACGTTTCTAGATAAGGAGTATAATGCTTTGTTTTATAAAGACTTATGGAAAGTCAATTACATCCCAACGGGTGGTATCTTCAAGCCGTGCCTGGCGCTTTATCGCGTCCGCGATATCCCGCTCATTCCATTCCAGGTGCTCGTGTACCCGGGCCACCAGTGCTTCTGCTGAACTGACAACCCCGCCAAACGGCCGGATAGCCAGTATCGGTTTCTCGTTGGCTTCGGCAACGTCGAGCTGAAAACGGATCAGGTCCTCGTTGTCCACGTAGTGCTGGGCAAGAATAACTACCGCTTCCGCTTCTTTAATCTGCGCGATCAGCTCGTTCTTCATGTCTTCCATACCGCCAGCAGCCGGCATATTCTCCGGCTTGCTGGTATTCAGGTAGTAAAAACGATCGACGGACTCAAGAAATTCAAATACTCGCAGATAGTCCATATCCTCCTGGAACAAGTGCGAGATGAATATGCGAATTGGATTGCTTTCGGACACCTTGCGACCTCCCCGTCACTAACGACTGCAAGTGTAGCCAATCTGTCCGCCGCAACGCCACATTCAGCCTTCAAAAGGCGATCGCGGTGGCGACTACAGTGCTGCCTGCGATTTCCTTGCACCCGGTGTTTCAGGTATCGTAGCCCGTATTCCCGCTTCCTGAGCATGAGCGCCATCACCATATTGCCGCTACACCCAGCCCGCAGCTGATGCGCCTCCTCCTGTACAACATTCGCTACGCCGTCGGCGGAGGTGCAAGTATGCACATGCCGCTGCCTGGCGCAGGCTACCTGCTTGGCAACCAGACCGTATTGCCGGATATCACCCGCTTCCTCCAGGACGCCAGACCGGACATCGTCGGTCTGATTGAGGTCGACACCGGATCGATTCGCAGTCGCAAGATAAACCAGGTCGAATCCATTGCCACAACGTTGGGCATGAATTCGTCATTCGAGATCAAATACGGCGAAAGCTCGATCAACCAGTTGCTGCCGATTATCCGCAAACAGGGCAACGCACTGCTGGCGTCTCCAGGTATTCACGGTGAGTCGTTCCATTATTTTGATACTGGCGTCAAACGCCTGATCATTGAGCTGGAACTTGAGAATGTTTCGATCTTCCTTGTTCACCTGTCGCTCAAATACCGACACCGGCATTTGCAGCTACGCCGCCTTTACGACCTGATTGAAGCCACTGAAAAGCCGGTCATCGTTGCTGGCGACTTCAACACGTTTTGGGGCCAGAACGAGATATACCTGTTTATGAAAGCCGCCGGTTTGCGCAGCGCGAACACCGAGGGTCTGCCGTCATACCCGGCGCGCTCGCCACGCAAGGAACTTGATTTCATCCTCTACCAGGACGGGATTAGTGTCAGTCATTTTGAAATTCCGCAGGTGCGATTCTCCGATCATTTGCCTTTGATCTGCGATTTCGAGATTGGCTGATTTGCGTATTTTAATATCCAGCGGTTTTGCTGATACCGCCACAAACAGAGAGAAGAATGAACACTGCATCACCTGAACAACAGCCACATTGGAGCAAGACTACCGATCCGGATGGCATCGTCTGGTTGTGCATTGACAAGTCCGACGGCAGCGCCAATGTACTGTCCGGACCCGTGCTGCGCGAGCTCGCGGAGCATTTGCAGCCGTTGCAGCAAGAGCCACCCAAGGGCGTCGTGGTGCATTCAGGCAAGAGCAACGGCTTCATCATGGGCGCCGATATAAACGAATTCACCAAGATCGAGACCCCGGAACAAGGCTACAAACTCATTCGTCTTGGCCAGCAGGTGCTCGACTCACTGGCCGCATTGCCCTGCCCGACCGTTGCCGTAATCAATGGTTTTGCGCTTGGCGGCGGTCTTGAGCTGGCGCTGGCCTGTGACTACCGACTTGTCTTGACCCATGACAAACCCATACTTGGTTTGCCTGAAGTGCAGCTCGGCATACATCCGGGTTTTGGTGGCACCGTGCGCACGGTGCAACTCATCGGCGTTCGGGCGGCCATGCAACTCATGTTGACGGGTAAGCCCATCACAGCCAAAAAAGCGCTGGCACAAGGGCTGATCGATCAAATTACAACCGCAGATGACTGGCGACAGGCGGCCAAAGCCGTTATCGCTGCACCACCAGCAAAGGCAAAAGCGCCGTTACTCGATCGCATTCTTAATATTTCTGCATTGCGACCGTTGCTTGCAAATGTGCTGCGAAAGCAAGTGGCTGGCAAAGCGCGCAAAGACCACTACCCGGCACCGTACGCCATTATTTCCTTGTGGCAACAACATGGCGCAGCGGCCACAAGCGGCTACGAAGCGGAAGCCCGCTCGATTGCTGAACTCATGTGTGGCGCGACTTCACGCAACCTGGTCCGGGTCTTTTTTCTGCAGAACCGGCTCAAAGGACAAGGCGGCAAAAGCGGCCAGAAAATCGAGAAGGTTCATGTTGTCGGCGCTGGTGTAATGGGCGGCGATATAGCGGCCTGGTGCGCGCTGCGCGGTCTGCAGGTCACGTTGCAGGATCGCGAAGAAAAATACGTGCAACCGGCCATGCAGCGTGCTGAAAAGCTGTTCGCAAAGAAAGTCCGCAATGAATCGGAGCGAACGGCTACACAAGCCCGTCTTCGCGCCGACGTGGCCGGCGACGGTGTTGCAGACGCTGATCTGCTGATCGAAGCTATATACGAAGATCTGGATGCAAAAAAAGCCTTGTACGCAACCTTGGAAGCGGGCATGAAACCCGGCGCCTTGCTTGCCACCAACACATCGAGTATCCGTCTCGAAGATCTGCGAGTGGATCTGGGTTCGCCAGAGCGCTTCGTTGGCTTGCATTTCTTTAACCCGGTAGCGCAATTGCCACTGGTTGAAATTGTGCATTGTGAAGATACCGTAACAGAGGTAATGGACACGGCGTTCAGCTTCGTTAAGCGCATTGGCAAATCGCCGCTCGCTTGTCGCAGCGCGCCAGGCTTCGTAGTTAACCGACTGCTGATGCCCTACATGGGAGAGGCGTTGTATCTTGCCGATGATGGCGTGTCGCTCGTCGATATTGATCGTGCCGCCGAAACCTTCGGCATGCCGATGGGGCCGGTTGAGTTGGTCGACAGCGTGGGCATCGATGTCGCACTGCATGTCTCGAAGGTTCTCGGCAAGGCGTTCGATCGCCCGGTACCGCAGCGTCTTGTGGATATGGTCGAGGCGGGCAAGCTCGGCCGCAAGAATGGCGAAGGCTTCTATCTCTGGGAAAATGGCAAGCCGCAAAAACCGGATTCAAGCGGCGCCAGCCTGCCCCCGGATCTTCAGGACCGGCTCATGTTGCCCCTGGTTAACGAAGCGGTTGCCTGTCTCAGCGAAGGCGTCGTGACCGACCCGGACCTGCTGGATGCCGGCGTTATCTTCGGCACAGGCTTCGCTCCGTTTCGTGGCGGACCACTGCAATATGCCCGCGATCGCGGCATTGACGAGGTCGTCGCGACACTCCAGGCACTTGCAGATCAGCACGGTAGTCGCTTCCAACCGCATTCGGGCTGGCGCGACCTGCGTACGATCCTGAATAAAGGGGGCTGACGTCGGCGCAGACGATGGTAAACTGTGCGGCGTTTCACGCTAGGTGGTCATGAGGCTACCGGATGCCGGTAAATTGACGGTAGAATAATAACTTAGGACGATCGTGAAGCTGTGCCCACACGCTGCAAGCCAGTAGCGTAGTGCAGCGATTTGGTCACGACACAGCTTCTGGCATGGACAGGATAAATAATGACGGGTGAGCGGCTAGATACCGAACTGCTCAAGAGTTTTTCCCCCCTTGACGGGCTCAAACGAGACAACCTGGCGGCACTGGCTGGCAAAGTGCAGATCCGCGAGCTGTCTCCGCAGCAAATATTGTTCAAGGAAGGTGACTCTGAAAAACGAACGGTCTACGTAATTTCAGGCACGCTGGAACTCGTTGATCAGGGCGCAGTAACCGAATCGATAGAAGGCGGCACCGAAAGTGCCCGCAATCCTGTCTCGCCACACTATCCTCGCCGGGTTATGGCGCGGGCCCGCGATCGTGTCCAGTACATTTCCATCGACAGCGACCTGCTGGACGTCATGCTGACCTGGGACCAGACGGGCTCCTACGAAGTATCCGAATTGCAAGGCAGCGACCAGGTCGGCGGCGACGACTGGATGACCATGCTGCTGCAGACCAAAGCGTTTCATAAGATTCCGCCTGCCAACATCCAGGCGATTTTCATGCGCATGCAACAGATCAACTACAAGTCAGGCGACGTCGTTCTCAAACAGGGCTCGGAAGGCGATTACTTCTACGTTCTGACTCGCGGTAAATGCCTGGTCACCCGGGAAACACCGCTTAACAAAGACGGCATCAAGCTCGCGGAGCTGAATGTCGGCGACACCTTTGGCGAAGAGGCGTTGATCTCGGATGCCAAACGCAACGCCACGGTAACGATGCAGACGGACGGCTCGGTAATGCGCCTCGGCAAGGACGATTTCAAACGCCTGCTGAACGAACCGATGCTTGACTGGGTTGATCAGGCCGCTGCGGAGAAAATTGTTCGGGAAGGCGGCAAATGGCTCGACGTACGCCTGCCCAGCGAATTTGAGAATCATCACGAGGAAGGCGCGATCAATATCCCGCTTTACTTCATTCGACTCAAGATCAACACGCTCGATCCCGATACGCACTACGTTTTGTGCTGCGATACCGGCCGACGCAGTTCAGCTGGCGCGTATATTTTGAGTGAACGTGGCTTTCATGCCTATGTGCTGAAAGGCGGCATTAACTCCGGCGCCCGCTGAACGCAAGGCCACTCTGCGGCGTCGGGCCGAATTTCCAATAAATTTGATGCTGGTTTGTATTCTGGTACTGCGGGGTCGCAACGGTCGCTGCAGGCCCGTGCCTGGCTCACATCGTGTGAGTGGGCTTGTCGCCACCCAGCGCGCCGGCCAGGTAGTTCTCGATTTTTTTCTGCGTATTACCCTGATCCTGGTCGCTGAACTGCACGCCAATGCCGGCAGTGCGCTTGCCCTGCGCGCCCTTCGGCGTCATCCAGATTACCGTACCGGCGACCGGGATTTTTTCTGCTTCGCCCATCAGGTTCAGCAGCATGAACACTTCGTCACCGAGACGGTATGAACTGTTGGTCGGGATAAATAAGCCACCATTGATGACGTAAGGCATGTACGCGAGGTACAGGGCACTCTTGTCCTTGATGGTCAGTGTCAATAATCCGGGTTTTGTCATTGCAGTGTTACCTTGCACCAGCCAAGGGCCAGAGTCCGCTATCGCTTTCCTGCGCCCGACAATGAACCAGTCCCTCGGTCCAGTCGATAAGCAGCCCCTCGAGCGTAAGCTGCAGGTTGTACGACCCGCTGGCCTGGCCACGTAAGCGATTGATTACGTCTAGATAACAGAACAAATTTCGGCTGTCCATGTGTTGCAGCACAGATTCATCGACGAGGCTCCCCGTCGACTCAGGCGCGGCGCCGCCCATGCGGTATATGCAGGCCTGAACCTGCCGGCCAAGCCAATCCAGTGCGATATCCGGATACTGCTTGGTCCAACGTTCGGCAACTTCAATGGGTGACGCCGCGCGACTGCCCAGCGCCTTCAGATCCCGCGCAAGAACGCTCGCATCCGCCAATCGCTCAACGCCCGCCACAGCGGCCAGTGGCGCGCCACCTGCCTCTCGCAACGCCTGCGGCCATTGAGTGCCGGGTTGCAAGCGGTCAAGCCATGCCAAGGCCGTCTGTTCATCGGGCAAGCCGAGACTGGCCCGCTGACATCGACTGAGTATCGTTGCCGGCAACCTGCTGATGCGATCGGCAATCAATATGATCAGGGCATTTCCTGACGGTTCTTCCAGGGTTTTGAGCAAGCTGTTCGCTGCGGCGTTGGTCATGATATTGGCCGGATCGATTACCGCTACTTTGCCTATGCCGTGATGACTGGTCAGGCTCATCTCTCGTATCAGTTCGCGAATCTGTTCGATCCCGATGCTGTGTTTGTCCTCTGGCTGACTAAGCCAATGCAGATCCGGATGCACCATGACCCGCGCCGGATACTGCGGCATCGAGGCCGCGCTGCCGGGGTCCAGCATGCGCTCGGCGAGCCATGCAGCTGTCGCGCGCTTGCCGGTACCGGCCGCGCCCAACAGCAGCAAGGCATGCGGCGTGCGGCCTTGCTGGTCTTGGGTAAGCCATCGATCGGCAAACGTTTTGAGCCAGGGAATATCCATATTTTCCGTTAGTTATGACTCATACTTCAGGTAAATTCTGATTAAGGAGTTGCTCCAATGCTGCGCTGATCTGTTCCTGTACGCCAGCCAGATCACGGCTCGCGTCGATGACCTCAAAGCGTTTCGGCTCGGCCGCGGCAAGCGCCAAATAAGCTTCGCGCACTCGTTGGTAGAACGACGCCTGTTCGGACTCCAGCCTGTCTGCCGCGCCGCGTTTTTCGGCACGTTGCCGGCCGACTTCGGCCGGTGCATCGAGCAAAACCGTCATATCCGGCTGCAGATCACCGTGCACCCAGTCGGCCAGGATTTCGATTTTGTTCAGGTCGAGACCGCGGCCATGCCCCTGGTAAGCCCTGCTGGCATCCGTGAAGCGATCGCAAAGCACCCAATGACCAGCGGCAAGTGCCGGTTTGATAGCGTTCTCAATGTTCACTGAGCGGGCTGCAAAAAACAGCAATAGCTCCGCGGTATCGGGCAGAGGCTCGTCACCGTGCTCCAGCAGCATGGCCCGGATTCGCTCGGCGATAGGGGTACCGCCCGGTTCACGCGTGCGTTGTACTGTGAGTCCGCGTTCCTCGATCAGGCTGGCCATGAAATCGATGTTGGTCGATTTGCCGACCCCCTCGCCACCTTCAACCGTTATGAATTTGCCGGGACGCATACTATTTCCCCGCGCGCGCAGCACGCTGCCGTGCCAGGTACTCACGAACCGCGGCGTCATGCTCATCTTTCGTTACCGAAAACTTATGACTGCCATCGCCCAGTCCCGTCGCAACAAAAAATACCTCATTGCCATCGGTGGGCTGCAGCGCGGCGTGAATGGCTGCGCGTCCCGGCAACGCTATCGGCGTGGGCGGCAGGCCGTGGCGCGTGTACGTGTTGTACTCGGTGTCGGTACGTAAATGGCGTCGCGTCAGGTTACCGTCAAAGGCTTTGCCAACGCCGTAGATGACCGTGGGGTCCGTTTGCAGGCGCATGCTTGTCTGCAACCGTCGTACAAAAACGCCAGCAATGCGTGCCCGCTCGTCCGCCCGCCCGGTTTCCTTTTCAACAATGGACGCGAGAATCAGTGCCTCGTAAGGCGATGCCAGCGGCAAGTCCTGTGCTCGCTGTTGCCATTCCTCGGCCAAGGTAAGTTGCATTAGTCGATAGGCCTGACGCAGCAGATCCACATCGGTTATACCGCTCGGAAAACGATATGTTTCCGGCAAGAACAGGCCTTCCGGGTGGGCATATTCACTGCCGAGTTTTTCGAGCACCGCGGGCCAGTCTTCGTCGCTCATCGTCATTGAAATTTCAGGATGCTTTGCCATGGCTTGCAGCAATTCCCGAACATTCCAGCCTTCTATGATGGTCAGCGAATACAGCAAGACATCACCGGCAACGAACTTCTCCAGCAATTGCGCCGGCGTTACGCCAGCTTCAATGTGATATTCACCTGCATGAATTTCTGTCGCGCGCCCGCTGAATCTTGCATACAGGCGAAAAACTTCGGGGCGTTGCAGGATGCCCTGGCGGGCAAGCTCATCACTGACCGTTGCGAACGCTGCGCCCACCGGAATTGTAAAATCCGTTCCGGCTGGCGGCACGTCCAACGGTGAGTGCAGATAGCGGTGTGTATGCCAGAGCGCCGCGCAAGCAAGCAAACCGGCCGTAGCAACAACAATTAAAATGGCGGTCAGGATGCGCTTCATAATCGGACGGGTTGGGCACCGGAGCTGTGACAAGTAGTCAACATGATGCCAGATATGCGGGGTTAATCCTGCGCCGATCCAACTCAGGGTCTGCAGGCACCCTGAGTGTCTCGCGCCAGCGGATCAGCGCAAAGCTCGAAATACCAGGCTGCCGTTCGTGCCGCCGAAACCGAATGAGTTGCTTACGGCCGTTTCCACCTTAACCTCGCGTGCCGTGTGCGGCACGTAATCAAGGTCACAACCATCACCGGGATTGTCCAGGTTTATCGTTGGCGGAATCACGCTGTCACGAATTGCCAGCACCGAAAATATCGCTTCGACGCCACCGGCAGCGCCGAGCAAGTGCCCGGTACAGGATTTGGTCGAACTCACTGCGAGGCTGTTGGCCGCATCGCCGAACGCCCGCTTGATCGCTATTGTCTCGCCAACATCGCCGACCGGAGTCGAGGTGCCGTGAGCGTTCAGGTAGTCGACATCAGTTGGATTGACGCCAGCATCGTTTAACGCCGCTACCATACACTTGCGTGCACCCTCGCCATCAGCTGGCGGCGAAGTGATGTGAAATGCATCACCGCTCATTCCGAAACCGATCAACTCAGCATAAATGCGCGCACCGCGCGCTTTGGCGGATTCGTATTCCTCCAGCATCATGCAGCCTGCGCCATTGCTTAGTGCGAAACCGTCACGGTCACGGTCGAACGGGCGACTCGCCGCTTCCGGATCGTCGTTGCGGGTAGTCATTGCCCGCGCAGAACAAAAACCAGCCATCGACAACGGCGTTGTAGCGTATTCGGAACCACCTGCAAGCATCGCATCCGCGTCGCCATAGGCAATAGTGCGCGCTGCAATACCGATGCAGTGAGTAGACGTTGTACAAGCGGTCACGATCGACAGGTTAGGTCCGGTGATGCCGTACATGATGCTGACATTGCCAGACGTCATGTTAATGATGCTGCCCGGAATAAAAAACGGCGACACCTTGCGCGGTCCGCCGTCTTGCATCTTGATGTGATTTTCCTCAATGGTCTGCAGACCACCGATTCCGGCACCCATGGCAATGCCGATGCGATGAGCGTTTGCTTCAGTGACGTCGAGTCCCGAGTCCTTCAGCGCATCCACACAGGCAGCAATGCCATAGTGAATGAAGGTGTCCATCCTGCGCGCATCTTTGGGTTTCAGGTAAGCGTCGACATCGAAGCCTGCAACCTGACCTGCAATCTGGGTACTCAGTGCGCTGGGGTCGAAATGATCAATCCGGCGAATGCCGGACTTGCCTGCGCAAACGTTCTGCCAGGCCGTTTCGAGCTGACTTCCGACCGGGGAAATGATCCCCATGCCTGTTACGACGACACGACGTTTATTCAATGTTCTATCCGAATGCCTTGGCCGGCTGTCAGGAAGTCGGGTGTAAACAGACGCGGCTCACGGATGAGCCGCACCTAAACTAGATTTCGCTTACGAGTCGGTGGTGCGACGCGAAGTAACGAAGTCGATAGCCTGCTGCACAGTAGTGATTTTCTCAGCTTCTTCGTCAGGAATCTCGGTCTCGAACTCTTCTTCGAGAGCCATGACAAGCTCAACCGTGTCGAGCGAATCAGCGCCCAGGTCGTCGACGAATGACGCATCGTTGGTAACTTCATCTTCTTTAACACCCAACTGCTCTGCAACGATGCTTTTAACTTGTGCTTCAATACTGCTCATAGTAACCGCTTCTCCTAAGAAGACACTTCGAAAGACCACAATGCTCATGCCTGGGATCTAAGAGTTTCTTAACTGTTTCGTATTTTTCATGCCCCGCGATGGCAGCGGCTGTTACGGCGCGAGCACATCTCCGGAGACGTAAGTTCTTGATAATTCAAGCCCCGGCTTTGCCGTGGGACGGTATTGTATGTGAAAGGTCCAAGGCAATCTACAATTGCAGCCGCAGTCGGCCTCTTCCGGTCTTGCCCGGTACTGCACTGACCCTGTCCGTTCTACATAAGCTATTGTTTTTATTATTACTTACCGAATTGCCGGGAGTAGCATCGAGCACAACATACCAGGCCTAATCCATCAGCATTCCGCCGTTTACGTGCAGAGTTTCGCCTGTGATGTAGGCCGCACCCTCAGAACACAGGAAGGTCACCGCGTTGGCAATATCCTGCGGATCACCGAGACGTCCGAGTGGCACCTGGGTTAACAACTTGTCGCGCTGCTCTTCTGGCAAGACCTTGGTCATGTCGGTATCGATGAAACCGGGCGCCACTACATTCACCGTGATATTTCGCGAACCAAGCTCACGTGCGAGTGATTTCGAAAATCCGATAATGCCGGCTTTGGCCGCCGCGTAATTGGCCTGTCCTGCGTTGCCCATTACGCCGATGACGGAAGCTATATTAATGATACGTCCGTAACGCGCTTTCATCATGCCGCGAACCGCGCCGCGGCAGACGCGATAAACCCCCGACAAGTTAGTCTCAAGTACGTCATCCCATTCTTCCGGTTTCATACGCATCAGAAGATTGTCGCGGGTGATGCCCGCATTATTGACGACGATAGCTGGCGCGCCTTCCGCTTTGCCAATGTCGGCCAGTAATGCATCCACTGACTCGGCGCTGCTGATGTCGAGTACCGCACCACGACTACCGTCGCCAAGCGCGGCACTGATCGCCTTGGCACCGGACTCGCTGGTCGCGGTTCCAATGACTGTCGCGCCCGCTGCATGCAGCGACGCTGCAATTGCCGCACCAATACCGCGGGACGCACCGGTGACAAGTGCTACCTGGCCGCTAAAGATGTCCGTGTTGAATGGGCCGCTCATTAAAAGCTCCTTCGATTCTGAGAATTTGTGCTTCTTTATTATTCTTTATCTTGCGACCCGATTATTCTTCGCTTGCGACCAGCTCGAGAGCCTTCTGCAGCGTATCCGGGTCATCTATGCAAACACCGGTCAGCGCGCGATCGATACGTCGACTCAGACCCGCGAGCACCTTGCCTGGCCCGCATTCGATCGTGGCGGTAACGCCCTGTCCAGCCATGTAACGTACCGTGTCGGCCCACAGTACCGGCGAATACAGCTGCCGACAAAGTCCGTCGCGAATCTGCTCGGGTGTCGTATAGACGGCGACGTCGACGTTGCTCAATACCGGTACGGTTGACGCCGCAATATCGGCCGCCGCGAGCAAGGGCTGCATCGCCTCAGCAGCAGGTTTCATCAACGCAGAATGCGACGGCACGCTGACACGTAGCAGCAATGCCCGTTTGGCGCCGGCGGCTTTGGCGCCGTCCACGGCCCGTGCGACAGCCGCTTTTTCGCCCGCGATCACAACCTGACCCGGCGAGTTGAAATTTACCGCACTGACTATCTCGCCGTTCGCGGCCGCCTTGCAAACCGCGATCACTGCCGCATCGTCCAGGCCCAGAATCGCCGCCATTGCGCCCGCGCCTTCCGGCACCGACTTTTGCATGAATTCGGCGCGCTTCTGTACCAGGGTGAGCGCCTCGGTAAACGCCAACGCGCCTGCGGCTACCAGCGCGGTGTACTCGCCCAGGCTATGCCCCGCAAACCATTGTGGCGACGCACCCTCACGTTGTTGCCAGCACCGATATGCTGCAATGCCGGCAGTCAGCATGGCCGGTTGGGTAATCACGGTCTTGTCGATGTCCTCTTGTGCACCATTCTGTACAAGATCCCAAAGGTCGTAGTCGAGTACTTCGCTCGCCTCTGCATAGGTCGCGTTGACCTCGGGAAATGTCTCGGCAAGGGCCTTCTGCATGCCCAGCGACTGTGATCCCTGCCCGGGAAATACCATTGCAAATGTCAAAACTCTATCTCCTGTAACACGCTCGGCCGTAGCGGATGCGCATTATATAGCCCGTTACCGCGCGGCCCTAACCCGAAGCAGAAATCCGCTGAGCAGACCGCCTATTGCCCCGTATAAATGCGCGTTAACAACGACAGCGCCGCCGGCAGTCGATTCCGATCCGGGGAGAGGCCCCACAATCTGCTCATAGACCAGCTTCATTGCCAACAGGGCGGCCAGCAGCAACGACTCCGTTTTGTGTTCGCTCCATCCGGCAAGCAGACCCGCCAGCAGTACCCCGTGCAATACGCCAGACAAGCCGACGTACCAGACCAGTTGCCGGTCGATAAACCAGAACCCGGCATCGATCACCACGATGATCAGCAACAGGGCCAGCAGCCAGCGTCGAATGCTCAGGCGCTCGCCAACCAATGCCCAGATCAACAGTAGTGCGATGGCGTTCATCAGGAAATGAGCCCAGCCGAGGTGCACCAGGTGGCCGCTGAGCAAACGCCAGAATTCGCCGTGGGCGACCGGTTCGCGGGCATACCGCAGCACTTCCCGAAGCGCATCGCCGCCTGTTTCGGCCAGCAGCATCAACAGGCAGATTAGCAGTGGCACGGACCACAGGCGCAGGATTTCGTGGCTGGCGCCCGCCCAATCCGCCCGCTTTCTTCGATCATTGCTTAACCCCATGTTTGGTATACTCGCGTTTAATCAGACAGGTCGTCAATTCGGCAGCGCAACGGCGCGCTCCCGGCACCCCGGAGTCTTAGCAGTGACACAACTAGCAAAGCGCTGTCAGCAGCGGCGCGTACAGCGCGGCTTTACGCTGATAGAAATCATGGTCGTCGTTATTATCCTCGGCATTCTCGCCGCCATTGTCGCGCCCAATGTCATTGGTCGCGTGGGCGACGCGCAGATTGCAGCCGCCAAACAGGATATTCGCGGCATCGAAAACTCGCTCAAGTTTTATCGCCTCGACAACTTCAGCTACCCCACCACCGAGCAGGGTTTGCAGTCCCTGGTGACGCGACCCAACGATCCCAACGTCAAGAACTGGAAGTCCGGCGGTTATCTCGACCGCTTGCCAAAAGACCCCTGGGGCAACCCTTATCAGTACCTGAACCCCGGCAATAATTCCGAAATCGACATCTACACCCTGGGCCGCGACGGACGTCCAGGCGGCGAAGAAGAAGATGCGGATATTGGGAACTGGGATCTCGAGTAGGCACAGCGCCTTGCCGCGAGTACTGCAGCGTGGCTTCACGCTGATTGAAGTACTCGTCGTCGTCGTTATCGTCGGCATAATCAGTGCGGTAGTCCTGCTGTCCACCAACCTCACCGACAATGATGGCGGCTTGCGCCAGGAATCGCGGCGACTGGCATCTCTTATCGAGTTATCTTCCGACGAAGCCGTATTGCAAGGTCGCGACCTGGGGATCGAATTCATGTCCGGCAGTTACCGCTTTGTCGAGTTTGATCCCTATCTTTCCCAGTGGCATGAAATTATCGGCGATGATCTGCTCACAACGCGGACTCTGGCTGAAGGCCTGTACTTCGACCTCGCGATTGAAGACCGCCGGGTGCAACTTAAGGAGCAGCCCAGCGCGACCGGCAGCGACAAGGAAGAGGACCGCGAGCGACGAAATGACCGGGAGCCAAGCTATGCACCGCACGCCTTGATCATGTCGAGCGGTGAGATCACCCCATTCGATCTGGTCATTCAGCGCGATCGGGTACGGCAACACTATACGGTGACGGTGACCCCCGCCGGCAACGTGGAAGTAGCGGACGATTCGGACGATGACTCCTGATTCCCGACAAAACGGCTTCACCCTGATTGAGGTGATGGTCGCCCTCGTTATCGTCGCCCTGGCACTCGGCGCCGTCAGCGCGTCAATCAGCCAAATGGCCGATGCCGCAATTGCCATGCAACAACGTACCTACGCGAGTTGGATCGGGCACAACAAGATCGCAGAACTGCGGCTTGCCAATGTTGTTCCCGAGGTATCGGAAACGGACGGCGATATCGTCTACGCAGGCGAAGAATGGTTGTGGACCGCAACCGTTTCGGAAACCGGCGTGGAGAATCTGTTTCGACTGGATGTCAGCGTTTCGCTGGCCGCCAACGGCGACCACATTCGTACCACCACCGGCTTCATTGGCGAACCCGTGCAGCCCGGCATTGCGAACGCGGCCTGGGGCGATACCCGGCTGCGCGACGAGCCGGACGATGATGCCGGAGCTACGCAATGAAAAGCAGGCCGGCCTGCGCGGGTTTCACGTTGATTGAAGTGCTGGTCGCAATGGCGGTTTTTGCGCTGATGTCCGCACTCGCCTATGGCGCACTCGCGCGCACGATTTCCAGCGCAGAAATACTCGGCGATCGCATGGATCGCTTGCAATCCGTGCAGCGCGCAATGCGGCAACTCGATCAGGACTTCATGCAACTGGCGCCGCGCCCGATACGCAAAGAGCTCGGTGATACATACAGTCCTGCATTGGAAGCCGATCGCTTATCCGGCGTAGTACTTGAGCTGACCCGGGCCGGCTGGAGCAATCCGGCAGCGCGCCCGCGCGGCAGTCTGCAACGCGTTGCCTACCTGATCGAGGATGGGGAGCTGCGCCGTTATTACTGGCATGTGCTGGATCGAACCTTCAGCAACGAACCCGTCATCGTCACGCTGCTTGATGACATAGAAAGCCTGAACATCCGATTCATGCTCGACAACGGTGAGTGGTCCGATCAGTGGCCGCCACAGTCCGTCGGCAACGCCCCGGACTTGCGCCGACGCCCTCGTGCCGTTGAAGTCGTGCTCAGTCTCGTCAACGAAGGCGAGATCAGCCGGCTGATCGAAGTGGCGCCATGATGCCCGGCCGTTCCAATCCAAAACGTAGCCGCGGTGTCGCGTTGATTACGGCGATGCTGATTGTTGCTCTGGCCGGGATCATCGCTGCCAATCTGGCCTGGGACAATGCGCTCGATGTGCGCCGCACCATGGTCCTGCTGGCGCGCGACCAGGCCATGCAGGTCGCTCTGGGCGCGGAAAGCTGGGTGAGCAGCATCCTGCGCCAGGACCTGGAAGACAGCGAAACCGATCACCTTGGCGAAATCTGGGCAGGCGAATTGCCGGGGTTGCCAATTGAGGGCGGCGAGGTGTTTGGCGAAATTCAGGACCTGCAAGGTCGCTTCAACATCAACAACCTGATCAGTTCAGACGGGACCATCGATGACGAGGTGCTCGAACAGTTTCGTCGACTTTTGGTTTCCCTGGAGCTTGACCCGCGCTTCGCGGGAATTACCGCCGACTGGCTGGATACCGATCTCGATCCGTCGTTCCCGGATGGCGCAGAAGACAGCATTTATACCGGTTTAACACCACCCTATCGCGCTGCCAACCAGACACTAACCAGTGTTTCAGAGTTGGCGGCACTTGAAGGCATGGATAAGCTGACACTGGATATTTTGCTGCCACACATTGCCGCATTGCCTGGCAAGACCACTATCAACGTCAATACTGCCACTGCCCCGGTACTGCAGTCGCTCGGCGAGAATGTCAGCGTTGCGGATGTTGAGCGTTTGCTCGGCGAACGCGAGGCAGCAGGCTTCGCTGACGTCGAAAGCACGTTTCAACCCATCATCGATGCGGAGATGTTGCCGGAGATTGGTGACCGCAGTCGTTATTTTCAATTGAAGGTGGTGGTGCGGATTGATACCGTGCGCATCACGCTGTACAGCATTTTGCAGCGTTCGCCGCGAGGCGACGTAGCGCCAATTGCGCGCAGCTTTGGAACAACCTAGGAGTTTTGTCACTGTAATGGCTGAGTATCTGGTCATCCGGCTAGGAGCCGACGCCGACGAACCTGCTGACTGGATTGCAGTGGATTCCAGCGGCAGCCGTCTCGGTCCGCCTGTAACCGGCGCGCTGGCTGACGCCCGTGCGGACATACAGGATCGTCGAGTACTGGTGCTCGTGCCGGGCGCAGATGTCTTGACGACCACAGTGGATATCCCCGTCAAGGGTAGCCGTCTGCTGGCTGCGCTTCCGTACGCGCTGGAAGAAACTCTCGCTGACGATGTCGATCATTTGCACTTTGCTGCAGGTGCTCGCCACGGCAGCGGTCGACTGCCGGTCTCGGTAGTAGATCGCAAGCGATTGGACGAGTGGCTTTCGCGGCTACGCGAAGCCGGCATCGAACCTACGCAGATCATTGCCGAGCAATACGGCATTGCGCGAATTCCTGGCACGATCAGCATGTTGCTGGACCGCGAACAGGTAATCCTGAATGACGGCGCCGACACAGAAATATTGTTACAGGACCTGACGCCAGGCGATGCGCTGGTTGCGATCGGTGCACTACAGGATTCCGGCACTGCTGAAGATGCTGCGGACGATGCAGATGAAGTCGATGAAAAGGCTCAGCGCGCGCATGTGCTCGTATATTGCGAGGCCGCAGACGACGAACGCTACCGCCACGACTGGATTGCATTGCGTCAGGAACTCGAAAGCCTGGACGTCAAGCTGCTGCCGGACGGCGTCCTGCCTCGTCTTGCCGCCACCGTCGCGACCGGCGTCGGCGTTAACCTGTTGCAGGGACATTACGGGCCAAAGACCGAGTACGGCGGCCTCTTTGCGCCATGGAAATACGCCGCGATGCTGTTACTTGGACTGCTGCTGCTGGGCACCGCGACGAAAGGCGTCAACCATTTTGCACTGACTCGCGAAGAGGCTGCGCTGCGCGAACAGTTTCACGCGGAGTATCAACAAATCGTTCCGGGTGCTCCTGAAGTAGATGATCCGGTGCGACTCGTTGCCTCCCTGCGGGCGCGTGCCGGCGGCAACACCACCGGCACATAGCAAGTCATGGTGCTGGCATTGCAGCAACTCAGCAATGCCATGCGCGACAATGATGATGCAAAGATCGAAGCAGTCAGTTTTCGTGGCGGTGTTGCCGACGTGCGGCTCAATGCCAGCAGCGTTTCGGTGCTCGATGCTATTCGCCAAAAAATATCGTCCGAGGGAGTTTTCCAAGCCCGAATTCAGTCAACCGACCAGGTCGGTGATCGCGTCAACAGTCGAATTCAGATTCAGGCGGAATCGCCATGAACGACTGGTTCGAGTCCCTGCAAGCGCGAGAACGAGTATTCGTAGTCGCTGCCGCCGTTGCCATCGTGTTCGCAGTCTATTGGTTCGCGCTCTGGCAGCCGTTGGCTCGCAGCGAAGCAAATCTCAGCGCACGTATCGATAACTGGCAAACCTCATTGCAGGAAATGCGGCCGCTGCGCGGACGTCTGCAGGCTGGCGCCAACCCGGCTGCCGCTGCAGGCGGGCAGAACCAGTCCCTCGTCGTGATCGTTGATAACACGCTGCGCAGCCGCGACCTGTACTCCGCATTGCAACGTAGTCAGCCAACCAATAACAATGGCATTCGCGTTGAATTCGATAATGTCGCTTTCGATGATCTCGTGCTTTGGTTGGGTGATCTTGACAGTAGTTACGGACTCAATGTGCAAACGGCCAGCTTTTCGCAAAGTTCATCGAACAATCCGGGTCGCATAAACGCCTCGCTGACATTGGAACGCGCCTGACATGACGGCCTGGAAAAGGCTGCTTGCTATTGGCGCCGCAGTCTGGCTCGTGGGGCTGCTCACTATGCTGCCGGCACGCGTTGTACACCATTGGTTCTCGCCGCCTGAATTACAGATGTCCGGTATTTCGGGAACGATTTGGAATGGGCGCGCGAGCGCTTTGCAGGTGCAAGGTCTTTACCTCAGCAACGTACGCTGGAGCATGCAGCCGCTGCGTCTGTTCACTGGCAAGCTCGCCTATTTGATCCAGGCCGATCCGCCGGGCGGCTTCATGACAACCCGATTCGCAATAGGATTGAATGGCCGTTTGCATTTCAATGAGCTGCAGGCGGCGTTACCGATTGCCGCTCTAGGCGCCGCGATTCGCAATGATGACCTTGGTGGCGATGTCACACTGCAGCTCGACGAACTTGAACTGGTCGATGGACTGCCAACACGCGCACTGGGTCAGGCTGGTGTTGCCAACTTGCTGATCAAATCGCTGGCGCCCGGCCCACTCGGTACATTCAGCGTCGAATTTCAGAATGCTGACAATGGCATTACAGGAATAGTCGAAGACGTCAGTGGCATGCTCGATGTGGCTGCCACATTGCAGGTCAATGCGGATCGTAGTTATTCGCTCATTGGCCAGGTTGGCACGACGCAGAATGCGGTGCCGAGCATCGAGCAGCAATTGCGATTTCTTGGCACAGCAAACGCTCGCGGCTTACGCGAGTTCCGGCTCGAAGGCGCCTTGTAGCGTCTGATCCACATCCACTTCAATAAATTTCTGCAGTAGCGGAAAATACAACGCGGTGCGCAGCGGTTCATCTGTCAGACCGCGATAAATATCCCGGTAGCGCTTTAGCTGATTCTGGTAGCGAGCAACTTCCTGGGCAAGAAATCCTGACAGATCGCCGCCTTCGTGACTGCTGGTTTTGTAGTCTACGAGCCAGTGAACTCCGTCATCTATTCGTACCCGATCGATAATGACATTGTCGACGCGGTCGTCAGCGGCACCACTCAGGCGCAACTCGGCATGACCCGGGCCCTCCAGCAGCCAGCGACCGCGTTCGTCCAGAAGCACCGCCTGCAACGATTCCTCGACGCGCTCCAGTACTGCTGCAATATCGTCAGCGGAAACGCCAAGTGCGATTGCCCAGCGCCGACTGACGGCCTCTAGATTCGCTGGCAGGCAGTCGTTGGCAATGCTGCCTTGCGCCATCTTTTGCAGCCAGCGATGCACTACCGTGCCCGCGTGCCGCGCGGCACTGCCCACCCAATAGTAGTCGACCTCGCGTTCCGCAATCAGGTCCTGTTGCGAGGTTGCAGGCGGAGCAGCGGGCAACACCGGAGTCTGCCAAGGACCCGCCATGCGGCGAATTTCCGGAGCGATGAATACGGGTTCGTCGTCGTCGGTCGATTCCTCGCCAGCAGTCGCCGTCATGCTCGCAAACCTGGCCTCGAATTCATTCTCCACCAGGCTCCAAAGGCGAATCAACAAGCTGTCTTTCTTTGGCCGGCTCAATTCCGTACCGTGCTTTCTGCTTGCCACCGAGCCGATCAGGTGCAGGGAATGCACGGCACGGGTACACGCCACGTAAAGCAGGCGATCCAGTTCGAGGCGCTCGCTTTCTTTGGCAGAGCGCTCGATAAAACGATGCAAAGGATCTTTCTCAAGCTCCGTGCGCGGGCCCAGCGGACTGATAATCATGCTGCCGGCACCGTCAGCTGTGGAGACTGATAACCATGCGAGTACATCTGTGCTGCCGCTCCCGGTGGTGCGGCCGAGGCCAGGCAGGACAACGTGATCAAACTGCAGCCCTTTCGCTTTGTGCATTGTCATCACCTGCACGCGAGTGCGGTCATCGCCGGTAGAAGAAACCCGCTCATCGTTTAGTTGCTGTTCGAGGATCGCAACGTCCGGCAAAGTCCCTCCCTGCTCAAGCTTGCCCAGCACATCCAGGTAGCGATATGCGTTTTCCAGTTGCTCTGCATTCGACAGGCACGCTGCCCCGCCAAGTGCGAGCCAGGTACATTCGATTCGCTCGCGCAGGCTACGTGCTGCATGCGTGCGTCGGTATGGAAGCAATGCTTCAAGAAACCCCTGCAATCGAGTTCTTCCGTCGGCGGACAATGCGGCACACCGATCCGGGTCCCCGGCGAGCTCGACAACGCAGGAATTGCGATCATTGCGTACGAGCGTATGGATATCGTGCCAGCTCAATCCGACCCAGGGTGCACGCAGCAGGGCTAGCCAGGCGATCCGATCGCCGTCGTGACAGAGAGCCCGGGTCAGCGCGAGCAGATCGATAATCTCAGGCAGATCCGTCAACCGATCGATCTCGATTGCCTCGCAGGCAATATTCCTGCGTCGCAAATCAGCCAGCAAGTCCGGAAGCTGGGATCGACTGCGCACTAGCACTGCGACGTTGCCAGTCTTGTCCGTCTCAAGACACTGTTCGATTACATTGGCGGAACACTGCGCCTCTTCCGCGGGCGTAGCATCAACTAAAGGATAGACAGCAACCTCACCCTGCCCGGCGCGGTCGGCAACAGCAACCGATGGCGAATAGGAAATCGCGCCCGTGGCTACGTCATCGACTCGCGGCAACACAGCCGCGAACGAGCGATTGAACCAGTCGACAAGTCTTTCGCCTGAGCGAAAGTTTTGCCGTAATACGAGCGACTCCAGTTCCAGCTCACCGATGCCGTGCTCGCGTGCAGCAATAAACTGACCCACCTCGGCATCGCGGAATCGGTAGATGGATTGCATGGGATCGCCAACACAAAACAGCGTACGGCCATCGCCTTTTTCCCAACCTGCAATTAACTGCGACAGTAATCCGTACTGGCCGATCGATGTGTCCTGCATCTCGTCTACGAGTAAATGGCGAATTCGATAGTCCATCAGCATCGCCAGCTCACCCGGCTCGTCTGTGCTGCCCAAGGCCGTGCGTGCCGCCTGGGCAATTTCGACATGGTCGTTCATACCGCGCTCGGCAAACAGGCGGCGTAACTCGGCAACCGCTAGCGGCAGAACCACGAACAACGCCAGCATGACTTGCCATTGTTCATCCCGGTAGCGCGTATCCGGCAACAAGCTGATGGTTTTGAGTTGTTCGTTCAGGCCGGGTTGATCTTGCAAATCAAGCAGCCACTTCTTGAACGCCGCTTTCTCTTCTTTCCCTTCTGCAGGAAATCCGTCACGCACATTCACTGAAATACGAATATCGCCGTCTGCTTTCAGCAAT
>JBBKWB010000069.1:0-5425 GCA_037968755.1 Woeseia sp.
GTAGAAGTTTTCGGCGACGGCCAACAGCAGTTTTGCGACCATGTGCCAATAGATTGAGCCCAAACCTTCGAAGCCGAACATCGTTCCAGATCGCCCGGTGAACTCGCTGTGGTGGAACACGGATTCGTACAGAGCAAGAATTGCGGCACGATCCGCGGCAACAGAGGTGTATTCAATTTCAAGCCGCCTCAGTGCCTCGACGACGCTGCCAACATTGCTAAAGTCGGAATTGAACCGCAGGCAGCCATCGGCATCCCGAATGATTACGCGAGTATCGCTTTGTTCGAGCATTTGATTGAGTAACGGGATTGCTCGAACTTGTTCTTCCGGCAGTCGATTGCGTTCCAGGAACCCCGGTAGATCGCGATCAGGGTAGAGCATGAAGCTATTCTGGTCCGCGCGAAAGATGCTGCTTGCAAACAGCGCTTCGATAACATTTGCTGCCTCATCCGCTTCGATAGTTCCGGCACTGAGCGCCGCAACCTGACCCTCGAGCATCGGATACAGATTTCGCAACGAGACAGCCTTGTCATCAAAAACAGCAATGTTATAGGCGTGATACATGCCATCTTTACGCTTGTTCGCGGCAATGCTGTGATCAATTATCACCTGCGCATCGTTGAGCAGGGCACGAATACTGTCGATCTCGCGTTCGCCCATCTCGCTCAACGAGTTCTGGGTGTATACGCGCTCCCTGAAATTGCCAGCGGCGGTACCGAGTGCCCGCAGCGATTGGCACCGCAGCACATCGAGGTCCGACGTTCGGCCGAGTTCGGTGCACAGGTCAGATAGTGCTGTGGCCGTGTCGTCAAACCACGTTTCGACTTCGCTGGTCAGGGTTACGCTGCCCGATTCACTGCACAGCAGATCATTCAGAAACTGAACATAGCGCCGCATGTAATATAGCGTGACCATCGAGAGGCCCTGGCCTACCAGTGCGTTGTTGGCGTCGTTCCATTCGGGGCGCTGTGTATTGAGCCAAATTCCGCCGTCGACTACCAGGTTGCAGAGCTTCGCGAGTAGCGGGACGAGGAGTTTTTCCAGCAGGTTTACCTGGTGAATCTCACCCTTCGTATTCTGAATCAACTTGCCGTCGGCACCGAGCAAGGCCACACGCTTATCGACTAGTTGCGCGACTGTGTTGTCAAAAACTACTGTATCTTTCGGGTCATCGAATAACTGCTCGAGAGGTTTAATCCGATAGGGCACATTGGCATAACAGAACGCCGGATCATGCAGGAGCTGGTGCAATTTCTCCGGATGAAAGTCGCGCGATAGCTCGAGCAGCTTAAGCAGATAGATGATCTGGTGATCACCCCAATAGCCAATATGGCTCCACGGGTTGTCGGGTTCTTCGATTTCCCAGTCGATACCCTCTTTGGTTATGCGATACGGGTTGTAGCCGTCGATCGTCGAGGCATTGACGAACTTGGCGATCATGTTTTCGACAAACTCGGGATAACTGAAGGCCAGCGCTTCCCAGTTCTGGAAAATATCGCGCCAATTGCCCTGATAGGAGAGCAATGCCTCACCGTATTCATCTTCCACGTTGATCGCGAATTCGTTCCACGGGCGGCTCGGATCACCGTGCCGACGTCCAAACGTAACTGGCAAATATTCGAGCGTAAGACGCCATAGCTGCTGGTCGTCGGTATCCCGCACGACCTTCGCAAGTTCGTCAAAGCGAAGTTGGTCGGGCAAGGATCGCAGCAAATCCCGATTACGATCGTAAACCGGCTTGTTGAAATTTTGGACGGTACGACAGAAATCTTTGCTCGGGACATTGTATTGATCGGCCAGGATGCCGCCGCGCAATACATTGAACAGGACATTGGCATAGTGGTGTACGGCGACGACTTCCTCACCCGTTGCCTGGAAGGCATCGGCTGAAGCCATAATTCTCGCGAGCGCATCAGAGCCGTTGGCAATAGATTTCGAAATGCGATCATCAATTGACGAGTCCGACAGTAACGTCTGGCGCAGTTTCGCGACGTCGGACTGTGACTGTTGGCCATCGATTACGATGCGCCAGGTGCTGGCCTGGTTCGTTAAGAGATTCTCACTGTGAGCAACAAAATAGGCACCGCGAATGCCACGTCTGTGCCGTTCCTGGGTGAGATCCTGTCCGTCACGAAATGCGTCAAGCTGTTCGGTTGACAGCAGTACCGTCGGATTGTCGAGGCCAAGGCAATACGCCGTCGTCGCTTCCAGCGATTCGCAGGGTTCCGCACGGTCCGTAATACCTGAGTAAAGAGTAAGCAAAGCCAAACCGGATTGTTCGTCGAGCTCGGTCCATTTGTAGGCATCGACCAGATTGCTGGTGTTCGTCTGGGCAAAGCGCGGCGTTCCGGCAGGCAGGATATTCTGCAGACCGTCAACGATTTCGACGCGCGCACTTTCCGAAGCGATATTTTGCAGCTCGCTGTCACGCACGAAGCCGAACTCTGTGCTGGTCGACCAGGTGTAGCGAAAGACGAGGTTGAGATCGTGATTGGTCTCTTCAAAACACAATTTGTCACCCAAAGTGCTCTTATAGAGATTGCGGCTGACTGCGTATCGTCCACGATGTTCGCGATTGAACGGTTCCCAGTAGTGCTCGCCGTCGGCATGGTGGAGGCGCACCATAGTGCGCGGTCCGGTGTGGGCCAGGCTTTCATGAATTCTGTCGACCGGGATATAGGGGAACAGGGCGAATTCAGGAGAAACACGACCCGCAGTAAGCCCGCCCGTTGACGAAATGAATAGCCAATGGTCGCTGGACGAGATCACGCTTATGAAGAAGGGTGGTATGTCTTCTACGTCGCGAATGCAGTAAAACCGCTCGCCGCAGCGATCGACGAAACTGCCTTGTTCATGATATTCCGTCGTGGCGCTATCGTGCGCTGATTTGGCCGAGATGACGCTACTCATCGAGCGCAAATTCCTGCGGTCTCCGAGTCAAAATTGGTCTGTCGCAACTCGCTTCACTCCCCGATATTGTTGTCGTTTCGACAGGTCATCAGCTGGCGAGTACCGCATACGAGGCCAAACCCGACAATTCTTGACAACGCTGTCAAGTTGATTTATAACGTCAATTGACAGCGCTGTCAAATAGGTTGAGAGAGGCTTCTCAGAGTTCTCATGAGAATCGGCTCGATGACCTGAAAATTAGAACTCAGCGACCCATTATTTCGTATTCAAGAGTCCGGGGTACCTTAGGCATGCAAGATTCTTCATTTATCAAGAAACCGATTGCTTTGGCTGTTGCCGTTGCGATGGGTACGGCAGTCTCGCTACCGTCGGTGGCCGTCGCGCAAGACGATGACCCCATTGAGGAAATTGTCATTACGGGTATCCGCGGCAGCTTGAATCGCGCGATGGATATCAAGCGCACCTCGAATGGTGTCGTCGACGCTATTTCTGCGGAAGACATCGGTAAATTTCCTGACGCGAACCTGGCGGAGTCCCTCCAGCGAATTACCGGCGTGTCAATTGATCGGCAGCGCGGTGAAGGCAGCCAGGTGACGGTGCGTGGCTTCGGGCCGGAATACAACCTGGTGACCGTCAATGGCCGCCAGATGCCGACGCATAACGGCGTCAACCGCTCTTTCGACTTCGGTGATCTGGCTGCTGAAGGCGTGGCGGGTGTACAGGTATACAAGACGGGTCGCGCTGACGTGCCTTCGGGCGGTGTCGGCTCCACCATCAATATCTCTACGCCTGAGCCACTGAAAGGTGAGCCAACCGCAAGTCTCGCTGCCAAGACGGTTTACGATACGTCGACCCGCACCGGCGACGAAATCACACCGGAGTTCTCGGGAATTTACATCGGTCGCTTTATGGACGATACGGTTGGTATCGCCGTTACAGCGTCCAGACAGATTCGCAACAACGGCGTGAACGCAGCCAGCACTGGTGGCTGGTTTACCCGACCGGGTGACGACGTGCTTCCGGATGGCAGCACGCAAGTCAGAGTCGTCAACGATGCGAACCAGATAAACCGTCCGCAGACCGCGAATGAGAGTTATTCCATACCGCAGTCCATGGCCTACAACATTGCCGAATTCGAAAGCGAAAGAACCAACGCACAGATTGTTCTGCAGTGGGCGCCGACTGACAAAATCACGACAACGCTGGATTACATCCGCTCTGAATTCCAACTGGACCGGTCCTACAGTGACCTTTCTGCCTGGTTCTCCAATACCGCAGCTGTTTCCCAGGCCAGTGAGTGGACAGACGGCCCGATCGCCAGCCCGATCTACTACTCAGAGGTTGTCAACAACGCTGACTTCGCGATGGGTAGCGGTGAAGATGGCCGGAGAAACTACAACCAGTCAGTCGGCTTCAATGTGGACTGGTTGGTTACCGACCGACTCAGTCTTGAGTTCGATTATCACGATTCCGATGCTGACACTGGAGCAAACAGTCCAAACGGCACCAGCTCGCTGATTACGATGGCCACCTTTAACAAGGTCGGTCAAAGCATTATCACCGGTTTCGAATTGCCAATCATGGTATTGGATCTGAACTCCGGCGGAGAGACCAATCGTCCGCTGTACCGCAATGACATGCGAATCACGGGCAGTGTGTTCGGCAATGATGCCGCCTGGATGGATGTCGAACAGGTCAAAATTGCCGGCCGTTTCTCCGATCTCTTCTTTGAGAATTCCAGTATTGATTTTGGCGTGCAGACGACAGAGGTGACCAACCAGTCGGTAAATAGCAATGTCCAGCTCGATAACTGGGGCGGCATCACGGAGCCCGGATTTATCTCGGATGTCATCACTCGTTCTAGCATCGCAGGACAGTTCGACCAATTGTCGGGACATGATTATCAGCAGTTACAAACGGAGTTTTTCACGGCCAGGCTCGCTGACCTTCAGGAAAGAGGTGAAACGTATTACGCCGAAAGCGGAGATACCTACGCCAATGTAGGTAATTGTGGCACCGGTTACTGCGCATCAACTGACTGGAGCACTGACCTTCGTACCACCGAGGAGACGATTGCCGCCTATGTCCAGTTCAACTGGACCGGTGACATCGCCAATATGCCGGCGAATCTGCAGTTCGGCGTTCGCCACGAACAGACGGACGTGACGTCTGCGGCTTTGAATACTGTATACGATGGCTCCTCATGGGTCGGTGCAGGCAACGAGCTGAACATTACGGAAGCAACGGACGCCAACGGCAACCCATTACAAAGCTTTACCGATGTGAAGGGCGAGTACGACGTAACGCTGCCGAGTCTCGATTTCGATATCGAGCCTTGGGAGAATATCGTTTTGAGAGCTTCGCTCAGCGAAACCATCACGCGCCCAAGCTACAACGACATCAAGGGTGGCTTATCGCCCAACGGCACGCAGTTCTTCCCTAATACCCGGCCGCAGGCATCTTCCGGTAACCCGGGCCTTGTTCCTATCCAGTCGTTCAATATTGATTTGTCATT
>JBBKWB010000070.1:0-17068 GCA_037968755.1 Woeseia sp.
GCCGGACCTGATCCTGTTGGACCTGAACCTGCCGCGCATGGATGGTCGCGAGTTTTTGCAGGAGATCAAGAGTTCCGCTCGCCTGCGACAAATTCCGGTCGTAATCCTGAGCACATCCAGTGCACCGCGCGATCGACAATCCGCATACGACGCTCATGCGAACTGTTTTATTACCAAGCCCGTCGACCTGGATGACTACGCGCAGATGATTCAGGAACTGGTGCACTATTGGTTCACGACCGTTAGCTTGCCGCTGCAGCAATCGGTGCGCAAGGCGAGCTAAGAGCTGAGTACGACTCACGACGCGGCTAAACCCGCGCAAGCAGCCTAGCGATTCGCAGCCAGTTCGAGTATCACTGCACGAGCACGCTTTAACGCCTCGTTCAGGAGTTCATCGCTGATAGTCAGCGGTGGCAGAAAACGAATAACGTTGCCGCGAATTCCGCAGGCCAACATCAACACTCCCTTCTTCGCTGCCGCGGCGACAATGGCCTTGGTCAGGTCCGGATCCGGTCGGTTGGCATCATTGTCGACAACAAACTCCAGCGCCGCCATGGCGCCCGTAGTACGTACATCGCCAATGCAACGGGTTTCGGCCTGCAGGGACTTGCCCCAGGCGACAATCTGTTCGCCAATGCGCTCGGCCCGGGCACACAGCCCTTCCTCTTCAATGATATCCAGCACGGCAAGACCGGCCGCGCAGGATAGCGGCGGACCCCCGTAGGTACTGCCAAGGCCGCCTGCCGCCACTTTGTCGAGAATCTCGGCTTTGCCAATGACCGCGGACAGCGGCAGTCCGCCGCCGACGCTCTTGGCAACGGCCATCAGGTCCGGCTCTACACCCGCCCGCTCGCACGCGAACAGTTTGCCGGTACGGGCGAAGCCAGTCTGGATTTCATCCGCAATCAACAGGATGCCGTGTTCGTCACAGCGTTGCCGGAGCTGTTGCAGGAATCCCGGCGACGCCGCGTAGAAACCGCCCTCTCCCTGCACTGGCTCGATAATTATTGCCGCGACCCGTGACGGCTCTATGTCGTAGCGGAACAGCGCGTCTAAGGCAGCCAGCGAATCTGCTTCAGTTTTCCCATGATATTCAACAGGGTACGGCACATGGTAAATGTCACTTGGAAGTGGCCCGAAGCCACTCTTGTAAGGGACGACCTTGCCGGTCAACGCCATGCCGAGCAACGTGCGCCCGTGAAAACCGCCGGAGAATGCGATAACGCCACTGCGACCCGTGTAATAGCGTGCGATTTTCACCGCATTTTCAACTGCTTCTACGCCCGTCGTCAGGAACAGGGTTTTTTTCGGGCTCGGACCCGGGGCGAGGCGATTCAGGCGCTCGGCCAGGTGCACGTAGACATCATAAGGAGTGATCTGGAAACAGGTATGGGTAAAACGCTTGAGCTGGGCCTCGACCGCGGCAACGACCCTGGGGTGTCGGTGGCCAACATTGTTAACCGCAATACCGGCGGCCAGGTCAATGTAGTGATTACCGTCAACGTCCCAGATCTCAGCGTTTTCGGCACGATCCACAAAAATGTTATGCAAATTCGCGACGCCAGCCGGGATATTCGCTGCGCGCAAGGCTTGCAGCTCCGAATTCCTGCTCATCAAAATCCTTCCCAAAATCCACCGGCCACGTGCCGGCGGCGCCTATGCTATAGCCCCGGACGGCGGCTGGCCATGCCTGTTATTAATTGCACGCGACGCTGAAACCCGCCTGCGTATTGAGCTATCATCCGCGGTTCACCCGATGGAGGCTCCGTATGCGCGACATGCTGCAATTTTACATTGATGGCCAGTGGGTCGATCCCGACCAGCCGCACGTCATAGACGTGATCAATCCTGCGACCGAAGAAGTCTGTGGCCGGATCAGTATGGGCACAGCCGTCGACGTCGATCGCGCTGTCGCAGCCTGCGTTCGCGCCAGCGCAAGTTTTGCTGCCAGCAGCCGCGAAGAACGCATGGAGCTGCTGCAATCCATTCTTGACGTATACGCCCGCCGCCACGATGAAGTAGCCGAAGCGATCATGGATGAGATGGGTGCGCCGTGGAAGCTCGCCAAGCATGCCCAGGCTGCCAGTGGTCCGCAGCATATCGGCGCCGCACTGAACGTACTGCGCGATTTCGCATTCGAAGAAATGCACGGCACGACGGCTGTCGTCAAAGAAGCGATCGGACCTTGCGCACTGATTACGCCGTGGAACTGGCCGATTAATCAGATTGCCGTAAAAGTTGCACCTGCGCTTGCCGCTGGCTGCACGATGGTATTGAAGCCGAGCGAAATTGCACCGTTTGACGCGATGTTGTTCGCCGAAATCCTGCATGAAGCAGGCGTCCCCGCGGGTGTCTTCAACCTCATCAACGGCGATGGCCCGAATGTCGGCGCCGCCATGAGCAGCCACCCGGATATCGCGATGGTCTCGTTCACGGGCTCAACCCGTGCCGGAGTGGCGGTGGCACAAAACGCTGCGCCATCCGTCAAGCGCGTAGCCCAGGAGCTTGGCGGCAAGTCAGCCAACATCTTGCTGGATGACGCCGACTTTGAACGTGCCGTAGCGAGCGGCGTCAGTGACTGCTTCGAAAATTCCGGCCAGTCCTGCAATGCCCCAACCCGCATGTTGGTGCCGCGCGAAAAGCTGGACGAAGTTAACGCTATCGCAAAGGCGCGAGCTGCTGCCGTGCGCGTGGGCGACCCGCGCGAAAAGGGTATTCATATGGGCCCGGTTGTTTCGGCAGCGCAGTGGCAAAAAATTCATGACCTGATCCAGGCAGGTATCGATGAAGGCGCGACCTTGCTGTGTGGCGGAACAGGCCGGCCGGATGGTCTCGAACGTGGCTACTACGTCAAACCGACTATCTTCACTGGCGTAAGCAACGATATGACCATTGCCCGGGAAGAAGTGTTTGGGCCGGTTCTGTGCATCCTGCCGTACGCGGATGAAGACGAAGCGGTGCGGATCGCGAACGACACGCCATACGGCCTCTCTGGCTACGTCAGCTCAGGCGACTTGCAACGCGCGCGCCGTGTTGCCAGCCAGTTGCGCACGGGCATGGTACACATTAACGGCGCGTCGCTTGATGCGATGGCGCCATTCGGCGGCTACAAGCAATCCGGCAATGGCCGTGAATGGGGCACACACGGAATGGACGAGTTTTTGGAGGTGAAGTCCGTGTACGGCTACGAGGCCCGAAAAGCCAGCTGACTCAACGACGGTACATAAAGGTGTGATCTTGGATTGGCGAAATAATGCAACTCGCCGACCGCTGCCGTGTCTTTCAGATATACATTCTATCGAGTAATTTTAATGATCCGAACAATAAGCCAATGCGCCCTCTTGTGTTTGTTTGCCCTGCTGGTGGCGGGGTGCGCCGAGAGTGATCGAGAGAAAGCGAATGGCAAAGCCGAGATACGCGGCGTCAACGCGATTGTCAATGCGCCGGGACTCGTGTTTCGAATCGAAGCGCGCAGCCTGGGCTCTGTGGAATACGGCGACTCGACAGCACTGGCCCAGTACGACGACCTGTCGTACACCTTCAATTTCGACCTGTTGCCGATCGGTGAGAGCGACTCAACGCGGCTTGCAAGCCAGTTCGTCGACGTTGACAAGGACATGCAGTATTTGTTCGTCCTGGCCGGCACATTGGCCAATCCGCAACTCAACGTCTGGAGTCGCGCGTTGCGCGCCTGGGACGGTACAGAAACCGTGCTGGAGCTTGGTTTCCTGCATCTCAATAACACGGTGGGCACGCTGGATGTTTACGTGGCAGCCGCTGGCGTTGCGCCGGCAACCGGCAACGCTATCGGCACACTGAGCTACGGCGAGAGTTTGCCAGTGAGTGAATACGTGGCCGGTCAGTACGTCATCACCCTGACCAGCGCTAACAACCCACTGGATATTGTCTTTCAGTCACCAACCCGGACGTTCGTGGCCTCGACCACGGATACGATCCTGATACTCGACCGTACGCCGTCTCGAACCTCTGATGTATTCGTTCGCCAGATGACCGGCAATGGCAGCGTCGTGGATGTAGCCGATGCACGCTTCCCGCCGATCGGGCGTTTTCTGCACGCCGCTATTGCCGTTGGCAACGTGGATGTTGCACAGGCTGACGATTTCACAAATTTGCTAATCAGTGATCAGGCCTATGGAAATCTGAGTGGCGAGGTCAGTCTCGCTGCCGGCAACACAGATTTCACCTGGACTGACAGCGGCAACCAAGGCGCCATCTTGCTCGAAACTACCGAGACCATTCCAAGCGGTTTCTATACAACGCTGGCGTTCGTCGGCCCGGCTACCGATCCCGATGTCATGAATATCATCAGCACACGTCGTGGGGTCGCCACCCACGGTCAGATTGCGGTCATCCAGACAGCCGCCAATCATGCCAGCGTTGATGTTTACATCCTCGGACCAGGCGAAACAGTGGCCGACACGACTGCCGATTTTGCGAATGTGCCGTTCAAGCTCAGCACCGGCATGAATGCAATCCTGGCTGGCGCCTACCGGATTGCTGTGACACCGCTCGGTGAAAAAACCCTGCTCGCCGGGCCGATCGATATGCCGATCGCAAAAGGGGATGTTTTGGAGGTGTACGTGCTCGATACTGTGGACCCCAATACCGTGTCGATCCTGCTGGACAGAATCGCACCGTAGCGCTCAGGATGCGACCGCGGCCTCCACGTAGGCCGCGCGATCGTTAGCAGCGCCGGAGCGGCTGAGCGATTTAACGTTGTACATTGCCTGGTCCGCGACCGACACCAGCTCCCACAATTCGCTGCCGTGATCCGGCAATAGCGCAATACCGACGCTGGCCTCGCAACTGATCTCCTGCCCCTGGATGATGTAGGCCTCGGAGGCCGTGTCGACCAGGCGACCCGCAACATGCTTGGCGTCATCAACATTGACACCCGGCAACACGATTGCGAATTCATCACCGCCCAGGCGCGCCAGCACGTCTTCAGGCCGCAGGCAGAACTCGAGCCGGTGACCAAAGGCTTTCAGCAATGCGTCGCCAGCCTGGTGACCGAAACGGTCATTGATCGCCTTGAACTGATTGAGATCGAGATACAGCACTGCGCCGAGTCGATTCTCCGCCAGAATAATTCCCGCTTCTTTCTCGAAGCCGCGACGATTGAGGACACCGGTCAGCGGGTCGCGCAGTGCATCGCGCAGTATCTTGTTCTCATTGCGCTTGCGTTGCGTTATGTCGATGAGCGTTACTGAAAAATCTCGCCCGACCGGTTCACCAACGACGCGAACCCATGCCTCTTTTTCATCCAGTTCAATCTGGGTTTCGTAACTGACGCCACCCTCACTGCGCACCTCGTCATCAAACCTGGCCAACAACTTCTGCGGCTCGAGCAACTCGAGTTTATCAAGCGGCATGCCGACGAGCGTTGCGCCACCGGAACGCAGAAACTTTTCCGCAGCGCGGTTCGCGAACGTGCATCGAAACTTGCGATCGCTGTCGCGATCATCGCGGGCAAAACGCAAGATGCCATTGGAGGAATTTTCGATCAATGAACGAATCAGGTGCTCACTATCGGACAACGCACGCAGCGCACGTTTCCGCTGCGTGACGTCGCGACAGACCAACACAGTGCCCTGATCCTGGCCATTTGGCCCGGTCAGCGGCGCACTGTACACCTCGTAGAAACGATCACGACGCAATCGCACCGTCTGCGCAAGATCGGAACCGGTCGCATGCTCTGCCAAGACATGCGCCTCGGGCAAATCTTTCCACAAAAAGCGCCCTACCAGCTCCCGCTCACTGGATTCGAGCAAGTCCTGGGCGGGACGGTTGGCACTAACGATTCGTTGTTCGCGGTCGAGAACAATAATCGGATCGCGAATGTGGTCCAGCAGAGTCTGGTATGCGAGCGGGCTGAAATCGTAAACCCGCAGATGCATGCTAAGCCACCAGTAAACCGGCAACAACAAACTCAAGGTCAGCGAAGTGAACGGAAAATCGTACGGACCAACTTGCAGGTAGGTATTGCTGAAGCTAACGGCAAGCGGCAACACGGCGCAGATGATGAACAATTTTACTTTGCGCCGATCGGCCAGTGCGATGCTGTGCAGGCGGCTGGTCAGCGCAATAATGGAGTACGCGAACAAGCCGTAAGCAAAGGGCGCATGCACTCGGTTGAACCAGGCGTGTTCGGTTGCGTCAGTGAACTGAATACCGGCCGCTGTTTCGGTAAAGGTCCAGATCATGCTGTGCAGCGAATTGGTAATCGCCAATACGGTCGTCACCACCGGGATAATTGACAACGCAGCGGTGACATACCAGGGCGGCTTGCCCGCCGTGTAATCGCGGTACAGGTAGTAAACCGCCACCGGCACGAAACCGGCACCAAAGAACGTCAGTACCCTGCCGATGCCATAGAGATTCGGGTCCTGGGTATTCAGCGAAAGCGCCGAACCCAGAATCATCGTACCGACCAGGAACAGGAAATAGCTGATCGTATTGCTGCCGGAGTCGCCGACCGCTCGGAACACCTGGGTTGCAAGCAACAGGTACATGATCCCGGCGAAACCGAAGTACATGGGCAATACAGGCAGCAGCGCGTCTAACATCGCAGCGCACCTGATTGGGAACATGAATTGAAGACATACATGTCCGCAGTCTAGCGTTTGCGGACCAAATGTGATGCGACCTGTGCCGCATTATGTCGCAAAAGTTGGTGCGCTATGCCGGCTACTACTGACCTTCTTACCGTGTCGGCTACTACAGTCCTTTGCGCGTGTCGGCCACCAGCGTATCAACAACGGCCTGCAGGGATTCCTCACGAGTCTTGCCGGCAGCGACCGCCTTTTCATGTGTCTCTATCTGGCGATGCGCGCTGGTGCCACGCCGCAGAATGTCGCGAACTCCGGCTACCTCTTCAACACATCCCAGCGCCTCCGCGTCTTCTGCGGTGAGTTCAAGAATTTCATCAAGCAACGTCGCGAACGGCACGAGGCTGCCCTTGGCAAAGTCGATCATGCCTGCGTCGATGCTATAGCGCATGGCACGCCAACGATTTTCGCGTATCAGCATTGGCGTGTACTGTCGCCAGCGCTGATTGGCACAGCGCAGGCGGTACAGCATGCGCAACAGGCACAGCAGCAATGCTGCCAGCGCGACGGCATCATCAAGCCGCGTACACACGTCCATGATGCGCGATTCCAGGGTCGGATATCGGCCGCTCGGCCGCAGGTCCCACCAGATCTTCGTCGAGTCTTCGATCATGCCGGCATTGATGAGGATATCGACGTGCCGCTGATACTCAGCGTAGCTCTGGAAACGCTCGGGCAGGCCGGTACGTGGCAACGCGTCAAATATTGTCAGGCGATAGCTTTTCAGACCGGTGTCGCGACCCTCCCAGAACGGTGACGAACAGGATAGCGCCAGCAAATGCGGCAGGAAGTAGCTCATCTGATTCATCAGGTCGATACGCAGATTGTCGTCACCGATACCGACGTGCACGTGCATGCCGCAAATGACCATGCGCCGGGCAGCGCCCGCCATTTCATTTGCGAGCGCCTCGTAGCGATCTTTTTCCGTATGCTTTTGGTCTGCCCAGCGGCTGAACGGATGTGTTGATGCGGCAATGGGGGCCAGGCCGTATTTCTCAGAGACATCGACAATCACGCCACGAAGCCGCGTCAGGTCCTCGCGAACCTCTTGCATGTTGCTGCAGACCTTGGTGCCGATTTCAACTTGCGAGCGCAACAATTCGGTAGTGACCTGGTTGCCGGCACGAGCCTCGCAGTCGCTAAGAAAAGATTCCGGCAGATCAACGACGAGCCCGCGAGTGGCTTTGTCCACCAACAGGTACTCTTCTTCTACGCCGATGGTGAATTCCGGTTCTCTCTGAATCATACCCACCCCCTTTTCAGTGTCGCGACCAATGCACGAAACGCGTGTTCAGTCTGCCCCGGCAGGCGCCGCATTCGCTCCAAGATGCTCGACGAGGCCTGCAAATACTCGCTCGAATAATTCGGCCATTTTCCTGACTCCCTGTTCGTCGCCGATCAGGTCCTGGCGAACCTCAACACCGGCGTGTGGCAGTTCGTTCGATTCTGCGTGGTAGTCAATCGTAAAATCCATCGGGCCGCGGCCGGAATACGGCTCGTTGTCACCGACAACGAGCCCCTCGGCACGCAGTGACTTGATCAGGTAATCCGGTACGCGCGGGTCTTTGTCCCACAAGATGCCCACTTCCCACGGTCGCGAGACGCTGTTCATTACCGGGGTAAAACTGTGCATGGCAAGGATGGCAGGCTGCACACCGTTGGTCATCAGGCGTTTGATCTGCGCTGCAATCGTCTGGTGGTAAGGCCAGTAAATCTCCCTCGCCCTGGCGTCCCGGTCGACCGGCTGCAAGCCCCGATTGCCGCTGATGATGACGCCGTCACCGTACTCAAGAAATGCTTGGGGATCAAGAAGTTGCCGGTTACAGTCAACAACGAGTCGAGAATAGCCGGCGAGGACCGCGGTGGTCTTGTGAGACTCAGCCAAGCGCTCGGTCAACGCGCCAGCGCCGATATCCCAGGCCAGGTGGCAACGCAACGCGGGTGGATCCAGACCGAGATCTCCAAGTGCCGCCGGGATCAGCCGGCTCGCGTGGTCGCAGAGCAGCAGCAACGGCGCTGCTGCTTTCTCATTCAGAACGCGAAAGGGTGGCGGTTCATCGGCACCGAGAAGTTGTATGTCTGTTGCTGGTTCGGCGCCGCTGTTGTTGCCCATTGACCGTCTTTGACCTTATGAATTCGCATCGAGTGTACCGCAGGCCAGCGGTGACTGGTATCAGGCAAGCAGCGGTGCGGCGCGTACTCGATTAGCCCAGGGCTCGAAGGAATCCACCGACGTGGGCCGGGCGATATAATAACCCTGTGCGAACGACACACCGAGCTCGCCGAGTTTGTCGAACACTTCGCGATTTTCAACTCGCTCGGCAATTGTTTCGATGCCCATAGCCTGGCCGACCTGGTTGATCGCCCGAACCATGCTCTCGTCGACGCTGTTCTCGACGACATTGCGAATGAACTGCCCGTCTATCTTCAGATAGTCGACCGGAAGGTTTTTCAAATAGGTGAACGACGACAGGCCGCTGCCAAAATCGTCCAGCGAGAATTTACAACCGAGTTGTTTGAGCGCCTGCATGAAATGCACCACGCGCGACAGATTCGAGATGGCCGCCGTTTCTGTGATCTCGAAACAGATCGCACCATCCGGTAGCTTCTGATTCTTGAGCTCCTCAATAACGAACTCAAGAAAACGATCTTCGCTAAGCGACGTACCGGAGAGGTTAATCGCCAGAGTAAAGCGCGCGCTCCCGCCATCGGTATTGCGATCGGCAAGTTTGCCGAGGGCTTCGCGCACGACCCAGCGATCCAGGGTCGACATCATGTTGTAGCGTTCGGCCGCCGGAATAAACTGATCAGGCTGGACCAACTCGCCGTTTTCGTCGCGCATGCGCAGCAACAGTTCGTAGTGTCCCGGCGTGCCTTCTGCTTGCTCGCCGATTCCAATAATAGGCTGGTAGAACAACTCAAGGCGATTGTCTTCGACCGCGCTCGTGATACGCGAAACCCACTTCATTTCTTCATGGCGCACCGAGGCATCACTGTCACGGTACAAATGGATCTGGTTGCGGCCGAGGTCCTTCGCAGAGTAACAGGCGACGTCCGCGGAACTCATAACACTGGCGACGCTGGGGCTTTCCTCGGTCACGACCATGACACCGATCGAGCAACGTACATTGGTAAACGCGTCCTGCCAGACGAAACGGAACTCCTCGACCGCTGCGCGTATTGACTCTGCAACATCGATTGCGCGTGCTTCATCGCAACGTTCGAGCAAGACGCCGAATTCGTCGCCGCCGAGCCGGGCGAGTATGTCTGTCGAGCGAATGTTGGCCTGAATAATCTCCGACACTTTGGACAACAGCTCGTCACCGGCAGTATGGCCAAACGTATCGTTAACAACCTTGAACTGGTCGAGATCGACGTACAGCACACCGTGCGTCAGCTGCGGGTTGCTGTACGTGCTTTCCAGCGCGGCAACCAGCTGGTTCTCAAACTCACGACGATTGATCAGCCCGGTGACCGCATCGTGAGATGCCTGGTAAGACAACTGACGGAACAATCGGGTTTCCTTGCTGACATCATGGAATACCATGACGGCACCGATAATATTGCCGATCCTGTCGCGAATAGGCGCAGCAGAGTCCTGGATGGGAATTTCCGTACCCTGCCGTGCAATCAGCACAGAATTCTCGGCCAGTGCGATCACCCGGCCTTCCTTCAGGCAGCGGGTTACCGGATTCTCAACCGTCGAGCGAGTATGTTCGTTAACGATCGTCAGAATTTCTTCAATGGGTTTGCCGCGTACGGAACGAATATCCCAGCCACTTAAATCCTGGGCAACCGGATTGATGTAGTCGATACGACCTTCAGCATCAGTGGTTATGACGCCATCGCCAATCGACTGCAAGGTTACCTGGGCCCGCTCTTTTTCCTCAAAGACCCGGGTTTCCGCCACCTTTCGATCTGTGATGTCGGTGATCGTGCCTTCGTGTGCGACGATTTCGCCGTCCTTGTTATAAACCGCACGCGAATTCTCGAGAACGACAATTTCGCGGCCGTCTTTGCGGCGCAAACGATACTCGAAATTTTTCACGAAACCTTGCGCTTCCAGGCGCGCGAATACGCGTTCGCGATCGATCGGATTAACGTACAACTTGGTCGTACGGCCGGAACTCTTCAGCTCTTCGTCGCTGTCATAGCCGAGCATTTCGACGAGTGCCGGATTCACCGTAATGATGTCGCCTTCCCGCGATGTAATGTAAACACCATCGACAACGTTTTCGAACAGGCCGCGATAACGCCCTTCACTGCTGCGCAATTTTTCTTCGTCGAGCTGGCGCTTGATGGCAATACCTGCGAGTCGCGCCATTCGACCAAGCTTGTCCAGTTCATCGGTGGTTGGCTGGCGTGCTTCATCGATATAGGCATCCAATGTACCGATGACGTTGCCAGCGGTGGCGCACAACGGGAGTGACCAGCACGCTTTGATATTGTGCTCTTCAGCGGCAGCGTGCAGGTGCTTCCAGGCCATGTCCGTGCTGATATTGGCGACGACCGTTTCCCGGTTGCGATGTGCTGCGACGGAACAAGCCAGGCCAAGCTCACTGACCCTGGCGAAATCGACCTGCACTCTGAACGCATCAGGCAAACTTGGCGCTTCTTCAATGCTGAGTGTTTGCTGATGGCCGTCGAGCATCATGACCGCGACGCGCATGCCGCTGCTGATCTTTTCAGTACAACGGCAGATCGAGCGCATGGTCCGGTCAAATGGCGTGCTCGCCGCAATCATTTCCAGAATTTTGTTTTGCGCATACGCCAGGTCTTCATTGCGCTTGCGGTCCGAAATATCGGTAATGCTTACGCGAACGAGACGACGCTCGCCGGCTGGCAGGCGACTGAAGCGTACTTCACAGGGAATCTCACGACCGTTGGCATCTTTGTGCAGCCACTCGAAGGTGGGATGCTCGCCGGCCAATGCCCGGTCGATGAAGCCACGGCGAACCCCGAACGATGGTGTGCCGTCCGGTTGCATTTTCGGGCTGATCGCTTCCGGCCCGACGCTTAGCAGGCGTTTTCGTGCGAGGTTAAACAGCTGGCAGGCGTTGTCATTGGCATCGCTGAAGCGGTTTTCATCAACGTCCAGTACTACGATTGCCTCGGGTGCGTTTTCTACGAGCGCCCGGTAGCGTTCTTCATTGTCGCGCAGTATGCGTTCCGCGTCGCGACGTTCTGTTACGTCGCGAAGGCTGATCACGAATATGTCCTCGTCTGCTGCGCTGAGTCTGCTGGCATTGATCTCAGCGACAAATTTCCTGCCGCTGCCGGTCAGCGCGTCGACCTCACCACTATTGAACTCGATGTGCGTGTCATCCAGATCGGACATGAACGGCTCAAGACTTTCCGCCAGGCTGCGGCCATCAACGAATGGCAGAATCCGTTCAATAGACGAGCCGATCAGGTCGTCTTTGGCCAGATCGAAATAACGGCTGCACACTCTGTTGCAATTTCGAATCGTGCCGGACTCACTGACCGACAGCAGCGCATCGGTAACGCTGTCAAATATGATTTCGATCGGTGTTGCTACAGGGAGCGATTGATTCAACGATCGACTGACCGTTGCCTGCAATTTCTCATGATGTTCGTTGAGAAGGCGCGCGAGCGCACGCAAGTCCAGCTGCTCGCCGGAGTCATTTGCTGTTTTTGGTCGCTGCTCTTCGCTGTCCGTATGCATCTGAGCCCCGAGTTCCCCGACGTCATCGCGCCTTTTACCTGATTCGGACAGTCCCTTGTCGCGAATCTGGCTAATAATTGTTGCTACCGGCTACCCGCGCCCGGGGTCACTTTCGGCAGCGTGACGGCAAAATGTAGAGAATTAGGAATGTATTGACTGTGATGCGTATCTCGATTCCGGAGATACATTGGGAATAAATTCCCGGACGGCTGGAAGCCGCGCCAATACTGGCTTTCAGCAGGGTGGCCGAGCCGCCAAAGGGCCTGGACCTGGCGTCATGCGGACACGCTGGCGAGCCGCGATTGACATAAGCTTGCCGCTGCCGTTGTGAGTGGCGCTTTTGGACTCAGTTTTCGCGGGCCGGCATCGAAATAACGGTTTCGCCCTCGGCGGTGTTGCGTAATTCACCGTTGACGTCCGGAGCCGCCGCGCTCTGGCCGACCGCAATAGGCACGGCTATCGATTTCAGGACGACGCCGTTATCAGTCTCTATCTCGGCGGTCACATTCAGGTACAGACGGCCCTCTCGCAGCGGCACGACGGTTACTTGCCGTGCGGCGCTGCGTTCATTGTCTGCAATGCTGACTTCAATGCGCTGCGGTTGTGAAGCAGGAAACGACATGCTGTCGCTATCGAGTACGCTGTAACTGATTTGAAACGGTTGCCCGCGCAGTGCTGAAGAGACGTCAACTTCAATAGCAACCGGTTGGCCGACGACTGGTGTGCCGAGAATTTTGTACTGAATAGAAATCGGGGCCGATGGCTTGCCAGGCGATCGTTGCTCGCTTGCAGCGGCCGTTTTCGCGACCGGTGTTTCCAAAGTATTGCTGGCCGCGTCGGTTTCGGTCGGTGCATTACAGGCGGCGAGTGCCGCGGACGCAACCATTGCCAAGATTAAGCCTGAGTTTTGCAATCGCATTCGAATCACCTTTTAGGATCTACCTGTTATTGCCAGCTACGGTGCCGGCTGTACCGTAACATCAAAACAAACCCGATTCGGAAACCCAGCTACCGTCTCGTCATCAGCAAAACGGAATTCAGTCAGGTCCATAACGTAGTTGCCGATGGCCAGCACATTGAATGATGTAAAGCTTTCGCTGTTCGCGTCACCGCTTAGGCCCTGCGCCACAAACTGACCGTTGAGGTACACATTCGCATCGGGGTCGCTCTGGTCGCGGTCGTTCGCCGGGTTGTCGGTCGGTAATGTCGCCGCCGTAGCAGCATCAACCTGGATATTGAATGCGTAGTTCGATGGTACGGTCACGGCAAAACGCAGGAATCGATGCTCCGACAGTTTGTTGCCGTCCGAGCCACTGTTGTCGTGTTCCTGGTTCATGCAAAGATTAGTAACAACGCCATTGGTCTGCACCTCCGTATACACGGGTAACGCATCCGCCGGCGTCCCACTGTTGCCGCTGTTGGTCTCGTTGTCGCCGTAGACACCCGTACCGTTGATGTCGTGATAAGCACGAAGCTCATCAACCAGCGCTGCGCTGGCCGGCGATTCGTTCTTGAGCTCTTCGGTGAAAGAAAAAACGCTGGTATGCGCCGCGGTGACGGATTGCCGGTTGACCATCGTGTCGTAAATTGGTGCGAATCCAATGGAACCGCTATCGCCCCGCGTCAGCTCCAGCGGCGAGTCGTCCCACAGGTCGAAGATCAGCGCCATCACCGAAAATTCATTGTGCCAGCCGCGCGGACTTGGCGACGATGTTTCAATGTTGATAGAGAAGCCACCGGACTGGCGGTTCCCCTGGGTATCGCAGTACGTCGAGTTGTCCAGAGCAATGCCAGACAGGGCTGTCGCCCAGCCTTCCCCGAATGCGAGCCGCATGTCGAGACGATCGCCGCTGCCATGCGTGCCACCGATGCTGTCCGAGCGCGAGAACACGTCTTCAAAATAGTGCCCCCACTCGTGCACGATCACGTGATCGTCGAACTCTTCTGTGTCGCTGTTGGCACTGCCGAGTAGAAACAAGGCATTCAGGTCCGATCGATAGAACGACGTGCCGATTTCGCCGCTGTCTATGTTGGCATCCGATGTGCCGGTGCCCTCGTTTGGCGAATTGTTCACACTCCAGTAGGCATCAAGCGGCGGAAAATTGACGGTAGCATCGGCGGACACGACCAGTTGCGTCGCATCAAAAATCGCGTCGAGAATTGAAAAAGGTGCTGCAGCGCGAGTGCCAGCATAGCTGCTGCCATTCCAGCCGGTAGTCGCCGTCACATTGCGAGTCTGGTTAACGCCCCCCGAATTGAAACTACCGGTATCCAGTACGTACAGCGGCCGCTGATTCAGAGGCAACGAAGTACTGGCAGTATTGTCCCGCACTTCTACGTCCCAGGACGGATTGCCCGCACGCTTCAACTCGGCGCGAACACGCACGAATATGTTAATGCCAGCATCGACCGTAATCGCGTAGCTGCCGGATTCATCGCTGGCGGCGCTACCCAGGACGGCATTGTTGTTGGCATTGACTACCTGCACCGTGGCACCACGAATTGGCCTCGTCTCAATGGCGTTGTAGTTGAGTCCAAGGCAGCCGGTATTGGGTGGCACGAATTCATAACTCGCAATGCCGGAAATTGTCACCACCGAGCCCGGCTCGAATACCGTGATCGTGACCTCGTCACTGTGCGCAAGATTACCGCTGTCCGTCACGGTCAGTCGAAACGTAAGTACTTCAGCTACACCGTTTTGTAATGCAGGTGCCTGGAAGCTGGCCTGGGCAAGATTGGCGTTGCTGATCGTGACGGTGTTGCCGGAGGTCTGAGTCCAGGCGTAGCTCAGTTGATCGCCTGCATTCGCGTCAGTGCCGCTACCCGTCAGCTGCACCACCGTCTGCTCCGCAACGGATTGATCAGTGCCTGCGTTGCTTACTGGTGCCACGTTTACCGGGGTCGGATTGCCCCCGCCGCCGCCGCCACTGCCACCGCCACACGCGGTCAGAAATAGACTGAACACCAGGCCGACGAGCATTCGGCCCGGTGAATTGTTGCAACTGTCATTGGTCATGAACCAGAGTACCCTCGTTGGTAATTACCTGGCTGGGCGCATTGCGCTGCAGCGGGCCGGATCATAGCGAGCCCGGATACATGAAAACAGCGCAATGGCGCGGGATTCCGGGCAGCTCGAGGCTCAATCGCTGATTTAATGCGACTCAGGTCCTGCTATTTAATTCAGTATTGTTAGAATTTCTCGCTTATAACAGTTCCTGGGTCACAATTCCCCGGAAGCGAAGAGCTATTGGCGGTTAACCGGCAGCGGTCGGCTACAGTGAGCAACAGCATGGGAAAAAAGAAAATATTGGTTACCGGCGGCGCCGGGTATATCGGCAGTCATGTCGTGCGCCAGCTTGGCGAACTGGGTGAAGACGTCCTGGTACTCGATAACCTCTCTACGGGATTCGAGGCTGCAGTAACCAGCGGCAAACTGATTATTGGTGATACCGGCGATGGCGCATTGCTGGAAACGATTTTCAGCAAGCACGACATTGATACCGTCATGCACTTTGCGGCGCATACCGTTGTTCCTGAATCCGTCAGCAACCCATTGAAGTACTACCGCAACAACACGGCCAACAGCAGAACCCTGCTCGAGTACGCCACGAAAGCGGGAGTCAGCAATGTGGTGTTCTCTTCTACCGCTGCGGTCTACGGGGTGCCGAGTAAAAGCCGCGCATCGGAAACCACGCCGACCCGTCCGATCAACCCGTATGGCACCTCGAAATTGATGACTGAATGGATGCTGCGCGACCTCGCGTTTGCCGGCGGTCCGGCCTACGTGGCGTTGCGATATTTCAATGTCGCCGGTTGCGAGCCCGGCGGCCGCATTGGGCAATCCACGCCAAACGCCACGCTGCTGGTCAAAGTGGCTTGCGAAGCAGCCGTTGGCAAACGAGCGCTGGTAAAAATCTTTGGCACCGACTATCCGACGCCCGACGGCACCGGCTTGCGCGACTATATACATGTGGAAGACCTTGCGTCCGCCCACCTCGATGCGCTCCGCTACCTCCGCGAGGGCGGCAAGTCCGCTACCCTGAATTGTGGCTACGGACACGGCTATAGCGTTCGCGAAGTACTGGATGCCGTGCAGCGAGTGGACGGCAAGCCGCTCACTATTGTTGAAGAAGCCCGCCGCCCGGGCGACCCTCCAGAGCTGGTCGCCGCAGTTGGGAAAATTCACAAGGTTTTAGGCTGGACACCGCAATATGACGACCTCGATACCATCGTCCGCACCAGCCTTGAATGGGAGCGCAAGATCGCTGCCGGGGACAAGACCGCCTATTGGGCAGCCTGACGGGCCTGCCAGCGATAAGGTGCGGTGCTAAACTCCGTCGATGAATTTTCGCCGCCCACGCTCACTGAACGGACTCATACTGGTCGGATTCGGCTTGGTGGCGGCACCCTTGCTGCTGGCTATTATCTGGGCTCTGTTCAATCTCGACCGGCTTGCAGAGCAAAGCGAGCAGCTGGTCGTAACCGGCGTTACTGCCGCTGAGCAGAATCGCCTGCTGTTCGAACAAGTCGGCTCGCTGGAGCGGGTCTCGCGACAGCATGCGGTATTGCAAAGCGCCGACAGCCGCGAACTCCTGCGCCAGGATTTCGCCTCGTTACGCTCCCGGCTCGAAACGATGGCACCGCTCAGCGCTGCTGCAGACGCTGCCGGCCTTGCAGTCGAGATTCAACGAACTGCGGAGGACATCGTCAACACCTTGCTGCAGCCGGTCGTCGACCCTGTGGCAAGCGAACG
>JBBKWB010000071.1:0-3059 GCA_037968755.1 Woeseia sp.
TCGTCCGGCTTTGGTAATACGCAGTGATGCCAGGCAAACAGGAGCAGGAACAAACCGGCCAGAAGATAAAACATCAGGCTCCAGGCAAGCGTGACGCTACCGGTCCGCGACTCAAGAAAGCCCGCGACGATAACGAGCAAACCCTGGCCGGTAATCATTGCGAGCCGAAATAAGGGACTGCGAAATCCATCAAACCAGGCCTGCTGATGATCATCGAGGGCAACAATGTAAAAACCATCTGCTGCAATATCATGAGTCGCCGAGCTGAATGCGATTAGCCAGAAAACGGCAAGCGTATAGCGGAAGAAATCATCTGTTGGCAGGGCGAGCGCGATGCCGGCGAAACCCGCACCCACCAGCAACTGCATCGCGATGATCCAGTAGCGCCGGGTTTTCAGGATATCGACGATCGGGCTCCACAGCGGCTTGATGACCCAGGGCAGGTACAGCCAGCTCGTGTAGAACGCGATATCGGTATTCGAGATATCCAGTCGCTTGTACAGGATTACCGAGACCATCATGACAACGGCGAATGGCATACCCTGCGCGTAGTAGAGGCTGGGTATCCAGAACCACGGCCTCGTGCTGGTTTTGTTCATCTGTACACGCGCAACCGCGCGGCCCGACCTGAAGATTGATCTACCGCAGTTAATGCTGCGAGTCGGTAATCGACGTCGATGCCCGGAAGCAGCTGCCGCGATTCAGTCATGCGGTGCGTCCAACGCTGCGCGCAGGCGGCCATCAGCTTCGGCAAGCCGGGCGCGCGCCGCCGTAACATCGATACCGAGACGCTGGGAAACGATGGCGGTTTTCAGTTCGCCGTTACAGGTGTCGAGCAGTGCGTGTGCCGCTTCAGTTGATACACCCGTCAGTTGCCGAACCATCTGCGCGGAGCGTTCAACCAGCTTTTTGTTGGTCGCTTGCATATCGACCATGTAGTTACCGTACGTCTTGCCGAGCTTCACCATCGCGCCTGTCGTGAGCATGTTCAGTACCATCTTCGTAGCGGTACCGGCTTTCATGCGTGTTGAACCGGAGAGCACTTCGGGACCAACGAGTACCGCAATGCCGATGTCCGCCATGGTTAGCACCGGGCTGCCGGCGTTGCAGGAAAAGCCGATTGTCGCCGCGCCGACGCTCCTTGCGTGATCGAGTGCACCAATCACATACGGGGTATGACCGCTGGCGGCTATACCGACAACGACGTCACCGGTGACTAGCTTGAGTTCGCGGAGGTCCGCCGCACCCTGTTCAGGAGAGTCCTCTGCGCCTTCTATCGCCCGGCGCAGTGCGGTATCGCCGCCCGCCATAAGGCCGACTACCTGCTGCGGATCCGAATTGAACGTTGGCGGACACTCCGATGCGTCGAGTACGCCCAGTCGTCCCGAGGTACCTGCGCCGACATAAACGAGCCGACCACCTGACGCCAGGCGACTCGCAATCACATCGATGGCATTCGCGATCGAGTCCGCGGCGGCCGCGACAGCCGCCGCCAGACTTGCATCTTCGCGATTGACGAGGCGCACGAAGTCGATTGTGCTCAGCAGATCGAGATCCTCTGACGCCGGATTACTCGCTTCGGTTATCAGGTCTTTGTGCATAGAGTTACGATACCCTGGCTATCGATACTTAGCTTGGCAGGCAATGCGTGTTGCAGGCCGCATGCTGTTGCAGTTCGCCATCAATCCAGCTGCAGCGAACCTGCATGTCGCTATCGAGCGCAATGAGGTTGGCGCGGTAGCCAGAAAGGATATGCCCCAGCTCCGCAGACATGCCAAGCGCATCTGCGACGTAAGTCGATGCCATGCGGAGTGCTTCAAACTGGTCGATGCCTGCGAACAGGCTGGCGTTCTTAACAGCAGTAATCAAACCGATATTGGCGCCTGCAAGCGTGCCGTCCGGTGTCACACAACGGCCACCTTCTGCGCGCACCGTTACGCCAAACAGTTCGAAGGTTGCAATATCGGAACCGACCGTCGGCATCGCATCGCTAACCAGCAACATCTTGCCGTTAGCTTTTGCCGCCAGCGCAATGCTGAACATTGCGGGATGCACGTGAAAACCGTCAGCGATAATGCTAACGAAGCTGTCGTTGTCTTGTAATGCGGCGCCCACCATCCCCGGCGCACGACTTTGCATTGGCGTCATTGCATTAAACAGATGAGTGAATCCGTTCAGACCTGCAGCAAGTGCCGCGCGCGTTTCCTCATAGTTCGCCGCACTGTGCCCGGCGAAGACCAGCACACCCTTTTGTCGCAACTCGTGGATGGTATCCGCAGCGACCCGCTCCGGCGCCAATGTCAATAAAGTACGTCCAGCTTGCAGCGACGTGATGCGTGCGATGGCCGCCGAATCGATCGTGCGCATGCGAGCTGCATCGTGCACGCCTTTGTAAGCCGTGTTGAGGTACGGGCCTTCGAGATGGATGCCGATAACCCCGGGGACGCGTTCGCGCAGGGCTTCGGCAACGGTTGCCAGCGCCTGGTCCATCACCGCGTCACTATCAGTAATGAGTGTCGGCAGGAACGCCGTAGTCCCGAAACGTCTGTGTGCGGCGCCGATCGTGCGCAACGTAGCGAGTGTCGGCGCATCATTGAACAACACGCCACCGCCACCGTTTACCTGTAAATCGATCAGACCCGGCGCGAGTAGCTGGCCGCCGAGATCAAACGACTGACAGTCATTTTCTACCTTCTCACCCGACGGGATGATTGCCGTAATCCGACCCGCCTCCACGATAACGTCGCGATCAATGTGCAAATGCTCGCCGTCGAACAGCTGGCAATTGTGTATGCGTTGCTTCAAGTCGATCGACCCGTAGTCATTGCGTTATGTCGACCACTTTGCCGGGATTCAGGGTGTTGTTTGGGTCCAGCATGCGCTTCAGCCGCCGCATGAGCTCAATCTCGGCCGGCGTACGACTGATCGGGAGGTACTCGCGTTTTTCGAGGCCGATACCGTGTTCTGCGGAAATTGCGCCATCGTAGGGCAGGAGCTGTTCGTAAACGATCTTTTCGACAGCGTGTATGCGAGCTTCGCTCATGTCGGCCATCTGTACC
>JBBKWB010000072.1:0-36302 GCA_037968755.1 Woeseia sp.
ATGTCGAAGGTATTGATCGGCTCGATCAGCAGGCGTAGGCCGGCTTTCCGGAATTCGGCGGCAGCGTAGCGCAGGGTGTCGACAAAGGTCTTGCGCAAATCGGCTTCGGCAAGACCGGCCGGCGTCTTGCCGGCCAGACAATTGAGCTGGCCGACACCAAGCGCCTTCGCATAGCTGATGGCCTTGCCTACGCCGTCGCGGAATTCCGCCACCCGGTCCGGCAGGCAGGCGATGCCGCGCTCGCCGGCGTCCCAGTCGCCTGCCGGCAGGTTGTGCAGCACCAGCTCCAGCCCGTGGGCGTCCAGCCGCTGCTTGATCTCCTCGGCCGTGAAGGCATACGGGAACAGGAACTCGACCGCCTTGAAATCGGCCTTGGCGGCGAGTTCGAATCGATCGAGGAAGGGCACCTCGGTAAACAACATCGTGAGGTTGGCGGCAAAACGTGGCATCTCAGGTCTCCTGGTCAGTCATTCGAGCAGGCCGGCCATCTCCAGCCCCTTGACGCCCTCGGGGTGGCGGCAGTCGATGTCCTCGAACTCGTTGATGTTGTTGATTTCGGTGCCCATCGCTACGTTGGTCACCTTCTCGAGTATCACCTCGACGACCACCGGCACGCTGTATTTGCGGGCCATCACCTGCGCCTCGGCCAGCGCCGACTGGATCTTTTCCGGGTCGGTCACGCGCAGGCTCTTGCAGCCCAGACCCTGTACCACGGCCTGGTGATCGACACCATAACTCTTCAGCGTTTCGTCCTCGACATTCTGGTTCTCGAACGCCAGCTGCACGCAGTAGTCCATTTCGAAGCCGCGCTGCGACTGGCGGATCAGGCCGAGGTAGCTGTTGTTGACCAGCACCTGCACATAAGGCAGGCGGAACTGCGCGCCTACCGCCAACTCCTCGATCAGGAACTGGAAGTCGTAGTCACCCGACAGCCCAACCACGGTACGCGTCGGATCGGCGGCAACCACGCCGAGTGCGGCAGGGATCGTCCAGCCCAACGGGCCGGCCTGACCGCAGTTGATCCACTGGCGCGGGCCGAACACATTGAGAAACTGCGCGCCGGCAATCTGGCTCAGGCCGATCGTCGACACATAGATGGTGTCGCGCGGGAAGGCCTGGTTCATTTCCTCGTAGACCCGCATCGGCTTGATCGGCGTCTCGGTGAAATGAGACTTGCGGTGCATCAGCGTCTTGCGCTCGGCGCAGCGGTTGGCCCAGGTGCTGAAATCCTTCAGCTTCTTCGCTGCCTTGCGTTCGCGGGCGATCTCGACGAAGAGCTGCAGCGCGGCCTTGGCATCGCTGACGATGCCGTAATCGGGGCTGAAGACGCGGCCGATCTGCGTCGGTTCGATGTCGACGTGGACAAACTTGCGGCCCTTGCAATAAACCTCGGGGCTGCCGGTGTGGCGGTTGGCCCAGCGGTTGCCGATGCCGAGCACGAAGTCGCTGGCCAGCATCGTGGCGTTGCCATAGCGGTGGCTGGTCTGCAGGCCGACCATGCCGGCCATCAGCGGATGGTCGTCGGGAATGGTTCCCCAGCCCATCAGCGTCGGGATCACCGGCACACCGGTCAGCTCGGCGAACTCGACCAGCAGATCCGACGCGTCGGCGTTGATGATGCCGCCGCCGGCAACGATCAAGGGCTTTTCTGCTGCCATCAACATGTCGAGCGCTTTCTCGACCTGCTTGCGGCTGGCCGTAGGCTTGTAGACCGACAGCGGCTCGTAGGTGTCGATGTCGAACTCGATCTCGGCCATCTGAACATCGATCGGCAGGTCGATCAGCACCGGACCCGGCCGGCCCGAACGCATCAGGTGGAAGGCCTGCTGAAACGCGCGCGGCACCTGCGCCGGTTCACGAACCGTCACGCTCCATTTGGTGACCGGCTTGCTGATCGTCTCGATATCAACAGCCTGGAAATCCTCCTTGTACAGGCGTGCGCGCGGCGCCTGGCCGGTGATGCACAGGATAGGGATCGAATCGGCGATTGCCGAATAAAGGCCGGTGATCATGTCGGTGCCGGCGGGTCCGGAAGTGCCGATGCAGACTCCGATGTTGCCGGCCTTGGCCCGGGTGTAACCCTCGGCCATGTGGGATGCGCCTTCGACGTGACGCGCCAGCACATGCGCAATCGTCTGCCGCTCGCGTAGTTGGGCATACAGCGGGTTGATCGCCGCACCCGGCACGCCGAAGGCCTGGGTAATCCCTTCCTTCTCCATCACCAACACCGCGGCCATTGCGGCCTTCATTTTTGCCATGGAAGTCTCCTGGTTCAGATGGCCGCGATGGTCGCGCGGCGAGCCGCCAGCGAGAACCCCAGGCCGTTGATAAGTGCTATTCCATGGCGGAATACCGGCTACGATGCCGGCCATGGATCGTGTAGCCGCCGTTCATTTGTTCATCCGCGTCGTCGAGACCGGCAGCTTCAGCAAGGCCGCCGACGAACTCGGCATCACCCAGCCGACCGCAACCAAGGCCGTCGCTGCGACCGAGCAGCGACTGGGTGCGCGCTTGCTGCACCGCTCGACCCGCGGCGTGACGACAACCGAGGTCGGCGCGCTGTATTACGAGAAATGCAAGCTGATCGCACGCGAACTCGACGAGGCCGACAACCTCGCGACCCTGCTGCAAAGCCAGGTCGGCGGCACGCTGCGAATCAATACTTCGGTTGCCTTCGGGAGGCGGGTGATGGTGCCAATGGTGCTGCGCTACATGCAGCAACACCCTGAAGTAACCATCGACCTCGGTTTCGACGATCGCTATGTCAACCTCGTCGAACAGGGCATCGATCTGGCGGTGCGAATGGGCCGACTTGCCGATTCGACGCTCGGGGCCCGTTATCTGGCGACCAATCCGTGGGTGATGGTCGCGGCCGCCAGCTACCTCGAGCGCCGTGGCACACCCCACACCGCGGCAGAACTGTCGGCCCATGCCTGCCTGGTCTACAGCAGCGTGCAGGGCGACGACCGCTGGAGCCTGAGCCGTGCCGATGGCGAGGAATTATCGGTTCTGGTGAAGGGGCCGCTGCGCTCGAACAACCTCTCGGCCGTGCTCGCAGCTGCACGCGCCGGGATGGGTGTCGCCGTCCTGCCGTGGTATGTGGCCGGCAAGTCAATTGGTGACGGCAAGTTGCAGCCGGTGCTGCCCGACCATGGCCTGCCGGCGCAGGAGGTGCACGCGGTTTTTCCGTCGCCCAAATTCGTGCCGTCGAAAGTGACGAGTTTCATCGCCTATATGCAGCAGGCGATGACAGGGGAGTGGTGGCGCGCCGGCGATTGATGCGTCGGCGTTGCGCTCAGACCGGCGTGGTCGGCGGCGTTGGCGTCTTCTCGCTCCACAAGCTGCCGCCGCTGGCCCAGTTGTGGCGGGCGATATCGAAGAAAACCACATCGACCCCGGCGGCACTGCCACCGAGGACGCGCACGCAGGCGTCGGTCAACTCTTTTGCCAATGCAGCCTTCTGCTGCGGGGTGCGGCCTTCAAACAGTTCTACGCGCAAGGTCGGCATATTTTTCTCCTCAGTTATCTACGGTGCTTTTTCGGCACCCTCGTCGCATACATCGGAAGCAGCCAAGTGGGCGCCGTGGATCCGGCTTTGCGGGCCACTGGCGTCGCCCCCTTGGGGGGAATCAGTCCCTGTAGCCGGGCGACCAACGGTCGACCCGGCGCAGCAAGGCCGGCCATTCTGCATCGCCGTCCCGTTCACTGCCGTCGCCGAGCCATTGGCGATGGGTCAGGACTGCAAGGTTTTCGCTGACGACGGTGACCGAACCACCGGTCGCAGCCATTGCCTGCAGTTGGGCTTTCGCCGCCCGTTCGAGGATGTGCATCAGCATGAACGCTTCGGCGACACTGCGGCCAACCGTCAATGTGCCGTGGTTCTGGAGGATCAGTCCGTCGAGAGAACCGAGACTTGCCACCAGCCGCTGCTGCTCTTCGTTGCCGAGCGCCAGTCCTTCATACGCGTGCCGTCCGAGCCGGCCATGCAGCCGCATTGCCCATTGCGAGGTCGGCAACAGACCGGCCGGCACCATCGACAACGCGACACCCCAGGGCGCGTGCAGGTGGATCACACATTCGATCTCGGGCCGTGCCGCGTGGACCGCGCCATGGATCGCAAAGCCGCTCGGGTTGACCTTGCGGCCAGAGCCGTCGACGACTCGCCCCGCGACGTCGACCTTGACCAGCGAGCTTGCAGTGACTTCTTCGAAGCCCAGGCCGAATTCGTTCAGCAGGTAGACGCCTGGCTCACCGGGGACACTCGCCGACAGGTGGGTATAGATGGTGTCGTCCCAGCCATTCAGCGCAGCCAGCCGGAAAGCGGCGGCCAGGTCGCTGCGGACTTCGGCCTCGCTGCGTGGGGGTCGGATCGTCTGCATCGTGGTCAGGGTCGAATGGCGGGGGTTTCGATCGGCATCCCCGCCGCACGTTGGGCGAGGAACATTTCCAGCGCTGTCAGCTCGTCGCTGCCAAAGCCGAATGGTTCGGCGCGGACCGCACTCATGCAGCCGCGCAGTCGTCGCTGCAGCGAGCCCATGCCTTGCCATTCGAGGCGGTAGATCGGATATCCGGTCGGGTGCGCCTGGGTGATGGTACTGCCGGCCAGCCGCCTGCCGGCGTTGTCGTCGTGGCATTGCGCACATGAAAAGTCGAGCTGACCAAATTTGCTTCGGTACAAGTTTTCGCCTTTGCTGCGTGCCGCTGCGAGCCGCGGGTCCGCTGGCGGCGCGATCGGCAGTCCGCGGGCCTGCCAGCCGAGCCAGGTCTCGAGGCCTATCAGTTCGTCGCTTTCGGCCGCCAGTGGCTCGCGCTGCAAATGGCGCTGGCGGCACAGGTTGATGCGGCCAGACAGCGTCACCGGCTTGCCCAGCAGGCTGTCGAACGCCGGGTAACGCGTCGCGACGCTGCGCAATTGCGTGTTGGTGTGGCAGCGCGCGCAGTCAGCATCAAAAGTTTTTTCGCCGCCCTTCAGCCACAGCCAGGCAGGATTTTGCGTATCGTCGCGTTGCATTGCCTGCAAGGCCGGGCTCATGTCGTCGAAACCCGATCGTCGCTGCAACGTGGTGCCGATAAACTGCGCTGCGGCACTGGCCAGACAGGCGGACAGCGCGAGGCCGGTCGCAACGCGGCGCAAAAGGCGCTCAGCCAACCTGTAGTCTTGCACTGTCGGTATGGGAAAAACCGGCGTCGCCGCGCCATTCGACCTGCAAGCTGCCGCTGCGTGTCGCGCGCAGATAAAACGCCACTGATGGGTTGGCTGCAATCGCCGGAAACAGGTCGGCGGCAAAAACGGTTTCACCATCAAAGCGGCATTCCACGCGCCGGATGATGTCGCGTGCCAGCGGTTCACCTACCGAATTGCTGCGGTAGCCGGTTTCCATCGAGTGCTGCACCAGTACGCGCACTGCGATGATGTCGCCGGGCCGGGCGGTGGCTGGCATGTGGATCACCGAGCGAGCCATTCTTCAGCCTCCTTCGATGCAGGCGGCAAGTGTGACGATCACGTCGACGCGGTGTTGCCACACGCTGCCATCGTTCATCTGCGCCATTGCGACGACTGTCTGCGAGGTCGCCAGCCGGATGCGGGTGCCAACTTCGGCGCGGCCGTTGACTGGCGACAGCTCGAATACCGCGACATCCGACTGCGGATTGCGCTGGTTGAACAAGGCGATGCGCCTGACGTGGTCGGCCGCAGTCATCGGGCTGTCGACGCTGATCGTCACGGGAACCGCGTTGCCATTTTCGACCAGCTCGGCAATCTGCAGTTTGACGCGCCCGGTTCTGATCGGCGCGCCGCCGGTAAAACCAGTGATCACTTTCTGCAGCGATTCTGGTGTCGCCGACGCCGGTCGCAGCAACAGCATCCCGCCGGCTGCGACTGCGACGGTCTGGCGCAGGAGCTGGCGACGGTTTGTCATTTCAAGGTCTTGAGAAAAATCACGACATCTTCCACCTGTTGAGCGTCGAGTATCGGCTGGTTCTGCCAGGTGTTGCCGACGCGGCGGCGGCCCTCAGTCGAATGGAGGGCCGGCATCAGGCCGGCCGGGTCGAGGCGTCGCGCGTCGACGATGCGCGCACGCAACTGGGCTTCGCTCCAGCGTGCGCCGGCGCCGCCAAGATTGGTCGCCAGATTGCCAGCCGACGGTTCTTCCGGGAATGGTCCGCTGTGGCACAACAGGCACAGGCCCTGCTGCCGATTGGTGACGATCGCGCGGCCACGTCTGGCGTCCCCGGGGGTCGCGGTCAGCGGCGCCGGAATGCCGTCGCCAACCCATGTGATCCGCTCGCCGGCCGCAGCCGCCGACTCGATGAATGGCGATGCTGTTGCCATCAGCAGCAGTGCCACCAGCGTCTTCACGGACCGGCCTGGCACACCATCAGGCGCGCAGCCTCTGCTGCTTCAGCGGCAGTTCGCGGATGCGTTTGCCGGTGGCGGCGAAGATCGCGTTAGTGAGCGCCGGCGCTGCTGATGGCAAGCCAATCTCGCCGACGCCGGTTGGCTTATCGTTGTAAGGCAGGATGTGCGTTTCGAAGCGCGCCGGGAAAGCGGCGATACGTGCCAGCGGGTAATCGTGAAAGTTGCTTTGCTGGATCTGGCCGTCTTTGACGGTGATCTGCAAGCCGAGTGCCGTGCTGATGCCATCGACGGTTCCGCCTTGTAACTGGGCGTCGACGGCGTTGGGGTGCACGGCGTAACCACAGTCGATCGCGGCGACTATGCGCTCAATACTCAACTCACCCTTGTCGCTCACCGCAACCTCGATCGCATGCGCGGCGTAGCCGCCGAATGTGAAGTGCGTTGCGAGGCCAATACCGCGTCCACGCGGCAGCGCTTTGCCGTAGCCAATGCGTTCCGCAACAAATTGGACCAGCCGCGACAGCCGACCGGGGTTAAAAGTGGGTCTGCCATGATTGTTGTATTCGAGTTCACGCTCTTCACCATACAGGTCGATGCGAAATTGCAGCGGGTCCTGGCCGGTCTCGTGCGCGACTTCGTCAATGAAGCTCTGTACGACAAATGCGTTTGCGGTATGCGCCGGTGCACGCCACGAGCCGCGCGGTATTCCAATAGCATTGTGAAAATATTCGAGGCGAAAGTTCGGCACGATGCGGCGCGGCGGATCATCGGGATACAGCTCTGCTGACCACAGATCCTCGTCAGGCATGTTGGGACGCCGGAAGTATTTGCTGGCGCTCGCGAGGCGCTGCGTCCAGGCAACAATCTCACCATCTGCGTTTACGCCGGCGCGCATTTCGTGTAGCCCGGCGGGTCGATAAAAATCATTTTTGACGTCATCTTCGCGAGTCCACTGCAGCTTGATCGGCCAGCCGGTTTTCTTCGAGATCAAGGCTGCTTCGGCGACGTAATCGTTACTTAGGCGACGCCCGAAACCACCGCCAATACGAGTGAAGTCGACACGAATCTGATCCCGCTCCAGCCCGGTTGCCCATGCAGCCGAGCGCGATGCACCAGACGGTATCTGCGTTGGCGCGATAATATGGCAACGGTTTTTCTCAACGAATGCATAACAATTTTGCGGCTCAAGGGGCGCGTGGTTGACGAAAGGAACCTCGTAACGGTGTTCGACGATCTTGTCAGCTGTCGACATGGCCGAGTCGAAGTCCCCGTCATCGAGAACGATCTGCCCTTGCCCCTTGAGCATCTCCGCATTCTCTTTCCAGAACTGCTCGGAACTGTCGTTTGCGTTCGGACCCTTGTCCCACTCGATCTTCAGTGCCTCGCGGCCCTTGATCGCAGCCCAGGTCGAGCTAGCTACAACCGCGATGCCGCTAGCGAGTATGTCGTAGGGCTCGCCCGGTGCCGGCCCGTCGATCTCGAATACATCGAGCACACCGGCAATCTTCCGCGCCGCCGTGTCATCGAAACTGGTCGGACGACCGTTCAGCCAGGGACTGCGCGCGATGACCGCGAAACGCATGTTTGGTTGAACGGTATCAATGCCGTACTTTGCTTTACCGGTCACGATGTCCCGTGCGTCGATCGTATTGCGTAGCTTGCCGACAATTCGATGCTCAGCAATTGCCTTCAGCGGCGGCGTTTCTTCCGGCACGCCGAGTGCTGCTGCGTCGGCAACCAGATCAGCGTAAGCGATTCGTTCACCAACCGACGGACAGACGACGTAGCCAGGTTCGGTCGAGCATTTGTCTGCAGCTAGCCCCCAACGCTCGGCGGCCGCACGGATCAACTGTTGCCGAGCCGTGGCGCCTACTTCACGCATGTAATCCCAGTTATCCGTTAGCCCGGTGCTGCCGCCGACGCCCTGTCCACCGTATTTCCAGTCGTAGCCCTCGGCTGTCTTGACGAGACCGAGAGGCATGAGCCGAATGCTGACTTTGTCCCATTCGACATCCAGCTCCTCGGCGACAAGCATCGGCAATGCGGTGCGTATACCCTGGCCTATCTCCGGCTGGTTGGTACCGATGACCACGTGCCCGTCCGCCGCGATTTCTATAAAGAAACCAAGCTGGCGATCACCGCTCGCCTCGCCAATTGCCGCTTCGGCAACTGGCACGCCGAGCACAAACGCGCCCGTCACGGTTACACCGGCCACCAGGAAATGGCGGCGTGATATTGCGAAGGCTACATCTGAGGCGCTAGTTTTCATCGCGACCTCCTTTGGCTTGCAGTTCGGCAGCCCGATGAATGGCCTTTCGGATTCGCGGGTAGGTACCGCAACGACAGAGGTTAGTCATGTTGGAATCGATCTCAGCATCCGTAGGATTCGGGATGCGTTGCAACAGTTCCGCCGTCGCCATGATCTGGCCGGCCTGGCAATAACCGCATTGCGGCACATCGTGCTCAAGCCATGCAGTCTGCACAGGGTGCAACTTGTCATCACTCGCGGCGAGTCCTTCTATGGTGGTAACGGACTTTTCGGCCAAAGTGGATACTGGAATCAAGCAGCTACGCAAAGCCTGGCCATCGACATGCACGGTGCAGGCTCCGCACTGGCCAACGCCGCAGCCATACTTGGTGCCCGTAATATTCAGGTGATCGCGCAGCACCCAGAGCAGCGGTGTTGTCTCATCGCCGTCGAACTGCACGTCCGCGGAATTGACCTCGAAAGAAACCATCGCTTGCCCCAAACATCGATTGTTGTCGAAGTCTGACCGGCGTGGTGCGGTTTGGTTTCGGCGATATGCTGCGAAAGTGGGGACAGTGACCGGTTTTTCACATGTGCAGTCGTTGCGAGCAGCTCTGAATGAAAACCGGTCACTGTCCCCTATTTTCCCCTACTGCAGTGCTTCCAGCTGCTGGCGAATCCACGCGCTGTCGGGTTCGAGTTCAAGAGCCCGCGAGTAATCATGCCGGGCACTGGCAGTGTCGCCAACTGTCTCGTGCAATTGCGCACGGGTGACATAACTGCGAGAAGAAGATGCGTAGTGTTCCAGGTTCAGATTGATAAGACCCAGCGCGGTCTGGATCTCATCTGCACTGCCAAAATCGGACGCCATGCGCATTAGCACGCGTTCACTGAAGTCGTACGAATAGCCGCCGTAGTATTGTTCTCGAAGTTGCCGGTATCGCTCAATGCCCGCATCCAGCCCGCCTTTTTCAATTTCCGCGGCCAGGATAACCTCAATCATCTCCGGTTTCGGGAGACCTCGATGGCAGGTAGCGCACGTTACCGACGCGCCCGCCGCAAACGCTTCCGGAAATCCGCTTGCGAGTCGATCGTTGATTGTCTTGACCAACTTGATCATCTCGCGTGCTTTACGCTTTTTCTCTTTGTCATCAAGCGCGAAATCGTAAGTCGAAAGATCTGGCTCAACCTCACCAACGTGACAGCCCGAACACCGCGTTCCGGTGCCGCGCGCAAAGCCCTGCATGGTCTCGCGAAGTTCAGCGGCGGATATATCGTTTGGTAATACCTTCAGGTTCCCCGGATCATCGAATATGCCGGCGGCGGCGGGCACAACACTTAACAAGAATACTAATCCTGTCGCGATCCGTTGCTTGTTGATGACGTAGCGCATGGGCGTGCTCCGTGTGGATAGTCAGGACTTTCGCTTGGGGTCAAAAGATGAACGTATGTTCACTGCATCGCGCACCTTCGTCCCGGCAGGGCACGGCAAGATTGTCGTCTGAAGTAGGCCATTGGTTTCAACCTTGATTGGCAAGTACGTCTCGCTCGCCGCGCTACACAACGTGTGGTCACGGCCAGGCCTTGCACGCTGCAGCCGCTCAAACCTGTCGGAATATTTTACATATTATGCGCTCGGTCAAAATCTCAGATTGATAACTACCTGAAAGAAAAAAATAAAATCCGAGCGGCACGAATATTGCTTGAATACCCGTACAAGCGAACTCGAGGCGATGAAATGAAAAGAATAACCACAGTTATCCTCACCCTAGCAGCGCTGAGCTGCGGTGCTGCGGCGAACGCCGGCATTATTTCTGTTGCTGAATATGTCGATGACACCGCGTTTTCCACTGCCACCGGAGCTGTCAGTCTGACCGGGGCATTGCCCGATATCGGTGCGCAAGGCACTTCCGTTACCTTGGGTGGCGCCACACTAACGGCCGCTAACACGATTATTGTTGGTTCCGGATGGTCTTCACTGCTACCAGGCGGCAACGCGATCGCTATCAGCGACAGGGAAAACCTCAATATCTCCATCAATACCGGCCTTGCAACCGGCTTCGGGTTTTACTTTCACGAACCGTCAGCCGATAACGTACAACTTGATGGATGCAACGCGGCCTGCGTTGATTCGACGTTTGCCATTAGCTTCTATCTTGGCGGCTTATTCGTCGATGCAGCTACTTTCAGTCCGGACAATGATCGGTCCATATTTACCGGCATTCTCCTCAACGAAGCATTCGACTCCGTCCGCTTTTTTGAAGAAATCGGTGGAATCGATAACGAGTTCTTCGGCGAAATGTACGTCTCACGTGCGACACAGGTTCCGGAGCCGGCAACACTTCTGTTGTTCGGAATGGGCCTCGTTGGCCTTGGCTTAAACAGGCGTCGGCGGGCCTGACAGGTACGAAAAAGCTATTCGACTATTTGAGGCAAGCGCCCGTTTCCACATCAGGTAGCGGGCGCTTCACTCTCAACCACAATAAAAATTGCCGCTGCAGATTGGTCAGCAAACCATGAGTGTTGCTGCGCTGCAGCTTGCTAAATGTGATTGTTGCGCCACGCGCGCGTAGCGCCGAAACCGGCTGATCACTTGGCCTGGTACGCTCACGGTTGCTGATTCACAACCATCTAGTCCCGCAGAAGCACCCTTCCCGACCGAGCCGATTCCAGCTTGCCGGCATTTATGGCCGTCCTGCCATTGACTATCACGTAGTCCATACCCTCGGATAATATCTCCGGCTGCTGGTAGGTAGCGCGGTCGTTGATCGTATTCAGATCAATCACCAGCACATCAGCGAAATGCCCGGCCCGGATGAGCCCGCGGTCTTTTATTGAAAAGACTTTGGCTGTCAGGCCCGAGGACGAATGTATCGCCTGCTCGAGCGTGAGTATTCCGCTGTCCAGTACGTAGCGTTTGATCTTGCGTGGAAACGCACCGTAGGCTCGCGGGTGATTCAGGCTTTCACCCGGTGTAACCAACGAGCCATCCGAGCTGGTCATTGTCCACGGCTGGCGCATGATGGCTTCAAGATCCCGTTCATCCATATTGAACGAGATGATCGGCGCGCCGCCGGTCTTCAGCATCTCTATCGCCGTATCGAGCGGTTCTTCTTCGCGCAGGCTTGCGATGTCATCGAGCCGCTTGCCGACGTACTCAGGTGCCGGAGGATAGTCGCGAATCATTATCGCGTTCGGGCCCGCACGTCGCTCGAGGTTCTCGGCCATTTCCGGCCGGATCTCTTTGAGCTCCTCCTCGTCTTCCAACCGCGCAACCATCTCTTCTTCACCGCCGGCCTGAGCCCACCCCGGTACCAGGGCCGCTTGCAGTCCAGTGCCGGATGCTGAGTACGCGTATTGGTCCGCCCAAATCTCCAGCCCCTCGGCACGCGCCGCGTTGATGACGCGAATCGCGTCTCGCGACTTGCCCCACACTTGTGGACCCAGCATTTTCATGTGAGTAACGATACCCGGCAAGCTGGTTTCGCGAGTGATCCGAATGACTTCTTCGATAGCGCCGATGACGCCAACGTCGTAGCTGGACTCATCGCGAATATGGCTGATGTGAAACGAGTTTGGAAATTGGGCGGCGACTTTCGCGAGCCCGATAATCTCTTCTGTTGTCGAATATTTTCCCGGTACATAGAACGGCCCGGTCGACATTCCGAAAGCACCCGCCTCCATGCCTTCCCGGATAAGGCGTTCCATTGCCGCCTGTTCTTCATCCGTCGGCGACCGATCCTCAGCTTGCATCACTGCGCGTCGAACAGCGTTGTGTCCGATCATCGGAATAACGTTGACGCCGGGCTTGTTGCGAGCAATGTTGTCGATCTGCGGTTTGAGGTCCGCCGGGCCGCCGCCGTCGGGGTTAATCATTACCGTAGTAATGCCCTGATACAGAATTGGTTCAGCAGCGGCGAGCTCCGCCGTTTCGATACCCGGCGCAGCGTGCGCATGTGGGTCGATGAAGCCTGGCGCCACGATCCTTCCAGTCGCATTAATAATTTTGTCGGCTGTCGCAGTGGACGGAACCTTGCCCACAAAAACAATGCGATCGTCACGAATGGCTACGTCTGCATCAAACCGGGGTGCTCCGGACCCGTCCACGACAACACCGCCTTTGATCAGAATGTCGAAGTCCTCAGCCTGTGCGCCTGCCGTATAAGCAAGAGAGATGCAAAGGAGAGCAACAGGCAGGCAGCATAGCGATCTAACTGCAGCGGATCTCAACAATCTATTGATAGCCATCTTTGAACCTCGACGTTTTGCCTTAATAGCTTCGAACTGATCAGAAACGGTAACGCGGACCGAGTTTGAAATTCTGAGCCAGAATATCGTACAAGGCCCGGTTGGTGGAAATATTGCCCTCAGCATAGCCGCTTGGGTTCAGATTGACTCCGGGTTCCCTTTTGCTGCGAACGACTGCATTAATCGATTCTGAAAGTCATAGTACCGAGGCAATAGTATGTGCAATGCTCCGGAACCGGGAATTGTTACCATGAACGTCGCCAGGAATATCAACCAATAGCATCGTGAACAACATACTGAAACTTATTCTCATCGCGAGTCTGCTCGCGATGAATGTGGCGGTAGCCGACAACGACGAGGGCGAGCCACAAACAGGCTCGTTCAATCTGACGTTCACACCGGCTGAGCTGTTTGGTGAGGAGGGCCTCGCCGAAGTTGATTCCATCCTTCGAGGCGACGACGAACTGAGCTGGCACTTATACGTTCCGGAGAACTACGACCATTCCCTGCCTGCCGGCGTGATCGTTTACGTAAGTCCGACCCAGAAAGGTGGACCGCCCAGGTTATGGAACGAAATGCTTGCACAAAGCAACCTGATTTGGATCGGCGCAAATGACTCAGGAAACCGTGTCGCGGTCGACCAACGCATGTTTTTTGCAATGCTTGCCCCCAAACTGGTTGCAGCCCGCTATTCAGTCGACCCTGACCGAATTTACATATCCGGATTCTCAGGTGGCGGCAAAACCGCGACGCGAGTTATGGCCTCGAATCCTGCACTGTTTCGGGGGGGCATCTATATCGGCGGCGCAGAAATGTGGGATACAAATGATCCACCGCCACGCCTCGATATCATCCAACTGAATCACCACGTTTTTCTGTCGGGTACTGAAGACTTCAATGAGCGCCTGACGCGACGTGTTTATGCCGATTTCAAGAGCGCCGGCGTACCGCACGGCGAGCTGATAGTCGAGCCGCGCCATGGACACAAGTTACCAAGCATCAGCGCACTCACGCGCGCAATTGCGTATCTCGATTCGCGAACCGCGGCGAATTCCGATCACAATTAAGAAAAACAGGGACTGTGACCCTTTTTTGTCGTCGCACGAACCAATTGCCCGAAACGCTAAGCTATAAAGGGTCTCTGTCCCTATTTTCCCAAGTGGTTCGTGATCTCAATCGAGCATCGCTCCGTAGACAGTGTGCGTTATCACACACCTGCAACACCTGAAGGAGTATAATCGGCCCCCATCCTGCCAGTTGTGCGGCATCTGCAGGCCCAGAATGATTCTTAAGACTTGGTACCAGGCCATGGCCGCTACACACCATCCGACGCAAAATCACCTACTCGCAGCACTGCCTGCGAGCGAACTTGAGCATATTGGCCCTTTTTTGGAGCATGTCCCGCTGACGCTCGGCCAGGTCCTTTATGAGTCTGGCGGTGTCCTGAAATACGTCTACTTTCCGACAGACTCCATCGTGTCGCTGCTGTACGTCATGGAGAATGGCGCATCGGCTGAAATCGCCCTGGTCGGCAACGAAGGCGTACTCGGCGTTTCCCTGTTCATGGGCGGTGAATCCACGCCGAGTCGCGCCGTCGTCCAGAGCGGAGGTTCTTGCTACCGCTTGCCGGCAAAACAGATAAAACTTGAGTTCAATCGCGCCGGACCGATGATGCGTCTTTTGCTGCGTTATACCCAGGCGCTGATTACCCAGATGTCCCAGACTGCCGTATGCAACCGGCATCATTCCATCGATCAACAACTGTGCCGCTGGCTGTTACTGAGTATCGACCGCCTGTCTTCCGATAAGTTGACGATGACGCAGGAGCTGATCGCCAATATGCTCGGCGTTCGGCGCGAAGGGGTTACAGAGGCGGCCGGAAAGCTGCGGTCTGCTGGCATCATTGAATACAGTCGCGGCCACATCAAAGTATTGGACCGAAGCAAACTGGAACAGAACGTCTGCGAGTGTTACGAAGTAGTCAGAATAGAGTTCGACCGGCTGCTTTCGGATATCCCTCGGGGCAGAGCATTTGCCAATCTCGCTGCGGCAAGAAGGTAGCGCAAAACGTTTCGCTGATTGTCCGCTACTGCACAGACTGATCGACGAGAATCATTTTGCTGCAACGTACAGCGGCATTACCGTTGGCAACAGGTCCTGGATCTGCTTGATGCGGCTGGCATCCGCGGGATGTGAACTGAGAAATTCTGGTGGCTTGCCGCCCTTATCAGCACTTGTCATCTTCTGCCACAAGCTGATTCCTGCACTCGGGTCATAGGCCGCGCGCGCCGCAAGTTCCAGGCCTATGCGGTCGGCCTCGCTTTCGTCATTTCGGCTGAATCGGGTCGCAAGCAAAGCCTGGTAGCCCATGCCAGCTGCCTCTGTTGATGCATCACCGAGCCCGAAAACTGCCGCACCAACGCCGATCGCTCCCTGGGCCACCATCGCCTGCGACAGGTGTTCGCGGACATGCTCGCGCAAGGCGTGTGCGATTTCGTGCCCAAGCACATTGGCAAGCTCCGCGTCCGTGATATCCAGTTGAGTAATCAAGCCGGAGTACACCATTATCTTGCCACCCGGCATACAGAATGCGTTCAGCTCTTCACTCGTTATGACGTTGACTTCCCACTTCCAGGCGGGCGCATCGGCACGAAATACGTTGGTCTGTGCTTCGAGACGACTGGCAATACCGCGCACGCGCCGGAGCATGGCGCTATCCTTGTTGAGTATACCTTTGCCCGATGCATCGGATTTCAACTCGGCATAACTCGCTGCCGCCATCTGGTCGAGTTCTTCTGCTGACACCAGCAACAATTGTGTGCGATCGGCATCGACAGCGCCGCCTGCGGTCGTCGATGCACAGCCACTCAGCAACAGTTGAGACAATCCCAGCGACGCAATCGCAATTGTCGAATATATCCGGTTCATGATTCTGTGCCCTGAAGTTGCCCGCCCTCGTCTTCCCAGTCGCGTTTGGCAGCCGCATTTGAAGAGCGATCGAAGCAATTGTTGATATGCGGTTCAAGCGCGGCGTAGTCGTATGGCAGCGGCTGAACCGCATGCTTTGCGTTGGTCTTCGTACCCTGGTTGATTCCTGTCGTGCGACCTGCAGCATTCATAGTAGCTACGCCTTGGTAAAGCCGGGACTCATCATCCGAAAAAAAACCCCCGGAGCTTGCTGCCCCGGGGGTTGATAAGCCCACGCTGCTGTTGTGTAGGGGGGCGCAACGCAGGTTGGAGTCGTTACTGATTACTCATTCACAGCGCGCAGGCTGCTTTCGTCTTTCCGGGCACCCTTCTTGATGTCGCCAAAGCCTGCCCGCACCTTGCCTTTCTGCTCCAGAGACTCTTTGCCGATAGTCTTGTCGGCGGTTACCTTCAGCATGCCGGCGCCAGCCCAGGCTGGAATATCGACACCACGCTCGTCATCGGTCGACAAACTCAATGAGCTGATGTTGGCTTCGCGCATAACATCGGTGTAGTCAAGCCTGCCGTCTGCAAAACTCAGAATACCGGCCACTATGACCACTACTGCCGCAATCTCAATTCCAACCATCAGATTGATCCTCTCGTGAGTACCCGAAGTTGCAGCGGATGTCGCTTCGTCAGCTGCAGGCAACTCTTAAGCGATTGCTAGCCGACCGATGGTTATTTCGGGTCGACGTCCTTAGCCGCTTCGTCGATCGCGTCATCTATCTTGTTGCCGGTCGTTTCACCGCCAGCACCGATGTCTTCGACTGCCTCATCAATTTCTTCGCCTGCCTGTTCCAGCGGACCCTTCTTCTCGCAGGCCTGTAGCAGGAACACCATTGGTATCAGCAATAACCATTTCATAGTTCTTGTCCTTGATGAGTAAGCGTCGACAAATTCTTAGCGGCAAGTAGTCTGCGCCCGGTGCGCCGGCTGAGTCTGTGCGCTATCGTACGGACGCTGGCTATAGCGAGTCTCGCTTACTGCCAGCACTGTGAAACGCACGATTTCAAGGCCTTCAAGGGCAGCTGCAACGAGTGGCTCTCGCTCTCTTCGGGCTCATCCACCCAACCTTCATCACTGTTTAATTGGACGCGCCAGTGCGTGCACTCAGAATAATGCTCTGCGTATCCAGCAACTCATCCACCAGCATAGGGTCGGTCGCGAGATTCAACGCGGCATCGATCTCTTTGAGCGCGTCCTCATTTCGGCCTTGCGCTGCCAGCGTCATCGCCAGGTTGTTGCGCGCGATAAGCGGTGCCTCGTCATTTCGTAGCATGGCAAGAAAAAGCCGCTCAGCCGCGGAAAAATTGCCAAGTGCATATTCTGCGTTCGCCATACCGAAAAGAAGGACCGCGTCATTCGGCCATTGCTGCAGGCCGGCTTGCCAGGCTTCTCGTGCCGCCTGCACATGCCCGGTCTGTTCAAGTCCCGCAACGGCTTCGATATAGCGGCCTCGGTCCGGGTCAGCCGGTAACTCTCCGGGCCTGAGTATCGATATGGCCCAGAAATTACTGCGCTTCCAGGTACGCAGAAACACAGCGGTACGCATGACTCGCCGTGCATCCGTTCCGGAGCGAAGAATAATCGTGCCATTCTCGGCATCCGCGCCAACGACCACCGCATAGTGCCAGCGCGGTGCCCAACTGACGCCCAGGTTCTGCAAAACCAGCACGGGCCGCCCCGTCGCCAGCTCGGCTGTAATAGAGGAAAGCTTGGGTGCAAGCACATACGGGACACGTTCCGCTGCACGTGAGGCCGCCAGCATTTCACTTTGCAAGCTGCCCTGACGAGCGGGAAGAAAAACCTGCCTGGAGACGGCGTCAAGCGTAGTCGCAACTCCGCTCGCTGTTAGCACGGTCATCAGTGCCGCGGGCCCACACTGAAATTGTTGCTGCGAATAAAACGGTGTATCGACCAATTCGAGCGAGCTCGGCGCTGCCCCGTAGTTGCTGACAGCTGGCGGAATCGTGCTGCAGCCTGCCAAGAACCACAAAACAAAAAGAGCCGACGCATGCGCGGCCCTTTTCGAACTGTCAACCATGTGCGAAGTCCAGTGCGATCATACTTTCTTGAATATGTCCGTAATTCCGACGACTTCCAGAATAATCAAAACCAGGAACACGGCACCGATTATCCCGACCGCACTACCACCGGCAACCTGCTTGTCGAGCTTACCCTCCAGCGCAAGCAATTCTGTGTCTGTCATATTGCCGACTCGCAACTGCACTGCTTGCGGGTCTACACCGAACGCCACTAGCTGCCGGGCAACATCGTCGCGCGCGAGAATCGCATCTACGCGAGTGAGACTCGCATCACGAGCCTCGCTTTGTACCAATTGTTGAGTGCTGATCATGGCGGCGCCGGACGTGTGCGCGAATCCCAGGCTCAATAGTGAGAGTGAAACAAGCCTGAGGACGAAATTTCGTAACATTGATGAGTGCATCGGAGTATTCCTTAATTTGCGTTTGTAACTAGATGGCCAGCGCATGGCCTCTGCATCGTCTCACTTTGCCCGCTGCCGAGCCGGTTGGTCCGTACGCCGCCGCACAGACGGTTCACCTCGTCGACCTTAAGCTCCGTTGATTGCTTGAAGTACAGGAGCAGCACTGATGTCTGTATCGATGCGCGAGGCGTCAAGAACCGGAAATGGACACGATACGAGCCAAAGTCAAAAAGATTCGGCCCGGTCGGCGGACGTTTCGGCTGTGACTCGCGCGCTCGACTCAAGCCGGCGTCAGCTCTCGGCATCCCGACAACAAGAAGTCGATCTGCTTCGGCAATGCTCCTTGCTCAATGAGAAGGTGCAGTCTCTCGAACTCGCGCTGGCGAAAGCCAATCAGTTCGCGCACTACGATGAGCTGACGGGACTGCCCAATCGCCGATTGCTGCTCGATCGATTCATTCAGGCCGCTGCACTGGCTAACCGGCACAAGCAGTTCCTGGCTTTGCTGTTTTTCGATGCAAACGAGTTTAAACGTGTCAATGACATACTCGGCCACGACGCTGGTGACAAGTTGCTGCAGCAGGTAGCTACACGCCTGTCAGGCTCCATTCGCAAATCTGACACCGCGTGCCGTTACGGTGGAGACGAATTTGTCGTCCTACTGAACGAAATTTCTGATCAAGAGCACGTCATTAAAGCGTTGAAGAAGATTCGTGCAGAACTTGCATCACTTTACAAAATTGACGGCTATCCGATCCAACTTACGATGAGCGATGGCCTGGCTCTCTATCCACGCGATGCTCAGAGCTTCACTGATCTTATGCAGTTCGCAGATCGCTCAATGTTCAACAACAAGACCAACAATCGACGTCTGGCATGCGACGTACAGACATCGCCTACCAAGAAGCCTTACACAGGCTACGCACAAAACGTACGTTCTTGAAACACCAAACCGAGGAGACTCCAATGCAAAGAAAATACAGTTATCCGCTAATCGTCGCAGCAGGAATGCTCGGCGTCACGGCAGGCGCATCTATGGCATTTGCGTCTAATCAGGACAATCAGGCTAACCAAGCTAATCAGGGCTACCAAGCTAACCGAGTGCCGGCTGGAACCGAGCAGCGCGATGAGGAAAGCGAGTCAGCCATCAAAGATGCGTGGTTGCACGGCAAGCTTGAATCCGCTCTGCTATTCAATGAGCACCTCAACAACTTCTCCATCGACACTGACGTCAAGCACGGTATCGCTTACCTCAAAGGGGCCGTAGAGTCTGATATCGACCGTGACCTCGCAGGGGAAATTGCCAAGTCCATCAATGGCGTGACGGAAGTTGAGAATGAGTTAGTTGTGGATAAGGCACAAGCGACGATGTCCCAAAACAACGAGGCCGCGCAAGAACGCCAGGGATTCAAGCAGAGCGTAGGCAATGCAACGCTTACTGCGCGAGTCAAATCGAAGCTTCTGATGAATGGCAACACCGGCGGCATGGCGATCAATGTCGACTCAGAAAAGGGAGTCGTTACTTTGTCGGGCGAAGTGAAGTCAAGTGAAGAGAAAGACCTTGCGGTCAAGCTTGCCTCTAACACCAGTGGTGCGACTTCGGTCACTGATGAACTCGTTGTGAAATCCAACTAGGCAATTACGACCCATTTACAGCTAGAAAGATCGAATTGTCGTGCGACGGCGCGTTGTCGCAGTCGCACGATGACCCTGATGTTCGCAAACTTGTTGTCGCATCCCGCGTTGACGAGATTCAAATTGGAGAATTTCAAATGTTCAATCGAATCGTACCGATCGCGGCTGTCGCTGCGATATTCTTGACCGGCTGCGGGGAAACCGCACAGGAAACCACGAGTGATGCTGCCGATGCACGCATGGAAGCCGGCAAAAACAATGCGACAGCACGTACCGACGCTGCGGATCAAACTAATGCGGCAGCCCGTATTGATTCGGACGGCGAAATAACCCGGTCGAATGACGGACTGACCGACACCTCGAAGACTTACTCTCGCCCGGATTCGGAAGCTCAGGTAAAACTGGGTTCAGCCGAAGCCGTTGCAATGAGCAAAAGAGCAGAGTTTGAATTCAATATTGCTATGACTACAGCAGAAGAAACCTACGGCATAGAGTCACAAAAATGCCAACTGCTACTTGGCAGCGCTGAACAAACAGAATGCGCAGGCAATGCCGAAGCGAATTTGGCGACTGCCAGCGCAGAAGCCGCTGCGCAGCGCGACGCGGCGATGGTAGCTGCTGACTACCCCGAGTAACAGCACTCGAGACAGACCGGCCGGGTTCCGAATCTGTGCGCAAGCTCAGTTCGGAACTCGGCCATTTTACTTGAGGTTTGTGCGGCACCTGGCAGATCCCGTCCCAGGCACAATCCGGGCAAGCGTGCCGAAACAACTGAAAGAACCCGGCAACCCTGGCCTCTGACCATGCGTGCTACCGAGCGTCGGTCGACGCTTCATCGAATGGCAATACTTCCTACCGCCAATATCGCGCTGACCTGCGCCTTAGGCTAATTGCTGCGACCCCTCTCGCGGACATGTGTTTTTGCGAAGGTGACCTTGCCGTCGTCACGCAGGAAGGATCCAAATAACTCCAGACTGGGTGAGTGATCGCAGACGACCTTGAGGCTCGCTACAATGGGTACCGCCATCAGCGCGCCTGCGACGCCCCACAGCCAACCCCAGATAATGACCGATACGAACACGACTGCCGGGTTGATGGCCATTCGTCGCCCCAGCACAGCAGGCGTGACCAGCTGTCCTTCCACGATAGTAAGGGTGAGAAACGTTCCCGAAACCGCGAGCGCTTCGGCGAGCGTGGGAAACGTTGAAAGCGCAACGAGGGTCAGAACTGCTGCCGAGACAAGTGCACCTATATACGGTGCAAAATTGAGTACCGCCACCATGACACCCCACAGCAACGGATTCGGCATTTTGAGGAGATGCATGGCCAACGCAACTGCGGCGCCAAGCAAAATGTTGATCAGGGTAACCGCGGCCAGGTATTTGGACATGTCGGACTGAACGCGACGTGCAATCGAAACGATGCGACGTCGCTCGGACCAGCTGCGCCCGCAGCGGGTCGCTTTGCGCAGGATAGTATCGCCCGCGGCCATCAGGAAAAAACTCAGAAAAATGACAATGCCTACGGAGGCCAGCAAGGACGGCAAACCGCCGACGAAATTTTCCAGCAGACCGGGTCCTTGAATTACTACCGACTGCGTCTTCTTGGGTGCGTCGACTATAGCAAGCTCGTTGACCTCGTCGGCCAGCTCCTGAATGTCTGCCATTGACCCTTTAGCCGGCAACAGGTTGTCTTGCAGTCCGCGAATGGCCCGCGGTGCATCGTTGAGCCATTTCTCGGCTGGACCTGCCAGCGCCAGAACCGCAAACGTAGTGACACTCATGATCGCGCCCACGATGATTGCGGCCGACAGGCTTTTGGGAATGCGCCGACGCGCCAGGTAGCGCACCATCGGAGAGCAGGTGATGCTGATGAACAGAGCTATTGCGATCGGAACCAGCAGGTCGGCTGCGAAATACAGGGTGTAGACGACCGCCAACACCAGGAGTCCGACGGCTGCGCTCGGCCTGCGATCCGACGGTGCCATGCGGCGACTACCGCTGTTCTTCGGACGAATTGCTCGTTGCTGGATCGGCGAGTTTGAGTTCGCGATTAACCAGTTGCCAGGCGAGCAAAGACGTATTGATTACCGCCATCATTGAGCGTCGCTTGCCGCTTTTCGCTGCCGTCGCGGAACCACCGGCTCCCCAAAAGGAGCCTGCGGCGAATAACCAGACCAGCGTTTCCGGACTACCCAGGTAGCTTGCTAGCCACCCTTTCAGGTTGCTTCGGACACGCCTGGCTTCGCGCTTTTGTTCCTGCGCGCGGTCTGCTAACGAACTAACGAGTTGTCGTTGCTTCGTCCACGTCACTGCTGACCTCCTGCGCCTGCTTAAATTGCTGCCGCGTTGCGGCAAATTCCAGATAACGACTGAGCTTGACCGCTCCGCGCCAAAGCAGCCATGCGCCTAGCGCATGCAACAAGCCTAACGATGCGAGCGTGATCCAGAGGGGAACGCCGAGCTGTAAAATGCCTACAACGAGCCCTGCCACGACCAGCCCCCAGGCGCCGAGAATCAGAACAGCGGATAGCGTTCCCATCAGTACCATCAGCGTGACGCTGATGGCGGCTAGCCTGGCTTCGGCGAAAGCAAGCTCTGTCGTAAGCCGCATACGCGAACTCGTCGCCGACATCCAATCGGCAACGAGTGTCGCAATGCTTGCTGATTCGACCGCTTTTTTTGGTGCGGTTTCCGAGGTTGCATTCATGAATCAGAGGCTTTGCTTAACGGCGCAACAGCGCCGTCGCCAAAACACCGGCGGCAAACGCAATACCCGCGGCGGCAATGGGCCGCCCTTTTACGAACGATTCGAGCTTCGCCAGCGATTTGTCAACCTGTGCAGTCGTCGCCTCCTGAGAATCTTCGAGTTTCTGGCCTGCTTTAACAGCGCCGGCACGTAGCTGCACTTCAAGCTCTTCAGCTTTGCCTGCCGCGTTATCGATAGTGTCGTGCGCCGAACTGGCGACCCGCTGTGTAATTGACGGTTGCGTCTCGCCGTCCGCTTTACCCTTGCCATCAATGCTGGGACCCAGGTTTTTCTGCCGATTTGATTCTTGCGTTTTCATAACATCTCCATGGAAATATATCGAAACGTGGCTGCCGGCAGTTGCTGGTCCAGGTGTTTCGGATTGACTAAGGATCGATCTTTGAAACTTTTGTATCTTCAATTCTTATGCGGGCCATAAACCCTTGCAAACTCAGGATGAATGTACGTGCATCATCCTGCAGCAGGGAAGCCAACAGGCTTTTGCCAACAGCTTGTTTATGACCACCGACGATGTTGCGAATAGCGCCGCGCAACTCGAAGGGCGTGGGTATTAATCCTGTACCAGCTAGCCGTCTTCAATTCGGATTTGCCTGCCAGGATCGTCAGTCAAGCGAACCGTCCGCTCCTTGCCGTCAAGCCGGTACGTAACATCGTAACCATCCCGTTCCTGCCTGGTGTCCACCGTCTTCTCACAAATACTTCGGATGACCTGAACGACATTCCGCTGCTGCATCCCTTCCTGCACCTTTTTCCCGGAATCGCCGGCCGCAACATCGCCAGCCACGGCCGGCACCTTCTCACCGTCACCGGCTACAGTCCCTGCTGTCGGAGTGGGAGCCTGGCTTGACCGCTGAACGGAGACGAGCTGATCGCGACACTCTTCCCGCGGCGCGGCTACCGTTCTGCTTACAGGCGATACAGCCAGCACCTCGGCAAAGTTCGCCGCCCTCAGTGAACCGGCTCCGGCGGTCACAACAACTGCAGTGAACCCGATGGCCCCAACGATGCCACCGATCAGCAGCAATTTACTTGCCATCACATCACCACGAGCCTTGTCGGTCAGTTTGTTGATGCCGTTGGCTCCGAAGGCGGGTTCTTGATAATGACCTCAACACGACGATTCTGCTGTCGCGCACTGTCTGTATCGTTATCCGCAACCGGTTGGGTTTCGCCCAGTCCTTTTGCTTCGAGTCGCACGGATTTGATGCCGTTCTTTGTTAAGTACGATTTGACCGAATCGGCACGATGCTGCGACAGCGTCTGATTCATTTCGAGGCTGCCAACGTCATCGGTATGCCCTTCAATGTCGACATTGCGATCCGGATATTCGTTGAGAAACGTGACGAGCTTATCGAGAGTCTTGTTTCCGCCTGACTTCAGATCCGATTTGCCTGTGGCGAAAAGCACGTCGCCCAGCGTGAGCACCAGACCTCGGTCCGTGGCTTCGGCCTGCAGCGCATCGATCTGTTGCTGCATTTCCTTTGACTTGGCTACCGCTGCAGCTTCGTTACTAGCAGCAGAAGCTCGCGCTGATTCAACCTCGCTTTGTGCCATCGATGCTTCGCGGCGCGCTCTGTCGGCCTCGCGCGTACGGGCATCAAGGCGTGCCTGATCACGCTTTTGGCCGAGCATGGCGCGTTGGTCTTCGGCATCGCGCGTTGCGGCCCTGGCAGTCGCAATTTCGACCATCTGGTCTGCCATGTAGACCCGGTGTTCACCGAGCGCAACATCTTTGCCGACCGACGCTTCTGCAACCACCACGGCTGCCTCAGCCTCTCTCATTTCGACAGGTATTTTGTTGGCCAGCGTCGGATGGGACTGCAGTTCGCTGAGCTTGCTGCGCACCTCGGCAGAACCCTCGGGGCTTTGCGGTGCTGTGGCACAACTGGCGACAGCAATGGAGACAGCAGCCGCAACCGCCAACATTCGGGGGACACGGACGTGATTCATATTCAGGATATTCATTGGCGATCTCCAGCGCGCTGCATTTCTTCGATCAGGGCTTCGGCGGTCCGACTCATTTCTTGGTTGATTGCAACGGCTTTGGTCGCTTCAGTTCTCGCTGATGCCAATCTCGCTGTCACGGTGGACTCGTTAGCCAGGCGCTCGGCCAAAACCATGTCTTCCTTTACGACTGCTTGTTCGGCCAGCTTGAGTTTCTGGCGCGCATCGTCCAGCTCGGCGGCGGCATGCAGGCTCGCCTCGTCTTTTTCGGCGGCTTGAATAGCAAGTTCCGCGTCGTTAAGCGCGGCTGTGGGGGCCATTGGCGTGCCTGCGCAGCCAGCAACGAGCAACACAGCTCCGGCCAGGGTCGCTGCAACAAACAAGCGACACATTCGGTTAATTCGTTTCAGTACAGGCATATCAGTTCTCTCAGAAAGGCATATTCCTTCAAAGCACGATTGTCCGCGTATGTTCCGCGTTCGTCTGTGCGTCAACGTACCAAGTTGCAAAAGTTTTCAGGCTGAGGATCGACGTTAGAAATATCCGGGCGGACGAAAGATTGCGCGGGCCTTTTGGGCGTTTTTTTCCCGTGCATGGGCAGAATCAATTCGTCGCTTTGAAGTGCTTACCAAGCTGGGGGCAGTTCATCTGAGCAGGAGCATCACTGCAATGATCTGTTCGGCATCGAACAGACTTCGGAGGTGCGGCGCGCGCACTCTGATTCGCACTGGAAAGTGCGAGGCAGAGATTCACGGACACCAAGATCGGCTGTGTAGTCGCGCCGTCAGGCTAGTGGCAACGACCGCGAGCACCAGCACCCAGAGAACGGGGTTCAACGAAACTGTTGCCGCGCATTGCAGAGCGTACGCCAACGTGGCCCAACTCTGCGCCAGTTTAGTGTTTACAGAGACGCACGCGAGTGCGCCAAGCGCGACAATCTATAAGGAACACAACATGTCCGGTACCAAAGATAAAATCAAAGGCAAATACGACCAGGTCGCTGGCAAGATCAAAGAAGAAACGGGCGACGCCCTCGATAACGATAAAATGGAAAACGAAGGCAAATTGCAGAAGGCCAAAGGGCATTTAAACGAGTCCAAAGGCAAGGTCAAAGACGCCCTGACTGACTGATCTATCTCCCGGCCGGCGTTGATCGGCAGAGCGCGCACAGGACCTGAATGGTCTGGCCGATTCCTTCTGGGGAATCGCCTCCAAAAGCCATCTGCACACTCACGCCGGCAGGGATTTGAATTTCAGAATGATCGCTGAATATTTGGAGACGGACACATGCAACTCGTACTTAAAGGCCTGCTAGCGGGACTCGTCGCAACGCTGGTGCTGTCAGCCCTTATGGTAATGAAGGCGATGATGGGGATTATGCCAGCACTGGACCTCCCAAAAATGATCGCTGGCATGATGGGTGCGCCTGACGCACCGCTGATCGGGTGGGTCGTTCACTTCATGATCGGCATAGTCCTCTACGGTGTCGCCATCGCTCTTTTGGACTTACGCCTACCTGGAAACAGTCGCATCGCCAATGGCCTCGTGCTCGGCGCGACAGGTTGGTTGGTAATGATGTTGGTATTGATGCCCATGACCGGCGCTGGTTTGTTTGGCCTGAATCTCGGCATCATGGCACCGATGATGACCCTCGTACTGCACCTGATCTTCGGTGCCGTATTGGGCTGGGTTTACGGACGAATAATCCACCAAACGACGGCGCCTCAATCCGCGACAATTGACCGCACTGCGTAAAGTTCACGCCGTGTGAACCTAAATCGCGTGACCACAACACCGGCAGACCACGAGTTGAGTGAACGGAGAACGGAGAACGGAGTTGCAAAAGTTGACCACTGCTACTGAAGGTCGCGGCGTAGGTTCTTGGGCCGTAAAACTGCTCGGGCTGCTGATTCTACTACTCGGCGCTACGCTCGCTGCGGGGGGCGGCTGGCTGCTTGTATTGGGTGGCTCGCCTTACTATGTGCTCATTGGCATCGCATTAGTCGCTGCCGGCTCACTTATATTTCGGTTGAAAGCGATGGGTGCCGGTATTTTCGCCGGCGCACTCGTGGCGACAGTAATATGGGGCGTCTGGGAAGTCGGACTCAACGGATGGGCGCTTCTGCCACGTGTGCTTGGACTGGCAATATTGTTGGGACTGGTAATAGCGTCGCTGCCGATTCTCATTCATGACCGCCGTTCGGCGGAGACCGCAGCAAGCGCCACTGTGTTTGCTGTGCTCGCCGCCGCTGGTCTTTCCGTTCTTGCGCTAGCCGATCGCAATTTCAGTTTCGGCGAGATGCCAACTGAAAGCAAAACGCCACTGTACGACCCAGCATTACATCAGGTTGGTGCGGATTGGCCTGCTTACGGCGGAACATACAGCGCTCAGCGTTACTCGCCGCTAACGCAGATCAATTCCGGCAATGTCCGGCAGCTCGAGCGTGCCTGGATCTACCGAACCGGCGATTTGCCGAAAACCAAATGGGGCGCTGAAACCACACCGATCAAAATTGGTGGGACTGTTTACCTTTGTTCGGCACGCAACATTCTTATCGCGCTGGATGCCGAAACTGGGCAAGAGCGTTGGCGTCACGATCCCGGTATTTCAGATGAGTACATTCCCTACACGGCAGCTTGTCGTGGCGTTGCCTATTTCGAGTTGCCCACTGGTGATAATCAGGTACCGGGCGACGAGTTACTTACAGGAGCGGAGCCCTGTGCGAAACGCATTATTGAGGGCACGTTGGATGCTCGACTGATCGCCGTAGACGCACGAACTGGAGAGCGCTGCCCAGACTTTGGGAAGAATGGTGAAGTCGATATCACGCGCGGCATGGGAGATGTGTATCCGGGAATGGTGTCGATAACGTCGGCGCCAACCATCGTTCGCGGTGTGGTCATAACTGGCCATCAGGTACTTGACGGCCAGAAACGCAATGCGCCCTCGGGTGTCGTGCAAGGCTTTGATGCCGTCTCTGGCGTACAGCGCTGGGCATGGGATATGACGCAACCAGACCTTACTGGACCTCTGGAAGCAGCCTCGCAATCTTATTCGCGCGGCACGCCCAACATGTGGACCACGGCCTCGGGCGATGAGCAACTCGGCCTGGTTTATCTGCCGCTTGGAAATTCTGCGGCCGATTACTACAGTACCGATCGGTCGGAGGAGGAGAATGAGTACGCGACTTCCCTTGTTGCGCTGGATGTTCTGACGGGAAAGCCCGAATGGTCTTTTCAGACGGTGCATGTCGATGTGTGGGATTACGACCTGGGATCGCAAGGCACGCTGGTCGATTTTCCGACATCGGCCGGAATCGTCCCCGCAATCATCCTGCCCAGTAAGCAGGGCGATATATATGTGCTCGATCGAAGGACCGGCACTCCTCTGACGCAGGTGCAGGAAGTTCCTGTGCCACAAGGTGGCGTCGAACCGGGCGAACGCACCGCGACGCAGCCGATATCCATGTTTCATACACTACGGAAGGCCGATCTGACAGAACGTGACATGTGGGGCATGTCACCGGTCGATCAGCTGTACTGCCGAATAGCTTTTCGCCGTGCAACCTACGACGGTTTCTACACGCCTCCAACAACGGACACATACTGGATCCAATACCCCGGCTACAACGGCGGGTCGGATTGGGGCGGGGTCGCCGTTGACGTTCAGCGCGGATTGATTATCGCTAACTACAATGACATGCCGAACTTCAATCGCCTTGTGCCGCGCGCCGAAGCTAACGAAAGAGGCTGGTTTCCGCGAGGCGATCCGCGTCTTGCTGACGACAGCGGCGGTGCTGAAGGATCCGGAGCTCCGCAGCTTGGTGTTCCCTACGCCATCAACGTTAACGCCGGCTGGCGGGTACCGTTCACTGGCCTGCTATGCAAACAGCCGCCCTACGGTGGCATCCGTGCAATCAATCTCACAAACGGCATGACTGTTTGGGACCGGCCGCTCGGTACCGCACGCAATAACGGGCCATTCGGCATTCCCTCAAGGTTACCGTTTAACATCGGCACACCCAATAACGGCGGCTCCGTTGTCACGGCGGGGGGTCTGATCTTTATTGCTGCCGCAACCGACGACCTCATTCGCGCCATTGACATTGAGACTGGCGAAACACTTTGGACTGACGTATTACCTGCTGGCGGTCAAGCCAACCCCATGATTTATGAGGCCGGTGGCCGACAGTATCTCGTCATTATGGCGGGCGGTCATCACTTCATGAAAACCGCACGGGGGGACTATTTAGTGGCCTACGCGCTGCCAGAGAAATCTGACGATCTTTGATTAGCGCATCTGGATTTGAACTCGGGTCGTACAGAATACAAATCAATTCTACACCTGTGTATTGGTGTGGTCTCTCCCAATAGTTGTTGACTAGCTTCGCGAAGTATATGTCGCAATAAATTTCAAGTTCATTTTTGCAATACAGATATCGGCACGGGAGATCGAAGAATAACGGGGAAGTTTTTCGTCGTTCGCGCCCACGACGCGAGCGGAACTATCCATCTGCAACGTTGTATTCTGCAAGCTTGAGCGTGGCTTGGTCTTCGCGCAGGCCTTTGAACAGGCCGACGCACATGATCAACAGCACAACTACCCGCCGATTCGAGCGCCACATCCGAAACTGAAAAAACAGGGACAGTGACCCTGTTTTTTTGCGCTGTCCCTGTTTTTTGAAATCAACTCCGACCCTTTCGAATACGAGACACTAGGCTTTTAGTCGGTCAATGATTGCGTGTGCGGTGGCCGTCAGCGCTTGCAACGTCCTTTCCCTGCCGATGCCCGCATGCGACATGGTCACGTGAACTTGAAAACGCTTGTTCCAATAGGCCACAACGTGAGTACTGTCATCCGTCACGAAGGTGTAGGCAACGGCACCAAACCCATCCAAATCCTTACCGTTCTCGACCGCCTTCGCGAATTCAACCGACATTCCAGTCCCATCGTCCTCCGCGCGCCACTTGTCAGCATCTTGCTGCCGCGACTGTTCGATCGGCTTGCCGGATCGGCGAATCGCGATATCGAGTCGTTTGCCAGGCCCTTCGGCCGTGTACGAGCACATTGAGTACCCATACGCACCGTTGTTCATGTCCATGGTCTGCTGGGAGCTGGCAATGTTGTGCCCAAGTAGTTGTGCGACGGCATCGGCTGGCAACAACTGGCAGGCAATAATGTCCCGGTCCTGAGATTGGGCGTTGTTACTCTCTGCTCCACAAGCCATCAGAAGCAGACCGCCTGCGCTTGCGATAGCAAGCAGAAATCGTATGCGACTCATATTGATACTCCGGATATTCATCTTGGAATTCTGTTTGTTGGTGTTCTACGGGCACTCAATCAGGCTGACCTGACCTGAGTAATGCTGGTCGTTGTTAAGTATTGGAATGCGCTCAACGACCGTTCCATTCAGGTTGACCGTAAATTGCCCGGAATAGTAACCATCGCCTATGTCGTCTTTGGTCAGGTGCTCGCCGACCGTCATGTCGACATCGATTTGCCGAGTCTCGCCTGGCTTAAATGCCGGCAGTATCGTCCGTCCTGAAAGGCTTTTGTTGCCAACTTTCAAGTTCGTGTAGACAAGCGGGTTTATTGCCGGCGGCGTGAAGGCAACTGTACTGTCATTCTGAACTGTGCCTGTTGCGACTACTCCAAAAGCGTGGTCTTTGCAGACCAGTTTCGCTTTCGCAGTAACGATTGACAGATCGGGCAGCAATTCACTTACGGGGGTAGTGGATTGCAGGCCCGCCTGTTCCATAGCTTTCGGGCGGGAGACGCTGATTGAAGATGAGGGTGACATCGTAGCGGCAACTGTCGCGCCGGCTCCCGCCCTTGGAATCGCGCTCACTGTGATATCCCATTCACGAATGTTGTTGGTGACATTCGATTCGGGAATCTTAAGATCAAAATTCACCTCGCAAGCAGCGGCATACTTGCCGGCGGTCGGTGGCACCCAATCCATATTCACCGTTGTGTGTTTGCCTTCTGCCGGTACATTCGCCAGCACGTCGCGAATCACCTGCCCGTCAACTGTAAAACGAAATCGCACCGGCTTATTCGGCTGCGGGCCGAAAGCGTGAATCTTGCAATGCAACAACAGATTGTCGCCACCCTGGAATGACTGACTGTCAAGCGGCTCGCCCTGAGGGTCCAGCTTGTAGACGGTGAGGCCGGTCAGCCAAATATCGACACCATCAGCGGTGCTGCCACCAGCAGGTGGCGGTTCCTGCGGCGGCAGGATCGTTTCACCGCCGCTCACAATAGACGATTTATTGCGTGTGCCCGATTGAGCGCTGCCGTCATTCCAGTCATCCGATTCGGCAACCGCGCCGCTTTCCATCGTTACCGCTGAATATTCTTTTCGCGAATCGAAGTCCGGCGAACCAGCAACGCGCAACAGCGCGGTCGCGCCCTCCGGCAATGGCGAGATGCTTGCCTGCACGCGCTTGACGGCGATCGATTTCATCGAGTTGATATCCAACGGCACGAACTCCCGATTCTCGGCGGCCACGTCTACGTTGTGACTTATCGCCCGTACGAGATGGTCCAGGCCGCCTTTCGCTGCGTACTTGAGGCCGTTCTCAATCTGGCAGCTCACCGCATGATCGCCAGCCTTGTCATAACTCCAGACGTGCTCCGACGAGAAATCACCGCCATTTATCGGCGAGGTCGCAACGCCTACATTCTGGCCATCGACAGAAAGCAGTCCCGAGTAGCGGCTGCCCGACTCCTTTGCCAGTTGCAGTATCTGCATGGCGGTCTTTGCCTCCGCGTCACAGGTAGGCCATTCAATCCGGCCGGAAACCGCCCTGAAGTTGCAGCGAATAGCGACCTGATCGAGTGAACGCGCAGCCGTTGTCGCTGCGAGCACCACAGGCTCATCTGGTACGTAGTACATGACATCGATACCGCAAGGATTGGGCGGTGCCTCTGCATTCATTGCACGAGTTGCCGGTGCTGCAGTTCTGGACAGCGGATTCGCTTGTGGCGCAACAGGAGCAGCCTGTCGCGATCCCGGCGGCAATACGGCGCCAGGCACGCTCGCCTGCGCGGGTATGGACGATGTAGCCGACGCGGATTGCGGCTGTGGGCTGGAGTTGAGATCGTACGGTTGCAGGAAACAACTGAAGTCCGAGCCGTCGTAGTTCGGATCTGAATTGCACAGTGGGCGATTAAACTCCGGCTTCGCCGCGGTCAGCGTTTTCAATTTGTCGATCCGCAGGCATTTGATCTTTGCTTTGTCCTCAATCCAGCTGCAAGAAGGAGTAGGTTCCCCGCGCAGCCTGGGTTTGTTCAGTTCTTCAAGAAGTGCCTGGTTCGCGAACGCGATTTTGAAATAGTCCACGGACTCTTCCGCACAGGTAAGCGCACTCTTTGACACCTGTATCCCCGGCGTACCGTTCACAAGTTGCTTGCACTGCGAGTGTTTCCACGGACGATGGCAGAGGATCTCGGTGCCATTCAGGGAACAACGTTTCGCGCCAAGAAAATTGTGTATCTCTTTCGCCCGAGCAATATCCGCTTTGCTCCGGTCAACTTTACAAATGCTGTTCGCACCAGCCACCATGACCGTGTGGCATTCATCGTACCCGGCGTACGTTTGACACTGAAATTGCAAGCCCTGCGATGCCGTCCAGCCGCTCGGTGGGTGACAGCCGAGCGCAACCAGCTTTGTCAGGTTGACCTCCAGGGCCTGCTGCTCGGTTTGCAACAGCGAAATGAAGTGCGGCTCTGCCGTTTTGCAGGCGTTGTGCCAGACAGTTGGCTTAACCTGCTGTGCCGCGACATCGGCCATGCAGGATTTGTATAACCCCTGAACGACCTCTTTCGGGAGCAGACCGGCGATTTTCGTGTACCCATCGCACATGGATGGGTTGTTCGTGGGCATCGGATAACCTTGCTCAAGCTCGGTCTCGCACAAGGTCAGGAAATGATTCCGGATCGCATTTTGATTCCCTTTTCCGTACTCGGTGATTGCCCAGGCCTTGGCACCGGCACGCAGCTCGCGAGCATAGGACCGGGCGCCGATCACAAGAGCTTCTGCGAGCAGCGGGTAAGCCTTGGCGTAGCGCTTGTCGCGCATGTCATCGCAGGTTTTCTTGGCCGTTGAACGGTACTGATTATGCGCATCAAAATAGTCAACGCAGGCGTCCCAGATCCGGGCATTCAAACTGCCTACCCCGGAACAGCCGTTCGTTACGCAAAGATTGACGCTGTTCTGCAGCCACGGTAGCCAATAGAGGCCGTAGTAGCGGTCGTATGGCATATGCGAATCGTCGCCGAAGACGAGATTCTCTACTTCGTCCGCCGTGGCAACCACGAGCTTCGCTCCGTACTTCCCCGCATCAACAAACAGGCCGCCAATCTCGGCGATAATTTGGCCGAGCAAACTGCAGGATTCATCTTTGCCTGGAAAGTCGATCGGGATTAGCTTGCACGCCAGGTCAACGTTGCCCACCAGTGTTACCAGTTGAAAAACCTTCGATATGGCTGAGTCGCTGCTCGCCAGCACTGAAAACACTTCCTTGGCGACCGGTTTGATAGAGCCGTTTACAAGCTCCCTGAATGGCCCTGCGCATACCCATTTGCCAATCGGGCCAGTCGCACTCGTACCAAAATCGCAAAGCAACGGCAATGTGATGTCCAGCCCGGCAAGCTCAAGGACGGTGAACCATTTTTTGTCTTTGGCCGCCAGGACGAGATCGATAATGGCGCGAATCTTGGGGTCGTCCGGCATGAACTTCCCGGCTGCCTTGCCCGCTTGTTTTTCCGCTTCCGTGGGAAGGTTGAAGCAAGCCGTTGCATCACCGTTGTTGTTGACCAGGCAACGCAACATTTCACGCGCGTCGCCGACGGCCGGGTCAACGACCTTGTAGGTGATCATGACGTCGAGCACATCATCGAGCGTATCGGCTCGCGCGGCAGGTGGAGTGAAACTCAGCCCGGCGATTGTGATCAGCAACAAGAGTGCGGAGTACGTTTTGCGCAATAAACAAGCGTGCAGCGCCATGCGGATATTCCTGTAAGGTGCCTGAAATTGCCCCTCTTGTTAGCCAAACGGTTTTTTTCAGGCCCAGGGGCCAAAAGGAGGCATTTATCTTGCCCGGGCGTGCCTTGCGGGATGAGAATGGGCAAGGTAATCAGGCGGAAGAGAAATGGCTGGCGAAGACGCTGCAACTCGCTGGAATCGGATAGCAAAACTGTTCGCTGAGGCGCTCGACTTGCCTGCTCCGGAACGCGCCGGTTTTCTCGACTCTGCATGCGGCACAGATGACGCTTTGCGCGCGGCTGTTGAACGGTTGATAGAGGCGGACGAAGGGACGACCGGCGTACTGGATCGTCCCTGGATGATGGCTGACGACGCGGTTCCTGCGCTGGCGTCACTGGCCGCCGGACAATTGGTTGGCGCGTGGCGCATCGTGTCCGAGTTAGGCCGCGGCGGCATGGGTGTTGTCTTCCTCGCTGAGCGAGCGGATGGCACCTATGAGCAACAGGTGGCACTCAAGATCATTCGCGGCGGCCTGCTGGCGGCTGAATCGGAGGCCCGCTTTATCCGCGAGCGGCGAATTCTCGGCCGACTTCAACACCCCAATATCGCACGGCTACTCGACGCGGGCGCGACTGCGGACGGCCTGCCTTACCTGGTCATGGAACTGGTTGACGGTGCGTCCATCACTGACTGGTGCCGCCAACAGAGTCTCGCCATTGACGACCGATTGCGGCTGATCATGCAGGTCTGCGATGCGTTACAACATGCACACCAGAACCTGGTCGTGCACCGCGACCTCAAGCCCGGAAATATATTCATCGATGCGAAGGGCACGGTGCGCTTGCTCGACTTCGGCGTGGCGCGCCTGCTTGCCGGCGCAGACAGCGATGCGCCACCGATGACGCGCCTGGGTATGCTGCCGATAACACCCGAGTACGCGGCACCGGAACAGCTGCATGACCTCGACACAACAACGGCCGCCGATATTTTTTCACTCGGTGCCGTACTCTACGAACTGCTAACGAATCGGCGCCCACGCGAAGGGGTAACGGGCTCGCCCGTGGAAATCCTCAAGCTGATGCAACAACCCATACCGGCGCCGAGCGACAGTGCCGACGCGAGTCCCGAATGGCGCAGGCAATTGCGTGGCGATCTTGATGCAATTGTTTTGAAAGCGATGGCGCCGGAACCCGCCAGACGATACGCAACGGCGGCAGAGCTGGCGGACGATATTCGCCGCTACCTGGCGCACGAACCCGTGCAGGCGCGACCGGAAAGTTTTACTTACCGCGCCGGAAAATTCGTCAAGCGCCACCGAATCGGTGTTGCGGCGATGCTCGCCATTGCGCTGGCCATCGGTGCCGGAATCACCGCTACCACATGGCAGGCGCGAGAAGCCCGTGCGCAGGCGGCGAAAGCGGAGTCGGTCAAAGACTTCGTACTGAGCCTCTTTGAAGGTGTCGACCCGGCCCGCGCACTCGGCGAGGAACTCACCGCGAAGCAATTGGTTGACGATGGTGCCGTGCGAATGCAGAGCGAGCTTGCCGGCCAGGATCTCGTTAAGGCGGAGATTCTGACCTTCCTTGCACACATGTACGACAAGCTGGATGACGATGACCGGGCGCTGGAACTGATCGCGCAGGCTCTCGACCTTCTCAATGACACGGATGTCCAGCAACTCGCCGAAGCGCTGCTGATACAGGGGGGAATCTTTGTCGGTCGAAATGAAGATGCTGCTGCCGTAACGGCCCTTGAGCGGGCGATCTCGATATTGACGGATCTTGGAGACGACCTTGACGCTGCCGAGGCAATGGACCAGCTATCGATCGTTCGCTCGCGTCAGAATGACCTTCCGGAAGCAACACGACTGACCGAGTCAGCACTCGCCCTGCGGCGTTCCTTGCTGGGCGACGATCACACGGAAGTCGCGGCGTCCTATAACAACCTGGGTGTGCTTGCGCGCACCAAAGGCGATTACCCGCTAGCCCGAAAATACTATGAGCAGGCGTTGCAGATTCGGCGCCGCGCTCTGCCGGACGACCACCCGCAGCTGGCAATATCGCTCAATAATCTCGGCGCACTGGAGAATGCGGACGGAAACTATGGGCGCGCAGCAGAATTACTGGGCGAGTCGCTGGATATCAATCGTCGCGTCAATGGCGACGCTCACCACGATACGATCGCCGCGCTGAATAACTACGGTTTCATGCTGATGCGTTTCGGGCAGCTTGACGCTGCGCGCACTGCACTGACCGATGTTTACAACTACTGGGTTGCACAAGACAAAGCCGAGCATCCCAATGCTCTGGTCACCCGCGTCAATCTCGCGGCCGTTACCCGAGCCACAGGTTCTGCACAGGAAGCGCTGGAGGAGTTTCAGCGCCTCGAACCGATGCTCGCCGACAAGTTGGGAGCGGAGCATCCGTTCGTCGCTGCGACGCTGCACCACCAGGCGCGATGCCTGATCGACCTCGGCGAACTTGATGCCGCCGGGCAACGAATTGCGCGTGCGCTGGCCATTCGTGAGAAGGCATTTGGTGGCGATCACCCTGACAACGCTGACCTGATTCGTGATCAGGCTCTGATCGCGCTTTTGTCGAATGACGTCGAGGGTGCCCAACAGCTTGCCGAGCGCGCAATCGAGCTTCAACGAAGCAAGCTTCCGGCGGCGCATCCATCAATATCGACAAGTCA
>JBBKWB010000073.1:0-17797 GCA_037968755.1 Woeseia sp.
GTTGTTGAGTGCTGAGGATATGAGCATTGCTGACGTTGCAGCGAAGTTCGACGTCACTCGCAGTGCTGTTAAGAAACACCTCTCTATTCTCGAAGAGGGCAAGCTCATTTCCGTGCGCGTCGCCGGGCGCGAACGTATTAACCATTTTGAACCCGATGCGCTGCGGGCCGTATCGGACTGGATCGGATTCTTCGATCAGTTTTGGGACGAGCGTCTCACCAACCTGAAGCGCGCAATCGACAACAACAAGGACAAAAGCTGATGTCAAATTCAACGATCACCAAAACAATCTTTCTGAACACCGACGCCGAGACGGTATGGGCTTACCTCACCGACAAAGACAAGCTGGCGGAGTGGTTCTACGGCGCGGATGCCAGTCTTTCCAAAGGTAAGGAATACGTCTTAAGCGGCAAAGCGGATGACGGGTCCATGGCGAAAAAATGCTGGGGCAAAGTAGTAGAGGCCAAGAAACCCAGGAAGCTTGTTTACTCGTTCACGATCGCGCCACTGGGCGGCAACATGACAACCGTGACCTGGCTACTCGAGGATGCGCTCGGCGGGACTCGTCTCACACTGCAGCATGAAGGCCTTGGCGACACAGTGGGTGATGCTGGTTTACCATTGATGATGGGGTTGGATGCGGGCTGGGATGGGCATTTGGGCAAACTTCGCGCTGCGCTCAAGCAATAAGCGCTGCGATACAGGGGCCGGATACAGTAATTTCTGGAGTGTATTCGGCCCTTTTGATCCTTGTCCGAGCACCAACCGGTGATAGTCAGTATCTGAATTTACAGTGAGTGTCATATTTTTGCCGCTATGCACCCAAAATTAGCCGGCCAGATGTTAGAAATTGGCTACTATTGGATGATTGCTACTGACTCATTCCGGACGGTCGCCGAAATCGCTTGGGCGCGGTTAATCGCGTAAATCGTTTGACCGCTTCCGCCTAGGAGCGGAAGTTCAGTGGGCTCGGAAAACTGCGTCACCGATCGGAAGAATTGGGCGCAAACCAGTCGTTCACAATCGACTTATTTTTTATATGCAGATTGTTTCACATCGCTTTCAATGCCGTTCTAGCAATGATAATATATGTATGACTCATACAATTGGATACGAAATTGAAGCAACCTGCGTTTTCAGCCATTGGTGTCCCGATTGACTGCCTCGCGTTTGACGGGCCGTTGCAGGCTGTCGAACGGATGCCAGAAAGCCTACGCCGAGCTGGAATCGTCGAGGCCCTTGGCATCGAGGATCTTGGGGATCTAAAGGTCAGAATTAAGTCGCGGACACGCGATCAGAAGACTGGTGTCATAGGACTTGACGACTGCCGATCAGTGATCGCGGAACTTCGTAGCGTAACCGGTCACCGCTTGGCGTCAGGCACTCGGCCACTTTTTATCGGTGGATGCTGCACGATGGCCGTTGGGATTTCAGCCGGAATGCGCGATCATTTCGGCGTTGCTGGGCTCGTCTATGTTGACGGACACCTGGACCTCTACGATGGCGCGACTTCCTGGGACGGTCAGTTAGCCGACATGCCGCTAGCCATAGTATTGGGTCGCGGTCCGGCGCCCGCACTCCGCGAGGCGATGGGAGAAAACCCAGTCAGGCCAGCTAATACATTCCTGGTCGGGTATCGAGATAGAGCTGAAGCCGAGGGGCGCAATTCACTGATGCCCGAAGACATCGGCCCTGAGCTCAATCATTATGATCTCGCTTGCGTGCGGCGCGTCGGCTTCCAGAAGATGGGAGAGACGATTGCCCGTAAGATTGCCGAACGGGAGATTCCTTTCTACCTGCACCTAGATCTCGATGTGCTGGACGAATCAGAGCTACCTGCGACAATGTATCACTTGCCAAAAGGCATGACGTGGACAGAACTCGCTGCGCTATTGACGCCACTAGCAACCTCAAAATGTCTAATGGCTGTGTCAATCGGCTGCTACGATCCCGATATGGACCCAGGGGAACGCTTGGCACCTGAAATTGCAAAGCAAGTGGGCCGCATCTTTGGCAGCACGTGACGGTTCGATGCCGAAAAATCCTATAAGCAGCTCGCAACAAAAACGTTATGTCGCCAACTTACTTGGCTCCTACGCTCTTGCGATGATGGACAAGGTTGAGGCCGCCGTCGAAGCAACCACGGGATTCGCCGGTGAGGCGCCGGCGATTATCGTCACTATTGGCGCAGAGCCGGGCAACTCTACCGACTTCGTTGCTAGAGTCGTTGGCTTATCGCATTCGGGAGCGGTGAGAGCTGTCGCCAAACTTCAAAAAACAGGCTTGGTCGCGAAACGAACTGGAAGCGACGCCAGGGCATCAGCACTGTACCTTACTCCAAAGGGAAAACGTCGCATGAAACAAATCATAGCTGCCAGAGAAGCGGCGTTAATGTGGGTATTGGATGATTTTACCGATAACGACCTGAAGACACTCGGCCGAGATATTGGACGCTTGTTGCAGTCCCTCACCAAGAGCGATCTTGAGGGTTTTACGATTTGCAGATTGTGCAACGACACTGTTTGCCGCTCTATTGAGTGCCCAGTGGACGCCGCGGTCAAACTACTCTAGCCACCGTCCGAACACTCAAGTGAATGTCGCCTTTCCGATCGAGCGTGATTCGTTTCGATTCAACGAACACGAACTTCCGCTCCTAGGTTTTAGCAGACATCGCAGTTAATCGAAGATTCGGCGACAAACGTATTTGGTGAATGACTCATTGGGGGAAAAGGTGTCAGGATTACTACCGAAAAGGTGTCAGGTTTATTTTAGGAGCACTAGCCTGGCACTTTTTCTCAATTCAAGTGGTGTCGTCAACCGGATAGATTCGAATCGCCTAAGGGCGATTCATAGTCCTTTCTGGCTTCATTCGCGATGGATATTGCGAAACTGCCAATAGATAGTTCCCCTTCGGGGCGCCTGCGGCGTCCAAAACGCTGGCGCGTTTTGTCGAACGCGGCTCGGATCCTAGCCAGGGAGTACCAAATACAAAAAAGGGCCCGCCATAAGCGGGCCCTTTTTTGTATTTGGTACTCCCTACCGGATTCGAACCGGTGTTACCGCCGTGAGAGGGCGGCGTCCTGAACCACTAGACGAAGGGAGCTTGGTGTTGTTTTTGACTGCCCCGGCTGGCGGGGGCTGCTATTATACGGCCGCGTCTCCAATCCTCAAGCGGAATTTCTATTGAAAATCAGCGGTTCACAAGAACAAATCGAACCCAAAATCATTCCCCGGCCCGAGCACAATGTTTCCCGCTCGGAAATCTCCACCGCCGCACTTAAGGTACTGTATCGCCTGCATAAATCGGGTTATCAGGCCTTCCTCGTGGGCGGTGGCGTGCGCGATGCCTTGCTGGAATTGCACCCCAAGGACTTCGATATTGCGACCGATGCCCACCCCGATGAGGTGAAGGCATTGTTCAGCAATTGTCGGCTTATCGGTCGGCGGTTTCGGCTGGCTCACGTGCGTTTTGGCCGTGAGGTTATCGAAGTGGCTACGTTTCGGGCCAGCGTTGATGCTGAGGCAGACCATGCCGATTCGGTCCATGACGACGAGGGTCGCATCCTGCGGGACAACGTCTACGGCACCGTCCATGAAGATGTCTGGCGGCGTGATTTCACCTGCAACGCGCTCTATTACAACATCGCCGATTTCAGTATTTGGGATTACGTTGGCGGCCTGGATGACGTCAAGCAGCGTCGCCTTGTCCTGATCGGCGATGCTGATACGCGTCTTCGTGAAGATCCTGTGCGGATGCTGCGCGCCGTGCGTTTTGCCGGCAAGCTGGATTTTACGATCGACCAGTCGGTCGAGAAGGCTATGAAGGGTGCCGTTGAGCTGTTGCGGAATGTGCCTCCCGCGCGCTTGTTCGACGAATTCCTCAAAATGTTCCAGGCCGGACACGCACTCAACACGTTTCGTTTGCTGCGCAAGTACGACTTGTTTCGGCAACTGTTTCCCGAAACTGACGAGTACCTCGATAACGACAAGACCTTCCTCAAGTTTGTTGAGTCCGCATTGATCAATACGGATCGTCGCGTCGCAGCCGAGCAGTCCGTTACGCCAATGTTCCTGATTGGCGTGTTCCTGTGGGCGCCCGTGCGTGAGCGGGCGCAGCAACTGCGTGATGACGAGGGTATGTCTGTTGCGCAATCGCTTACCGGTGCTGGCTGGGATATCACCGGTCTGCAGCAGTCGCGTATTGCTATACCGAAACGCTTCACCGCACCCATGCGCGAGATGCTGTCGCTGCAGCCGCGGTTTGAAGTCATCAACGGTCGTCGTTCACTACGCTTGCTTGAGCATCGACGGTTTCGGGCGGCTTACGATTTCTTCGTGTTACGCGCCGAAGTCGGCGAAGTGGACGAGAAGCTCGCCAAATTCTGGACCGACGTGCAAACGCAGTCCGGTGAAAAACGCGAGGAAAGTTTTGACATCAAAGGCGGTGGTGGTGATTCGAAACGCAAACGCCGCCGTCGGCCACGCAAGAAGGGCACGACGACTTCAGAATCGTCATGACCGGCGATCGGCCGCACTGGTGGCCGGCATACGTTGGTATCGGCAGCAATCTTGATGACCCTGTCGCGCATGTAGAGCGCGCTATCACCGAGCTAAGGTCGTTGCCGGATTCGTATCTCGGCTTGGCGTCTTCCCTGTATCGTTCCGCACCATTCGGACCGCAGGACCAGCCGGACTACATCAACGCCGTTGCGGGCGTAATGACCCAGCTCGATCCGCAGCAATTCCTCGCCGCATTGCAAGGCCTTGAGCGCACGCACGGCCGGCAACGGGGCGCGGAGCGCTGGGGGCCGCGCACCCTGGATCTCGATCTCCTTGTGTATAGCGGGCGGACCGTCAGTGATGCCAAATTGATTGTTCCGCACCCGCGCATTGCGGAGCGAAATTTTGTATTGTTGCCACTCGTCGAGATTGCTCCCCACCTGATGGTTCCTGGCCTGACCAGCGCCCTGCAGCTGGCGGCGGCAGTCTCGTTGCAGGAACCGCGTATCGAACGCTTACCGCGCGCGGCACAGAAGTAACGACAAGGTAGTACTGCGTGCAGCCAGGCCTCAAACAAAAACCGCAAGACCCGCGTTACATCGTGGTGGAAGGTCCTATCGGCGTGGGCAAGACCAGCCTCGCGCGACGCCTGGCCGAAAGCTTTGACGGCGAATTGATTCTGGAGCCTCAGGAAGAAAACCCGTTCCTCGAGCGCTTCTACAAAACGGGCCGCAGTGCGGCTTTGCCTGCACAACTGTTTTTCCTGTTTCAGCGTGCGCGACAGATGGAAGCGCTGCGCCAATCCGACATGTTCTCCCCGGTGCGGGTTGCAGACTTTCACATCGATAAGGACCGCCTGTTCGCCGAGTGCAACCTGGATGCCGAAGAGCTCGCCTTGTACGAGCAAATCTGCGCAAAGCTGGAAGTAGATGCGCCGATTCCCGATCTGGTCATCTACCTGCAGGCGCCCGTGGATTCTTTGCTACGGCGCATTGCTCGTCGCGGCATACCGTATGAACGCATGATCGATCGTGCCTACCTTGAAAGACTTGCCGATGCCTATGCGCGGCACTTCCATAATTTTGACGAAGCACCCTTACTTATCGTCAATGCCGCATCAATCGACCCGGTTAGTAACGAGGCCGATTATCAACTGCTGTATGATCAGATTCGTCGCACAACCAGTGGCCGGCACTTCTTCAATCCGGCCGCAGCAGTTGCCCTGGCCTGATAGCCAGGCGGCACCAACAAAACCCCTTAGTTTAAATGGATGAACCTACTTGCAAGTAATTGAAGCGCGTGACGAACTGCGTGAACAGCTCGATGAATGGCGTAGTGCTGGTGAGCACATTGCCCTCGTACCGACCATGGGCAATTTGCACGAAGGCCACCTCGGTCTCGTAACGCTGGCCCGCGAGCATGCCGAACGGGTAGTTGTTTCAATATTCGTGAATCCGACGCAGTTTTCCGGAGGCGAGGACTTCGACAATTATCCGCGCGCGCTGGAACGCGACAAGCGGCACCTCAAACGAGTTAAAGCTGACGTCCTGTTTGTGCCGTCGGTTGAAACGATTTACCCGTTTGGGACGGACTCAGCCACCTCAGTGACCGTGCCCGTGCTGTCCGAAGAATTCATTGGTCTGGCGCAGCCCGGCCAGTTCGATGGCGTTACCTCGGTACTCAGCCGCCTGTTCAGCCTGGTGCGGCCCGACGTTGCCGTATTTGGTGAGAAGGGCTACCAGCGACAGCTCGTCATTCGCCGCATGATCGCGGATATGCACCTGCCTATCGAGCTCGTCAGCGGTCCGACGGTGCGCGAAGATGACGGGCTCGCACTCAGTTTCCGTAATCAACAACTCAGTGAGGAACAGCGCGCTGTTGCACCCGAGTTGTACGCGAGCTTGCTCGAACTGGCTGATGCATTGCAGGCTGGCAACGACGACTACGCGGCACTCGAAGCCCGCGCAATCAAGCGTCTGGATGACAAGGGGTTTGAAACAGAGTTTGTGAGTGTACGTCGCGCAGAAAATCTTGCAGCGCCCGATCGGGGAACAGATCGACTGGTGATTCTGGCTGCAGCGAAATTGGGCGATCTGCGTATGATCGACAATATCGTGGTTGAGATCTGAACCCGAATTGAAACGGATGGCCGAGCCAGCGCGTCAGGCAACGACCTGGTTGCGACCGGCGCGCTTGGCGCGGTACAAGGCCGCATCGGCCGCATGCATCAATGCTTCCAGGCCGGCATCGTCGTCCAGTTCTGCGACACCCATCGAGATTTCAATCGGTATCTGAATCAGCGAATCAATGTTTGCTTTGTGATCGCCGTTTATTGCAATGCGCACACGGTTGGCAATTTCCAGCGCTTCTTCCTCAGCAACACCCGGTAACAGCACGGCGAACTCGTCGCCGCCAAAACGAATCAGCTTGTCGCGTGAGCGAAACTGCTTGAGCAGCACGCGGGCTACGGCGGTCAATGCGCGGTCACCGGCAACATGTCCGAAGCGGTCATTGAACGTCTTGAAGTTGTCGACATCCACCATAATCAACGATGCCGTTTCTTTGTTGCTACGGCACTGGCTGATCAATGCCGGAAACTCAGCTTCCATCGCGTGTCGGTTGCCCAGCCCGGTTAGCGCGTCGGTTGATGCGTTGCGGCGGTAGGTGTGCAGGTCACCGAAGCTCTCAGCAATGAAATGATTGTGGCTGCGCACGCGCTCCGAGAGCATCAATAACAAATTCTTCGCAAACTCGTGGGAGGCGTTGACCATGTCCCAGAGCACTGTCTTGTGGATGACCAGCACGTGCGCGGGTTCCGCAGCGATCACGTATGCTGATGGATCCTTGTCCTCGATAATCGACATCTCTCCGGCACAGGCGCCAACTTCCATACGCGCAAGGATCGGCGCATCGGGAGAGCCGACGCGGACATCAAGTGCACCTGACAGCACGACAAATACGTACTCATTTTTCGTGCCGGGCGACAGCAATAGCTCACCGGTTGGTACGTCGCGGCGTTCACACTGCTGCAATAAGGTTTGTACGCTGTCCGGGGTAACGCCACGAAACAGGTCGAGACCGGACAGCAATGAACGTTGATAATCAGAATTAATAAATGGCACCCGGTCCTGCCCGGCTGGCAAGCCAACCGTGAAAAAAAGTTATTGTTATTGACGTCGTGGTGAAGCACCACGTAGGCCGTCACATTTGCAGTAACGGCGGGCCGTTTTTTACTCGATTCCTACGGCGATAACAATGGTCCATTTGAGCAGTTTTCAGGTTGCTGCAAAAACACCGGGCGATAAGGCGAAAGTGGTCACAACTGTTACGGTATTGGCCATCAACTCTGTGTTTCCTGCGCAGTCAGCAAGCTGCGCATCTCGTCAAAAGTGGCGCGATCCTCAGCACTGGGTTCCGGGTATTTCAGGTCAATACCTGACAACGCTTTGACGATCACTTCTGCGACGGCCGCTCGCATGTACGGCTTGTCGTCTGCGGGAATCGCGTACCACGGTGCCCACGGCTGGGAAGTGGCGTTTAGTGCCTCTTCGTAAGCATTCATGTAGTGGGGCCAGAACTCGCGTTCGTCTACATCCGCCGCAGAAAATTTCCATTGCTTGTCGGCACGATTAAGCCGTCGCAAGAATCGCCGGCGTTGTTCGTCCAGCGAGACATTCAGCCAGAACTTGAGAATGACGGTTCCATTGCGGGCCAGGTGTTTTTCCTGGTCCCGAATGGATTCCAGCCGGGCATTCCAGAATTCTTCGCTGTCCTCTGCATCCGGCAGTTTCTGGTAGCTCAGTATTTTTGGGTGCACGCGAACGACCAGTACTTCCTCGTACTGGCTGCGGTTGAAAATGCCGATACGGCCGCGCTCGGGAAGTCGAGTGCTGGTGCGCCAGAGAAAGTCGTGGTCAAGCTCACGGCTGGACGGCCGCTTGAAACTGAATACCTGGCAGCCGGCGGGGTTGATTCCTTGCATCACGGCGCGAATCGTACTGTCCTTGCCAGCGGCATCCATCGCCTGGAACACCAGCAGGACAGAATGATTATCGCCGGCCATCAATACCTGTTGCAGTTCGTCGAGCTGCTTGATTGCAGATTTCAGACGCTTCTTGGAGCCTTTCTTTTGGTCGCCGTCAGGCGCTGTGGACGAATCTGCAACCCGGAAGCTGCCATCAAAAGGCACAAGATATTGATCGTCGTCAGCTGCAAACATTCGCGTCTCCTGAGGGCCGACGCGGTGATTGCGTAGCCTGGTTATTCCACACCGTGTTGTTCGAGTGCCCACTCTACATGTTCGCGGACCAGTTCGGAATCATGGCTGCGGCGCGACTGCAGTGCAGCGATCAGGTCGTCGCTAACTGCGGCATTACCAAGTCCCACAGCGAGGTTGCGTAACCACTGCTCAAAACCAATGCGTCGTATCGCGCTGCCTTCGGTCTTGTCGAGAAAGGTAGCTTCGTCCCAGAGAAACAACGTCACCATGTCGGCACTGTCGAGTGCGTGGCGCGCTGCGAAGTCGCCTTCGTCGCTGAGTTGGGCAAACTTGTTCCAGGGACAGAACAGCTGGCAGTCGTCACAACCGTAGACGCGGTTGCCAATCAGTTTGCGGAAGGGTTCCGGAATACTGCTCTTCAGTTCGATCGTCAGGTAAGAAATGCAACGTCGCGCATCGAGCTCGTACGGGGCAACAATCGCGGCAGTGGGGCAGACATCAATGCACGCATGACAACTGCCGCAATGCGACGTTTCCGCAATATCCGTCGCGAGTGGCAGGTCGGTGTACAGCTCGCCGAGAAAAAACCAGGAGCCGGCATCGCGGTTGATCAGGTTCGTGTGTTTGCCTACCCAGCCGAGCCCCGCTTTTTCTGCAAGCGGTTTTTCCAGTACCGGTGCACTGTCAACAAATACCCGGTAGCCAAAATCGCCGATCTCCTCCTCGATGCGCCTCGCGAGGTCACGCAGGCGACCTCGCAGAACTTTGTGATAGTCGCGGCCAAGCGCGTAACGCGATACGTACGCCTTTTTTGGATGATCGAGCAGTGCTTTGGCTTTGTTCTGGTCTTCGCGCAGGTAATCCATGCGTACGGAGATGACACGCAACGTGCCAGGTACGAGGTCGTCGGGCCGGCTGCGCTTCAAACCGTGCCGCTCCATGTAACCCATCTCGCCATGGAAGTGCTTGTGCAGCCAATCCTGTAAGCGAACTTCAGCGTCACCCAGGTCGACATCGCTGATACCGAGCTGCTGAAAGCCGAGTTCCTGGCTCCATTGCTGGATGCGAGACTTCAGTGCGCCAAAGTCAGTTTTAGTGGATACAGAGCTCAAGGTAGTGAGGTATTCGGTTACGAGTGAGTTCCTGTCAGTATAATCGCCACCATGACGAATAACCCTAATCCGCCGTCAGCGCGTGCCGTGTTCAAGGTTGCTGACGTGCGAGCAGTTGACCAGGCAGCGATTGCGAACGGCATCGCGGGCAAGCTTTTGATGTCGCGTGCAGCGGAGTTCGCGCTGGCCGTTGCACTGCGCGAATTCCCGGATGCTCGCCGCTGGCAGGTCCTGTGTGGAGCGGGCAACAACGCCGGCGATGGTTATTTGCTGGCCGCGTTGGCGCAGAAGCACGGTATTCACGTAGACGTGCTATTCGTCGCAGATCCGCAATCCCTGCAAGGCGATGCCAGCAACGCCTGGCAGCACGCACTGGATTCGTCTGTGCCGATCGCGGCGTTCAGGGGCACAATCGCCGCGGATGCGGATTTGCTGATCGACAGCCTGCTTGGCAACGGCCTGACTCGCGATGTAGACGGTGACTACGCAGTCGCTGTCGCTGCTATAAACCAGCATCGAGCGCCATGCCTTGCCATCGATATTCCTACGGGCATTAACGGCGATAGCGGCGCCGTCATGGGAGTTGCCGTAAAGGCGACCCGGACTTGTACGTTCGTTGGCCGCAAGGCTGGCCTGTATTTGGCAGCAGGGCCGGATCACTGCGGGCAGATCGATTTCACATCGCTCGACATTCCCGGGCACTGTTATGCCAATGCGAAACCGCTGGCTAACATTATTGACGACGACATACTCAGTGCCGCGTTGGCGCGACGTGAACGGCAGGCGCACAAAGGCAGCTTTGGCCATGTGCTGCTCATCGGCGGTGGTCCGGGTATGCCGGGCGCTGCGCGGCTGGCTGGCGAAGCGGCATTGCGCAGCGGTGCAGGGCGGGTAACCGTTGCTACCCATACTCAGAATATTGCAGCGATCACGGCTGCCCGACCGGAGCTCATGTGCTTTACCGTCGAGACGGCGGCCGATCTGGCTCCGTTGCTGAACGCCGCAACGGTAGTCGCGATTGGTCCGGGTCTCGGTACTGATAACTGGGCACGCGCGCTCGTCAACGCTGTCAACATTGCCAGCCTGCCGTTAGTGGTGGACGCTGACGCGCTGAACCTGTTGGCCGCGGCGCCCGGCAAGAACGCCGACCGCGTGATCACGCCGCACCCAGGCGAAGCAGGCCGCTTGCTCGAGTGCAACTCCGTCGATATTCAGGGCGATCGTCTCCAGGCGGTGACGGAGTTGCAGACCCGCTACGGCGGCGTTGCGGTCCTAAAGGGCCAGGGCACCCTGGTCTCGACGGGCGACGGTCCGCCGTGGCTTTGTACTGAAGGCAATCCCGGCATGGCGGCGCCCGGCATGGGTGATGTGCTTACCGGCGTGATCGCCGGACTGATCGCGCAGGGGCTCACGATTGCCAATGCCGCATTGGTTGGCGTACTCGTGCACGCACGGGCCGGCGATCGCGCCGCGCTCACCGGCGAGCGCGGTTTGCTGGCGTCCGAATTACTTGCAGAGTTGCGCGCATGTGTGAATCCATGAGTGTGCATCGCATCAGTGTGTCGATCCGCTGGCCAGGTTGCGGTTGCGTGCTTGCGTACAGTACAAACAGAGCCGAGAAGGGCAGCGCGGACTGCGCGCCGTATTGTGCGCATGACTGAGTCCCTGCTTCGTTCGTTGCAGCTTGCCGACGATGCGGCAAGTGTCGAGTTCGGTGCGCAGCTCGCGCGGCATTTGCCGGCTGACACCGCGGGCTGGCTTGTGCTGTTGCAGGGCGAGCTTGGTACCGGCAAGTCCACGATTGCGCGCGCACTGTTGCGTGGCCTCGGGCAAACCGGCCCGGTTCCGAGTCCAACCTACACTTTGATCGAACCCTACGAGTTGCCAGGCGGTGTCGTCTATCACGTCGACCTGTACCGCATTGGCTCCGCCTCGGAATTGGAATTTCTCGGCTGGGAAGACCTGGACGATGGCTTGCGGCTGGTCGAATGGCCGGAACGTGTGCCCTCTCTGATGCAACAGGCTGATGTGTGCCTGCGGCTGGCATATGCGGGCAGTGGCCGCAGCGCTGAGCTGCATGGATTCACACCACGCGGGCGGGACTGGCTTCAAAAGCTGCCGCAGTAGGGTACTGTGGGTACATCCCGCAGTCTATTAAGTATCGGCCCTATCCTTCTAATATTGAAAGAAATCTTGGCTTTTCTGTTCAGATTCGTATACTGGCCCGACACCCAGCACTCAATTGAGACAAAGAACCAGGATTTATGCACAGGGCTCGCACTTATTTCGCCGGACTGTTCGCCACACTGCTGCTGCTGCTCGCTGCGGGCGCTGCCGCTGCTGCGACCACAGTCGAAAATATGCGTGTCTGGACGGAGAACGGGCGCACGCGGGTTGTGCTTGATCTGAGCTCACCGGCGCAACACAACATCTTCACCTTACGCGGTCCTGATCGCCTGGTTGTGGACCTTAAGAACAGCCGTTTATCGAAATCATTGCAGGGACCGCCTGCAGCGAGTGGCGCAGTGCGATCTATTCGTAGCGCTGTTCGTGCAAACGGACAGCTGCGAGTTGTGCTCGATCTGAATGAAGCAGTTCGCTCGCGCAGTTTCACCGCAGGACCGAATGGCAAGTATGGCGACCGCCTGGTCATCGACTTGCAGGGACGCGGGCCGCTGCAAGCGGTGAAGAGTGCGTCCGATGTGTATCAGAATGGTCGCGACATCGTTATCACAATTGATCCCGGGCACGGCGGCCATGATCCGGGCGCGATCGGTCGCGGTAGAACCCGTGAGAAGAACGTTGCGCTATCAGTCAGCAAGCGCCTCGCCGATCGCATTAACGCCCAGCCAGGCATGCGCGCAATTTTGACCCGCAATACTGATGTGTACATAGATCACCGCGAGCGCATGGAAATCGCGCGCCGCAACAAGGCAGACTTATTTGTCTCCGTACACGCAGATGCTGTGGACGACCCGCGTCCTCAGGGCTCCTCTGTTTATGTTTTGTCGCTGAAAGGCGCGAGTGATGAAGCCGCGAAACGTCTCGCCGAACGCGAGAATGCATCCGCACTCGTTGGCGGTGTCTCGCTAGCCGGCAAAGACCAGGTGCTCGCGTCGGTGTTGCTGGACCTGTCGCAGAATGCGGCGTTGGGTGCCAGCCTCGACATTGGCGACAAGGTGATTGGCGAGCTGGCGCGAATGGGCCCTGTGCATCGGCGCAAGGTTCAACAGGCCGGTCTGCTGGTGCTGAAGTCGCCGGACGTGCCATCGATTCTTGTTGAAACAGCGTTTATTTCGAATCCGGGCGAAGAAAAGAAGCTACGTAGTGAGAGTCATCAACGTCGGCTCGCTGATGCGATTCTGACCGGGATCAGCACCTATTTTTATGCCAACCCACCGCCTGACACGCAGATTGCCCTGAATATCCGGAGCGCACCGCAACGGCAGCTGCAGTACGTTATCGTCCGCGGCGACACCCTTTCGCAGATTGCGCAACGCTACAACGTGAGCATGTCGTCGCTGCGTTCGACCAACAACCTTTCGGGCAATACGCTGAAAGTCGGTCAGAAATTGCGCATACCGGTACTCGCCGGCGGCTAGCCCTTGCTGCACCCGCAGCAGCTGAACCTTAAAAACCCCTGCGCCTGGCGGGCAGCGCTATCCAAGAGCGGCCGCATTTGAAAGAATGCGCGATCTCTAACGCTCCTGCAGATCCGCATGCCGATTCGACAACTTCCCGGTCACCTTATCAATCAGATCGCCGCTGGCGAGGTCGTTGAGCGGCCAGCGTCAGTTGCCAAGGAGCTGATCGAGAACAGCCTCGATGCCGGGGCGCAAAGTATTGTTGTCGACATCATGGCGGGTGGCGCGAAACTGCTGCGAGTGCGCGATGATGGCTGTGGCATTGCCAAAGACGAATTGCAACTCGCGTTGTCACGGCATGCAACGAGCAAAATAAGCAGTCTCGAAGATCTTGAAGCCGTTGCATCGCTCGGGTTTCGCGGCGAGGCGTTGCCGAGTATCGGTTCGGTCGCCCGCTTGACGCTGACATCGCGAACGGCCGAGAACGATACCGCCTGGAGCATCAATGCTGACAATGGAAAGTTGTCGGAGCCGAAGCCGGCAGCGCACCCGCTCGGTACCACCATTGAAGTAGAAGACCTGTTCTACAACACGCCGGCACGACGCAAATTCCTGCGCACGGAAAGAACCGAGTTCGGGCACATCGACAAGTGGATCCGACGACTCGCACTTGCGCGGCCTGATGTTGCATTCAGCGTCAGCCACAACCGGCGCAACGTGCTGAACCTGCCCGCCGCGCGCGACAAGGAATCGGAGTTGAAGCGAATCGGTACCTTGCTGGGCGAAAGTTTTTCCTCACAGGCCATTTACCTGGACCGCGTTGCTGACGATATCGCCGTGCGTGGCTGGCTAGGCTTGCCCACGTTTAATCGCAGCCAGCCCGATCTGCAGTTCTGGTTTATCAACGGCCGCAGCATTGCTGACAGGACGTTAAGCCACGCGGCGCGGCATGCATACCGTGATGTCCTGTTTCACGGCCGATACCCGGCTTACGTAATGTATCTCAGCATGGACCCAGCCAGCATTGATGCCAATGCGCACCCGGCAAAGCACGAGGTGCGTTTACGCGACAGTCGACGCGTGCACGGAATCGTGGCGCAGTCTATCGAGCGAGCGCTGGCCGATACCCGCCCGGGTGGTCACGAACAAAGCCCGGCTCGCGTTGCGGCGCCAGTGCAAAGTGGCTTTCAGCAGCAGCCCATGCCGATTGCGTCGCATCATGGACGCCATGCGGTAGCCGATGCGCTCAGCGCGTATCGGCAGCTATCAAACGATTCGCAGCCACACGCACCGATACGCTCGGGCCAGCAAGCGGGCGCTGCAGCGAGTGATCACGACACACCGCCGATGGGGTATGCCGTGGCACAGCTCGCCGGCATATACATACTCGCCGAGAACACTAACGGCCTGGTAGTTGTGGACATGCATGCCGCGCACGAACGCATTCTGTACGAGCGACTGAAGAAAGATTTTGAGCAACGCGCATTGGTGCGCCAGCCGCTGCTGGTGCCGACGAATGTGGCCGTCTCGGAACGCGAAGCCAGCCTGGCTGAGGACAACGCAGACGTATTCGAAAACCTTGGCCTCGTTGTCAATCGGGCGGGGCCGACCAGTCTTGTGATTCGCGAAGTGCCCGCGTTGCTACGTCACGCGGATGCGGAAGCCATGGTGCGTGACATCATCTCCGATCTGGCTGATGCGGGAAGCAGTAATCGTGCTGCTGACATTAGCGACGAGATCCTGGCGACGATGGCGTGCCACCATTCAGTACGGGCAAACCGTTCGCTTACAATCGCAGAAATGAATGCTTTGTTACGTGAGATGGAAACGACTGAGCGCGCTGATCAATGTAACCACGGTCGCCCGACCTGGACCGCGATGAGTTTGCAGGAGCTTGACCGGCTATTTCTTCGCGGTCAGTAGGCTATGCATCAACCACCGGTTCTTTGCCTGATGGGACCCACTGCCTCGGGCAAGACCGCTATTGCGATGCGCCTGGCCGACGAGTTCCCGGTGGATGTAGTGAGCGTGGACTCTGCGCTGGTGTATCGCGGCATGGATATCGGTACTGCCAAACCTGATGCAGAAATGCTGGCACGTGTGCCGCATCGGCTCATCGATATTTGTGAGCCGGAAGATGCGTACTCGGCCGGCAGCTTTGTACGCGATGCAACCGCAGCCATTGATGAAATTCATGCAGCCGGACGCGTGCCGCTGCTGGCTGGCGGCACCATGCTGTATTTTCGCGCATTGACTGAAGGAATTGCCGAGTTGCCGGATGCTGATGAGGCGCTGCGTGCTGAGTTGGATCGCGAAGCACAGGAAATTGGCTGGCCTGCGTTGCACAGGCAACTCGCTGAGGTCGATCCCGCGGCTGCGGCACGCATCGAAGAAAATGACAGCCAACGTATCCAGCGCGCTCTCGAAGTCTTTCGTTTGAGCGGCAAGCCACTGAGTTTTTTGCAACAACAGACCAAACGGCCGACAGCATTCCACTTTGTGCGGCTCGCGCTGTTGCCCTCAGATCGGGCCGTCCTGCACCAGCGGATCGAGCAGCGATTAGCGCAAATGATGGAGGCGGGCTTCCTTGAGGAAGTTCGGGCGCTCTACGCGCGCCCGGGACTCAGTGCGGACAGTTCGTCTATGCGTTCCGTTGGCTATCGGCAACTTTGGGCGCATTTGCAGGGAGAAACGGACCTGCAGACCGCTGTACAGCGTGCGCTCTTCGCAACCCGCCAGCTTGCGAAGCGGCAATTCACCTGGTTACGAGCGGAACCATCGGAGAATTGCGTCGATCCTCTTGAAGCAGACGCTATGAATGCCATATTGTCGCTGTTGCGCGAGAAACTGGGCGAAAGAATCGCCTAAACCCAATTTGGGGCTATGCTAGAATTTTCTTTCGCTATGGGTGTGCTGTAGCTTGGGCCACTGGCAGCAGCATTTGCGATGCGTGCGACAATGAAAGTTGAACAATAATAAGGAGATCCGACATGGCCAAAGGGCAGTCGTTGCAGGATCCGTTTCTGAATATCTTGCGAAAAGAAAAAGTCCCGGTGTCTATTTACCTGGTGAATGGAATCAAGCTGCAGGGACAAGTGGATTCATTTGATCAATTCGTGGTGTTGCTGAAGAACAGTGTCAACCAGATGGTTTACAAACATGCGATCTCCACAATCGTGCCCTCACGAAATGTTCGTCTGCCGTTACCGGACGACGACGGCGGAGACTCTGACGACTAGACTTATACGCGAGCAATCCAGCAAGGAGGCCGTACTTGTTTGAGCGGCCACAAAGCGGCGAACGCGCCGTCCTGCTGCACGCCTCAGTCGATGGGGCGCCGGACTTATCCGAACGAGAAGAATTTGCTGAACTCGCCCGCTCTGCCGGAGCGGAGCTGGTTGGCGAGCTTGTCAGTGCCCGGCGCATGCCGGATCCCCGCTATTTTATCGGCAAAGGCAAGCTTGCCGAGTTGGAAGGGCTGATCCGCGAGAGCGAGGCCGAACTCGTCATTTGTGGTGCGCCCTTGTCGCCGAGCCAGGAGCGAAACCTGGAGCGTGAGCTGAAGTGCCGGGTCCTCGATCGCGGTGGCCTGATCCTGGATATCTTTGCTCAGCGCGCGCGCAGCTTCGAGGGCAAACTGCAGGTCGAACTCGCCCAGCTGCGACACTTGTCCACCCGCCTGGTGCGCGGCTGGACTCACCTTGAGCGCCAGAAAGGCGGTATCGGCCTGCGTGGTCCGGGTGAAACCCAGCTGGAAACGGACCGTCGCTTGCTCGCCCACCGAATTCGCCAGCTCAACAGTCGGTTGGAGCAGGTCGATAGCCGCCGTGCCATGAACAGGCAAAATCGGGTCAATGCCGAGATTCCGACGGTGGCGCTGGTGGGCTACACGAATGCGGGAAAATCGACCCTGTTCAATGCCTTGACTGACGCCGGCGTCTACGTGAAGGACCAGTTGTTCGCGACCCTCGATCCCACGATGCGGCGAATTGACCTTGGCGACGGGGCGGACGCCATCATTGCTGACACGGTTGGCTTCATTCGGGATTTGCCGCATGAGCTGGTTGCTGCATTTCGTTCAACCCTGCAGGAGGCTCGCGAAGCGGACCTTATTTTGCACCTGATTGATGCCAGTGACCCGCAACGCTGGCAGCGGGTGCGGCAAGTCAATGCAGTGCTAAAAGAGCTCGGTGCACAGGATGTCCCGCAAATTCGTGTCTATAACAAGATCGACAAGCTGGATCGGCGCCCTCGGGTCAACGCCAATCGCAAGGGCCAGGGCCGGGCAGTATGGCTTTCCGCCATTTCCGGCGAGGGAATCCCCTTGTTGCTCAACGCTATCGCAGATCGCCTGCGCCGCGAAAGGGTACACGGTATGATGC
>JBBKWB010000074.1:0-2554 GCA_037968755.1 Woeseia sp.
CTCTTGCCCACCGCTTTCGCCAGTATCCGCAGGACCTCGACAAGGTAGGCAGGTTCGTTTCGGCGGGAGCGTGGTTTCGGCCGCAAGCTGCGTGGCAGCAAATAGGGCGCATCCGTTTCGATCATCAGGCGATCGGCCGGGATATCGGCAACGAGATCCAGCAGGTGACTGCCGCGGCGTTCATCGCAGATCCAGCCCGTGATGCCGATGTGCAGGCCCAGCTTCAGATAGTCGTTCAGCATATGCGCTTCGCCAGTAAAACAGTGGGCAACGGCATTGCTTAAGCCCCCAACGAACGGTTCGAGTAGCGTCATGAAGTCATCGTGGGCATCGCGTTGATGCAAGAACACCGGCAATTGAGTTTCGACGGCCAGTTCCAGCTGCCGGCGAAATGCATCGCGCTGTGCCGGGCGCGGTGAAAAATCGCGGAAATAATCCAGTCCGCACTCTCCCATGGCGACCACACAGGGACGAGTCGCCAGGGTAGCGAACAGCGCATGCGTAACATCACTGTAGTCCTCGGCATGGTGTGGGTGCACGCCGCAGGTCGCAAACAGTTTGCCAGGATGTTGTTCGGCCAAATTTATGGCATCGCGGCTCCCTTGTTCGCTGGCCCCGGTGACCACCATCTGGCGCACGCCCGCGGCCACGGCGCTCGCCAGCACCTCGGCACGATCGTCGGCGAAACTGTCGTGAGTCAGGTTGGCGCCGATGTCGATAAGCATGCGTGGTTCATCCATGAAAGCGGTCTTATTCCGAAATTGCGGCGCGTGATCCAATGAGCTGGTGGCCGCTAGAGTACCGGCTCAACCGCGCGGTGCAAGCCCCGACGGGCGGAAAAGCCTGACCGGCATTGCAACCCTGCACCGGGCAACGGCATCCAAACACTATCCAGTACCCTATTGTTACGAGGATTTGCTCATGCGCTGTAATACCGGAAATGATCGCCTTTGGCTGCCAGGCCTCGCTCTGCTACTCCTGCTGAGCGGTGCCGTGGCCGCGGACAGCAACAAGAGTATTCACCTCGACGCCGGTACCCAGTCCGGCGGGCGATCTACATCAAATGGCAGTATTACGGTCGGCAACGATTCCGTCATTTCGGGCTCGCTGAAGACGGTGAACGGTTCGATAACAATAGGCAGCGGCTGCCGCCTCGAAGATGCTAAAACGGTCAACGGCAGTATTCGCGTGGGCGCGAATGCCAGTGCCGACGACATCAGTAGCGTCAACGGCACTATTCGAATCGATGAAAACGTGACGATCGACGGTGAGGTCTCAGTCGTCAATGGCAAGATCACGATTGAGAGCGGAAGCCGCATTGCCCGCGATGTCAGTAATGTAAACGGCGAACTGCTGATCAGTGGCACCGAGATCAGCGGCGATATGAGCACCGTAAACGGCGATGTGACCCTTACCGACAACAGCATCCTGCACGGACGCCTGACCATTGTCCGTCCCGGTGGCTGGAGTTGGGGCTCAAAGAATACGCGCAAACCGCGTGTGGTCATCGGCCCCGGAAGCCAGGTTAACGGCGGCATTCGGCTGGAGCGGGAAGTGGAGCTCTATATCAGCGACAGTGCCGCCGTAGCGGCCGTCACCGGCGAGATGACTATGGACGACGCTATTCGCTTTAGCGGCTCGCGCCCGTAGAATAGGGGGCGTGCAGAGTGCCGCCCCGCAACTATCGCTGTTCCCTGACGATGCGCCATTGCCGTCGTCCAAGCCTGGCCAACCGCCAGGCTTTACCGTGCGCGAGAGTGCCCGCGCCAAGCGCTTGTCGATTAAGGTGTATCCGCGCGGTCGCGTAGAGGTCGTCGTGCCACGGCGAACCCGCGCTGCAGAGGTCGCGCAATTCGTCGCAGAAAATAAAGAGTGGATTAAGCAAGCGCGCGACGATTTCGCTCACAAGCTGAATCCGGAAGAATTTGCTCTGCCGACAGTGGTTTCCTTGCCCGCTATCGCACGGGAGTTTCGCATTCATTACGATCTTCGTAATGAATTGAAAAATGTGCGCTGGCGCCAAAAAGGCAACGATGTCTGGCTGAGCGGCCGGGTACACGACGAGCAGCAATGTGTAACAGCGTTACGCCGCTGGTTGTCTGCCGTCGCAAGGCTTGAATACAAGCCGCAACTGGATTCCATTGCGGCGATAACCGGGATTGGCTACCAACGCATGCAGATTCGTGCCCAACGCACTTGCTGGGGCAGCCGCAGTTCCAGCGGCACGCTCAGCCTGAATTTGTGCCTGCTGTTTTTGCGCCCGGAGTTGCTGCAATACTTGCTGGTACATGAAACTTGTCACGGTAAGCATATGAATCACTCGCGCCGATTCTGGAACCTTGTTGGCCAGTATTGCGTAGATTACCGCCGACTCGATCGTGCGCTCGGCGAATCCTGGCGTGATGTGCCGGTGTGGGTGGGCCTGGTCTGATCAACCCTGATCGAGCAGTTCCCGCAGGTTGATGACGGCCGAATTGGCCCGAGCAAGATAGTTCGCCATTACCAGCGAATGATTGGCAAATAAACCAAAGCCACCGCCGTTCAGAATGATGGG
>JBBKWB010000075.1:0-3781 GCA_037968755.1 Woeseia sp.
CCATTTTCAAAGTGAACATCGAGGGCGTGCTCTGGGGAATCCAGGCTGCGGCCAAGAAATTCAAGGCTCGCGGACACAAGGGCAAAATCATTAGTGCATCGTCGGTTGCCGGTCATAACGGTTTTGCCATGCTCGGAGTGTATTCCGCCACCAAGTTCGCAATCCGCGGCTTAACTCAGGCTGCAGCGCTCGAATATGCGAGCAATGGCATCACTGTCAATGCCTACTGCCCGGGTATTGTCGGAACTGATATGTGGGTTGAGATCGACGAACGCTTTGCGAAACTGACCGGCGCGCCGAAAGGGGAGACCTACAAGAAGTATGTGGAGGGGATTGCACTGGGCCGGGCTGAGACACCGGACGATGTGGCCGCTTTCGTCTCGTATCTGGCTGGTCCGGATTCAGACTATATGACCGGACAGGCACCAATCATCGATGGTGGGATCGTTTACCGCTGATGCAGTCCCGGTGTTGACTCTGTTATCCAGGAGTCTGGATTGTTACGGCATGTGGGCACATATGCAACGATTGGAACTCAGTCGTTGTGCCGCACACAGCGACTGAAAAAAAAGAGCAATCCTCAACTCCCCCCTGCTTGCTTCCAGTGAACACGGTGCCGCGCTCACAGAATAGCGGAGGCGGAGAAGTAAGAAGTGCCAGGAGAAGCAACCGAATTGCCTAACAAGAAAAATACAGCGTGCGGCTAAAGCCGCCGCTGATTTTCGGTGTACCTGAGCGGCTGCTTTTCAAGGCTGGCTACTTCCGCTTTGGATCGGAAGCGGACCTCACGCCGTATCACCGTTACCGGCCAACTGCGGACACCCACCGACTCGAAATATCCTGTCGCCGAAAGACTGGTTCGCAGCCTAGACCAGCCCGTCGCCGGTTATTTCCCCAGCAGCGCTTTCCCCCGCTTGCCCCGCGCCCGGTTGAAATGCCATTCAGGTCAAACGCGCTCGCCGCAACAGAGAGCAACACATACCGCTGGGAAAATCAGTACATTGCCTCGTTCTGGTTTTGGTGAACCTGCAACTCCAGCAAACGGCGTTGGCTTCGGCAGCGTTAGGTGTGCTGCCGCACAGACTCAACCAGCAAGTGCATTTACCCTTTTTTTTCGAGTCGGATCGTCGATGGTGCAGACTTCATCACAGCCGAAACCGACATATCTGAAATACCCGATCTCAATGGAGACCTTGATATGAATGCGATTCACAAAACGGTTCTTTCAACAGTTGTATTGGCCTTGGCGTTATCCGGGCCGCTTGCCATAGCGCAGACAAAGAGTGAAAACCCGCCGGATAAAAAGGCGTCAACGAGCCGAAGCGACGCCAGGCCTATCGAGGGTCTGCTGCGTAGCGCGCAATTGTTGCGCGACGCAATCCATGAAATGGCAAAAGCGCCTGCCGGTCCGGATCGGACTCGTTCGATCAAAGCCGCCAACCGGGCGCTCGCGGAAGTTCAGTCCGCAATGGCAGACCTTCCATCTGATCTACTCATCGCTGCCGCGACAGAGAACACCTACATGCAATCGGTCGATAGTCTTCAACAATCCTCCGATAACTTGCGCAAAGCAGCCCAGGCGCTGGCCGGTGACCCATATTCAAAGCGGCGCAACGAAACGATCAGAGAAATCAATCAGGCTCTGCTGCAAACGCAGCAGGTCATGATTTATCTTCCGATGAGCGCATGGAAGAAGTGACTCAGTGAGCTGAGCCTCCGGCTATGCCGGAGGACTCACCAAGGTTTGACCTATAAAGCGGTCAAGAATAGGGAAGCATTTCGGCGGCGACATTTGAAAAGAATGTAACTGGATTGTTGCGTTGTGAAGCGCTTGTGCGGTGTGCAATCATCGACCGCTACGACAAGATTGCGGCAGCAGTGGCCGATCAACCGGCACGGACGATCTCCGCGTCGATGGTGGTTCCCCCCCGCTGGAAGCTGACTTTCGCCGAATGAGCGACTGTGGATAATCGGTGTGCGATTGCCGACGGCCGGCAAAATCAGAGGAGTAACGACATATGTTACGCAGCGTGAACGATCTGGAAGACTACAACATCCGCGCGACGGATGGCACCATAGGCCACGTGAAGGATTTCTATTTCGATGACGTTTCGTGGGTCATCCGTTATCTCGTTGTCGACACGGGCAACTGGCTTTCAGGCCGAAAAGTGTTGATCTCGCCGATCGCGATCGGCCACCCGGACTGGGTGGAAAAAATATTGCCCGTCTCGATCACAAAAGATCAAGTGAAGAACAGTCCCGATATAGACACCGACAAGCCGGTCTCGCGACAGCACGAAATGATGTATTTTGGCTATTTCGGCTACCCGTATTATTGGGGCGGTGAGGGGCTCTGGGGTGGCGGAATGTCTCCGTACATTATGATGCCAGGCTATGGGGGGCTTGTGGCGAGGCCAAATGCTGGACACTCAAACGCAGAGCAGACGGACGCACGCGCTAAAGCGGCACGACACGAGGACGACGACGCCCACCTCAGAGGTTGTAAGGAGGTGAAGGGCTATCACATTGAGGCCAGCGACGGCGACATCGGCCACGTACAGGGTCTGCTTGTCGATGAGGAGACCTGGGCTATTCGATACCTCATTGTGAACACCAGCAACTGGTGGCTTGGTCACCAGGTCCTCATCGCGCCTCAGTGGATCAAAAACGTGAGCTGGTCCGACGCTACGGTCTCGGTCGATCTGACCCGGCAGGCAGTGAAAGAAGCTCCGCCGTATGATTCGGCGGTGCAGATGGACCGAAAGCAGGAAATGGTCATCCACAAACATTATAAGAGTACCGGCTATTGGACGACTGAGGAGAAACGTGAAGCCGCGCCGTCACGCCCTTAGGCCGGCGTCAGAGGTATTGTCGAGGTAGTAACGTCGTCTTGACGCAAAGAAAACCAAGATTTTGAAGGGAATGTAGCCGATGTTTGCCAGCTGAGCTGCCCCCACACAGACTCCGCCCCGGCGGGGTTTTCGTTTGCGACTCGAGGTCCGCTTCGGGACGGAAGCGGACCTCGCGCTGTATGGCTGCTATCCAATAGTGGTTAGGCACAAAGGCACCAGAGGACAAAAATGGAGGGGATAATCCTGAAGCCCAATATGGTGTTTCCGGGACTGACCAGTCCACGGGCAAGTGCCGGTGGATGAGGTGGCCGGTGCCACTGACCAGTACCGATTGAACTTCGGCGAGCAGGGTGCGGCCTTCGGCCAGGGTGAGTCCCAACTCGGCAACGTTTCGATCTTCCCGCTCCACCACGGCAACGATCGTTGTCTCACTAGCGGTCGCACTCGTTTGCTCGCCCTCCAGGCGGGCTTCGATGATCAATCGTTCCGTAGCTGCTGTGCGCGTTGCCGTACCGACAACCTACGCAGGTCCCGCGTAAACTACGGTTGATCGGAGTCGCGCTGTGCAGCCGGCCCCTCTCTTAGCAAGACAAAAAGGAAACTTCCATGAAAACATCCATCATGCTTGCGCTTGCGCTGCTGGCGCCGGTCGGCGCCTGGTCGCAGCTCTTGAGCAGCCCGATCCCCGATTTCACGGCGACCGCGCTGACCGGGGAAAAAGTCAGCGCCGCCCAGTTGATTGGCCAGCCGACGATCCTGATCGTCACGCCGAGCAAGGATGCCGCAAAGGACACGCGCTTGTGGGCTGAAGCGCTGCGCAAGAACGTCGACCAGAGCGCGGTGCGCATCCGCGACGTGCTCGCGATCGACCTGCCGTTCTTCATAAGCGAGGAAGACGCGATCGGCCGGGCCAAGGAAAAAATCCCGGC